>CAYUQI010000009.1:38629-43907 GCA_964446935.1 uncultured Pseudomonadota bacterium
ATCAAATGTTTCTGGTGGTACATGAAAATCAGTTGATGAAAGCGATACTAAGTTTGGTATGTAAATGATGGTGGGAACGGATGAGTTGTGTTCATCATACAGGATTGAAAGCGTCTTTGTCGTAAGGTCATTATAATCAATTGGTGGCATAGGCTTGCCGGCCTGCTGTGCGTATTTATAAACATCTCTCATTGGATTGGTGAGGGGATTGCGACAATCTCCTGAAGCATCACATACAAAAATAATAGGAAGTGCTCGTCTGAATATTGGATCTACTGCAACGTTGATAGCATTGCCGCCGTCAGTGAAGCTAAGGTATTTATCCTTATTGAGAGGATGCCCTGATAGTTGGTAAACCCAACTATACACCTCAGGTGGCGATATTCGCTTACTCCAAAACCATTTCCATATCCAGGTAAAGGGAATAGGAATTGGAAATTTAAATTCTTCTTCTATGAATTCACGTAAGGCATTAATAAGGTCATACGCGTTTTCGGCATAAAACGCTCCCCATAATCCCATAAGATATGCAAGTGTTTCGCCAGAGTAAGCGTCATTGCTTATGCCGTTGTTGAAATATTTACCAAAAGCTTCAGGAACAATCCATCCACTCAAATAACAGCTACCAATGGCAAAAGGCGAAAACTCTGCCCATTTGTAAGGATCTGTTTCACCATGAATGGCTGAAAAAAGAGGAATAGGATGAGAGCCATCGTGAGCGCGTGAATATAAATCCTGGAGCTTAGCTTTTAAGATGTTGTCTTTTCCTAAATACACCAAGCCAACAATACTTGCCCAAATGTCGTTGATACCGATTTCTCTGCCTTGTTTATGCTTATATTCCAATTGTTCTTTGATCTCTTTGACGGGAATGTCACTGATGGCTGGATTGTTGAGTTGTTTTCGAAGAAAGACCCCTAGATCAGCAAGTCCAACATCATGATAAAACCATGATGCGGTGCTCCATGTCGAACCAGAAAGTGTTGCAATATAAGTTATTGCATCAAGAAGACTATATTTCCCTTCATCATCAAGCCGCATTAATTCAAATGCTTGTAAAAGAGCAAGTGTTGCTATGGCTGCTCGATTGCTTCCACCGCTACAAGCGATGCCAATGAATGGAATTTGGGATAGTGATTCGCCATATAATGCAGATAAAGCCTTATTGTTTTTGATAAAGCGATTGCTTAAGGCTTCCTTTTCGGCTGTGCAGAGTGTGTTTGATGTGGAAACGTACCAGGAGCCAGCTGAAGAGTCTGGTGCCATTACCTCCCAATCTTCATCAAAGGGGCTGCACATGGGGTGTGCTGATGGGATAAAGAGGGGGATAGTTACGGATGACAAAAAGCCTAAGAAGAGTAGTTGTTTGAAGAGTTTCATGAAAGTTCCTGTTTTTAAAGGGCATTCGGTAAAGTATCCGTTCGTGGTGAGGAACGAGGCTGTAGGCCGAGTGTCTCGAACCATGAACTCATTAAAAAAATTTTATTAATCTGTTATAGCTAATAAAAATTTGTTATACGGTGTTCATGATTCGAGACGCAATACTGCGTATTGCTCCTCACCACGAACGGGATTAATTGAAAACTGACACCTGACAGTTCCCTTACGCCCTCGCTGTTTTACCCTTTTGTTTATTTTCCGCCATTATTTTACCACGTGTCTGTTTATTATTAATTGCTTGCATAACTGCATGTTTAATTGTTTCAGCATTAGCAACAATAGCATTTTCAATGCCATCCATTACTTTGTCAAATTCTTGGGCAGTATAACTAAATTTGAGCGATGAGAATTTTTCGAAATTAGGTACAACAATAATGATGGGAGCCTGTGGGTTATTTTCATCGGTGTGTACACTGAGTTTTTGTTGCGTTAATTTTTTATAGTCAATCGGAGGGAATGGGTAGTTATTCTTTTTAGCATATGCTTCAACTTCTCGCATGTCATTACCTATTTCTGAATGCCCATCTTCAGTGGCATCGCATACAATGTACAATTCAACATTACGTCGCAATAGTGGTGGGAATGGAAAATTAAACGCAAAACCGCCATCAATAAAGGTAAGATTTTGTTCATTGGCTAGGGGACTGTTTGGTATTTTATAAGCGAAGTTGTAAACTTCTGGTGGTGAGATGCGTATATCATTTCCCCAGGTGATCCATGAAAAGCATGATGTTGGAAGTGAGAATTCATACTCAGTTTCAACGGTTTCTTTAATTGCTTGAATGATATCAAGAAAATTTGCGGCATAGGCGGATCCCCACAGTCCCATAAGAAAGCTGAGCGTTTCTTCTGGGCTTTTGTCAGAGCTTGCACCATTGGTGAATTTTTTACCAAACGCTGTCGATGGAATCCAGGCGCTTAGATATGTGCTTCCGGCTTCGAATGGTGAAAATTCGGCCCATTGATAGTCAGGATTGGTTTCGCCAATCACAGCAGTGAACAATGGTAATGGGTAGTCGCCAGAAAGAACTTTATCTTGAAGATTGGAAAGTTTGACCGTCTGGGCGTCAAGTGTATCAGTTCGTAAAAAAACATCAGCAATAAGTCCGCCCCAGATGTCATTGGCAGAAAATGAATAGGTTTGCTTAAATTTATCAAAAACGGCATCGAAGATCGCATCTTCGTCTACATTTGAAATGCTCAATCCTCCTTGAAGTTTATTTCGTAGAAATGTTGTAAGGTCGTTGAGGTTATTGTCATGGGTGAGCCATGCTGCAGCTGTCCATGTTGAGCCAGAAAGTGATGCCAAATAGGCGACGGCGTCCAGTAATCCTATTGCTTGTAATCCTCTGAGCAAACCAAGCGTTGCTATTGCAGCACGAAAGCTGCCGCCGCTGCATGCAATACCAATTGATGGGATATTTTCAATTTCCAAAAGTTTCCCTGTAAATTTTTGCATTGATGAAACAATCCGTGGAATTCTGGCATTAAAGGTACTTATTTCTTTGGAGCATATATCATTGTCTTGGCGAGCTTGAATTGAAAATGATGCTTCTGGTTTAGACCACCAAGGGAAACTACGGTCGTTTTTCTGAGTGAGTATTTTTTTGGGTAGTATCTTTTTGACGTGTTTATTGGTTGCCTGAGTGGCATAACCTTGGGATATGACAATCAGGCTTGCCAACCACACTACTAATGATCGTGGCTTATTTGTTTTTGCTTTCATCACGGTCTCCTTAATAAGACTACATTCAATACTCAAGCCAAGGTAGCCGGGGGGCGGTAAAAACGCAAATTTTTGAATGAATTTATGATAAATTGTTAATCTCTTGGTAACTGCTTTTCCTTACTATTATTAGTGTCGATAGCTAGTCGTCGACAAGTTTATTAAAACTGGGTAGATTATGATAACCCATCTCAATGAATTTCAAGCATTGATGGGGCGTAGTACAAAAACTATGAATCAATAACCAGCAGGAGATACCCAATGTCTGGTCATTCTAAGTGGGCAACGATAAAACACAAAAAAGCTAAAGAAGATTCCAAGCGCGGTAAGGTTTTTACCAAACTTATCCGTGAAATTACAGTAGCAGCACGTGAAGGTGGTGGAGATCCGAATGGTAATTCCAAGTTGCGCCTTATCCTTGAAAAGGCGAAATCTGCCAATATGCCAAGTGACAACGTAGCTCGTGCTATTAAAAAGGGGACCGGCGAACTTGGGGGCGGTGCTGCTTTTGAATCTTCGGTATACGAAGGATATGGGCCGCACGGAGTTGCTGTGATGATTGAAACATTGAGCGACAATAAAAATCGTACTGTGTCAGATTTGCGTCATATTTTTACCAAGCAAGGTGGTGCATTAGCAGAATCTGGTGCTGTTGGGTGGATGTTTGACCATAAGGGGGTTATTCGTGCCACAGGTTCCATGACTGAAGATGAACTTATTGAAAAGTTACTTGATTATAATATTGATGATGTACGCTTGGATGACGGAATTTTTTCAGTAACATGCAAGAAACAAGATTTGGATGCAATCAAAAAAGCAGTAGAAAAGCTTGGTTTAAAGGTTGAATCAGCTCAGCTTGAGTGGGTTGCAAAAAGTCCTGTTTCACTTGGTGACAAAAGCAAAGAAGAGAGTGTTTATAAGTTTCTTGAGGCGCTTGATGATCATGATGATGTTCAAAACGTCTATGCCAATTTAGGTGATTGATAGAAAGGATCGTTGTGCTGGTAAGTATGACAGGGTTTAGCAGTTTGAGTGAACAGGTTGATGTGCCCGGTATAGGGCCTACGACCATTGTTATTGAGCTCAAGACGTTGAACAGCAGATTTTTTGAGGTTGTTGCAAAGTTGCCTTCATGTTTAAGTTCTTTGGAAGTTCCTTTTACCAATGTGTTACAAGAAAAATTGATCCGTGGCAGAATATATATAAATGTACGGTTTGATGAAAAGCAAGGGGGATTGGAGCTTATTGTTCCATCATTTAAGACTATCGATCAATATGTAAGTGCAGTTAAAGTTATTCAAGAAAAATACAAATTTAGTGGGACACTTACTATTCAAGATGTTATTCGGTTACCAAATGCTTTGGTTGCACAGCAAGGAGAACTTGACCAAAAACTTGCAGAGATATTGCAAGGTTTGGTTGCAAAATCAGCTGAAGCTGTAATGCGTGTTCGTATGCAAGAGGGCAATCGATTAGAAAAGGACTTTGAGAAAATTTTTAAACTCTGTGGTGATAAAATAAAAGAGATTGAGAAAATTTTTAATCAGGTTATTGAGCAACATAAAGAAACGTTGCGTCAAGCATTGGCTGCCAATCCTCATCCTGAGCAACCAAGCCAGCAAATTGAAGAATTGCAGGCTACTCTCAAAAAAATCGATATTCATGAAGAAATTATTCGTTTTAAAAGTCACCTTGAAAGTATCCCTGTTGTATTGAAGGCCTCTGGTATTGAAAAAGGTAAACGTCTCGATTTTATCTTGCAAGAGCTTTTACGTGAATCGAATACAATGATGGCAAAGTGTCCTGCGTATCAAATCAGTGCTATTTGTATTGATATCAAAGTAGAACTAGAAAAGGCTCGTGAACAGATTCAAAATATTGTGTAGCTATGAAACAACAGCTTGTACCGTCAGAACTCTTACAAAAAGCCGACAAAATTTTGTTCGTTGCTCATTTGGCAATTGGTGATTTTGCCTATTATCAAAATTGCTTTAAAGCTTTTGCCGAGCAATATCCTCATATCAAAATTCATGTTTGGGTTGATGAACTTCGTAGAACGCGATGCTTTTGGCGTTGGAAATACCTCAAGAATTATGCATTATATGATTGGCT
>CAYUQI010000009.1:44007-46720 GCA_964446935.1 uncultured Pseudomonadota bacterium
ACATTGATGCGGATTGGTTTACTGCGTTATTTGGTATTGAAATTGCAGATAAACATCCGTTTGTTGCTATTCCAAATAAGTGGGTTACCTATGCCAAGCTTCGTTTTCTTAAGTGGGGTATTGATAAAAAAAGTAAAAAGTTTGGTACGGTTATTTTTATTAATGCATTTGCCAAAGATAAAAAAAGAACGTGGCCATTAAAGAATGTTGCGCAGCTTATTCGGATTATTAAACACAAGGATGCCTGGGGGGATGTGAGTTTTGTTATTAATGCTGATCCGCATAGGTTTGCATCAACCAAAAAATATTTTGAACGACAATCAATAAATGACACCTATGTCTTTAGTGCTGAACATAATTTTTTTCAATTACCGGCGATGATGAGTCTCTGCGATAAAATTATTTCTGTTGAAACGTCTACCATACATTTGGCAACTGCTGTCAATGTACCTGTCGTTGTGCTTATGCGCACAAAGAATCCAGAGTGGATGCCGATTGATAAAGAACAGAAAAATACCGTTATTTTTGCGCAGAATCGCAAAGACTGGGTTAAAAATATTTCTGTTGAGCGTGTGATGCAATCTCTTGATACAGCGTTACATGACGAGCAAACGTAATTTCCGGAACAAAGTTTTGTACCATACGCTGGTAAGCATTCTGACCAAGTTCTTTGCCCCATGATGGGTTTTCAATTAATCGTTCCATTTGATATGCAAGATCATTTGAATCGTTATTCTTGAATAAAAGTCCTGTTTTTTCGTGGTGAATGATCGTTTCAGCTCCTGTATTGGTGGCTCCAATAGAAGGCTTTTTCATGATTGCAGCTTCAACATGTACCAGCCCAAAGGCTTCTTGACTGCTTGGCAAAACGTGAAAATCTGAATGATAGAGTAGGGCAGGAATGACGCGCGTAAATCCAAGAAAATGTATATAAGGTTCAATGGCTAATTGTTTTGCAAGATTAATGTAAGGATCAATGACGTCATAGTTGCCGGCGAGCATTAGATGTGCTTGTTTGTGATGACGATGGATAAGCTTGCTAAGAGCATAAAAAACAAGATGATGTGTTTTATGGGTTTGAGATTGATAAAAATTTGCTATGGTACAAATAACAGGAAGGCCATGGAGATTGATGGTAAAGTTTTTCTTAAAGAAATCGTCCCGTGTCTGTTGAGTTGAAAAAGCAAGAAATTTCTCTGCGTTAAAAAAGGGTGGGATGTAACGAATAATGGGAATACCGAGATTATTACATTGATTTTCTGATTCAATGTATGAGGTTACAGCAGGGCTGACGGCAATGACCGCGGAGACCCCGCGCATTTTTTTTGTAAGAAATGTTTCTACGACATGGCGGGTATAAATAATGTTAATGGAAAGCTGTTTGGCTGTTTTTACAGCATCAGCAAGCTCTATGGTGGTGTTGCAATGGATAATATTGATGCGTTCTTTGGTACAGATAATGCGTAAACATTTAATAAAAACACGATGATAGAGAGGGCGAAAATTTTTCGCAAAATATTTTGCGAGTGTTGTATAAAAAGGAAGCGCTACATCTTCGAGGTGTCTTTGTAATTGTGAGCCATGTTCAACAAGGATTGTTGCATGATAGCCGTGAGACAGAAGCATTTTATACAAGGTAACAAGGTGAGTTTCTCCACCACCAAACCATTTGCCGGACAAGCAGACAAGTAAAATATGTTGTTTGTTTTCATTCATCGTTGGTGAAGGAGCAGCTGTTTTTTCCCCTGGATGATATGTAGGGTTACTCAACCACCTCCAAAGGATAGCGACAACTGATAGCGTGAGACTGATAGTTAGAAACAGTGAAAACATTCTATAGCCCGATTCTTCTGATAGTGTTTGTATAAATTTCGCAACAGGAAAAATAGTTTGTTGACTTTGTGCCCTTGCTTCTCGTATGAAATATGGTACCATAAATTTTAAAAGTGATTGAGGATTTAAGTTCTTAAAAGGGTATTGGAGTGAGAGTAGTTTCTATTATTCAATGGGCTATTTTGCCTGCGCTATACTTTTTTTCTGCTTTGGCCGTTAATAAAGGTTCAGATACAATTGTTTCCGTTGAGCCCTATTTTGTTTTTCCATCAGCAGATACAGACAACAACATGCTTAGTTTTGGTTTGTTTAAAAATGGTTTTGGGCTTGAAGATTCATTAACAACGTGTACCTTCTCTTCAATATTTCCTGTGTCTGGCAGGGTTCATTTAAATGGTGGAACGTTATATTTAAATTCTGATTTGCGGTTTACCGGTTCGGCTGTTTATGAATCATTTGGCCGTATTTATGGGAATCATAATGCTTTGGAGTATGGTGCAAATCTTACGTGTTTTGAAGATTCACATTACACAGGGCACATGACTGACATAAAAATGGAGACAAATACAGATCTAACGCTTTCTGGAACATTGCGATTTGATGGTGACTGCTCATTCTTTGGAAATAGTAGAAGAATTAATTTATTGCCTGGTGCAAATATAATAATAGGGCCGCATTCTTCTCTTTGGGTAAAAAATGCAAAATTAGTGGGCTTAAAAAACAGCAATATACGTTGTTTAGATACGACCGGAAAGATAATATTTGACGATGCTTTGTGTATCATGTCTGACAGCTATACGTTTTCTGTCGGCTCGATGGAGTGTTGTAACCAAGTTGATTTTACCGGTTCAAGCACTTTTTATTACGAGTCCAATCAGAC
>CAYUQI010000009.1:46820-47902 GCA_964446935.1 uncultured Pseudomonadota bacterium
GCAGCATCGTATGTTGTTTTTAAAAGTGGCCATTTAACATATTGGAATACAACCAATGATGGGGTTGAATCAAAATCTGTTGCGGCCAAGGTTGTGCGAGAAGCGGCCAATACCATGCACATCAAAAAAGATATGTTATACAAAGATGTTACAATTAAGGTTGATCCATTGTCCCCGTTGACGATAGAAAATAATGCCCAGGTATTATATGACAATTGTAAGTTTGATCTTCCATTTGTGAAATTTATGATCAGTGGCAGCAGATACAATACATATACTTCTTTGTTGAGTGGAAACGATGAACTGTTTATGCAAGAAGGAACGTATCCACTTTATTTGCTTGTTGCCAATGATGGAAACATCATTCGTGGCAACGGAAATTTAACAGGTGGAATTATTTTATCTGGACCGACTGCAACGCTGAGTTTTAATTTAGATGGGCAGGTTTTGAATGATATTACACTTAATGGTGGCTCATTGTATCTAGACAATGATTTAGAATTAGGCCACGATAACATGCTGTTGAAAAGTGGTACTGTCCATATGAGTGGTAATGATTTGATATTAGGAACTAATGATTTGAATTGGACCAGTACTATTTATTGGGATGGCGTTGATGCAGGTCTTTACTTTAAATCTATTATTTATTTGACAAGTACATGGACGTTTAGTGGCGATTGCACCATTGACGGTGGTGGGAACATATTATTTCTGATGCCGACCGGTAATATTGTTGTTGAGCGTGGTTCTACGTTAACATTAAGGAATATGCGGCTTGGTGGGTTGGCTGGTAGTAATATACACTGCCTTGATGATGCTGGTCATATTGATTTTGACAATGTGATTTCAAAGCTTTATGGAGATTTCAATTTTGAAAAGGGTTCTTTTGCTGCCAATTATTTTTGGGAAGTTAAAGGCGATTATATTTTTTCCTACAAGAGCCGTCAGGTAAGTACGATTAATCATTGTTCATATTTCAAGCTTAATTCAGCAATGTTTAGTTATGATCCTCCGATTGCGGAGAAAAATCTTATAGCTATGGTTTCTGACGAATCAAAATTATATCTTAAGGGCTCGTCGCT
>CAYUQI010000010.1:0-47774 GCA_964446935.1 uncultured Pseudomonadota bacterium
TTAAAAACCCGGCTGGATTCAGCCGGGTTTAAAAAACTCATGTTTTCTAATCAAATAAATATTGATTAGAACTTAAAATCAAACAAGACATTGACCAGATATGCTGGATCGTTGCTCAATCTAAACATTGAAGGATCGGTATCTCTAACTGTTTGAGGAATCAGTTCAAAGAAATCACCCTTCAATGGAACCCCTTTAACATCGCTAAAGAATCCACCAGGGAAAAATGCACAGATGTTAGCGTAAAACTTAAGATCCTTAATAACCGAACATTGTAATAAAAGGTTTACTTCTGTTCCCATGTATGAACGTGCTTTATTCACAGGATCAACATATCCAGGATAAAAAGCATCTCTAGGATCATTAACAGGAACAAATTTATTAACCTCTTTGGCCTTCCAAAATGCAACAATATTTGGATTAATACTTAAATCTCTAATAAAAGTCTTTGGCGTCCAGGTTAAGCCGATACCAGCAAGCTGAAGATCACTAAAAAACATATCATCGTCTGATTCAGTTACCTGCCATCCTGGCGCAGCCATAACAGGTCTTCGCAATGAACGTTCGTCAAGAATCAAAATACTCTTGACTCGTTTTCCACTATACAATTCATGAAGCCCAACAAAACCGTGATATGTTTTATTTTTTTCTTCGTCATGAGGATTAAAATCACCAGATGCATAGCCATAAGCAAACGCTACCTTCAAATTCCAATCTTGAAAGTTATAAGCACCATCGACAACAGTCATCCAGCCATCAAGTCTATTATCATAGGCAGGGCGGAAACGGTCCGTAGCATTGTAATATGTAGTACCTGTGATCTGCTTACCATTTTGGCTTGTTCCATCACCTATAATAGGTAGATTTGCAGCTGCTTTTGCTGCTGGAGTGAGTAAAACTGGTTTTGATGTAGCTAATGCAGGATCACCATCAAGAATTTTAGTGTATATTTCCACTAAAGAACCATCTCTATTATTAATATTGGGACGGTTGCGATCAATATTGTACATCTTTTGTTTGCCATAGTTGAAAGCTGCTTCAGCACCAAATTCAAAATTCTTAAACTCATACTCAAACCCTAAACCATATGAACCCCATTGTGATTTTGCATCAGGTGGAAATTCAACTTTTTGATCTGAGGCAGCATTATAAAAAACAAATGGCTCAAACTCAAGATTACCAATCCATGAATCTTTCAGCGCCTTCCACTTCAACCGTGCTGCAAACAAATCATCGTCTTTTGCAACGCCACGCCATGGAGTTGCGCTACGTCCAACAACATAACGCTTGTCCAACGTTAATGTATCCCACAAAGTCTTTCCATGTTCTTCAAATCGTGAATAATACAAGTCATAGGACAAACGATCCTTGATGATGACACCATTGAGATCAATACCAGGAGCCGATTTATCATCAGAATAACTAAACAACCCAAGCAACTCTTTGTTGTATCCATAGAAACCGCCTAATGCTATTTCACGACCAAGCCCAAAAGGAAACCATCCTAATTTGAGCATCTGTAAATAATCAGTGTCTTTGGAACCAAAGGCAGCATTAAGCGAAAACTGCAACCATGCATCTTTAAAATAAATTAATGTTTTGCCAGATGTATGGGAGTGTGCTCCAAAAACAGTATCAATTTTTTTATTAAGAGTAAGGTTACTTGGGCCAATAGGACCAGAATCTTTATCAGCAAAAGTTAATGCATATCCCCACACACTTTTATGACGAAGGTCAATATAAAATTCTGCCGCCTTGTGGCCATATTTTATTTGCCCAAAATCAGCATCAAAATTCAGATCAATGAGTTCTTTGAAAAAATCATTTTCATCAGGAATATTCTTATTAAGCATATAGCAGTTGTCTTTAAACATGTTTTCAACTTTTAGACGACCACCAATAGTTAACGTTGCATCACCTCGTTTGAACGTAAATGGACGCTTGGTTCCTGGTGCATATTTTGGTACCAAAGACTTTTCCAACCGCGTCATTGGTTCGGTTGGCGCAGCACAAATACTACCGACTAAGCCCGCTAACACAATGCCAACGGTACTTTTCCTGATGAAGTTGTCCATAAATTACCCTTTGTAAAAACAAGGACAGAAGATGCTTTACACTTACTCACTCGAGTGGAAAGAATTACGGATCTTTGGGGTTTTGTCAATTGGATTATTGATTTTCAGCCACCAACGCTTCACCCACTTGATTCACCTTACCGGCGCCAATGGTGAGCAACAAATCCCCCTCTGCCATAATCGCTGGCAATTCTTGCATAACATCGTTATACGTTGGGGTATATTTGACCTGCATTGATGGCTTATGCGCTTTGATCGCTTGCACAAGCCGATCTGAGGTTATGCCTGGAATAGGCGCTTCGCTGGCAGGATAAATATCGGTGATATAGAGCGTATCAATGTTGTACGCTTGCCCTTGAGAACTGGCAAACACTTCAATGAACTCCTGCCATAACTTTTCAGTTCGAGTGAACCGATGAGGCTGAAACACGACATGGAGACGCTTTTTTGCCCTTCGCTGAGCCACCAACAGAATCGTTTTAATTTCGGTAGGATGATGTCCATAATCATCAAAAACATCAGCTCCTTTAAACATCCCTTTGTATTCAAAGCGACGTTCAACCCCTTTAAATGTTTCTAGTGCAGCAGCAATATCAGCAAAAGGAACTTCAAATTCAAGACATAAACCAATGGCAGCTAAAGAATTGAGCACATTGTGCCGTCCCGGAATATTGAGGGTAATATGCCCCAATAATTTCTTTTCTTTCTGGTGCGAACCAGGAAGCACGGTATTAACATATACATCAAAGCTTGATGAACTTATTCCCAGCTCAACATTATCACCCATTACATCAGCATCAGCGCTGAAACCATACTTAACGGTATACACGTGAGCCAAAGGGAGAATAGAACGAATCGGCTCATCATCAATACAAACAAATGCTCGGCCATAAAACGGCAGTCGTGCTAAAAAGTTTTTAAAGGTTGTCTTAATGTCATCTAAATCTTTGTAGGTATCCAAGTGTTCAGCATCGATATTGGTAACCACAGCCATTGTAGGTGCTAAATACAGCAATGAACGATCGCTTTCATCTGCTTCAGCAATAAGCATTTCACCGCCACCCATCTGAGCGTTGTTGGCTATGTTTTTAAGCACCCCACCGACAATAACGGTTGGCTGACGCCCGGCTTCAATCATAATATGTGAAATAAGCGATGTTGTTGTTGTTTTGCCATGAGCACCGGAAACAGCAACACTGTACTTGGTACGCATGAGCTCAGCAAGCATGAGCGCACGAGGAATAACCGGAATACCCTTTTCAAGCGCTGCTTGAATTTCTGGGTCAGTTTGCTTAACGGCAGAAGAATACACAAGCACATCAGCATCATGAATGTGGGACACATTGTGTCCAAAATACACGGTGCATCCAATTGATTGCAAATGTTGGATGGTTTTAGTATTGCTGCCCAAATCGCAGCCGGAAACAGTATAGCCACGCAACTTTAGAATCTCGGCAATACCACTCATCCCAATGCCGCCAATCCCCATAAAATGAACATGCTCTCGTTTTTTGTACATGGTCGCTCACATAAAAAATTTGACGATACGATTAATACCTTCTTCTAAATATGCCTTATCACGCGCATAACACAAGCGCAAAAATGGTTTGCCTGATGGTCCAAACGAACTACCAGGAACCATGGATACTTTAGCCTTGTGCAAAATGCTCATGCACAAATCGGTTGCATCTTCCTGATCAGTCTTGAGAAAAGCAAACAAGCTTCCTTGTGGTTCAGCAACGCGTACAATGTTGTTCGCAATCAATGGGTGCAACAAACGCAATGTCATATCCCTATTGTTTTTAATCATTGCATGAAATTGTTGCGTAAATTCAGGGTGATCGAGTGCATAGAGCGCTGCATATTGAGCGGTATTATTGAGACAATTGAGCAAGGCATCTTGCATACCGGCCAGCGCTTTGTTAACACGCTCAGGCATCACCAAGTAGCCAATACGCCAGCCACTCATCGCCATGTTTTTAGAAAACGTACTCGCTACAATAAGCCATTCACTTTGATTGATGAGTGGAAGTGCAGTTTGATACTCAGACGTAAACGCATAATCACGATATGCTTCGTCAATAATTAAATAGATGCCATGCTGTTCACACCACGACAGCAACTGGCGAATGGTAGCCAAAGGCACCACCATGCCGGTTGGATTACCAGGGTTGGCTAAAATAATAATTTTTGTCTTTTTAGTCGTTGCTGCTTTTATAGCAGCCATATCAAGCTCAAAGGTAGTACGGCCAGTATTATCATGCTGTTTCATAGGAACAAAGACCGGAACGCTACGCGATGCAGCCGTCAAAATATTGTACGCCGGATAGGTTGGCTCAGGGATAAGAACCTCATCTCCTGGATTCAGAATCGATAAATAAAGCAGTGATAAACCACCAATGCAGCCATGGGTGGGCAAGATTTGATTGACTGTGATAGAGGCCCCATATGTTGCTGACAACACGGTTGCCAACTTTTCACGCAATACCTTAAGCCCCCAACAGCTTTCGTAATAATCAGTTTTATCCGTCTTTAATAACGTCTGAATATGATCTTTGATTTGCTGCGGAATACCGCCGATCTTAACAGAACCCTGTGACAACGAAATGTATTCATCACTACTTTTTGCAATCTCTTCAATCTTTTTAATTCCTGACAACGGAATTTCCAACATGGCCAGCCTTTGTCATTAAAATTCCAAGAGAAATATTGTTCAAAATCGCATCATCCAAATTGAATAGATATGTTATACATTAATTTTAAAAAGATTGGTAGAGGAAAAAGGGCTAAAGAAAAAGAGGCGCGGTTTTTTTGATTCCGCGCCTCTTAACATGTTTAACGATTATTTTTAATCAATCCCAAGTATCTCTTTTGCTCTTTGTTCTTGTTCTTCTTTTGTTTTGTCTTTAAAACTTCTTACATCAATAGAAAAAATGAGAGGCTTATCTTTGTATTTTTCTTTTAACTTCGTTTTCAGGTCGTCTGAAATTAGTAAATTATCAACACCTTTATTCACGAGATTGGCTGGTGTCTTTGTTGCAGTTGAAGACGAAGCACCAACTGAAGGTGGAGGCGGCGGTGGTGGGGGTGGTGTGCCACTTGTTGTTGATGATGACGAAGACGAGGACAAGGTTGCTGGTACCTTTTTTAGTGCTGTTTTTGTTGGTGTATACTTTTGATATCCAAATTTTGTAACTTCTTCTTTTGGCTGAATTTGTCCAATAACCTCAGATAGTGGTTTTTTAGAGCCATCATCCATTTTGACTATCAATGTTTGCACACAAAAACTACGGTCTTTTGATTGAACACGATCCTGCATATTTTTCCATTCATCTGAACCAACAATCTCTTTCATTGTTTCTTCAGGAACAAGTACCTCTTTTTTTTGCACCAATTGTTCAATAAATATGTGTATTTGTGCTATTTCAGCAAGTATCTTTTTTGTTTCTGGCCCAGCCTGCCCACTTAATTTTCTATTCAACTTTCCTAAATTCAAAATAAGCGTCTTTAAAGAATTAGATAGATCTCTTGGCTCAGTATGGTCCATAATATGCTGAAACACCGATGTATCTTTGAACAGATACCCCATCCAGGGATAACGATCAACAGCCCCAATAATACGATCATACAATGTCACCCAGTTCTCAGCTTCAACCTCATTCTCTATCATTAAATCCAAAAGAATATCCAGCGTATTTGCATTAACTTCTTTTATTTCATTATTAATTGGTTGCCCACCGTTGATTTTTCCCTCAACCGATGCTTTATAAGCAGGACGACTTGTTTTAATTGTGTTTTTTATACTTGTCACGAAAACGCTTCCGGAAGCTCGCGCAATAATACTTCTTATCTTCTTTTCACCATCTTCGCCACGACGAATCTCTCCAAGTGTTTTCGGAGTAACCTTGGAACCTACAACTTGACTTATGATTTTATTTTCCGTCTCAGACGCCCAAATTTCAGCCCACTCAACGCCTGTAAAATCCAAATAGGTATTCAACTGTGCACGATAATATTCTTCTTCTGTTTTTCCGGAAGCCTGAATTTGCTGTTGAACAAGCGCTTGAGCAGCAGCAACATCATCCTTGGTCCAATCATCAGATACCGTTTCCAGTTGTTCCCATATCCCTCGTTTCCATACATCAGCAATACTCCCTAGAGCTTTTTGCTTTATGTCTTCAAGTTTTTTAATCATCCTTTCAATCTTATCAACCACATCAAACAGATCTTCCACAGATTTTATATCTTGAATTTTATTTCCAGAAATAAAAGATGCAACGTCACTCAAACCATCAGTTAAGCCGGCCAAGCCATGATCCACCGCAGTATCCAAGGCGGTGGCAATACCCGCAATATCATTAGCCTTCTTTTGCAACGCTTCTGTCAGTTTTACCTGCAATTTTTGTTTCTCTTTTTCTAATTGTACAATCTTCTGTTGCGCGGCAGCAGGAGCAAGGGCAATGCCTCTCTCTTTTTCAAGTTCTTTAAGCAAAGCGTTATACTCCTGCGGAGTCGGCGAAAGTTTCCATTGTTTTGCATGTAGATTAAAAAAGGCACGACCAGTCTTTGGAGATAATAATTTTGACTTGTCATCAGCAGAAATATCTACCATAGCCTTTTGCGCTTTAGCTTCATAATCCATCCCGTAAATATAAGATCCACAAAATGCAAACATTATAATAATTTGAGATATCTTTAAATGAATCATCTGTCACCCATCATTTATACATTTAAACTGACGCCACCCCAACATTGCCACATTGATAAAGCCTTATTGCTTGACGCGTTTTCATAAGCAGCGCCAGCCTGAGCAGTCCCTAAAACGTTCTTCCAGGTAAAAGCTGAACCTACCGTTGCATAAAATTTGTTGGTACATAATGATGGATGTTGTGCCGAAGAAATATTTAAATTGCTCGCCTTAATCACAGTAGTATCATCAAAAGGCACCGGCGCGGCACTACCATCATTAATGTTGGAATGAATTGTCTTGCTACTATCGTCAGGCGCAACATTTCCATTAACAAGAACCAAATCATCCCCCATAAGTGCAATAGCAACGCGTTCGTCCCACCCATTCTTTAAGTGAGCTTTTTCTTGAGCCCTCACATACAAGTTATAACCTATTTCGATGTTGAATGTATTGACGGAAAAGTTAAGTGCCGTTAACCAATTAAACGATGACCTAGGAGTAATTTCAAGGTCCTTAGTCAAGTAATTTATAAGAGGAATAGGACGGTCAGTAATTATATTATTGTGCGCCCCCATATATCTACTCCACTGGCCATTGGACTGTAAATCAAACGATCGTTTCTCTGAACTCTCAAAAAGATACTGATATTCAAAGGTGTTGATGAACTTCATTTTTTTAAGAATCTTGAAATCAACATCAAGCCCACACCCCAAACCAAGATGTCGTCCATTACCAATCATTGGTTCAAAAACATACTGTGCCTTTGGCTTATACCCTGTTGGCAAAATAGCATCGGCATAAACATTAACAAAATACCAATTGCGTCCTGTCTTAAAACCAACTTGTGCCTTAATATCTGCAAGTCCTGCAAGCTTTTGCCACTGATTACTCATTTTGCCATACTTCATCAATGGATTATTGAAAGCTTCATGGGTATTGTGAATCGTATATAAATGATCAAAAACGACGCCTGCAACAGGAATTCTTTCGTTCTGCTGGTTGTACTCTTGTAATTTTAGATTGGTCTCAACCTGCGTAAACGGAAAATAAACTGATATATAGAAATGTTTTAAAAAGTTTTTATAAAGAAGTATGGTTGCCCCAAATTGTTTATATTCTGGTTCAAGCTTTATAGTAGAACCAAAATTGTATAATACCGGTGGTAGTGCACCAGGATCACGACCAGGGTAAGGATCAAGTGGGTCAGAATTGGATGCTATATCAAGCCATTCAGCAGAAATATCTTTCTGGGCTTGGTCAGGAGCATCTAATCCTCTGACAAGCAACTCTCGTTTGTTATCGATAGAAAAATACCGAGCAAGATCACCAGAATTGGTTGATTCCTCATAAAAAACATTTGCATTGATAGTAAAACCACAGGCCGTTTGCATATTGTCAATTTTGTTTCTGGTATATGCATGTTGTAGAACTAGGTCTTGCGTTATATCGCGTGGTTTGAAAAATGTTTTGCCGGTCACGGCATCCAGTGGTGGTGCACTACACAGTATCGCAGCCACAATAAGAACAACGAGATGCATCATAAAAATCCCCTTTCTCAAAAAAACTGTTTACTTTGATAATGTATGGTACCCAAGAGCGTGTACAACAGGCAACCATTTTGATCTTTGTTAGCCAGTTGCTGTTGTATTAAGCATGATCACCATTTCTGGGTACGTCAGGTACAACAGTACTCCAAGCCCAATAACCAGAATGGCGTGACGAATGAGTGTATGAATTGATTCGTAAGCAGCATAGCGCTTATGGCCAATAAGAGTTCGATACCACACCCCGATGGCAGCAATGATCAAAATAATCCAATACTCCGGTGTAACAAAAATACGCAACAATACGTGCGTTGGTATGGTTAATAGATAAACGTCACTAGCAAATACCAATGTCACAGCATTGATAAAAACGGCTGTTCCCCAAAAATATGGTTCTATGAACCAGGATTGTTTGGTCACCATACGCAGCAACGCCCCAACCATAATCCTTCCATGAGCGGCTGGCACACACAGGATGTAGCACGTCCACGTCAACAGAACAATAAGCAAGCCGGTAACAAAACCATAACGAAACACTTCGTAGGCAATAAAAGCGGCAATGATAACCAATACTGGAATGAGCACAAGGACATATTGAGGAAGAAAACGTTTTTTCATAGAACAAAAACCTCACTACAAAACCCATCAACTTTGTATCATTTTTAAGCTTCAGCCTCTTAAAAGGCAAGATTTTTGTAAGATTTTTCTCCAGATTCACCAAACATGTATTTTTCAAGCTTTTTCATAGTTTTTAAAAATCAGCAACATTATTAATTTATAATTGAAAATGTTTAACTGGTTTCGCTATACTAAATCTAGGAACTCACATAACACAAACTCTTTCAGGGGGAGAACTTTTATGAATTGTTTCATAAGAAGCCTTTTTTTCTTAGCATGTTTAACGATTGTTGGATCACTTGAAGCCGCAGAGCTGAAAACAATCACTGATGATGATGTAAATCAAAAATCCACAACACTGATAACCGAATTTCAAAAAGGAAAAACGGAAGCCGTGGCAGAACTACAAAATACCAACAAATGGATTCAAATAAACACTGATCAACTTGTAAGTGATTATTTTTCCTCACAAGAGTTTAAAGATAAAAGACCATTCACTAAATTAGACGCTCTCTTGACTGCATGTATAACATTGCAGGATGAATGGGGAACTGATCTTAATTATCAGACATTCGTTTCTGATACAAGAAAATCAATCTTAACCGTCTATGAAATAATCGCTCAAAGAATCAGGAGCAAAATACAAGAACTCATAACGAATCTTCCATTCGGACAAACAACAAGCATGGAAATACAAAATTATGAAACGCTTTTACATGGGAACACAGAAGTACTTCAATCGATAAAAACAGCAATTGAAGAACATCAGAAAATCCTTGAAGCAAATTTTCAAAAGGAACAACTTGAACGGGAACAACAACAAAGAGAAGCTGAACGAAAACAAATTGAAAAACAACGACAACTACAGGAACAAAAAGAACAAGAACGACGAGCAGAAGAATTAAGACACCAACAGGAAGAACAACAAAGAATAATTGAACAAGCGCGTCATGAAGAAGAAGAGCAAGAACTTAGATTACGCCTCGAACAAGAACGTAAAGCCGTAGAAGAACAACAACGAATCAAACATGAAACTGATCAAAAACGTCAAGAAGAAGAAATGCTAAGGCAGAAGGAAGAACAAATACGTCGCGAATTGGAGGCAGAGCAACAACGACAGGAAGAACAAAAAATCAAGGCTGCAGAGGCAATAGAGAGAGAAACCAAAGAAACAAGACAAAGAGCTATAGAGCAAGAACTTAAAGGAATCACACAAGAACGTCGACAGATTATTCTCGATATATTGAGCCAACCATCTGCTGAAGGCGCAACAACAACACAAATTAATGCTCTTGTTAACATGATACCAGAACAATCAAAATCCATGGCAACTGGTACCTTCGATGAACAATATAAAAAGATCATTCTGCTTCCTAAATTAAATAAGATGATAAATCAGGAACAAGATGATGCTAAACGATGGGCATTACAAATGGTTCAAAATTTCGTTACCTCAACCAGCAAACTGCCAATCGAAATAATCAATGCAATTCTCTTGGAAGAAGAATCTGTTGATATAACCACACAACAAGAAGAAAAACAAAAAGAATCTGCTATCTCACAAGAAAAGACAAAAGCTGCTCATAAACTGTTTGAACAAGCAATGCAACAAGAAGACAAGAAAAAAGAAAAAGAAGCAACACCGCGTAAAAAAATCTCAACAGCCATATTTGAACAGAAAACAACAGAACCTTCATTTACACCACGCAAAAGAGCTGCCACCGTAACAATAAAGCGAGTTGTTAATGTCAACAAAGTAATTACCGTACTTAATGACATAACGAACATGGAAACCAAAACATTTACACAGAAAAAGCTCGTAGGACAAAAACTTGATGAAATCAAGACAGATATACAAGCACTTAAAGAATGGGATTCTATTTTCGAAAAAGTTATCGATCTTGATACATTGAGTACCATTCTGAATGATGGCTTCTTTAAAACAAACGAAGATTACAAGCCACTTATCAATGCTCTTAAAACATATTTAGAAGAATAATCTTGGATATATATTTCAAGTAATAAGGGCTGGTCGCTTGACCAGCCCTTATTACTTTGCTAGCGATTATTATAAAGTGGAAGCTTGCAAGAGCAGCGAGAGGATGGCCCATCCAGCCTCCGCCAAGGCTTCGGCGGACAACCTTCGCCTTTCATAGCTACGGTGCACAGGCCGCTGTCCAATGTTCATTCATAAATCATCATTTAAAAGGATGGCCTGCCATCCATAGCTACAAGCCCGTAAGGGCGATGAGCGTAGGATGGTGGAGCTAAGCGGACTCGAACCGCTGACCCCATGCATGCCATGCATGTGCTCTACCAACTGAGCTATAGCCCCATACTCAAGAATTTATGACAAGAAATTTATAAGATACGTAAATTCTACGCAATCTGGATAAAAAGAGCAAGGGGAATGTCTTATGGTATACTCACATTACATCTTTTGTCACCCTGAATTTATTTCAGGGTCCACAAACTACATAATAAATGGATCCTGAAACGAGTTCAGGATGACAAGAATAATGCTTCTAAGATGTCTGAAATAAGCAGCATCCCACTGATTTCAGAAGGAAATCCTATGAAACCAAATGTTTTCTCTTCATTCTTTAACTTCTTCAACACCATCAAACCAATTATCCAGGCCATCAAACAAGCAGGCGGTATTCCCTACTTGGTCGGCGGGTGTGTCCGAGATCTCGTCATCGGTCGTGAATTGAAGGACTTTGATATAGAAGTCCACAAGCTTTCATTGGAACAACTTGAAACAATTCTTAAAAAATTCGGTCCGGTCATGCTCGTAGGCAAAAAGTTTGGGGTCCTACGTATTGCCGGATTAGACGCTGATTGGTCGCTCCCCCGTAAGGATAGCAAGGGGCGCAAACCTACCGTGGCTATTGATCCTGCTATGTCAATTGGCGAAGCATGCCGTCGACGCGATGTTACCATGAATGCAATGGCTCTTGATCTTGGATATGTGGTAGAACATGAAAGCGAACTTGAAAAAAATGTAACAACTCATATCATCGATCCATATGGAGGCCTAGACGACATACACAATAAACGTCTTCGCGCCGTTGATCAAACGCTTTTTCTAGAAGACCCTCTCCGTTTCTTTCGTGTTATGCAGTTCATTGGACGGTTTGAAATGATACCCGATCAAGCCCTCAATAATCTCTGCGCCAGCATGGATTTAAAAGACGCAACCACCAATGCTCCTTTAGCCAGAGAACGAATTTATGAAGAGATTAAAAAGCTTTTGTTAAAATCTCGTCGCCCATCATTGGGCTTCAGATGGCTTGTTGATATCAAACGATTACAAGAATTATTTCCAGAATTATACACACTCATTGGGGTTACCCAAGCAACAGAGTATCATCCTGAAGGGGATGTGTTTGAACACACTATGCAAACTCTTGATGCCACAGCACAACTACCCTATTATGTCGATCAACCAACTATGCCTGCAGCAGAAGAAAAATATATCATTACACTTGCAGCCCTCTGCCATGATTTGGGCAAACCAGCAACCACTGACCAAAACTTACATGCTCATGGACACGAACAAGCTGGCGTAACTCCCGCAAAAAAACTTCTCAAACGACTCACTAATGATCAATCAGTCATCAAAGCTGTCCTGAAACTGGTTGCTCATCACATGCTACCAGCAAACTTTTTGGAACAACAAGCAGGCGCGAAAGCTTACAAACGCATGGCTCTCAAATTGGTCCCCGATGTTACACTACGCCAACTGGCACTCGTTGCCTTGGCAGATAAACAAGGCCGTAACCCTCATGGACAGGAACCACTCATTGAGCAACACCATGAGATGTATAAAAAGTTTTTGCAACACGCAGAAGAGGCTATGGTTGCTCATGGGCCTGAAGCGCCACTCCTCCTCGGACGCCATCTACTTGATGTCGTCTCCCCTGGTCCAGCGATGGGAAAAATGCTCAAAGAAGCTTATCGTATTCAAATTGAAGAAGGAATAAGGGATATAGAAGTGTTGAAGCAAAAAGCTCAAGAGTATTCAGATGGAATGGCAAAGGGGAAAAAATAAAGTTTTGCACTTCATATCACAGAAAGGAAAGGGTAGTTTTTTAAACCTAAGGTCAAAAAAAGGTATCGGTTTTTAGAAAGAAGCGACAGATGAAAAAGCTTTTTATGGGTGGGGTCATATGCGTGTTAACATTTTCTGGTTTGTATGCAGAAGAAGAAAACTACCATGAAATGTCTGTTAAAGAGACAGCAAAGCCCAAAAAGCAACAAATAGCAGATTGGAAGAAAAAAGTACATCATGAAACCATGGAACAAAATTACCAGAAACTGATACAACAATATGAAAAAATACAACAAGAAATTACAACATTAGATCCATTATTGCTCTCCATCAAATCAACTATTAATAGCGTACTAGATAGCAATACCAGGCTTGTGTTTGAAATGATGCATGACTATCTTCAAAAAACATCTGCTTTGCAAAAAAAAGCACATACCGTTCTCAACAAATTTCTAGAAATGCAGAGAAAACAGGCAGACGAAAAAGCGCTCAAAAAATAGCTATCCTCAAAAATACATTGAAAAACAAGATCCCCGCTGCCTGTATCAATGAAAGGCAGCGGGGATCTTTATTGTATATAAAAGCTCGTTATGCTCCCTTAGCAGGAGCCTCTTTTTCAATAATCCCAATCCATTGTCTCAAAACAGCAAGTTGAGCATCTGATAACATCGGCAGCCGATCAACAAGTAAAGGGTTCTTGCTCGTAACTTTTTGATCAATGGTTTTAAACAAGGTAAGCAAGGTATATGGATCAAGAGATCGCCGAGCATCAAACAAACTATTTAATCCACGCGCAAGCAACTCACGTGACGCTGGCAGCGTATTTGAAGTAAATAATGGAAGAGCTTTGGTAAACTTTGCAATAACCTTGGTATTTATAGCATCTTCAAGTAAAGCATCAATATATCTTTTGGTTCCCGTTGTAACGCGTTGTGCATTGGCAATATCATCAATCCACAACGTCAAAACGGCAAGCTGATCTGGATTCAAAAGATCCGACGTACGCTTTAACACGCTAAAAAAATCGCCTAAACTTTTCAGCTCCCCTTGATTCATTTCACCACGATTATCAAACATCTCTGAGATCGTTGGAATTAACAAACGTCGTTCATATTCAGCAGAAGCATCTGTTATTTGTGGCAAAATCTTCTTAATAACATCAGTACGTTGTTGCAATGATTGTTTGCTAACACGCGCCGAAAGCAATGTTACCGTGCCATCCAAAATACGTACCCACTTTTCAAACATTTTGACATCAGTAGCGCTAAACACTTTTTTTTGTTTGTAGGCATCGGTATTTAAAAACTTTATCAAGTCTCTAAAATCTTCTAACTCCTTAATTGCTCGGTCATTACGTTGAGCGAAAAACGTTGTCAATTGTCGTAGAAATTCATTTTTTTCATAATTATCAGTGGCCTTGTTCATTGTATTGGCTATATCCTTTAATGCTGCAACACGAGCAACCATACTTAACCCAGCAGGAGATACATTAACCGCTATGTTCATAACAAACAATAAACAAAACCCTAGACACTTTTTGTTCATATCAAATTCCTCGTCTTTTTATGCTTGATACCATTGAAAAAACAAATGGTCATTAAACAGAAACTTCTTTAAGTGCAATACCAACAGTAAGCGTATTAGCCCAGGTTGGTTTAATAACCTCATTCAAATTTGGCTTGAGCTTAGCTAGTTCCAACAATGTTTTCAAACTTTTAAGGTCATCAACATTTTTATCGGCACGATTATTATAATACGAAGACAATTGGTCTCGAAATATATAAACAAGACCACCCTTGGTTCGTTTATTCAACTCTTCTGGTTTCAAAAATTTAGATTCCAAAATTTTAATGGCAAATAAAGCTGCCTGCAGAGCTCCGTTATAATCTTGCTTTTCGTTCGTCATTTTAGCTTTAAGACTTTGCAACAATGGACGATCTTCAGCGAAAACTAATGCTTGGGTCACTAACTCCGCCCACTGGGTAACTACCGGTTTTTGAGCGGGAGCCAACAGGAAGGGGTTGTCTATTACTTCTTTGAGTAACCCACTAAGCTCTTTTAATTCGGTCTTATTCATTGAAACAAGCGCATTAATAAGGGTTTCACAAAACTTTGAAAAAGTATTTTTATCAACCTGAACTGCGGCGGCAGTAATCAAAGCTAACAGTTCTTTTGCTCCTGCAATTTTTTCAATAGTCGTTGGCTTAGCCAATACTTCTTTGTATTTAGCATCAAAAATAATATCGCCTTTTATTCCAGCTAACGCCTGTGGTAATTGAACGCCTTTCGTTGCATCAAGCTGTGGTTTTGCTTCAAAGACTCCGGCTATCTGTTGTCGTTGTTTGAATGAAAATGCTGGATTGGCAAGCGCAGTATTTATAACTTTATCCAAAAGCACACGATCATTACCACCCTTCCCCTTGGCATAAACAGCCATCAGCTCCAAATCTTTAATAAATTCAAGCTTCGTTTCTTCAAGAAGTTCAGAATCTATCTGAGCTATAATACCGCTATATTTGCTTGTCTTTTGTTCAAACTGATCCATAGGGACACTACGAGCGGATTGCAGAAGATTCATGAACACTTTTTGTTTTTGATATTTTCTACCGAGCGTTGAATTTTTCGATTTTAATTCTTTAAGAAAACGAGAAATTGTCGCTCGTTGTGATTCTGATCCTTTTACACTAATCAATTGATTGGTAATTGATGCAAGATTAGAAATCGCTCTCCCTGAGAGCGTTAGAATATCATTGAGAGTAGACAAGGAAAGATCTTGCTGTGTTAAGGCCGGATTAAGAATCTCTTTCAAAAAACCAGATATCGTATTTTTTATCTCATCAGATGATGTTGTTTTTTTAAATGCAGTAATTCGCTGTTGATAAGGCATCAACTTTGTTTTGAAATCGGTGGCTGACGTTGAAGAAACAGTTACAGGCAATGGCGAAGAGAAACTTGAAGACATAATTGCTGAGCTCTGAGAACTTGGTAACGCAGATTTTGCTGCAAAAGCAGAGGGGGGTTTTTGTGGCGCTGGCGCCGATATAAGCATTAACTGTGTAGAAAAAACCACCAAACCACAACACATTACCATTCGTATCATTAAAAAATTATACCTTTTCATTGTCTCCCTATCACGCTAAATATTTAGTATTAAACATGATGGAGACTTAAGGGATAGTCAAGGGTTTGAAAAAGAAGAGGCGCCAGTGATTTCTGGCGCCTCTTTACGTTTTCTACCCTTTGTTATTACTGCGCATCGTCAGCAATTGATCGTGCATAAACAGTCTTTGCTGATGCTTTTTTTGTCGTTTGTTCTTTTGTTGTTGTCTTTTTTACAGCTGCTTTTTTTGTTATTGTTTTTTTAGCGGTTGTTTTCTTTGTTGTCTTCTTGGCAGTTGTTTTCTTTGCAGTTTTCTTTTTTGCAGTTTTTGCTTTTGTTTCTTTTTTCGTGGTTTTGACAACTTTAAGCACCTTTTTAGCTTCAGCTGGCGTCATTATCTTGAGAGCTTGGGATAACCCAGCGCCGGCAGCCTTGCCTGGCTCATAACATGTCCACACACGGTTTTTTGTCCATTCGCCATCTGGCAACGTCATGAAAACAGATGTGCCAACTTTGTTTGTTATTTCCTCATTCTTCAACATAACAATTCCATCGGCACCTGCTGGAACAATTTCCCAATGTTCGTATGTATGTGCCCTATCAGAAAAGTTCTTATTATCAAAGCGAACGGTATAGATTGGATCATCGCCAGCAACCGCAGGACATGCCTGCAAATTGTTGCCTGTTATTGAATCATAAATACCAACAAACCAACCACCATTCCATTTGTCTTCATAACGCTTCCACAGAAGCTTAACTTGTGATTTGGCGTCAAGAGGATCAGCGCCAGGTGTTGCTACCAAATACTTCCCTTCTGGCTTAAGAAGCACAGGAGCATCCATCTTTTTATACGAGACAAGAACAACAGCCGGCTCACCAACAGGATTAAGATTATCAACAGTACCTGATGGAATAAGTGGGAACATATACGTGGTAAAGTAAATATTACCCTTTTCTTGAGGTTCATTTGTCAATAACCACAAATCACCACCACGACCAGCATATACTTTTTCTAAGCCAGCCGGAGCTCCTTCGATCTTCTGCCATACTCTATTTTCTCCAGAACCTGACGATGTTCTACCAGAACGTGCCCAGTCATACTCATAGCAATACAAAGCACCTGATCTACCAACGCCCCATACTGAACCATCAAGACCAGCCGATATCCATTTAAATGCTTCAGGTATTGATAAACGCGTCCAACCTGTTCCCATGCGTTTATCAGGAGTTATTCCGGTACGTTGCCACACATCACCAGCCTCATTAACACCATAAACAGCATCATGAGCACCGCACGTAATTTGCACAAGCCGACCATCAATAAGCACCCAACGCAAAGAACCCATAAGTTTATCGTTGGTTACATCACCCAAGAAGAAGATTTGGCCGCCACCATCACCTTTAACATTATTAATACCCCATGCTTGGCCGCTTGAACCAACAGCAATTTGTACTAAAGAACCAAAAGCAGGCATCCACGTTCCTAGATTATTCCTAAAGACTATCGCATGCCCATGAAGAGCCATTGCTTGCACGTCTGCCACTACTTGCACGCCTGCCATTATTTTTTTATTAGACGCGGCAGCAGCTTCGGTCGCTTTTTTTACTGCTTCCATGATCTTCTGATAAACAACTGCTGGATCCTGAAGAGCTAAAGGCTCCCCTCTCTTTGCCTGAGCAGTCACAAGTGAGCCATCACCCAAGGAGTAACTCACAATAAGCCGTTTACCCAAACCACCGCGTGAACCAAAAAGCTTAGCTTGCCAAGAGCTCTGAAAAAAATCTAGATTATCAGCAGCAGTTCCAACGGTCACGTTACTCAAAACATGTCCATATTTGTTTACTGCATCTTGTACTTCTTTGGTAACTTCGTGTCTAAATACATTAGCAGCATCAACCCACATAGCATTTTTGATAATAATTTTTGGTTTTTCAGTTTGTGGTTGTGCAGGCTTCCTAATATCTTCAACAGGACGAGGTTGTTGAATTGCAACTCCACTCATGCCAAGAACCCATGCAGATCCTTGTGGTCCATTAGCCCAGTATTTAGCAGTAATATTAGGGATCTGTGTCCAACCCTCACCTTGAATATCTTCGTCGGTGACCTTGGTTCTTTCATATATGTTATTATTACCGCCAACAACCGTTATCTTACCATCAGGGCCAATCGTTAATTCGGATGCCCAACCATCTACATGTTCAAATTCTGGAAGGCGTGGATAGGCTGCTTTTTCTACAACAACAACCTCTTTTGGGGCTTCCCCAGCTTTAACGACAGCCTTTACCGTTTTCTTGGTACCTTTAACTTTTTTTGCTTTGGTCTTTGCTTTGGTCTTTGCTTTGGTCGCTGATTTTTTGACTGCCTTCTTTTTCTGAGATGTCACCACTTTTGTAGTAGGTGTAGATTTTTCAGCAACAACCTCGACAGCCTCTGTCGCTAAAAGTGACATACTCAGGCTTATAGCACCAAGCATAAGTCCATATTTTATCATTGATCTTTTCATAAAAACTCCTTTTTATACAAGAACCCCAACCTTTCATTATTTATTAGGTAACGCCGCCTCCTTTCTAAAAAGTTTCCATTTTTCATCGTGATAACAAACAAATTACTTTAAACATGATAAAGAGAGATAAAATAGTCAAGTATAAGAGAAAAAGGTAAGCGGATGTTTGTGTTTAAGCATCCACTCACCTTTTTACCACTTTGTTTTTATTATACAAACACTACAATTGCCTGAGATCCATATGTTGTTGTTTAGGATGCTGCTGTTACAGCTTTTTTGATAGCTGCTTTCTTTACTGTTTTCTTTGCAGTCGTTGTTTTTTTAGTTGTAGTTTTTTTCGCCGCGATTGTCTTCTTGGCTGTTGTTGTTGCTACAACTGTCGATGTTGCTTTTGTTACTGCTGTTGTTGCCCCTACAAGTACTTTTGCGGCTTCTTCTGGTGTCATGATTTTGAATCGAGCCGATGTTTTAGGACCGGAGCCATCAGGACGGCCACTTGCATCATATGCTGTCCACACACGATTTTTGCTCCAGGAACCATCCGGTAGATTTAAGCAATGACCTGGTATAGATTGACTCCCTAACATGATTGTACCATCAACACCTACTGGAATAACATCAAAGTGTTCCCATGTGTCACCAGGTTTTGCTCCATTTGTATTCTGGAAGCGTAGCGTATATTTTGTATCTCCTTCGCTATCACCTGGACAATTTTGCAAGTTCTTACCAGTCTTTGGATCTTGAAGTACCAGCCACCATCTTCCAATATACTGTTGTTCATCACGCAACCACAAAGCCTTCATATGGCACGAAGGATCTTTTGGATCAAGTTCCGGTGCAGCAACAAGATATTTGCCTTCTATTTTGATAAGAACTGGTTTATTTATGTTTTTGTATGAAATAAGAACAACGGTAGATGCCTTGGCAGGGTCTAACTGTGATTCTTCGCCATCAGGCAGCAATGACGACCTGATACTCGTTGTCCACAGTTCATTTTTTTGTGTTATCACATATATTTCACCGTCGCGACCTGCAAAAACCTTTTTAATATTAGTCGGCACACCAGATATCTCAACCCAGCCTCTACCCCAACCTTCAAAACCGGCAAAAACGCCTTCAACCTTACGAGCCCACGTATATTCATAGGCATAAAGTTTTTCAGATTTGCCAACACCGTAAACCATGCCATCAAGACCAATAGACACCCATTGGAACTGCTCTGGCGTTGGTATAAGAGCCCAACCAGTGCCAACTCTATTGGCCCCCTCTACGATTCCTGTTTTTTGCCACGCTTGACCGTTTCTATTAACACCAAATACAGCATCACCCTTACCACCAGAAACCTGAACAAGTCCACCATCTACTCGCAACCAAGCATTATTACCACGAGAATTTACATTGGTGATACCTTGCATCATCCAAATGTTATCAGCATCATTAACACCCCATAGTTGTCCAGAACTCGTCACGGCAATTTGTGTCAAACCACCGCTCATAGGGTAGCCATTACACTGAACCGTATAACCGCCAGCGATTTGAACTGGCCATAGAGCAGCACCATCTACACCTTCAAGTTTCAACTGGGCACCGAGTGTCCACAGGGAATCATTCATACCTGCTGCAATCCCCTTAGCTGTTCCTAAATATTTTTCCCATTTACCTTCATCAAAGTGATAAACTTGATCGCCCTCAAGGCTAATAGCATACAATTCACCATCAGGGGCAACACTCATATCTATTGCACCACCAGGTACAGCTATTTTTTCCCACTTTGGCAAACGAGGAAGGACTTTTTCAGCAGCAACAACTACTGCAGCACTCGTTGCTGTTTTCGTCGTTGTTACTTTCTTGGCCTTTTTCTTTGCCTTCTTAGCTGCCGCAGCTTTTTTAACCGCATCAGCAGCTTTTTGCTGTGCTGCAGAAAGAATGACAGCCGTTGTTGTTTTTACCGCTGTTTTTACTGTTGCAGCTTTTTTAGCCACGCCAGTAGTTTTTTGCTGAACAGCAGTAAGAGCGACACCCGCTGTTGCATCTACCGTTGTTTTTACTGTTGTAGCGTCTTTAGCCACGCCAGCAGCCTGTTGCTGAGCAGCAGTAAGAACAACACCCGTTGTTGTATTTACCGCTCTTTTTGCTGCTGCAGCTTTTACCGCTATTTTTTTTGTTGATGTTGTTGGTGCCACAGCATCAAGCGACATACTCACCATGCCAACAGCCGCAAGTAACAAACCTAACTTCGTACTTCTTTTCATAAAAGCTCCTTTTTAAGAGAAAAAATACTACAAACAATGGATTACAAATCCCGTTACAACACGCCTCCTTTCTGCTTTTTATTTATATAGTACAAACGTTTATTTTACTTTTTAGGCGAAGCTTTTTTAACCGTTTTGGTTGGAAGGGTCGTCTTTTTCACCGTAACAGCTACTGCTCGTTTTTCACCCAATTTTTGTGCTTGCACACGTGCTACGCGAGCCTGCAGGATTGCTTCAGTTTGATTTTTCGTAGAAGGTTTAACTTTTGCCGCAGCTTGTTCTATGAGCTGGCGACGGCTTGTTGGCTGTTTGCCGAGACGTTTACTTTGAACCGATGCAGATGTCGTTGTTGAAGCAGCAGCAGCTACTTGAGAAGTAGCCGCCGTCGAAGCAGGAGTAACGGTTTGAGCAGCATTGGTCGTTTGAACTGTTGACGTTGTTTTTGTCGATGAAACCTCAGCTGTCGGCGTTGATGTTGATGCGGCTTGCGCCGTGGAAGCAGTTGAAGTGGTTGTCTCAACAACAGGTGTTGACACGGCCGTTGTTGATGTTGCCACTGTAGAAACCGCTGTTGTTTCTGCTGCTGCAGAAGAAGAACTTACAGCAGTCTGCGCCGAATCCACGGGTGTTTCTGTAGACACTTCTTCACTTGTTGATAATGATTGGTCATCTATTGAATCAACAGCTCCTTCATCACTTGAAGATGTTTGTTCTTCTAGGCTTGCTTCCGCACCAAACAAAGAATGCTGTTTATTTGCGTAAAAAAGTAGCAACGCTACCCCAAGAGTTACCATTACTTTACTCTGCATTTGCATGTACTACTCCTTTTTAAGAACGATATATTAATTTTTTACCATACCATAAAAATAGATATGCATGATAATAAAATCACAAATTATTTGTTTTTAGCATTAATGAGCGTTCAGTGCTTTTTTTTGCATTTGTTGCACAAAGATTTATTTGCTCTTCTATTTTTTTTATACTGAATGGGTATCTTATAATGAATCATTTTTACATAAAGGAATAATACATATGGAATTTTCATTTTTCAAAGGTGCCTTGTGGGTCTTAATCAGACAAATGGACTGGATTGCTACCGGAATTCTCCTTGGGCTCTTCTTCCTTTCAGTCATTTGCGTTGCCATCATGGTATTTAAATACATAACGTTTAGAGCGCACCGCCAAAGCCTCCAACACCTTTTGCAACGCATACGCTACACTAAAAATTTCAACGAACTCAGTACTATAGGTGCCGAGCTACAAAACACCATTGGGGGTCGTTTCATCGTCAAAAATGTCCATGAACTTAAAGATATACTTGAACATCAAGCACAAGGACAAGGTCTTGAAACAACAAATAAAAAACTGACAACACAAGATATTGATAATCTGGAGATGGCATCAAATCAAATCCTTGATACCATTCTTCTAGAAGAAGAAGCTTATCTACCAATCCTTGGGACAAGCGCTTCAGCTTCTCCGCTCATTGGTCTTTTTGGAACCATATGGGGACTCATTCATGCATTTGTTGATATTAGCCAAGAAAAGTCTGCCGATATTGCTACCGTAGCGCCAGGTATGGCCGAAGCTCTCATTGTTACGCTTGCCGGGCTGATTGTTGCAATACCAGCACTTGTTGCCTTTCATTATTTTACGAATGAACTACGAAAGATCGAGGCTCAACTTGGAACCATACAAGAAATCTTTGTTAAGCTTGCTCAACATGCATTCGTAAAATAGGAGCCTTGTCATGCGTCTGAAAAAACGAACACTCAAACGATTACAAACCCCAGAGATAATTCTCACCCCACTGATTGATACATTTTGCGTCTTACTTGTTATCTTTATCGTTGCAGCACCAATGGTTCAAAACGGTATTCGGGTTGACTTACCCTTTGGTAAAACACGAGAAGTTGGCAACGTACAAGAACTCGTTGTCACCATTAATAAACACCAACAACTCTTTTTTAACAGTTATCCGGTTGATCATAAAAATCTTGTCGGCAAGGTACAAAAAGCGCTTGCTCAATACAAGGAAGACGTCCCTGTGTATGTCCGCGCCGATGAAAGCATTCCTTATGGAAAAGTAATAGAAACTGTTGATGAATTAAAACAAGCAGGCGTTCGATATGTAGCGATGTCAACACGGGCCACATAAAACTATTGGACCATGCACCATGCCTTTTTTTAAAAAATGTCTCCTCTCATCACTGATTGCTCACATCGTACTCATTATAGTAATAGTAATCATGAATTATTGGTGTATTGACGCTAAAAAAACTTTTGTCGTCTTTGGTGCGCATTCACGAAAACCTTCATTTGTTGCTTTTAAATCATTCAAAGGACACTCATCACCACTCGTTCATCAAAAGGGGAAACAAGGAAGAGGGCAACCTGGTGGATCTGGCAGATCTCTTGGCAATAAACGTGCTACAAGAAACACAAAAAAAGGAGGCTCTGTTCAAACAAAAAAGCAACACCGCACCCCATCAAAAAAAGGTATAAAGTCCACTAAGAAAATTGTCAAAAACAAACAACAAAAAAAATCAAAAATAACAGCAGGCGCCATTGGCAAACAAGGTTCAAAAATAAAAATAGGCACAAAGCAAAATCTCAAAAAACAACACATAAAGAAACAAACAACCAAAGCTAAGAGGAAAGAAAAGAAAAAGAAGCCGCAACCCCAACAACCAGAAATCAAAAAAGAACAACCAAAACCACAAGAACCAGAACCTCATATTGAAGCAGAAGTAAAAAAAGAAGAAACAAAACAGAATGAGCCGCCACATAACACAGAACAACCAATAGAAAACAATTACCTTGAAGACACGGCTACAGACACCACTGTCATCAATGATGCTCCGGATGATGAAACCGGATTTAATTTAATAGGAAATTACGACAAAAAAGATCTTGTTATGTACCAGAAACACGTACAACGAGAAGTTGACCGTCTCTGGCGACCACCAGTCGGCGTGCCGAAGGGGACTGTCTCAACAGTTCTGTTTACTATTAAAAGCGATGGCACTGTCACAAAATATGAATTGATTAAGCGATCTAATGTTTTAATTTATGATTTGAGCATCATGCGAGTAGCCCTTAACTTTCAATTTGATAAATGCTTATGGGGCAAGCAGTTTAAGATAGATTTTCGTCAATAATTGAGTAAACTACCCTTCATGCGTTTTACTATAATCAATCATATTGTTGATACTAATAATTTATGTGTGAAGGAGGGGGCATGAAAAAGGTTGCTATCATAGCATTCAAAGTCCTGCTCTACACCTCGATAGCCCAAATGGGCACTGATGTTGTTACCATACCTGAACAACAGCAAGTACCTACAGCTACTCAAGATCTTTCGTTTCAGGTGCATAATCCTACCCGCAGTTATAGCAAGCTTAACTGCCTGCTATTATTGATAGGAGAAAACAAAAGCACCACTCAAATATCCCACATTATCAAGGGTGATCTTGAATTTAGCGATCAATTGAACGTTGATATGAAACGCCATAACAATGAACTAGACGCCCAAACCCTCACCAAACTATTTCAACAAGGAACATCTCTGTGTTTGTATCTCAAAGAACTCGCCTCTCCCAAAAAGGGTATTGTAACCGTACAGAGCATCCTCAAGGAACCAAGTTCCAATCAAACATTATTTGAAAAAACAGCCACGTATTCAGAAAACTCACTTGTTTTTGCAGCACACAGTATTGCCGATGCTCTGATGCCTGTGCTTACCGGTGAAAAGGGACCAATGCTCAGTACCATTGCATACTGTAAACAGCTCACTTCGCGACACAAAGTTGTATGTATTGCTGATTATACCTGCAATTATGAACGCACCGTTGTCCCAGCAAAAACTATCAACGTCGCACCAAGTTGGCATTCACAAGCTCCTGTTCTTTTTTACTCTCAATTTACACGCTCCAACAGCCGACTCATGTCATATGATTTGCGGAGCAAACAACATAAGATTATTTGTTCATATGATGGTTTAAATATGCAACCATCATTCGCTCCCGATGGTACAAAGGCGGTTTTGTGCATTTCAAGCAAAGGCAATGCTGAAATTTTTATGTATGATCAGGCACTGTGCAACAAGCTCAGAAAACGTGTCTTTTCTCGTGTAACGAACAACAAAGGAAACAATACCTCTCCTTGTTATTTACCTAATGGTGATATTATTTTTTGTTCCGATTTTGAAACTTCATTACCACAACTCTACAAATGGGACAATCAAACACATGCCATCCAACGACTTACTAATGGCCGTGGCTACTGTGCAGCTTCCTCATTTTGTATCAAAAACAATTCAGTTGTTTATACACGATATATAAAGGGCGTGTTTCAACTTTTCACTCTTTCGCTTGATCAAAAAAAACATATCGAACGACAACTCACCTTCTCAAGTGGAGATAAAGTTGAACCCTCATGGTCCGAATGCGGTCGATACGTTGTTTTTGCTTACAATTTCTTAGACAAAAAAACTCAGAAACGTAACAACCAAATAGCCATTTTGAATATTCCAAGCGGCAAAATTAGAATAATAACCAAGAGCAAAGAACATAAAAGTTTCCCTGTTTGGACAGGAAGAACGCTCTATGCTTAGCTAAAAACCCTCTGTTTTTTAGCAAAAAATTGCTATTTTTCATAATTCTATAAGGTTTGCTGGTCATATTCCTTTAATTTTATTAAAATAATAAGTAATGAATGGGGTTTTTCATACCCTGTCTTTATAATAGCATTACAAAATCATTACATGGGTGGAAATAATGATGAAACGCAATATTCGTGGTAATTTTAAAGGCAAAGGTCCTAACGCCTTATGGTTTCTCTTTTTACTAGTCAGTTTGGGAATCATCTATCTTTTTTGGTACAACAGTGTAAGCCGAGACATTGAACCGATCAGCTTTTCAAAACTTATGACTTCCATTGAAAATAATAAAGTTGAATCTGTGGTTGTTCAAGGACAACATGTTCAAGGTAAGTACAAAGATGGCAAAATGTTTGATTCAACTATTATACCTACCGGTAGCCTTTGGAATATGCTGAAACAACACAATGTTGAAATAGAAGTATATCAAGTCGAAAAAGAATCATGGGGTAGTTATCTTCTACTTCTGGTTCTATTTATTGGTATCATCCTGTTTATTTTATACATCCGTCAAATTCAAAGTGGTGGCGGCAGCGGCGGTGGAAAGATTTTTAATGTTGGCAAAAGCAAAGCGCGCTTTTTTTCGCCTAATACCATTAGCATAACATTCAAAGATGTTGCCGGAAATGCCGAAGCTAAGGAAGATGTTAAAGATATAATTGAATTTCTCAAAAACCCTTCACGTTTTGAGCGTTTGGGAGCCAAAATCCCTCGTGGTATTCTGCTCACCGGAGCACCTGGTAACGGTAAAACATTACTCGCCAAAGCAGTAGCTGGTGAAGCTAGCTGTCCATTTTTCAGCATCAGTGGATCAGATTTCGTTGAAGTTTTTGTCGGTGTTGGCGCATCACGTGTAAGAGATCTTTTTATGCAAGCAAAGCGTCATGCTCCATGTATTGTGTTTATTGACGAAATTGATGCCGTCGGCCGTCAACGAGGCATAGGCCTTGGTGGCGGTAACGATGAGCGAGAACAAACACTTAATCAATTGCTTGCAGAAATGGATGGTTTTTCTACCGAGCATGGTTCGGTCATTGTATTAGCAGCAACCAACAGACCTGATGTTTTGGATAAGGCTCTTTTACGACCAGGACGATTTGACCGAATTATTGAGGTCCCCTATCCAGATCTAACAAGCAGAGAAGAAATTTTAAAAGTACACAGCCGCAACGTTAAACTTGATGCATCGGTTGACTTAAACAAAGTTGCACGCGGAACCTCAGGATTTACCGGGGCTGATCTTGAAAACTTGATTAACGAAGCCACGTTAGTTGCTTCCAAAGAGAATGAAGCAACGGTACGCATGAACCATTTTGAGATAGCTCGCGACAAGATCTTATTAGGAGCAGTGAGAAAATCGCTTATTTTCACTGTTAAAGACAAAAAAATGACAGCGTATCATGAAGCTGGGCACGCACTCCTTAACGTATTGCTCCCAGATACCGACCCACTGCATAAGGTTACCATTGTTCCTCGTGGTCGAGCTTTGGGTGCTTCATGGTCATTGCCTGAACGAGATAAATACTCACAAAACAAAAATGAATTATTGGCTCGAATCATACACGGTTTTGGCGGACTCATAGCTGAAAAAATGTTTTTCGATACCCAAACAACTGGGTGTGCGGATGATATTGATAAAGCAAGCAAGCTTGCGCGTGCCATGGTACGTCGCTACGGTATGTCCGATCTAGGGCCAATTGACTTTGAATATAACCAAGAGCATCCATATTTAGGACGAGATCTGCAAAATGCTAAGGAGTTTTCTGAACATACAGCACAACAAATTGATGCAGAAGTTGCTAAAATTATCGATGCCTGCTATAAAAAAGGCACTAATCTTATTCATGAAAATCGGGATAAACTTGAGCTTCTTGCTAAGACATTAGTTGAAAAAGAAACACTCCAGGGCAAAGAAGTGTATGAATTATTGGGAATGGAATCTCGAGAAAGTCATAGTTTTCATGAAGAATAAGCCTTAAAGTTTTCACATTGTAAATTTTAATAAACAAAGATTGCTTAAAAATCTTCAAAAAATATACTTTTTTGTTAAACTAAAAGAGCCTCTTGATAGTCAATTGCGAAAGGATATTAGGACATGGCAAACATATGTGTTCTCTGCGACAAACGTCCACGTGTTGGAAATTTGGTAAGTAATGCTAATAATCGAACTAAACGTTGGGTTTATCCAAATGTTCGTGTTATGCGATTTAAGCTTAAGGGTGGTCGCACTGTTCAACGTGGATCTGTTTGTACTAAGTGTGTTAAAGCTGGCAAAATAGAAAAAGTTGTATAAGGGTTGTTTAGATGGCAAATCTCAAATCTTCAAAAAAAAGAGCACTTCAAAATAAAAAACGTCGTTTCAAAAATCAAGCACGACAATCATCAATCAAAACAATTACCAAACGTTTTTTGGCAGCTATTGATGCCAAAGACATGAATGCGGCTCAGGAGCTCATGGTACTTGCAGAATCAAATATTGCGCGTGCCAAAGGCAAAAGAGTGTTAAAAAGCAACACCGCATCTCGTAAGATTAGTTTATTAGCCAAGAAGCTTTCAAAACTTCAAAAAAAGGTTTAGGCAAAGAAATTTTCTAAACACATAAAAAGGGTGAGGATGTAGTTATGATGAAGTCAAGCGAGCTGTTAATTTTAGTTGATGCAGTCGAAGAGGCTGTAAAATTTTATACAGAAAAATTGGCGTTTGATATTACCGATCTTGAAGTACACAAAGATACGCCAACATCGCTTCTTGCCGCACACCTTCGCAAAGGCAAATGTTTTATAACGTTTCGCACGCCGCACGTTGAAGAACTTGCTGAATTTAGTTTTATCAAGCGTTGTGCAAGCCGTTGTGTTGGGCTTCAGGTTGAAATGAAAAAAGGCATTGAAAAGTATTTTGCTCGTTGCCAAAAAAAGGGCGTCAAGGTTGTCAATGAGCTCAAAGATACTGATGGATATAAGAGCTTTGCTCTCAGAGATCCCTTTGGTACCAAGCTGATTTTCCTTCAAGCAATAGAAGGGAAAGACATAAAACCAAGTTTGACCATAGCGGGGATCAAACTTTCAGAGCAAGATCTTAGAACAAAGAAAGAATCCGATATCGTTACTGATATCATTGACCATGTAAAAACATTTAGCATTACACGCAGGGCTGGTAAAAAGTTTGCCAAACTCAAATATAAACAATTGATGAAAAAATAAGCATAAATATACAAAAAGAAGAGCGGGGCTGTTTTTCAGCCCCGCTCTTCTTTTTGTATATGATTAATCTTCTATTGGTTTTTTCTCGCCGCAGCCTTTTTCCCTATTTTCCTTATTTTTTCAATCTTCTTACCGGCATACAAGTCTGTTCTGGTATACATATCTACAATGAGCACAAGGCGTCTTCCAGAAATTCCAGCTTCTTTAGAAGTAGTTATCAAAGTTTCTCGATCTAAAGATGCAAGCCAGTCAAACATAAGCTCAATATTCAAGTCTTTATTATCACGTTCAAACCATGTTTCCCATGATTTCTGATCTTTAACCTTTAAAAATCGATTAAGCACATCCTTAAAAATTTTACTAATCCTGCTTTGAGGATATTCCAACAATGCTCGTTTTAATTCACTCACTTTGTCTTCTGTAAAATCTTCCCATTGTTTGGCATCATCGAGGCGTCCCTTGCGCATAGCAGATTTAAGAGCTCTATAATATGCCCATGGAATAAAGTAGCTGTCTTCAAACAAACCAACTAAAGGACCATGAGGCTGTTCCATATTTATTGTTCCAGCCTTTGGTCCTTTCGCATATTTAACAATAATAACGCCTTTGCTGATAGGATTTTGTGGATCAAAGGCCTCAACTAACGTTTCGTATTCAAGATTCGTCATCCATTTTTTTAAACCGGCAAAAACACCCTTTTCTCGCATAAACAGCTTCAATTCTCGCATAACATTTCTTGATTTTTCACTTAATTTTGCAAATGTTTTTTCGTCAATCACTAATGGATCAATCATTCGAAATGATTTCCCTGATGGAATGGTAAAGGTTTTATCTAAAATACTTACCATCAGCCCTTCAGGAGTATCCATTACTTCAGCAGCCACCCCTCCTACCACAGGTCGTTCAGGTTCAGAAACAACAGGACTGACTGATTCTGATTGGCTATCCCATTTATAAAACTTATCCCCAGCCTTAAAGAAAACAGAGCCGGTTTTATCAGCCCATGGTATACACGATACATCAATAGCTGTTTTAACATAAAGCGGAATCCGTTTGCCAAAGTCTATCGAAAGCTTCACGTCCCCGGTTGTTGAATCTTTTTCTGCCCATAGATTGTATTTAAAGAGATGCCCATTTTCAACAGACAGAAGCTCCCTGTCCCATCCAACGGTTCCGACAGCAGTCACACCTCGTGGGATGAATGAAATCATTGAAGGTTTATAAGAATCAAGCTCTTCTGGTTTAACTAAAAGTGCAGCAGGAAACGCTGCTGTTTCTACAAGGGTAGCTTTATCAAAAAGAGCCACTTCAAAATACCATTTTTCTTTTGAATATTCAGATGCATCTTTTTGCCCTGTTAGTTCACCTTCATACATATGCTTAGTGACCTTAACAACACAGGTATAATCATTATCATGATGCGATGCATCATAAAAAGCCTCAGCTGTAGCCGACTTAGGCAATTCTGTTGATGGTTGTTGAATCTTTGTCATATCATCAACCGCAAACAACGATGTTGACAATGAACAAAAAGCAACCCAAGACAATAAATATCTCATACCATTCTCCCTTTTGTTACTCATGTACTTATTTAGTTGATGATGAAAACTCCAAAACTTTTTCTTGTTTTTGTGCATCTTTCAATGGAAACTCAATCACAAGCACATCATCCTTGAAGGTCATCGTATAATTTTCATCATCAATCGTTGATGGTAAATTGACATGAATCGTAACATCAACTTCGCCATCCTTGCCCTGATACATCATTCGATACTGCATCACACGTTTCTTACCACCAACAATCGATGTCGATGAATATGCATATTCCGAATGTGATTCTTGCCCAACTATTCCCTGGTCCTTATTTTCCTTTTGTTTTTTAGGCTCCTTTGATACCTCGTTCTTTTTATGAATAACAACCTTCAATACTTTTATTTTGTTGTCATCCTTGTCTGGTTTTATGCTCACCTTGATATCATCTTTAGAATGGCCAGGAAGCGCAATTTTCACCCCCCATACACCTTTAGCATCAAACTCTTTGACGAAAAATTGCTTATTTGAACCATCGAGCCGAGCTGTTTTAGCCATACTTACACATCCTCGATCCAATGACTCATGAATTCGTTTAAAATTTTGCGAAAAATTTTCAAATTGTTGCGCAGCAACATCATCAAGCCTATCAAATTCATCAAAAAAACTTTTAATGGGGGTTTCAACTTCAGCCGGTTTACACTCTGTTTTTTTGCACATACCCTGTTGAGAACTCATTGCACTAAGAGCAGCAAGTACGAGTATTTTGGATACTTTCATAAACACCTCCTCGTAAGGAAATAAACCAACAATAATTCACTTATACTTTTTTCTTATTGGATACACTAATTTTTTCAAATCCTTTTTTCAAGTCCTTAAATGTTTTTACAAAATCAGCAGAAACAAGCTTAGTTTCACCAATTGTCTCCAAAAAATTGGTGTCGCCCTGCCAGCGAGGAAGCACATGAATGTGAAGATGTGAGGGGATCCCTCCGCCCCCTGCAACGCCCAAATTAATACCAATATTAAAACCTTTTGCCTTAACAACTTTATCAATAACACCTATTGAAGCATTAAGAGCCTCCATCATTTCAGCGCGAACCGAAGCAGATAATTCGTGCAATTCACCTTTATGCTCGTTAGGCAAAATCATAACATGCCCAACATTGTAAGGATAATAGTTCATCATCACAAAACACTGTTTAAAGCGCTTAATAATAAAATATTTATCATCATCGTCAGCCGCAAGCTGTGTACAAAAAACACATGATTTTGCGCCCAGCTTAGTATTACCACCTTTATCAACCATACCCGTCACATAATCATGACGCCATGGAGCATATAATCGTTTCATAATCATCCTTACGTGCTGTTTATTTTATTTTAAAAATTTCTTTAATTGTTTTTTTGAAGGCATCTGGACTTTGTAAGCCAACAATCCTCCCTACCTCATGTCCATTAGCAACTAAGAGAAACGTAGGAACCGCATTAACTGATACGCCTCCCAATTGATCTAACATCTTTTTTAGGCTCACAGATTTATTGGCAACATTTAATTTAACAAAGGCAACCCTCCCGTTAAACTCTTGAGCACTTTGTGCAACAATGGGAGCCATTTTCTGACAAGGAATACACAATGTTGAAAACATATCAACCACAACAGGACGGTCTGAACGATATACTAATGCATCAACGTCTTTTTCTGTGTAAATTTCAGCAACACGCGCAACAGAAGTACTTTCTTTATGTGTCTCATCGCTATCGTTACCAATATCACCAGAATTACCATGAGTATCTTTATTTTGTTCCGCGACCTGCTTAGTATGAACAAATTTGGCATCTCTTAAAAATTTAAGTGCCTGCAATGCTGCCTTGCAACCATCTCCAGCAGCAATAACCGCCTGCGCATAATCAGGATTGCATACGTTGCCTGCGGCAAAAACACCGTCGACAGATGTTTCTTGATATTTCTTAAGCATGATATAGCCATGATCATCACAAGCAAGTTGCTCTTTGAATAAATCAGAATTAGGATGAGAGCCAATAGCAAGAAAAACACCATCCGCACTCTGCTTTTGTTCCTGTCCGGTTTTATTATTGCGTAATGAAACATGTGTTATCTTTGAACCATCGCCCTCAATAGCATGCACCTCAGTGTTAAACAGAACAGCAACATTGTTACGTCCAAGCATACTTGCAAGCGCTTGTTTGTCATTGCATCTAAAGACATCTCTACGAACCACAACGATAACCTTATCTGCTATCTCAGCCAAATAGTTCGCTTCCAATACCGCTGCATCCCCTCCACCGACAACAATGACATTCTTATTTTTATATAATCCACCATCGCACACAGCACAGTTGCTTACACCTTTACCCCAATATTCTCGTGATATTGGCAACATATTTGGTTCCGACCCGGTGGCAATAATAACCGCCAATGCTCTAATGGTTCGTTTAACAGCAGGATTCTTTAAATCTTCTACCTCTATGATCCGAGGCCATTTGTTCACATCAATACGTGTAACCGATTCCTGAATAATAGAAACACCTCGCTTAATTGCTTGATCACGAATCGAATCAACAATGTCCTTGCCTGGTGCATCAAATGTTCCTGGCCAATTGCGTACTGAATGTGATTGTGACAAGGCACCTCCAGGCTTAGGGCCTTCTATAACCAGACAAGGAATTGACGATTGTGCTGCATACACAGCTGCCGTCAAACCGCCAACCCCGCCCCCAATAATCACAATAGGAACTATAGATTCATCAGCAGTAAGTGCTGATGCATCATATCGCATCGACTTGTTATCTCCTGTCTGAAGACATGATGAAAATAGAACCATGCCTATCAACAAACCGCTTAATCCCCAAAACTTATTTGTATATTTCACAAAAAACCTTTCAAATAAATACTCTCTTGTAAAAACTCAACATCACAAGTATACAATACGCAGCAACAACAGCAAAAAGTGAAAAAACAATAAAAAAAGGCCCGCTGGTGCAGGCCTTCTCACGATATCCTTTAGATTTATTATTTTTCTTCTGGTTCAGTCTTTTCTACGGGAACAGCCAGTGGTTCTTCAACAGCTTTACGTTCGACTTTTGGCTCAGTTGATTTACCTTCAAGTGCGACAAGGCGTTCTTCGATCTTTACAGACTGCTCATCCATCTTTTTCTCAATATCACCGAATGTTTTTTTCAATGTAGCAAGTTCTTCACGCAGTTCTTTTGAATCATCATCTTTTTGCAAATCCTTAACATCCTCTTCCAGATCATCAATACGGCCATTCAATGTTCGCAAATCATTACGGACAGCTTCCTCCAGTTTCCCTATTTCTTTGAAAGCTTGAGCACCACTTCCATCACCTCCGCCGTGTGATGATTTTTGAGCCATTGATGTTCCAATGGCAGATCCAAGCAAACTGCCACCAAGACTGCCAGCAAACGCATCACCCCCATGGCCACACGCAAGATACGGAACAGACGCCGTTATACCGACAAGGAAACAACCGACTACACTTATTTTTTTCATATTCGTAATCCTTTAAAATTTCTATGGTTTTCTACGTAATATTGCAACCCCCAACCCAATAACCGCTAAAAGCAAAATTCCAACAAGTCCTAATAATAGCATGGTTGTCGCGTCATTTTTGGCTGGCTGCTGACGTTGCTCAAGTTTATGTTCTAATTGTCGAATACGTTCTTGCTCTTGCTCAATCCTCAATTGGTCAGCCTTTTCTTCAGCGCGTTCCGCTTTGTCTTGAGCTCGAATAGCCTCTTGCTCTGCTCGCGACGATTTTTTGGAATCAGACATAGCAGAACCTATCATCGTACCAACGGCTAGTCCACCCAAAGCACCGACTGCAGCATCACCGCCATGGCCAGCATAAACTTTTGGACATATCATGATGGTTACTAATACACCAATGAAGTATTTATTCATAAAATCCTCCTTTTAATTATAATGAATAACAAAGTTGAGTTATCAATGATAAACTACTCTACAATTCTAGTTCCAATCTTACAAAATGACTTTTTTATTAGTCAATAAAACACGCCAAATGCGGGAGATAGTCATGAAGCCATATATCTTTCAGCTTATCGAGCAAGAACAACAACGCCAAGAACACTGCATTAACCTCATCGCCTCGGAAAATTACGCAAGCAAGGCAATCCTTCAAGCAACGGGATCTGTCTTAACCAATAAATATGCCGAAGGGTATCCTGGAAAGCGATATTATGGTGGTTGCGAAATTGTTGATAAGATAGAAGCATATGCCATCGAACAAGGCAAAAAACTTTTCAATGCTGGACACATGAATGTCCAACCACACTCCGGTTCAAGCGCAAACTTTGCCGTTTATGCAAGTCTTTTAAAACCAGGGGACACGATTCTTGCCATGAGCTTGAGCGCAGGAGGACATCTTACGCATGGATACAGCACCAATTTTTCTGGTAGGTTTTATAACTTCATTCATTATGGTGTCAATAAAGAAACTGAATGCATAGATTATAATGAAATAGAAAAGCTCGCTCATCAACATAAACCTGCCATGATCGTTGCAGGCGCATCTGCTTATGCTCGACATATTGACTATCAACGACTTAACACCATTGCACAATCGGTCAAAGCATATTTATTTATTGATATGGCGCACATTGCAGGGCTTGTAGCTGGTAACGTCGTCCCATCACCAATGCCATGGGCTGACGTAGTAAGTAGCACCACTCATAAAACACTTCGTGGGCCTCGCGGTGGCATCATTTGCTGCAAAGAAGCAATTGGCAAACAAGTTGACAAGGCAATCATTCCAGGTTCCCAAGGTGGGCCTCTTATGCATGTTATTGCAGCAAAAGCAGTTTGCTTTGAAGAAGCTCTTCAACCATCATTCAAGACCTATGCCCAACAAATTTTACTCAATGCACAAGCAATGGTTTCAACATTTAAAGATCTTGGCTACCGTATTGTCTCGGGTGGTACCGACACGCATCTCTTTTTAATTGATCTTCCACAATCAAAAAATACACAAGGTTTAACTGGAAAAGAAGCAGAAACAATTCTAGGACAATGCAACATCATCATCAATCGCAACACAATCCCCTTTGATCCTCAACCGCCAACGTTGTGCAGTGGGATCCGCATAGGAACACCGGCAATCACCACCAGAGGTTTTAAGGAAAAAGAAGCCAAACAGGTTGCAGAATGGATCGATACAGCATTACACACCAAGGATAAAACCGTTCTGACCGCCATAAAAAACGACGTTGGTTTACTGTGCAAACAATTTCCGGTCTATTCAAACATGCCTCGTTCAAATGATTCGAGATACCCTACGAACGCCTCACTATGAACGGTTCTTGTTTTTCAAATTCTTGAGATTGCAACCAAGCCTCTGGTAGGGTGCTTGATAGATGTTTGATATATGTCGGTTTTTAGGAAAAAGGAGAGTATATGAACGGTAATGAAAATAAAATTAAAGGACTTTTTGCGATACTACTCGGACTTATGCTTATATTCTTTTCAAATACTATTACCATGCGCATGATTTTTTTTGGCGGAGGCATATTTTTAATTTATTACGGCTTTAAAATGCTCAACATCCCTGCCGTTAATAATTTCTTTGCGAATGTTAAAGGCTATATTCAACGGTTCATTTCGTAGGCATAAGTAAAACACATCAAATTCGAAGCATTGTCACCCTGAACTCGTTTCAGGGTCTACGCTTTATTACTACGAAAAATGAATCCTGAAATAAATTCCAAGCTTTCGCGCTGGCCCGCCGTAGCCTTGGCGAAGGCAAGCCGCTTCGGCTGGCAGGCAGGATGACAAAAAACAACGGTAAAATAATCCCGATGAAATAAATAATCATTACACAAAGACTGCCGACTCAAGCAACTTCTTTTCAACCTTTTGCATGGCAAGATATTCTTTTTCGGTCGTATGATCATACCCAATCACATGAGCAATGCCATGGGCAAGAAGTATCAGCAGATACTCATCGAATGATGAAAAGCCAAATTCATCAGCTTTTTTTTGAGAATATTCTAATGAAATGATAAGGTCGCCAAGGTTCTTATCCTCCGGCGACTTTACAACAATTTTCATGCCTGCTTTAAGTTTTGCATGATACGGAAACGATAAAATATCGGTTGGTTTATTGATGCTGCGGTATTTTTTGTTGTACTGCTGTATCGTTTTATTGGTTGTTAACAAAATACCAAGATCAAAGGTATCATACCCAATCGTTTTCAACATTGATAAAGCATTCTGTTGTAATGCTTCAGTATCAACACGTATCTTGCGCTGACTATTTTTAACAGTAATCATAATCCAACTCGCGCGATAAGCCCTTGAGGCGTTTGCTGTAATTCAGTTGATGCTGCCGTTGTTTTGTAAACAATCTCACGAGCGTTGGCAATCCCCTTTAACAAATTCTTTTGTGTTTCAAGGTCTGCAATAACAGCTTTATCAGCACTGCAAATTTCAAGGGTGATAAGCTCAGCCTTCAATGAATGCTGCCCTTCACTCTTTAACTTGCGAACAGCACCTACAACCATAAGAATCCTCTGCATAAGCTCATTGCTACGATCAAATGAATACGCACAGCGTTTGGCATCAAAGGTAGTTGCATGCAAGGATACAACACCTTCTTTATCTTTAAACAACAACTGATACAACGTTTCAGTAACATGCGGAACAAATGGCGCAAACATTTGTAACAAACCAAAACCAATCTCATACAAAACAAATTGCGTTTCAGCAATCAATGCTGGATCATAGTTTTGAGTATTAAATAAGCGATCTTTAATCAATTCAAGATAATTATCACAAAAATCAGCCCAGAAAAACTTTTCACCAGTCTCCAGCGCAGCATAGTACTCATAACCTTTAAAGCACTGATGGTAGGCAGCATGTGTCTGGCTGAACGAATGCAAAATCCATTGGTTAAGAGGGTCATTAACAACTACTTTTACAGCAGCCCGATTCTTAAGATGCTCTGCTATAAAACGGAATGCATTCCACAATTTGGTCACCAGACGTTGACCTATTTTAAGTTGATTCTCACTAAAGGCTGTATCGGTACCAAGCCGCCCACTGGCAGCCCAATAGCGAATAACATCAGCCGGGTAGTTTTTAAGCAATTCCTCAGGAGCCATCTTGGCATTTCCTTGAGATTTCGAAATTTTTTCTTTCCCTGCCAAAACATGCCCGGAAATCATAATTGTTTTCCATGGAATAGTATTAGCATGGTAATGAGCTTTAACAATCGTATAAAAAGCCCACGTTCTGATAATGTCATGCGCTTGTGGGCGAAGGCTCATTGGCAGTACAAGTTTATCAGCAGATCCATCTGGCCACTTAATGTTAATGAGCGGGGTTATTGATGACGTATTCCACGTATCCATGACATCGGTATCCGGGGTAAGGTGAGTACCTGAACACTCAGAGCATTTACCGCCAGGATACGATTGCTCCTGTGGATCAATTGGCAACATCTTTGCATCAGCAACAATAATGTGTGAACAGTCTTTGCAGTGCCACACCGGAAACGGAATACCAAAAAAACGTTGCCGTGAAATACACCAGTCCCAATGCAAATTCTGTACCCAATCTTGATAACGAACTTTCATGAACTCAGGACGCCATTCAATCTCATCAGCTCGCTTTAAAAGTGTTTCTTTATGATCGAGAATGTTAATAAACCATTGCGAAAGAATGAGATATTCAATCTCTTGCTTACAGCGCTCATGAGTATTAACACTGTGAGTAATGGATTTTTGATCAACGAGCGCATTGGCTTGCGTTAATAATTCGAGAACCTTTTTACGTGCATCACGCATTGTCAGACCAACCAGAGGACCACTGGCCTCTGTCCACTTACCATCCAAACCAACAATGTGTTCGAATGGTAGTTTGTACGTCTTATACCAATAAATATCCGTCTGATCACCAAAGGTGCAACACATCACCAAACCGGTTCCTTTTGCAGGATCAACTTTATCATCAGGCATAATGCGAACAGGTTTTTCAAATACAGGAGTAATAGCAAATTTGCCAGCCAAGTGTTTGTAACGCGTATCATCAGGATGAAAGAACACTGCAACACAGGCAGGAAGTAACTCTGGACGTGTCGTAGCAATCGTAAGCTTCTCACCGCCTTCAGTGGTAAAAATGATGTTGTTGAACATCGTACTAACCTCAGAACTTTCAAGTTCTGCCTGCGCCACCGAAGTACGACACGTAGTACAATACAATGATGGTTCTTGTTTACGATATACCAATCCCTTTTTATAGAGTTCAATAAACGAATATTGCGATGCTCGACGTACTGGTTCAGAAATGGTTGAGTACAGCTTTGACCAATCAATAGAAAGAGCAAGCCCTCGCCACAACGCCTCAAATTGTTTTTCCGCAGCCATAGTTTCACGCAGACACAAAGCAATAAACTCTGATCGTGGCATCAAATAGGCCTTGGTATTATTCTTTTTTTCAACAAAACGTTCGGTTGCCAATCCATTGTCATCAAAACCCATTGGATAAAAAACATGGAAACCGGACATACGTTGATAGCGCGCAACAAGATCAGCATGTGTGTATGAAAATACATGGCCAATGTGCAACGTCCCGGATACCGTTGGGGGTGGAGTATCAATACTAAAAACTTTGGCTGGATCTGTTGGCTTAAAGGCATAAATTCCCTGGTGTTCCCACAAATCCTGAGCTTGTTTATCAAACACGTTATGTTGGTAAAGTTTGTCCATTTCCATGATCCAAATCCTCATACTATTCTTGCGAGCCATCAATTTGCTCAAGTATACCATAAATACGTTAAAATGCATTGGGAGCGGGAAAAACCATTGACTTTGAAAAAATAGTGTTCTATAGATAACTCAAATACACATCAGCGTATAAACACAAGGTATTTATTCCAGGTTAAAAAAAGGAACCTTTTATGAAAAAGATACTTGCAGCAGTTCTCGGCGCAGGAATGTGTCTCGGAACAATTCACGCCCAGCCTGATTGGTTACAAATAGCAGAAGTCGCAACAGCCCTTGGCCGGCTCACAGCTGTTGGCGCCAACTATGCCGACCAACACCAATACAATCAAGCCAAACTTTTGCAAACCATTGCCGATTCCTGCCGCGTTACCAATGAGCTGCTGTTTTTAATCAATAAGCAACCAACTATCAAAGAAGGACTTTATTACCCTATTGCATGGCTTGGGTATGACGTCAATCATCTCATCAAAGACATTCGACAATATCACACCACAAATAAAGAAGTTGCAACTAATAACACAAAGAAAGAAACTCCTGAAGAAACCCAGATCAAAAAAATTGCCACAATGCTCCATGCATACATTTTGCCAACATTTGAAGCAACCCTTGCCACCTACTTGGCAACAAGCACCAAGGACACTCCTGAGCAGAAAAAACAAATGTTAATGTTGCAATCATTTGGTTCTCTCAGCCGCCTCTTGTCTGAATATCTGGCCTTGGAACCAACATCAAAAGAAGCAAAAATCTTACTAGCAGGGATCGTAGGCCATGCGTTGCTCACTATCGGAGAATTTTTCAAAACGTTCAGAACAATTGAAGTTGCTCAACCAGAGGCAACAACCCTCATTGAACGCATGAAACATAATGCTCGCGCAGCAGCACAAAAGGCAAGAACTCAAATAACAAGACTCACAACAAAAAAATAATTACCATTCCCCCAATTTTCGTTTAATCCATTGCCATAGTTTTTTAGCCTGTTGGGTAGCATGGTTGCTACCCAACAGCACCAATCCAAGAAGAATAAAGATAATCCCCTGCAAAAATGGCAAAAACAAGCCAAGAATACCAAGAATGATAAGGGCCACCCCGGCAATGATGCGCAACGCCCCCCATAAAACATTCCCGACATCAGACATTTTCATACCTACCTCGTTTCGTTCCTTTTTATTACTCAAGAAATCATAAATTGGTTACACCATAATTTCGATAATATTCCCATCATGATCAAGTACACAACTTTCATAATAACCATCACCAGTTGTTCGTGGTTGGCTTATAACTCGAAAGCCATCACGTTCAAGCCGAGCAGTTAACCCATCGACAGCATCCTTGCTACCAACCGAAAAAGCAACATGTGCTAGCCCGACCCTTGCTGTATCTATTTTGCCAAGACACTCTTGTTTTTTCATTAATTCAAGACGCGTACCGCCAGATGGAAATGTTAGAAAATATGATTCAAAATTAGTTTTAGAATTAATGTATTTTTCACAGGCCTTTGCATGAAAATACGTTTCATAGAAAGATTTTAATTGTTCAAGATTGTTAGTCCATATGGCTATGTGTTCAATATTCATAACAATATCCTTAAAATTGTATTATTTTCATCAAGCATCCCCTTGACTCTCCTTTTTCTCATGCACTAGAACCATCATAGCAACAAATTCTTCTTCTATTTTAAAAAGGCACGTTTGCGATTTTTTCTGAATGGCATACTATACAATCAATTGGCTAACAGTTTGGCATTAATAATTTTGGCATTTTTATGAAAAACTACATATCTGTATGCACCTATATTTTACTGTTACATTTTTTACAAACAGTTCTCATCAGTGCGCCCATTAAAATGATTCTAAGTGTTCCTGTCGCTCATTTACGCGCAACACCAAAGCACGTTCCAAGAGGCTTGCAAAGTCCTTTATTATCCAAGGACCTTGGGCAACAAAATTCACAAATTTTATTTGGAGAAAAATTAATATTAAACGACAATGATAAAATTCTAACAAAATGGATACCTGTTAAAGCCATAGAGCAGGAAATAATAACACCAACAAATAAATGGACTGGATGCCCTGGATATATTCAAAAAGACCAACTGCTCATCGTTCATGATTTTCCCATATACAACATTGTCTTACAAGATTTATGGACGCCTGTTTATGGAGAAAAAAATGATGCAACTGCGCCGAAGTTTTTACTCGCATGCGGTACAATGCTTTCTGCCAACCACGTTGATCAACAATGGTGGCAGGTACATCTTTATGAAGAAACAATTGGATTTATAAAAACCTCGAGTTCTGTATATGAACTATCTTCTACTGTTACAGAGAGTGAGCAAGATTTACGAAATAAGATTGTCCAAATCGCAAAGCAATTCATTGGATGCTCCTACGTTTTGGGTGGACGCACCCCACCAGCAATAACTAATAAAAAAACCGATGCTATCACAGGAATTGATTGTTCTGCGTTTGTTAACATTGTTTTTAAAGCCATTGGATTGCAAATTCCAAAAAATTCAACATCACAATTCTATGGATTGCCAAAACATATTGAGCATGGCAAAGATTTAAAGCCAGGAGATTTGATCTTTTTCCCTCAAGGCAAGACGCCTTCTCGTATGCGTCATGTGATGCTTTATCTTGGAAAAGACGAACATGGAAATGATGAGCTTATTGAAAGCACTGCCTTTGGGCTACATTCTCTAAAAGAAGCAGCCATCAATAACATTCCGTTGCAAGACTTGTGCGTAAGAGTTATCAAGCTTGTTGATTATTTTGGTATCCAGGCTGATCAAATCGAAGCAGGTAAAACGATCTACAAAAAACATGGGTGCCCAATTGTAATGGGTTCGTATTTAGACTCAAAAGCATCTATTCAAATGCTGAGAGATAAATTATTGAGTCATACGTAGTAATCTTAAAATCTGGTTCGGGTAGGGCTTTTTTACAAAGACATTCTTAGCAAAATATTGTACACTTAAAACATATTGGGATGTCGTCTAGTGGTAGGACCCCGGATTCTGGATCCGGTTACAGAGGTTCGAATCCTCTCGTCCCAGTTTTCGCTGCAAGCTACTTCAGCTGGGTAAGCCAGCCAAAGCACTTCTTTTCCCTCTATTCATCAAACATTTATTTTACAAGCCTCGCTTAAGCTGCTACGTTGGCCGCATTGAATCCATAAGCCATTTGAAGACTTTTACAATGTGGAGACTTCATGAAATTCTTACAACAAATGTATGTATCGATTTTTATTATTTCATTGTGCATAACACCAAGTACAACTTATGCCATCAGTGAATCTGCCGCCACGTATCTTCCTCTATGTGGCGGAATAGCAGCAGGAACAGTCGCTGGTGGTATTTCTCACTTTATCATAAAGAAACCTTCTGTGACGACGCTTGTAAGCCTTGCAGCTGGGGGTATTACGTGGGGGGCTTTATACCTTCATCTATCCAAATTAACCCCAAAAAATAAAATAACGGCCGCTTTAAAACTTCTTCAAGCGGTTGGATCAGACTCTTTGTTACAACAAAAATTTACAACAATGAAAGCGTTCGAAATCTATAGCAATGATTGTTTTGGCATAAAAGGCTCAGTGCTTAATCAAATAAGTAAAATACAAACGGACTGCGAAGGAATACTCTCTTTATTACAACAAGCAATCAAAGAGTCTGAAGATGCTACAATAGTAGCCACTGCTAAAAACCTCACAGAAAGAACAAATGCATTAATTCAATCATTAAATATAATAAACACGTGGGCAACACTTCGAGATATTAAAGTCAATCTTCAGAACATTGAGGTAAGCCCATTTCTAGCATACGATTCAATAATAAATCAAAACGCGTTCATCACGCGCGTCAGCCCTCATGATTTTCCACTCGTTATAGCATGCAACAAGGCAACAACTTTAAAAAATACTATCCAAAATCACTTACAAACAATTGATCACATTTTATCTGACGCATCAACAAAAGATTCTCCAGGTATTGCAACTACCTGCGAAGAACTAAAAGCGCGTGAATCATTGCTACTCAATACGATCAACAATACAATAAATTCACTATTGAGCCACAAAGATTATAGGCTTCAATATTTGCTCTACACCAAACAGCAACAGGAAAAGGAGTTGCAACAGCTTAACTCAGAAATAACAAGGCTAAAAAGCCAAGTAAGCAGCCTCAGTAATGTGATAAATCAACAAAAGCAACAACTAGATACTATGCGATGGAGATAGCACATATCGCTAACGGCCAGGGGCTACCCAACATCAGTTTTTGTACATTATCATGAAACTAAACACTGTTTTGCTCAATTGCTTTTTACTGCAAATCCCCATTCTTTTATATAACGGGCTATTCTTTAAAAAGATGTCACTTAATCTTCCCTCAGATGAGAACATTTCGTCCTTTTTATTAAAGGCAGAGAACGCATTCCGCTTCTTAATATTTTTGTTACCACTATGTATTCCCATACATACCACAGGCACAACATATACAACAGGCTTAACACTCTACGTAGTCGGATGTGTGACTTACTTTCTTAGCTGGATACCCCACTTATGGGTTCAAAGATTCAACGCATTGCGTTCAAAATCGATTGTTATTTTTCTAGGACCCTTTTTTACACCACTCTTGTTTTTAATGGGGATAGCTTTTATTGGAAGAAGTACACTGTATGCATTGCTTTCGCTACTTTTTATCGCCGTTCATACAATTCATGGTTTTTTATTATACAAAAAAATATAACGATCTCACTTGTACAGCCATGTTTTTACGCTAAACTAAGCGACACTTTGGTTTTTATAATCTTTAACAATTATCAATGGATATTCATGATTATCAATTCATACTCTCTTCGCACTACTATTGCTTTAACATTTTTGCTCATTACTTCATCTTCCCATTCAATGGACAGACAACAACTTGAAAAGAATATCGCTCATTTGCTCAGTACCCCAACAATATCAATACAAGAACAACTTCAAGGCGGCCTCACCAACACCACCCTTCTAGCAACCAATCAAAAAGATTCATTTGTTGTACGTTTAGGCAAACAAAATCCAGAAAACCTTGGTATAAATCGGTACTGTGAAGAAGCTTGTCAAAAAAACGCCAGTCAAGCTGGTATAGCACCTACCATAATGTACAGTAATCCTCAGAATGGAACTCTTATTCGATCCTTCATTACTGGCAATGCGTTAACCAAAGACGACATGCGCAACCCAGTATATTTAAAAAGCATCATAGAGGTACTCAAAAAATGTCATCAAATCCTATACCAGAAAGAGCTTGAAACCTGTTCTATCTATGAGAAAGTTCGAACGATGTTGTCACTATCAAGCTCCTATCAACCTTCATTTCTTTCTACAGAAGAAATGGAAAAAACAAAGACCACCATTAATACTATCGAAACGCATTTTCAAGGAAAAGAAACAATGTATGCCGGTCTTTGTCATTGTGACGTTTTACCGGAAAACTTCATAGACGATGGAAAACAACTATGGCTTATTGATTGGGAATATGCTAGTTGGGGTAATATACTCTTTGATCTTACCAGTCTATGTTGCGAATCAGCATTTAACGAACAAGAAACAATAACAGTGCTTAAGCTTTATTTTGGACAATCATGGCAAGAGCATTATGATGATTTCATTGTAATGCGTGCCATCTATAATCTTCGTAATGCATTATGGTTCGACTTGCGAGGCAAAGAAATCGCCGTAATGGGTGATTTTAATATGGCAGATCTAGCAAAGAAGTTTTTTGATTTATTCAAGCAAGATGCTGCTTTGTTGCATTTAAAGTATGATTTATCTAATCTTGTAATGAGGGAAGAGGCCGTAGATCGAGTGTCTCAAACCTATGATCAAATCGTTCAAACAGATTATTAGTTTTGCGTTAATAAAGTGTCACCTAAGCTCATCATATCAACAGGCTCTTTACTCTCTTTCCTTTTTTAGACAAAACAAAAAGGAAAAGGTTCGTTTTTATGCTTTTCAAGCGTATTTTTCAAATTTTTCCATCTTATTCAAACACCTTGCCATATACCCAATAATTAGGTATTCTATGGCTTATGATTATGCATTCTAAAATTTGATTAAAAAAGGGATGATTTGTATGAAGAAAATCGATAAAAGCAGGTATGCAATATTAGGAATGCTTTTAAGCGATCAACCTCTGTCGGGTTACCAGATAATAAAAGAGATGCAGGGTTCTACTGATTACTTTTGGCAAGAATCAGATGCTTCAATTTATCCCATGCTCAAAACACTAGAAAATGAGGGAAAAGTTAAGTCTCGAACAGAATATTCGGGTAAAAGAGAAAGTAGAATATTTGAAATTACGCCTAGGGGAAAAAAAGAATTTCTGTCTTGGATGGAAATGCCCGCAGAAATAGACAAACGTCGCAACGAATTTCTTTTAAAGCTATTTTTTGGGGGCAATGTTTCTAAAGAAAAAATTTTGCAGAAACTTTTTTCAAGACTTGAGAAAGTGCAAAAGTTAAAAAGAAAATTCAAAAGTATTGAATGTGATACTTTTTCTAAAATCTCGGACGAGCACCCGCATAAAGCTTTTTGGTACATGACATTGCGACATGGGTTAATAGCTGTTCTTGCTGAGATTAAATGGCTTAATGAATGTATAGCTATTTTGAAGAAAAAATAATTTGGAGGATCTGTTATGGAAACAAGAATTGATTTTTTACGCTGGTTGTCTAAGAAATTATATCTCATTACCGTTGGTACATATGCAACCATCGGTTTAATTATGTTGCTACCCCCACTACTAACCATGCAATTTTCAATTCCTATGGCGGCTGCAAGTTTTGGTGTCTTTTTTGTTGTGGCATTTTTGCGAGCTGCGTATGAAAGTTTGGTTATTTATGAGGCGCCGGTAAAAAGCTTATCAATCTATAAAATGTTGATTCTAACATTGGTAACATCGAGCGTAATATCACTGGCTTCTGCCTATTTAAAACCAAAAGTTGGTTATTTTTCAATCCCTTTGGCAATTATCATATCAATGGTTGTTGTTGGGAGACTGAAGGAGGTGCTTTGGGGGACAACGCAACGGCCCGGATTTTTTGCTGAACTCCCTGCTAAATTAGAATTGGTTTCTTTGGGGCGTTATGGTTTTTATGCCTTTCTTGTTGGTATTACCTATATGGGCTATGCAAAATATGGGCTCAATTTTTATTATGCATTTGCAGGAGCATATTTTATCGGCATGATTTTTGAGGAATCATACAACTTGATCAAGTTGTATGAACAAGCATTAGAAGCAAAATATGTTGCTCCAATGATTCTTTGGGCTGCTTGTTGCTCCATTGTATCAGCGGCAATTGTGTGGTTGATGATGAGTGATTTAGGCTATTCGGGGCAAGCAGCAACGATTACAAGTGTCCTTTTGCTCAAATTGATTCAGCCACTTGGTTCAAACAAATTTATTTTAAGGTTTTAATGTGGTGGGAGACTAAGATGAAAACTCATACAAAAGTTTATGCGATTATTCTTCTTTTGATGCTTTGTTCCTGTGGCGTACATTGCATTGATGAAAAATATGCTGCATCTGTAGCAAAGGATGCATTATCAATTCCGGGTAGTGTTTCAGCACAGGTGCTTAAGGGTGGTCTGTCTGGTGCATCTATTTTTATGGTTACCACTGATTCTAAAAAATATATTGCTCGTTTTTTTGAGCATAAAACCAAAGAAGAACGGCAGCAGGAAATAGCTTGTTTACAAGCGGCTTCTGAAGGTGGGTATGGACCTCACATCTATTTCGCTGATGTTGATAAAGCCGTTGTGATTATGGAATATCTGCAGGGGCAAAAAATTTCACGTGAACAGCGACACTCTGAACAACTTTATGCCGAGTTGGCGCATCTTTTACAAAAAATTCATCATGGTCCTCAATTTCCAACATCAAAGAATGTTTTCGATTTTCTTCAAGAGTATTTGAAACAGGTTAAAGAGATTGTAAAAGCGAATAATGTTGAAGGGTTTCCTTTAGCTAAGCTTGAAGAAATTTTAGCCATTCTACATTTTGCGCTTGCTCCTCACTTATCAGTTGTTCCTTGTCATAATGATATACATCCACACAACGTGATATTTTTAGGTAATGAATTTAAAGCTATTGATTGCGAATGTTCTGCTCAATCGGATCCTTACTATGATATTGCGACAGCGGCTATTTATTTTTGTTTTAAGCCTGAATATGAAAATATTTTGCTGACAACGTATCTTGAACGGCAACCATCTGCATTTGAAGAAGCAAAATTATGTTTAATGAAACAGGTAGCAAGAATGGTTAGTGCTTTGAGTTTCTTAGCATTGGGGGTTAAGAGTATAAATCAATATGCGACTTTACAAGTTCCATCCTATTGGGTTTTTATGAAAGAAATAGGCATGGGAAGAATTAATTTAGCAGATCCTGAATCTCAGGTAAGTATTGCAAAAATTGTAATTAATGACGTTATTGCAGGTTTTGAATCCAAAGAATTTCGTGATGCTGTAAACTTGTTGAACAAAAACCGCTAACAGGCAAATTTATTTCTTCCAAACATCGAACTCTTGATTGAGGAATTTTATGAACATCGTACATAAATTATTTTTCTCTTCGATACTTACACTGAGTATCACTTCGGCTGCAAACCTAGGCGCTATGGATTCATCATCATCATCAGAATTATCATTGTGTGGATTATCAGATACTAAAAAATTAATAGATAAAAAAGAATTTGAGTCGGTTACCCCTACAGCAATGTT
>CAYUQI010000011.1:0-39685 GCA_964446935.1 uncultured Pseudomonadota bacterium
ACTTCTTGCCCCTAATAAAACAACAAGTGATGCCATTGCTTGGCTTGATACACAAGTACAAACCATTGATCATGGGCCAATGAATATAATTATCAATACGCCAACATACTCATTGTCCTATGACATATATCTGTCGCCAAATCATCTCATGTTGATTCAAAATGACACAGTGATTGATGGGAATGGGCACACAATCTATTTTGCAAACAATACTCCTAATGTCATGCAAGTAGCAGACGGGATAACCGTCACCTTCAAGAACATCGTTTGGGGTAATTACATTGATAGTGCCGTACAAATTGGTGCAGGGTCGACGGTCCTTTTTGATAATCAAACCGTCCTTGTTCTTGGACAATCACAACAGATGCTTTACACCTGGAACTTTACCGGCAATTGTTTCATCCATGGCCATGGTAATCTACTTACTATTTATCCATCTAATTCAATTGTTGTCGCCCCTCACAGCAGATTAACCATCCACGATACCTCACTTGATGGACTCAACATCAATAACATTCGTTGCGCAGGACCAACAGCGACCGTTGCCTTCCAAAACTGCGGGCTCTTACTCGACAATGGTGTAAGCTTTACTACTGGTGCTATGGAATTTGGACAAGATAACTACATCCGTGGTACCAATACCTTCAGTTATGAATCAGAGTCAGCACTGACGGTAAGCAGTAATTCACGCCTGGTGATGGATGGCATGATCTTCAGATATGCTCCTAGCATTGCTAACAGGAATCTATTTGCGCTGTTTGATCGTTCAGCGCAACTTGCCATTGATGGAGTTACCTTCATATCAACTACAACTGGTATGCGCTTGTCACGTGGTGCGCTGATTATTGATCACATCAATAACCTGGTCAATGATGGGGCTACAAGCTTGTCAGAAGGATTTGCATTGGGTAATGGCAATGTTAATGCAGATCTTGATATTCAATTCAAGCCAGGGGCTTCACTCAAGCTTGTTTCCGGCATGATTGATTATCAGAACGTTGGATCGATTGACTAAAAATATTGAGGGATGGGCCGGCTGGCCCATCCCTTTTCTATGATTAAAGCGATAGATATAAGAAGTTGATTGCGCAAACATTGAAGGGCATCCAGCCATTTCGGCTGGATGCCCTTCAACAAAAATCAATCTAATCTTCCTTTATATCTAAGTTGGCCCGTTCCAACAACTTAATAAGAAGAACTCTATTTATAATATCGTTAAGATTTATTTTATTAATTCCCTTGTTCTTAAAAATAAAAGTATATGGAGCTCTGCATTCTGGACATATTCTATCTTGCCCTTTGGTAACTTGAGCAATACATGCTGAATGAAAAAAGTGAGCGCAAGGCAAAACAGATACCTCACTTTCTTTTTTAAACGATTCTAAACACATTGAACAATCCGCACCACCGGTAAAATTATAAGAAAAATATATTTGACTTCCCCGTACTGGTTTACCATCTTTCCCCGGAAAGCACTCAAACATATCTATCTGAATAGTACGTAAGCCGGCAAGCATGTATGGTTCCAAAACAACTCCCAGTGTAAACTCTTCGAGGTTAGGGGCCCCAAAAAATCGAATACTTCCCTGCAAAAATTTCTTTTTAGGTACCTCTATAAAATCTTTGACAGGGATAATTTTTTCTGCGAGTATTTCAGCCTCCTTTTTCCTGACAAAGTGTTTTTTGCCATCCTCTCCTACAAATTCTTCAATCCTTCCCCCTGCCTTTACTCTTACCTTCATAGGCCTCGTACTATTATTAATAATACGTAGTGGCGGCGTCTTAACCTCCTCGCCAGTAGGCTTATCCAAGCGCATATATTCGCTTGGCTCTTCTTCTAGAGATCTTGTTGACTTGTCTGGAAATTTTGGATGATGAATTAGCCCCAAATGACCTCTCTTATGATCATTTTCATTTGGACGTTCTTCAGAGTACAACCAATAACACGAGACTACACTCAAAAGCACTAACCCAACCTTCACACTCCTCAATGGATACATGACCAATCCTTCCTGTAACTGGTTTAGCAAATAACTTCCTAACTTCATTATAGCCAGCCTCAAAGTCTATTTTCAATTAGACAATAACAAAAGACGGAAAATCGTTAGGACTTTATCAAAAATCACATTTTTTAGCAGAAAAGACACTTTTTAAGCAAGTCAGGAAATTCAAGTCAAACAATAGTATTTGCGCTGGGCAATGGTAACAGCAATGGCAACCTTGACGTTCAGGTCAAGCCAGGTGGATCGCTTAATGTTATTTCCAGTATGATTGTTTATCAAAACGTTGAGAACTAACACTGAAGGGCATCCAACCGAAATTGCTGGATGCCCTTCAACAAAAATCAATCTAATCTTCCTTTACATTATCGACGTAGTAGGGCTCAATAATAGGAACTTCATATTTTTTAATATCTCTAAAATTTATTGTATTAATTCCCTTGTTCTTAAAAATAAAAGTATATGGTAACCGGTCTTCTTCTTGGCATTCCTGGCATATTCGGTTATGCTTTTTGATAACTTTCTCAATACAGCTTGAATGAACAAAATGAGCACAGGGCAAGACAGATATCTCACTTTCTTTTTCAAATGGTTCTGAACACATTGAACAATTCGCACCACCGGTAAAATTATAAGAAAAAGACAAACTACCTCCCATTTTCAACTCATCGCCCTCCATATAGCTGTCAAATTGATCTATCCGAATAATACGTAAGCCGGCAAGAACATGTGAATTCAAAACAAATCCCTGTGAATTATTTTCATCATGAGTGAAAAATCGTATAGTTCCCTGCAAAAATTTATCTTTAGGTATCTCTATGTGTCCTTTGACAGGGATAGTTGCATCGACCAGTGTTTTAATAGCGTCCGATACCCTAGCTAACCTTGCTTCGCCATCCTTTCCTTCAACCCATTCAACCCTTCCCCCTGATTTTACTCTTACCCTAATAGGCCGCGTGTAATTATTAACAATATATAGTGGCGGCGTCTTAACAACCTGGCCAGTAGGCCCATCAGCGTGAATATATTCGCTTGGCTTTTCTGGAAAACTTAGCTCATTAATTCCCTCAAAATGCTCTCTCTCATATTCATTTGGACGTTCTGCAGAGTACAACCAATAACACGAAACTACACTCAAAAGCACTAACCCAACTTTCACACTCCTCAATGGATACATAACCAATCCTTCCTGTAACTAGTTTAACAAATAACTTCCTATCATCATTATAGCCAACCATTATATTTATTTTCAATTAAAAAATAATAAGAAGCAAAGAATCGTTAGGACTTTATCAAAAATCACATTTTTTAGCAAAAAAGACACTTTTTAAGCAAATCAGGAAATTCAAGTCAAACAATAGTATCTATACAAACTTACTTTTTCCGTCATTTTAAATGAGCATATTATGACCTACGTCGTACCGGCTTTCGCCGGTACGACATAAGAAGCGCGAAAAGAAAGAGTTCTATTCAGGATTATTTGATGTTTTTAATTTCCTGATTCACGTACTTTTTGGATCAAAAATGAATTGGCTGACAAAACAAAGAGGGCGGGCCAGCTGGCCCGCCCTCTTTGTTTTGTTTAAAGCGATAGATGTAAGAAGTTGATTATGATTGCTCCAAGGTAGCTCCAGCAGGCTGGTCAACCACCATGTCTTGCGCAATGGTAATAGTCCCTCTACTAAAATTTTGATCGCGAATAATCAAGCGTCCACCCGATAATGTTAGAGCTGCAGGTGGAACAACTTCCAGCGTTGCTTGTTCGAGATACAGTGCTGACGACGTATCGGCAAATTCAAACAAATTATACAGAGCTGGTCGTCTTAAAACCTGTGGATTATATGAAAAAACAATATTTTTAAGGAGTGAAAGCGTCGCATTAGAAAAAATACGCAATGATTGCGTTGAAAAATATCCAAAATAAAAATCCTGATAACTTCCCAAAATGCTTGAATCATCAAGAATATCTATTCCACCAAACCCATAGCTGAAATTATCCGATTGTATCCACTTAACACCCTTTAAAATAATTCTGCTTGAATCAGCCAGGCAGCGAACATTTGTTCCTTTCACACCCTTCAAAATTACCCCATCAAGCAACAATCTCGAGTTTTCCCCTTTCACCTCAAGCACCCCCTGAGGACCAAGTTCAAGAATATTGCCTGCGCCACGAATAACAACATCGCCCTCAAACACCCATGGATAATCAAGAGTTTCATTGCGAGCCAAGGTAATCGTGGTCTTATCACCAAAGGTAAGACTCGTATCCTCTTCAAATTTGACATGTTTGGGAGAGAAGTCACGCATAATAATATTGGTCAAGGTTGCTTTGACGCCATTGGTGATAGTAAAGATTTGTTCATCAGTTTTTGTAAAACCAAGAAAGTTGGTATTTCCATCAACAATCACATCGTAATTACGCTCTCCAGTATCAGAATCAACCTCAGGAAACACATCGAACTTGAGGTATGGGGCTACAATAGCATAACGTTGCAAAGTAGGTGCTGAACGATAACTGTGAAAGGTTATTGTTTCAGAACGAACTTTTCTGATTTCACCAGCACCATAAATTTCAACATATTTTCGATCAGGGTCCTGAATGAGGAGTGGCCGAATATTAGAATTATCAATGGATGCTTGAGGATCATAGGTTAAGGTAACTTTATCAACAATAAGTTTACCGTTTGTTCCTGTTCGAGGATTATCTTTGAATGTCAGCAAATGATCTTTGGTTATAACCGTTGAATTGCCTTCGACATAGAAAGTTCCATCTTCAATATCATAATCATCATCCATTTCTATAACAACATCGGTAAGATACAGTGTTGCGCCTGGTTCCAAAACAATCTTACCCTGCCAGTCTTGTTTACCTAGGCCAATAATGTGAACACCGGCAAGGCGCAGACTTGAACCAGCCATAACAAATATTTTTCCGCCATTGCTAATGACATTGCCTTCATCATCAACTTCACCTGAAATATCAATAATGTTGCCATTACCATTAATTTGACCTGGTGACTCAGGTGTATCAGGATTAAGGAAAACCCACTCCCCCTTCAATATCACGGCACTATTCATTTGCATATCACGCGTGCTATCCCAAATAATACGCCCCTCCCATTTGGATGTGGTACCTCCTAATGTTAAACGGCGATTATTAAAAATAACACGGCCGCTATCCTTGATAATAGCATCATCACCAAGACGTAAATCATCCTGCAAAAACAAATACCCACCATTCAGCCAAATATTGGTATTAAGTGTATTTTGAACAGCAACAGCCATAGCGGTTGTTTGGTCAGCCGCTGTTAAATCATCAGTACCGAAAAACAATGGTTGGCCTCGCAAAATATTATTACCGGGAAGACCGGTAACACTAACAGGAGGAAGATTAGCTAGCTCATTACCAGAAAGGCCACCTGGGTTTGCAATCATGGTACCGCCACCATTACCAACATCAGACGCAAGATAGATAATATTTTTATCTGGATTCCATAAAGCATCTATATCAGAAACAGAGTTAAAAAAAGTATAGGCCCCACGGCGAAAGCGTACATTGTTCCCAGTAATCGTACCAAATCCTTGGTTACCAAGATTACCAGTCTCAATAAGCATGTCGTTAGCACGCGGTGTTTGTATTTGAAGCGTAGAGTTGTTTTCAATAAAAAAAGATGCTGCTTTGTTGCCAAAATTGATTTCTGCCTGCACCATTGCCCCCCAATGGCTCATAACCATGAGGCTCAAAATTTGTACGGGAATATATTTTAAAAATAGTAGATTACGCACAATTATCTCCTTTAAATTCCGTTTACCTCGATATCATATTAGTTGAGATCCCTCCCTAATATTCCCTCATTGGCATATATCGAGGCAAACGATCAAACAATATATTTATATGTGTTATAGCTCTCCTTAACTCATCAGTTAATATTGTAGTAACGTACGCAGCCATCGGTAACACGTAATTGAGCTGCTGGCATAATATCAATAAAGAGATCTGAATTATACTTCAGATTGATATCTACACTCCTCTTGCCTAACTCAAATGCAGCAGTCTCTTTAGTTGCTCCATCACTTTGAAGAAATGACTTGTGATCAACAATTAAATGTCCTTTGGTCAATGCAAGTCCAGTTTGCTGATCGGTATACAACGCAGCACCATCCATAAATAGGCGAGATGAAGAATCCGTAAATTTTAGATGTGTGTTTTTATAATCGAACGGCAAATAAACAAAGGCCGTTGCAAGATCCAAATAAAGTGTCGAATCTTTGTCGACAATAAGATCACCACTTGAAAACCAATAAAAGGCTGCCGGTTGAATCAGGTATTCACCACCCAGGAACACATAGTAGTAGAATCCATGAATTTCAACAAACCCTTTAATCTCTATATTGCCATTCCAAAATAATACATCGCCACCTAAATACATTTTTACATTTTCAAGAATTAGTCGTTGGTTGCTTGCAGCACTAACTCTTATTGTCGAAATACCGTCAACATCTTTAATGCCGCGCAAGGTAATATTACGTAATGTTACCTTAGTACCAGCGGCACCATTGATATACAATTGCCCACCAACTTCACCATCATCAGCAAAGAAAAGTGTATGACCTTGCCCATCGATGATCGTGTCACTTGTACATTCAATAATCTTACCTGCAGGAATAGTCATATCTCCGTTAAGAAAAACCGCCTTTCCCTGACCGTCAATAACTCCGCCATCAGGCAATGTTGCATTAGACGCCAAGGACAAATCACCTTCAAGTTTAATAATACCGGTATCATTCAAATCTATTACCCCTTCAACAGGAGTTAGCACATTCATGGAAACCGTCCCCGCGGCAGGCACCGAGAATCCAGCATTAAGTCGAACAAAACCTCGTGCCCAATCACCATCAGAAAAGGCATAGCTCGCAGTTTCATACTTAACAGCAGTTCTTCCATCTAAATCAGCTGCCTGAACCGACAAACAACTCATTTGTAATGCAAGGAAAAGCGCACCAACATTCAGTAAGGAAATGGGCAACCCTTGCGGATTGCCCACTGACTTAGACTCTGTAGTGGCGCTGAGACTTACCTTGCAGGTTAGACTCAGTTCCATTGTATCCTTTCTTTATTTACATTTACGCAATGTTAACATCAACGTTTTGATAATCAATCATACCAGAAATAACATTAAGCGATCCACCTGGTTTAAATTGAATATCAAGGTCGTCATCAATGTTACCATTACCTAGGGCAAAGCCCTCTGATAAACTAGTTGCACTTTCGTTGACCAAGTTGTTGATATGATCAACAATCAACGTACCGCGTGTCAAACGCATACCGGTCGTGGTTGATGCAAGCGTAATTCCATCAATGGCCAATTGTGCCGAACGATCAAACAAAGTAAACAGATCCCTATTAGCAACACTTGGAGCATATCTGAAGGTAATGCCATCCATTACCAGACGTGAATTACTGGTTACCGTCAGAGCAGATTCCGATTCATAGCTAAAACTGTTTGTGCCACGGATGTAGACATCGGATCCAAATTCCATAGCACCGGTGGTAAAGCTCACATTATTATCAAGTAAAAGCCCACAATCTTGGAAGGCAACGGTCGCTGTTGGCCCCGCGCAACGGATGTTATTAAGATACAATCCATCAAGTGAGGTATCATGGATGGTCAATCTGCTATGTGGAGCAACAACAATTGAATTGGATGGATAAATAGTAAGCAGGTTCCCGTGTCCATGGATGAAACAATTGCCGGTAAAGTTCCAGGTGTAAAGCATTTGTTGTGATTGACCAAGAACAAGCACTGTTTGATCATCAAAAAGAACCGTCGATCCGGTACCAATTTGTACTGCACTATCAACGTAGTTTCTAAAGACCACGTTCTTAAAGGTAACATTTACATTAGATGCTATTTGTAGGATGTTTGGCGAATCACTTGCAAAGTAGATTGAATGGCCATTGCCATCAATCACTGTGTCACTTTCAATCAACATGAGGTGATCAAGTGATAGATATACATCATAAGCCATCGTGTAGGTTGACGTGTTGATGACGACATTGTTTGGCCCATGGTCAATGGTTTGTAACTGAGTATCAATCCAAACTATTGCATTACTATTTGAAGAAGCAAGGTCGAGATTCGACAAATTATGAATAGTTCCATTGTTGAGGTAAGCAATAAAGTTTTGCGATGGATCAGCGGTTCTTGTTGGCCGAATATTTTTCTTGTCCGTAAAGGTGAGAGTGTCATATGTCATGCCAATGCCATCAACGGTCATTGATGCCCTGGTTGAAATTGTAAAGATCTTATCACCCGTTATGAAATTGGTTGGCCCTTCAACATAAATTCCGCCTGTTGTAAACGTATAATCTCGATTAAACTGAAAATCAACATTAGCCAATTTTATTTGAGACGTCACATCATCAAAAACAATTTTACCCAGACCTAGTCCTCGTATTTCTAAGTCAGACATATACACGCTTGTGTTATCTTTGATACGAATAGTACCACCCTGTGATAGATCCAAAATATTGCCATTACCTATAATATTACTATCGCCATCAAAGATCAGTTCACCTGTTACGGTTACCTTACCATTGAATGTCCAATCGGCAGCATTTTGCATGAGCAATATGTTACCAAGTGTTCGAGGTGAAGCATCAAAAATTAATGATCGACCATTGAAAATAATACCGCCATCACCAACCAAGTTTGCCCCAGAAGTGCTTAATTTCAAATCACTCGTCAGGCTAATTTTGCCACCTGCTAACACAATATTAGTTGAAACAGGAGCACTCACGCCTAACGCTAAAACAGTATTAGCATCATCCAAACGTATGGTATTCCTTGAATATTTAGTTACTGCGCCGCTAACCTTGGCGGTGACACCTGAAAGCACAAGTGATACACCTTCAAGGGCACCATTCATCGTTGTACTACCAGTAATCTTAATTTTATTGGTATTTGGATAAATCTCAAAAAGACCATCCAGTGTCCCAACCTCACCATCTTCTGATACTAATACCAATTTGGAATCATTGGATTTAAAAACATTAATTCCCTCAAGACATTCATTAGGGGATTTGAGAAATCGCATCGTGCCATCAGTCAACCTATATTGTCCAGCAGCAACTTTTACCGGTGAAGCTCCTGTAAATTTCACGCTTTTAATAGTAACTGCTACAAGCCAATGAGCGCTGGCAACTAACAGCAATGTACTTACTATCTTTTTTATCATTGATATCTCCTTCGTTTAACTCCTTTTTATTACACAAGATCGTATAGCAAGCTACCAGATAGTATTTCAAATGTTGCGGCTGGCCCAACGATAACATTAACATTACCAGCCGTAGTTCCATTGCCAAATGCTATAAATTGGCTTTCGGCAACACCGCCTGGATTTTGAATGTAATTATACCCATCCATCATTAAGCGACCTCCTGTGAAGCGCATACCCGTTGTTGTTGACATTAAAGTTGCACTATTAATTGACAATGTTGAGTAGCCATTTTCGCATACAATCAAATCTCTGTTGGCAATTGGAGGTGAATAAGAGAACGTCATACGCTCATCAAGATGCATAGTACCAAAACGGCTAATGAGCAATGTTTTGTCGGTTTGGAATCCAAAGGTTCCTGTACCAACAATCTCCCACAGTCCCTTAACAAAAAGAGCACCCTGGGTAAAGGTAAAGTCACCATCTTGTTCCCATACCACATCCCCCAATGAGACGGTACAACGGTTATCCATGCAACGAATTTGATTCTCCGAAATACCTCTTAGCCCAATATTGTCAATCAAGAGTGACGAGCCTGGACGAAGTACAAGCGAACCACCTGTACCAATTTCTAGAATCTTGCCTTTACCATTGAGTATTGCCGCACCTTCAAAATAGAGCGTTGTTGTCAATGTTTGATGTTCACCGATTTCAACAGTTGTCAGATTCCCAAAAATCAATGTTGCGTCATTGCCTATCAAAAGACCTGGTGAGCTTACGGGAAAGTTTTTAAGCAAAATATTTGTATATTTGAGCAATTGATTAGAATCGATTGTCACAAGCGCGGTATTTGGGCTGAGAGCAAATTGATAAGCAAATCCATCACCATCTATTTCTGGATCAGCATTAACAATCATTGGACGCAGTGGAGAAACAATGAATTCTCGATCAAGTTTTTTGTTCGTTGTAATCTTGTGTGGACCAACTTTAAGCGAATCAACCTTACGAACAGAACCACCGCGCAAGAGCGTTATATATTTTGGCACCATTTCATAGTCGGTTCCAAAACGAATGTTATTTTTATCAATCGTATCAAGAGGGTTGTACCACAACACCGCATTGTCAACCGTCAATGAAGCATTTTGATCAAATCTCATCAAATAATGGTCTGTATTAAATTGGCTAGACCCATCAATAAGCATGCGACCGCACGTAAAGGTATAGTTACCATTCATATTAAAAATTACATTATACAAACGCAATTTCGAAGTCGCATCCTCCAACACTATCTGTCCGCTACCAAGCCCATCAATAATAAGATCAAACATATCAACAGTTGTATTGTGCTTGATCCATATGGTTGCGCCACTGGTCAAATCCAAACCGTTGTTATTGCCAACAATACGAGCATTGCCATCAAATACCCACTGACCATATAAGTAACTATCGCCGTTTATAATAAGATTTTTAGCGTCAGTCATTACTAAGGTATCGGTCCAAATTAAATCTTTTTGGCCTGTTGCCAGATTAAAGGATCCAAAATTAACAATTCCAGAACCAGAGATAATAACATCATCACCTAATCCAAGATTGTCAGCCAAATTTATCGTGCAACCATTGAGCAAAAGATCTTGAGACAATTCGTTTTGAATAGCAATATCTAATATCGTACCACCCGTTCGCATATTCAAAGCAACTGCATCAGGAGTCTTGAACCTTGGCAAACCTTCTAAACTATTGTTCAATCCTTCAACAACAAGACGCTGACGAATTGGCCCTGGATCAATAACATAAAAGGAACTATTACCAGGGAGATAAATAGAATAGCTGTTGTTTGGATCATAGGTCCCTGTCACCACTGCTTCAAAATCACCATCAGTAAGTATGCCTCCAGCAAAATACACCTTTTGGCCTGTTATTTGTGCAGTTGGTTCTTGAAGTATAAGCCCATTAATTGGTGGTATTTTATCTGAATAAAATGTCATCGTCGCTGTGCCAATAAGCTCAATGCCAGCATTACGTTCGTAAAATGTCAGCCCTGCAAAGGCGTTGGCCATCAGGCTCATACCTACAGCAAGTAGACCAAGTTTTAGTCCTTTCCTGCTCATACAATCTCCCCTTGTTTATATGTTTATCTTAGTAAAAAAAACCCGACTGTTTCCGCCCCCTAGCAAAGAGGATTGCAAAGAACAATCGGGTTTTTCATTACTTCTTAAAACGCGTAATTAAGCGAGCCAATCGCCTCAAATGTTTTTGCAACATTCATGCCAGCAAAAGTGTAACGAGCGCCGAGACGCAATCTGGTGTCTAAATCCCATTGGTAGCTGTAATCAAAGCCAATGATATGTTCAAGCTCTGATGAATGATCACGCATGATATCAACGTTGTACAGATCAGTATTAATATTGGTTATTTTATCTTTTAACTTGCCACGGAAGTCATAGAAGATATCTAAGAAGCCGCTCACCGATATGAAGCGTTCGAACATGTTGCCTATGCGCAGCTTGAATTCTGCTCCCTTGGTCATACGAACATCGGTAACCACATCGCCAAAGTTCTTAATAGAGGTGTCGTATTCTGAGAATGGAAGCGTTGGATTAGGATTTACAGCAGGCACATCAGGAGCACTTGCAAATACTACTCGGTCTCCAAAGGCAATATTATTACGAGTATTAACTTTTATAGGATTAGCATCAGGTGGAATGATGCTTGTATGCGTTATCTTTTTTGGCAATCTACGATCAACGTGAGCAGGTAGGCTAAAGGAGACTTGACCTAATACATGAGGGTTAAGGTATTTTGCATAGCTAAACAAGACCGACCCAAAAGCAGCAATTTCAGGAAAGCCACCATTACCCAAGTCAGGAGCCCAAAGCTTGCTCGTTGAAGCTTCTTTGCCCGTTGGGAATTGGGCACGCAGGCCCAGCACTACCTTGTCAAAATAAACTGACTTGATTTGTGCATTGGCAAACACGGCCACATCACCCAAGCCCATGGCTGAACCACCAAGCTCAGTAATCCCTTTAACACGAAGAATGTCTTTGGCAAAACGAACAGGGTCAGCACCGTAGCGACGAAGAAATGCGTTTGCATTTTCATCATTAGCAACAACATTTCCAATTGGACCGAAAGCTCCATTGTTAAAATAAGCCCCATCAGGCTTTATTGCTTCATCCGATAGCAACATATCTAATTTCAAATGATGCCTCTTATAAAGCACAGGAACCTCAAATCCAATCGCTATGTCTCTGTTGATAATATAACGGCTTAAATCAAATGACATACCATATTGTTCTATGCGGCCATTTAAATTTAATTTCTCGTTTTTTAGATAGCTCAAATACTCATCAGATTGAACATTTCCACCAGCGATATGGGCAATGTCATCATCCTGTACTAACTTACCTGCTTCAATCAACTTACTTGCCAACAAGATCTCTTTGACAATAATTGGCTTGTCACCGAAGGCAAGGCGCGTTACATCGCTCTTGCTACCACCACCATTTGGTCCATAGGAATCGGTTGCGTACTTGTAGTTAACCGAAACATTTAAGAGATCTTTATTTTCATAGAACAAAGCACTGATTGGCCAAGCAGGAGATTTGTACAGATAAGCATATTTGCCAGCCTTACGATCAGCCTCTGCTTCTATTTTATATTGTTTTTTCCATGAAACCATTGAGGTAGCGCGGTTTTTGCGTGCTGCACGAACATCATCGTATTTTTGAGCACGTTTGTCGCGTTCTTGGTCATCTAAGCGTTCAGCGCGATCCTTGCGACTCTCTTTATGACGACGTTCTTTATCTTGTTGACGCATTTTACGTTCTTGTCGCTTCAGATTCTTTTTTTCAGAACGTTCTTTATCTTTTATGCTGTTTTTTGCACGTTTGGTATGACGTTCTTGCTTGGCGAGCTTTTTGCCTTCTTTGGACTTTTTGAATGTGCGTTCTTCTTTGCGCGCTTCACGTTTTTTGCGACGCTCTTCTTTGCTCACGTCCGCTTTCTTTTCTTTTTTGACCTTATGTTTTTTGATCTTGGCTGGCTTTTCTTTCTTAGCTTTTTTCTCTTTTTTGGCTTTTTCTTTTTTAAGCCTTGGCTCTTTCTTTTTCTTTTCCTTCTTTACTTTTGGAGCCTTTTCCTTCTTAGCCTTTTTTTCTTTTTTTACTTTAGGCGTTTTTTCTTTTTTAACCTTTGGTTCTTTCTTTTTCTTTTCTTTCTTTACCTTAGGAGCCTTTTCTTTCTTTTGTTTCTTTTCTTTTTTAGCTTTTTTTTCTTTCTTTGGTGCATCATTATTATCATCATACGCAAGGCGAGCCTGACATACACCACCGAACATAAAAGCTGCTGTCAGCAACCATATTAAGAGCTTTTTCATATTCCTTTCCCCTTTTGGTTATCAAACGGAACGAAGTGTTGCAGAACCATCTTTTCGTACACCATTTGGACTTATACTAAAGTTGACACCGGTGTTCGTGTTATCACCCTGCACATAACCTTTTGATGTTTCACCAGTAATAACATCGCCGTCGCGGAGAGTAACTAAATCACCATCTTTGGTTCGTATATATTGTTTACCATCGGCATCGGTAAAAAGTGTTGCTTTAATAAGATCAGTACTTTGTTGTACTAATAAACGAACAACATCTTCAATCTTTTGTTGTGGATAAGATTCATATGCTTGAAAACTAACATTCATACGAGCAGTAAACGATTCTGATTCAGCTATATCATCATAACGTATCAAACCAGGGTTCATTGCCCCTTGAATACTAGCACTAAGCGCATTATAAGGGAATGTAAAGTAAAGGCCTGTTGTCGTATCAAGCCGATTGGCACCAAGCGCAAGCATTCCGTTATATCGTACTTGTATTGCACTTTCACTCAGCATAAGATTCGTTAACCAACCACTTTGATGTGATTTCCCATCCGAATTAATACCGAAAATGGAGTTCTTATCAATAAGTAACGACCCCCCATGACCAATCCTTAAATCGAGGGCCGTGTTAAAGGTTAAGAATCGAGCGCCATTTCCAACTTCATCTATGGTTTCCGATGAAAGAACAATACGCCCAATATCAGAAGCTTCAAAAATAAAATCACTTACCTGATCAGGTGGAACAGGAAGATCCAAAACGTTTGCAGCCCCAACATACAAAGTGCTAACTGTATCTAGAGTAATAGACGCATTGTTCTCAACACGTATACCACCGACACCATAAAAACCAACATACGCACCAGGTTGAAGAGTCAGAACAACACCATCGGTCAATTCCATAAATGCGCGTGATGTTACCGTGTTCGTCTTGTAAGCAGGAGCCTTAGCAGCTGTCTTGGTGCCTTTGAAATTAAAGGCAACATCATCACCTAAAAACACCGTACCACCGCTACCCTTAAAACGAATTATTGCATTCTTTTCAAGATCAATACAAGTATCGGCTGCAAAGATCAACTGTGACTTTAAATTTTGAACAACAGGTAACTCGAAGGTTAATTCAGCACCTTCATCAAAATAAAGGTTATTAGGACCGATTGTTAAATTGGTACCCATAACCCTGATAACATTACCTTTGCCACGTACATTGATAATGTGATTATCCGATAATGCGGTCGTATTATAAACTTCAACGGTTGTACCATCCTTCAGCAAGACATTGAATGGCGTTCCTTCGGCAACCTGGAAGTTTTGTACCGTCGAGCGCTCAAATAAAATGTCACCAGATACCACCTTGTCCGGTTCAATAACATGAAGTTGATCAACAATTTGCTGGAGATAGCGACCTTCGTCAGCAGGGGTATCACCCGCTGGCCATACAATTGCACGACTTGTTTGAGCGCGCAATGCTGCAAGCAGTTCTGGATCAACCTCATTAATATTGATGTCTCTCAAGCCAAGCAACTCTTCTTCTGTTTCAATGGTACGTGTTTTATGTGATTTTTGTTTACCCTTAGAGGTATTTTGTTTCTTTGGCTTCGTTGTCAGTTTTGGCGTAATTGGTTTAGCTGGTTTTTGTGGTTTAAGTGCTGCTTGAGCCGCTTGTTTTTTGGCAGCTTTCTGAGCCTCTATGGCTTGCGTCTTCTGTTGTTCACGCTTTAACCAAATCGCTGTTGGAACTATGTATTTGCTGATCGAACGCATTGGCGAACGAATAAATGATGGATCAATACGCTCACCAAGCAACTCAATACCTTCGAAACGGAAACGTGCTGAGTTTTGTTTAACTGGATTATCAACCAATTGCAAACGCTTAAACGTCAAAACAGCATTTTCATCAGCAACAAATGCATTTGTATTATCATTTCTTACCGCTGCATTGAAGTCATTGAAGTTCAAACGAGCAAGGCCCAACTCCGACCAGAGGAAAATACCAGGATCGCCAGCAAGCACCACAAATGGGAAGAAGTTCAGAATGCCAACGCGGCCAGGCGTAAACGCATCAAGCGCTTCAGCTAAATCGAATTGAATATTTAATTCGTTGGTTGGAAGGTCACCAAATAAAATGTTGCCATACAATACCATACCATCTTTACGCAAGATCAAATCATTATTGATACCTTCAACGAAGAAGTTCATGGAAGTACCATAACGATTATTGCTATCAATGTAATTACTGTTGATGTCAGCAGCAGAATTGCAAGAGAGTGAAACAGCAGCAGATACGCTGTCGTTAACAAAACTAATATAGTCAAAGCCACTTAACCCTGCATTTTCAAGCTGGATGGTATTGTGGCCAAGATTGAATGTTCTGTTTGGACGACCACTTGGCAACTGTTCAGGTGCCGGCATAATGTTAAACATACGACGGCAAGGTTCACCGCGAATTGTAAAGATGTTCTGCCCTGCATCGGTATCAAGAACCTGGATGGTTGCTCGTGACGAGAAGGTAATACTTTCATCAAGTTCCCAAATAACATCATTGTCAATCAAAACAGAGGTATTGTTACGCAGATCAAGCGATACATCGTTAATGTTAACTAACCGAACATTCTTAAGAGTTAAGGAGAGCCCTGGCTGAATATGAAGTTGAGGAACATGGCCACCGCAGAACTTAATTGCAGCACCATGACCATCAATCGTTGCATCACCAACAACACGAATATATTTATTTGGTCCAAGAATAACACAGCTCTTCAAATCAATGTAACCAGATGCATTTTGTAAGATTGTATCGGTTATTGTTAATGAAACAATATCAGCATCAACAGATTCTTTGATCGTACCACGGTTAATTAAAGATAGTGTACCTGATGCAAGATCTGCAGCAAGGTTAACATAATTAACTTTGTGTTCATCAAACAATGGAAGTGGTGCATATACATTACCAGGGGTAATTGGAGAATCAAGATAATCAACCCAGAGTGTCGTACCATCAACGGTTAAATTGGAAGTACCATTAAATGCCCAATTTTTATTACCAAGCTGGAAGGTCGTTGGACCGTAGACATACATGGAACCTTGCGTGGTTGCCATATGATCATTGAGTTTGAACGAACAATTAGCACAACGAATCTGAGCCCCATCACCCATCAACAATTGACCGGCTGAGTTTCCAAGTCCTGTTATATGAATATCATTCAATAACAATGTAGCATTTGGATCAAGGAGTAATGAACCACCTTTTGACATATCCAAAACGCAACCGTTGCCATTGAGGACACTTATTCCTCCGAATGTCCAGGTTCCCATCAGGTCAATACTGCCGGACAGAACAAGATCATCAGCATCCTTGTAATATAAGCTGTTGGACCATGGATTTGGATATTCACTACCAAGCTTTAGTTGACGGTCATTCATTTGAATTTTACCGTCGCCAACCAGATAAACTCCATCACACAGAGCAAGATCATCATGCAATACGACAGTGCCACCATTGAGTTCAATATTTTGGTTGAGCTTGCTTTCGATGCCCATACCCAACTCAGTAGCACTATTTGCAAGCGTTATTGGGGAGCCAAAAAGAGGCTGTCCCGCTATGTAATTACCAACGCCGGACACGGTCAATTCATGAAGCAAAGTACCTGGTTCAGCACGAAAACTACCATTGCCTTCAAGCCTAATAATATCATCACCAGTAGGATCGTAGGTACCTTCCATCACGGCTTCTAATCCAGCGCTGTTTAACACACCACCGTGAAACAGCATTGGATTTCCGGTAACTTCCGATCCAATTTCGCGTTTAAAGGTACCATCAACAGTCAGATTCGAAGATCCAACATTGAAGGTAGCTCCTGATGCAACGTTTATCGTTGAATCGCGACTACCAAATGTAACACCCGCCATAATCGACGAACCATATATGCTCAATAGGATGTAGGATAGCGCGCCCATGCGCAGGACCTTTTTCATTCCTCTCCTCCCTTGGGACTATCTTCCCAGTTTTAGTTAAACTCCTTTTTAAACACAACACATAGGGCTTAGAATAATCGAATGATGATTGAGTCTAGTAACCAGTACTTCTTTTGTAAAGATATTAAAGAAAAAAAAACTTTCACGCCTATTGCGCCCCCATTTCCCCAAAAACGCCTATAAATCAGCCATTACTATCTCTTTTTTGATTTTTTCTGCTGACTGAACAAATAATCTTTGTTCCTGTCCATCAAGTTCAACGGGAAGCCTCTCACAAGAACCACTCTTGCGAACCACAACAGGAAGGCTCAAACATACGTCCTTGATACCATAAATTTCATCACCAATAAACGATGAAACTGTAAATATGCGCGATTGGTCAAGCAGAATAGCACGAACAATTTTGGCAATTACAAGCGCAATAGCGTAGTACGTTGCTCCCTTTTTGCTAATAATATTGTATACAGCCATTCGAGCCTCTTGATAAATACGATCCATTACTTTTTGATCATAGGCTGAAAGGTGTTGTATAGGAACACCGGAAACATTCGCCTTACTCCACCAAACAAATTCACTATCACCATGTTCACCTAAAACATACGCCGTGATATCTTTAGGACTTATTTGGAAATGGTTACCCATTAAATAACGTAAACGAGCAGTATCAAGCACGGTTCCAGTCCCAAAAACACGACATGAAGGGAATCCTGAAAGCTTCCATGTGGCATAGGTCAACACATCAAGAGGATTAGTAACAACAAGAATAATACAATCCTTGTTGTAGCGCACAACTTGAGGCACTATCTGTTTAAAAATATTAATATTGGTTTTCAACAAATCAGATCGCGGTTGGCCAGGTTTCTGTGCAATGCCAGCTGCTATAACAACAACGGCAGCATCTTTAAGTAAGGCAAAATCATCGCCTGCTGTTATATTAACCGAGGTTGTAAATTGCATGCAATGAACCAAATCAAGCGCCTCTCCCTCTGCTTTTTCCTTCTTAATATCAATCAAAGCAATCTCACTAGCTGTTCCGCCCATCATAAGAGCATAAGCAGCGGTACTTCCAACAAAACCGGCGCCCACAATGGCAACTTTTGCAGACGGATATCGTGATGAGTGGGTCATATCCTCTCCTTTTTTTAACGCTTTGTCAGGCTGCCCCTGAAATAAATTCAGGAGGACAAAGTCTGTTCTTAAATTTTCGATCCACTAACGTTATACTATCAGGAATCAAATATTTGTGGTAAGAAATAGGCTAAAACCTTTTAAAAAGGGAGGACGTATGAGCATCAAACCAGATAGCTGGATTCGTTTCATGGCTCAACAACGTAGTATGATTGAGCCTTTCATTGATCACCAAACACGTTCATTAGATTGCGAAAGCAACAAGGTTGTCAGCTTCGGGCTTTCTAGTTATGGATACGATATCCGAGTTGCTGATGAATTTAAGGTGTTCACCAATGTTTACAATGCAATGGTAGACCCAAAAAGTTTTAAGGAAAATTCATTTATTCCAATCAAGGGCAATGAATGCATTATCCCACCAAACTCATTTGCCTTGGCCCGTAGCGTTGAATATTTTCGCATACCACGAAACGTTCTAACCATCTGCCTAGGCAAATCAACCTACGCACGATGCGGCATCATTGTTAATGTCACGCCTTTTGAACCTGAATGGGAAGGCTTTGTAACAATTGAAATCTCAAACACTACCCCGCTACCAGCAAAAATTTATTCGAATGAAGGCATTGCGCAAGTTATATTCTTTCAAGCCGATAATGAATGTGAAATTTCTTATGCAGACCGCAAGGGGAAATATATGAAACAACAGGGCATAACATTACCTACAATATAATACACAATAAAAAAGACCCGGGAATCAAATCCCGGGTCTTTTTTATTGTGTAAATTTTTATACTATACCCATTCAAGACGAGCAACAGGGGCTGTATCACTTGCCCGGCGGCCAAGCGATATAACACGTGTGTAGCCACCTGGACGGCCAACATATTTAGGAGCAATTTCTTTAAGCAGTTTAGTTACCGCTTGATCACTGTAAGGAAGTATCTGTTTAACACGACGAATGGTATTAAAATCATATCCAGTTCGTGCAATTGTAACAAGTTTTTCAACAAAACGTTGTACTTGCTTAGCTCGTGTCTTAGGGGTCTGCAGTGAACCATGCGTAATTAAATGAATCATTTGATTACGCATCAACGCTTTGCGGTGTCCTGTTTTAAGATTAAGTTTTTTTCTTCCATTTTGATGCATCATTGTTTTGACCTTTAAATCACTAAATAATCTTTATCAATAATATCACTATTAACCAGCTTGTTCTTGATCTTTAATTGCTTTTTTCAAATCAAGTTCTTTAATATTCATACCTAATTGCAAACCAAAAGCAGCAAGAATTTCTTTAACTTCACGCAATGATTTGCGACCAAAGTTTTTAATCTTAAGAATGTCATCTTCAGTCATATTGACCAAATCAATGACACGTTTAATACCAGCGCCCACTAAGCAGTTGTGTGCACGAACTGAAAATTCAAGCTCATCAATTGGTTTAAGAAATAGTTCAACAGGTAAACCCTTTGTTGGTCCCTCTCCCTCTATCTTCTCCCCTTCGCGTTCATGTTCAGTAAGCGTCTTTGATATTTCATTGAATGGAATTTCTTTAACAAGAAGGAAATGCTCAAGCTGTGTACGCAAAACCGACGTTGCATAATGAATAATATCTTGAGGTCCTACAGCACCATTGGTGTAAATACGCATAATAAGTTTATCGCAATCAAAACGTTCGCCAACACGAGCCTGTTCAACAGTGTACTCAACACGTTTAGCAGGGGAAAACATCGCATCCAAATAAATACGATTATCGGCTTGCAATGATTCTCCTTGTGGCCATTGTGATTGGAGATATCCTCGACCCGTCTCAACGAAAAATTCTATCTCAAGATCACCATCAGCAGCCAAATGAGCAATAACATGATCTTTATTAATGACAGCTAAATGAGGATCAGTTTTAATATCACCAACTTTAACAGGGCCAGCACCTTTTTTAGAAAGATACATTTTTCCAGCATTACCTGTTTCATTCTTTACAACAACACCTTTGAGGTTTAACAAAACATGTAACGTATCTTCAACAACGCCCTTAATCGTTGAAAATTCATTGTTGACTCCCTTGATAATAACTGAAGTCACCGCAGAACCCTCAACGGAGGAAAGCATAACACGTCGCAATGCATTACCCAAGGTGATACCAAAACCAGGCTCAAGTGGTTGAATAATCAACTCACCATACGTACTTGAACTAACTTTTGTATCCCAACTAACCTTGGGAAGAATTAAGGGCTTATAATTCATCTTCTGCTTCCATTCCTTAAAACATCAATACCTGTCATACAATTTCTTTACCAACAATCTTGCCAACAAAACATCAAACACAGATGTTATTTGGAATACAATTCCACAATTAAGTGTTCCGCAATTGATGTTGTCACATCAGAACGCAACGGCAAACGAGTAACAACGCCACGGCGATCTTTCTTTTGAAGATCAAGCCATTCTGGTACCTTAACAGCTGTAGCAAGACGTTTATCAACAACATTTTCCATAAATGTTTTATTATCCAATGTTGCTGTTGTCAGTGAAATAACATCACCATTTTTAACAAGACATGAAGGCTTATCAACCTTAATGCCATTGATGGTAATGTGTCCATGCACAATCATTTGTCGAGCTTGTTCACGTGAAATTGCCAGCTTAAGACGAAAAATAACGTTATCTAAACGACGTTCAAGCAATGACAACAAATTTTCGCCAGTAATACCATGCATCTGTGATGCTACATCAAAAAAGCGCTTAAACTGACGCTCACGCATACCATATATCAATCTAACTTTTTGTTTTTCTTCAAGTTGTTTGCCATACCCACTACTCTTTTTAGAACCAACACGTTTACCATGTTGCCCTGGGGTTGTTGGCCGTCCTTCAAGTGTACATTTAGGCGAACGACACTTAGTCCCTTTGAGATAAAGCTTTTCTCCAGCCATTCTACATTTGCTACACGTTGCCATACAATTCCTTAATCAATCCTTACCATCAGCTTTTATACACAATTTTACACACGACGTTTTTTAGGTGGTCGACAACCATTGTGAGGAATAGGCGTAACATCACGAAGAACACTCACGCCAAGACCTGATGATTGCAACGCTCTGACAACTGAATCACGACCAGATCCAGGGCCTTGTAAATTCACTTCAACAACCCTAACTCCCATCCCAACCATTTCCTTGGCTAACTTATTAGCAACCTGTGTTGCTGCGTAAGGGGTGCCTTTACGTGTGCCTGTGTATCCCATGCCACCAGCGCTCCCACGAAGAAGAACATCGCCATCCGTTGTTGCAACCGTGACGATGGTATTATTGAAGCTCGATTTAACATGAGCAACTACTGTTTCAACATTTCTAGACTGTTTTTTCTTACTTTTTTTATATGCCATCGCTACCCTTGTGTATTTGGCTCTTACTTCTTAGCAACTACTTTCTTAAGTGGAATAATATTTGCAGCTTTACGAGGACCCTTACGTGTTCGTGCATTCGTTTTGGTACGTTGACCACGAACAGGCAATGATTTTCTATGACGAGCGCCTCGATAACAGCTAATTTCCTGAAGACGTTTTATATTAAGTGTTATTTCTTTACGCAATTCACCTTCAATTTTGTATGTTTGGGTTACATATTTTTGAATTGCAGCCACTTGTTCGTGACTCAAATTTTTTATACGAGTATCAGGACTTACTTTGGTATGTGTCAAAATTTCACGCGCCCTTGTAAGACCAATGCCAAAAAGGTATCGCAACCCATATTCAACACGTTTTTCGTCTGGTAAAACAACACCCTCAATACGTACCATGTGCAACCTCACTCATGTTTCCACAATCTTAAAGACTCATAGTTTTTATAATTCATCCGGGTAACACTACCCTTGACGTTGTTTATGCTTTGGATTTTTTTTACAAATCACACGCACAACGCCTGCTCGACGAATAATTTTACAATTATCACAAATAAGTTTAATCGATGTTCGTACTTTCATAACGTATCTCGCATTTTGTAATTCAACTACGCCTATTTTTATTCACGCTTTAATTCTTATCTATGTGCAACTCACATTTTATGGCGAGAAATTATTCTCCCCTTGGTCAGGTCATACGGAGAAAGCTCAACTGATACTTTATCCCCTGGAAGCAATTTTATGTAATGCATACGCATCTTTCCTGACACATGAGCCAAAATAATATGCCCACCTTCAATAAGTCGAACATTAAACATTGCATTGGGCAATGCTTTTTCGACAATACCATCCATTACAATAACATCTTCTTTCTTTTTCATAATCTCGTTAACACCTCTGCTCCATTTTTAGTTATAACAATCGTATCTTCAACATGCGCTGTTAATCCTCCGTCAACCGTTCGAGCTGTCCATCCATCGTTCATAACGCGTATTTTATAATCTTTTTCAGCAATCATTGGTTCAATAGCAAGCGTCATTCCTTCTTGAAGAACCGGACCATTGTCCGATGTTACATAATTAGGAATCTCTGGTGCCTCATGAATAGACTTACCAATCCCATGACCTGCAAAATCACGTATAACACCAAATCCGGCGCTTTCTACAATCTGCTGAATTGCACAAGAAATTTCAGAGAGCCTTATTCCTGGCTTCACCATATCAATAGCCTTATCTAAGGCCTGTTGAGCTATTTGAGCCATACGACGCACAGTCGGTGATACTTCCCCAATAAAAAAACTACGGGTTATATCAGCACAATAGCCTTTAAATGAGCCAACAACATCTATTTTAACAAAATCTCCAGATTTTAAAATAACTTCTTTTGATGGGATCCCATGGACAATTACATCATTAAGGGATATGCATGTAGCAAAACGGTATCCACCATAACCCTTACACTCAGGCTTAAGACCCGATTCACGCATGCGTTTTTCAATAAAACCATCGATTTCTAAGGTCGAAATACCAGGGGTCATGAGAGGGGGTACATCCTCCATGATGCGTGCCAATAAATGGCCTGCTGTACGCATTTTTTCAATAGAAACTTTGTTTTTTACTATAATTGTACTCATTAACATTCATTCGTAAAAGACCACAAAAACGTTCAAAGACCATTTCTGGTGCTATACCTGCAACAGAAAGCCTTAACACTTCAACCCCTTGCTCCCTATAAAATGATAATAAATCATCTTTATAAAGGGAGTAAGAAGCAAGACGAGCTGCAGCAATAGCTTCTGAGTCATCGTCTCGACGTACCAACACGCTGCCACAATATTTACAACCTGTCAAAGTTTCATCATTTCCATATGAATTTTGGCATTTTTTATTGCTACAAATCCTTCGGGAAACAAGACGTTGCATCACTTCCCGAAGAGAAATTTCAAAAAAAACAACTCTTAAACAAAGTGGTTGTGTCAGTGATTTCAAAAAATTGCAAAATAATCGTGCCGACTCTTTTGCTCGAGGATATCCATCAAGAACGATTGGGGTATCATTATCGTCTGCCAATTGTGATAAAAGCCACGAGGTAATCAATTCGTTGATCAATGGAGGTGGAATTAATTGACCTTGTTTGAAGTAATGATCAAGCTGCATTCCCAATGACGTTTTTTGTGCTATATGCTCACGACACAAATTACCTGACGAAAGCATTCGATATTTACACCGTTGAACAAGCAAATGTGCAAGAGTTCCTTTGCCCGAACCGGGAGGACCAAAAAAGGAATAGAGAGTCCGCCCTTCTTCTTGATAACTCATATATGTCAACGTATGTAACGGCCCTTTAACCTACCAGTTGCCAAGAAACCTTCATATCGACGTTCAATCAAATGTGATTCAATTTGCGCTGAAGCATCTAATGCAACACCAATAACAATCAAAAGTCCCGTTCCTGTAAAAATAGTTGGAAACGAGATTAAGTTTTTAAGAACCGATGGCAAAATAGCCAATAACGCCAAGTACACAGCACCTGGAAATCCAACACGTGTCAAAAGATAATCAAAAAATTCTGCCGTTTTTTTACCAGGCCGAATACCAGGAATAAAGCCACCAGATTTTTGAATATTTTCAGCCAACTCAACAGGGTTAAAAATCACTGCCGTATAAAAGAATGCAAAGAAAATAATCAATCCAGCGTTCAAAACGTTATACACCATACGTTCATTGTAAAACCAGTCAACCATCACACGGTGTACTTCTGGCCATCGCGCAGCAAGTAATCCTGCTAGAGTCATAGGCATTTGTAACACAGCAGATGAAAATATAACAGGAACAACGTTAGCAGGGTTAAGTTTAAGAGGAATATATGAGCTTTGCCCACCATATACCTTGTGCCCAATAACACGTTTAGCGTACTGTACAGGAACTTTACGTTCACCACGTTCTAAAAAGATAATACATAAAATGAATGCTAACGTTATTACACCAAGCAAACCAACAACTAAAAGATCAGTCTGCCCCATACGAACGTTTTCAAAAAGTTTGACCATCGCGGAAGGGAAACTTGAAATAATACCTGCAAAAATGATCATTGAACTTCCGTTGCCAAGGCCATGTGCATTAATTTGTTCACCCAACCACATGACAAACAATGAACCGATACTAAGCATTAATACGGCCGATAATCTAAAGCCCCACCCTGGAGATATCACAATACCAGGGGTACGCTCAATCCATACCGCAATACCAAATGATTGAATAACACTAATACCAAGCGTCAAATAACGAGTATATTTACTAATAATTCGACGGCCATATTCGCCTTCTTTAGACAATGCTTCTAAGGATGGCAACATAATTGTTAACAATTGCATCATAATGGACGCACTAATGTAAGGCCCCATTCCTAATGCAAAAATAGCGAAATTACGCAAAGCACCGCCTGAAAAAAGATCTAAATAGGATAGAAATCCACCGCCAGCAAGCTGCGAACTCATAAGATTATTTAATGCAACGACGTCAATTCCTGGAATGGGAACATGTGTTCCAAAACGAAATATAGCAAACATGCCGAACGTAAAAGCTAACTTTTTACGTAACTCAGCAACTAAAAAAATGTTTTTAAAATTATGGAGTAAAACCACCACAGCCTATCTCCTATAGTAACTGTACAGCGCCTCCAGCCTTTTGGATGGCTTGAGAAGCTGATTCGCTGATTGCATTTACATTGACCGTTAATTTTTTCGATAACGTTCCGCCGCCCAATACTTTAATAGGAAACACTTCCTTCCCCTTGATTAACCCCTTTTGGCGTAGCGATTCTTGGTTAATAACATCACCATCTGAAAACTTGTTTTCAAGATCGGTAAGATTAACCACTTTAAACGTTTTTTTGAACACGTTAACAAACCCACGTCGTGGTATTCGTCGCACCAATGGCATTTGGCCGCCTTCAAAAAACGCAGAAATTTCACTGTTTGCACCTGGGCGACATTTTTGACCATCATTCCCGCGTCCGCAATAACCGCCACGAGATCTTCCTCTACCTACGCGTTTTCTTTTTTTTGTAAGTTTTTCTAAATTATTAAGCTGCAACATCGTGACCACCAACAATTTCTTTTACGGTTTTACCTCTTAACTGTGCAATGTGTTGAGCAGAACGAAGCTTACCAAGAGCCTTCATTGTTGCTTTAACAACGTTTTGAGGATTGGAAGCCCCAATAACTTTTGACAACACGTCACGAACACCTAATGCTTCCATGACCGCCCGCACGGCACCACCAGCTATAACACCGGTACCTTTTGCAGCAGAACGAATAATAACTTTACTTGCTGAATGTTTACCTGTAACTGAATAAGGAATTGTTGTTTTATACAAAGGAACACTCACCATATTTTTGCGAGCCTTGCGCAATGCTTTTGAAATAGCTGCAGAAACATCTCTGCTTTTACCCAATGCAATACCAATACTTCCTTTTCTATCGCCAACAACAACAAGAGCGGAAAAGGCAAATCTACGTCCACCGCGAATAACTTTTGCCACACGACGAACACTCAATACTGATTCTGAAAACTCCTCAACAGATGCCTGTTGTGGTTTTGCTATCATTGATCTTTTATTTTTCTCTTCGGCCATCGTACATCCCAATAATGTTCAACCTTAAATACAGCTTCTCTTTTTAAAATGTAAGTCCAGCTTCTCGCAAGCCATCGGCAAGAGCCTTAATTCTGCCATGGTACAAATAGTGCCCTCGATCAAAAAATACTTCTTTTACTTTTTTATCAAGTGCCATCTTACCAAGCTCAAGTCCAACTTTTTTAGCTATCTCAGCTTTTTTTCCTGTAGCCTTTTTCATATCAAGTGAGGAATAACTCACCACCGTCTGTCCTTTGACATCATCAATAACCTGAGCGTAAATATGATTAAGACTTCTAAAAACAGATACACGTAATTTAGCACAACGTGTTTGTTGGCCACGAACACGCAATGTTCTTCTTTGTGTTTTCTGTCTAAGTTTTTTTAACAAACTCACTGAAAAATCCCTTCATTCTCAAGCAACACTTATTCTATTAACTAGCAGCTGTTGCCTTGGTCTTGCCAGCTTTACGAATAACAGTTTCGCCATTTCTAATAATACCCGTACCTTTGTATGGTTCAGGCGGACGAAATGCACGAATAGCATCAACAACACTGCCCAATAAAAATTTATCCGAAGATTTAAATGTTAACATTTGTCCGGTTTTATCAATTTCCAATGTTACTTCTATAGGTAACTCATAATCTATTTTATGCGTATACCCCAACGTTAATGTAACTTTTCGACCAGCAAGTTGAGCCTTAAATCCCAGACCAACAATGGTTACCTTTTGTTCGAAACCTTTTTCAACGCCTTGGACTTTATTTGCCAAAAGAGCTCGTTGCGTACCCCAAATAACACGATCCTTACGAGTGTCATTTTCCGCTTTTACGACAAGATTTTTACCGTCTAAACTTGCAGTAAAACCAACTGGCAGTTCATGAGTTATGTTTGTTTTACCGCCAGAAATTGAAACACGGTTTCCTTGAACTTGTACCTTTGCAGAGGTAATCAAAATTGGTTTTTTTCCTATTTTTGACATAGTATCATCCTTACCAAATGTGACAAATTACCTCACCACCGATACCTAATTCTTTTGCATGTCTGTCACTCATCAAGCCTTTGCTTGTTGTAACGACTGACACACCCAATCCACCCATTACTGAAGTAAGATCCTTACTTCCTTCATAAACTCTTCGGCCAGGAGTACTAACACGCTTCATTTCGTGCAAAACAGACTCTCCACTAACATATTTAAACATTACTGTTAAATATGCTATGGCACCCTCTTGGGTCTTTTTATAATCTTTTATATAACCCTCTTCTTTGAGAACACGTGCAACGTCTTCTCGAAGATTGGAATGCGGCATAACAACAGATCGTTTGCCGACCATCAATCCATTTCTCATTATCGTAAGAAAATCACCAATTGTATCAACTGACATAACCACGTCCCCGTATATTACCAACTTGCTTTGCGAACACCAGGCAATAAGCCTTCAAGCGCAAATTTTCTCATACATATTCTACACATTGCAAAAAAACGCATATAGCCACGAGCTCTTCCGCATACTTTGCAACGGTTATAAGCACGTGTACTAAATTTAGGTTTTCGATTACTTTTTTCAATCATTGCTTTTCGGGCCATTATTCACCTTCGTATTCTTAACGTTTTGTTACCTGGAATGGCATATTAAACTTTTTGAGCAACATCAGCGCATGTTCATCATTGGTAGCAGTTGTATGAATTGTTATATTCATACCACGAGCTTTATCAACCTTGTCATAGTTCACTTCAGGAAATACCATCCAATCTTTAATGCCAAGATTATAATTTCCTTGCCCATCAAATACCGGTTTAACCCCCTGAAAATCACGAACTGCTGGCAAAACAATATTGACGAGTTTATCAAGGAAGTGATACATATTTGAATGACGAAGTGTTACCATAACTCCTATTGGGATACCTTTTCTCAACTTAAAACCTGCAATCGATTGTCTTGAAAGGGTTTTCGCTGCAGCTTGGCCTGCAATTTGATCAACGATTTCTTTGACCATTCCAATAATTTTTGAGTCATTAACAGCTTCTTTAACACCAATATTCAGCACAATTTTAGAAATTGCCGGAACTTGCATCGTATTTTTTAGTTTTAATTCTTTAAAAAGTTCCTGGCGAATTTTTGTTTTATATAGTTCTTCCAAACGTGATTTCATAAGGCGCAACCTATTCTAATTAGAATGCTTCTTTGCATCGACCACAAATTCTTACTTTTTGTCCATCATCAAGCATTTTTGCCTGAATACGACAAGGTTTTTTACATGCAGGACATACTGGCATAACTTTTGCAAGAGGGATAGGTCGCTCTTCCTTGAGTATGCCTCCTTTTTGTCCCTGCCTGGTAGGCTTTACATGTCGCGTTACAACGCCAACATCTTTAACCTGTACTAAATTATCAGCAGGATAAACATTAACAACAGTACCCTGTTTTCCGTTATCCTTACCGGATAACACTACAACAACATCATTTTTCTTTACACGCGCTAGCATAATCTCAGTTCCTTAACCCTTACTACAATACTTCAGGAGCCAACGAAATAATCTTCGAATGCCCACCAACTTTTAACTCCCGAGCAATAGGTCCAAATATACGAGTACCTACTGGTTGTTTTTCTTTATCAAGCAAAACAATAGCATTATCATCAAACCGAATATAACTTCCATCAGAACGACGAAACTCTTTGCAGGTTCTTACTACAACAGCATCGTACACGTCACTTTTTTTAACTATGCCACCTGGTATTGCTTTTTTTATAGCAACTTTAATCAAATCACCAAGATATGCATAACGTTTTCTGGAACTACCATGAATGTGAATCAATTGCGCTTTCTTGGCACCAGAATTATCGGCAATTTCAAGCATCGCTCGTTTTTGTAACATTGTCGTTCCTTATCCTGCTAACCCTTAGGGAGCACTTTTACCAATGTCATACGTTTCTCTCTCGACATTGGCCTGCATTCTTTAATTTCAACCATATCGCCGACTTTTGCTGTATTGTTCTCATCATGAACTTTGTATTTCTTATTAAGTCGGATTACCTTGCCCCAAAAAGGATGTCGCAACGTACGAGATACTTTAACAACAACAGTCTTTTTCATTTTGTCAGAAACAACTTCCCCAACGAGCACTCTGCCCCCTGTTGTTTTTTGATCACGATTTATATCAACTGCAACCATTTCTATTTTCCTTGTTCTACTAGACTTTTGCTTGTTTTTCAGCACGTTGCTTTTGGCGTGCCAAGGTCAATATGAAAGCAATACGTTGACGCAATTTTGGAAATTGCGATGTATCTTTAAGCTGCCCGGTTATTCTGCTCAGCTTCAAATTAAAAAGCTCTTTTTTCAAGGCTACTGCCTCGTTCTCAAGAGCCTTAATATCCATTTTTTTCAAATCATCTTTCGACATCATAGCTCACCCACATTAGCCTTCAACAACACCTTGTGATACACCACTTTGCTTCTCAATAAAGCGCGTTTTTAATGGAAGTTTGTGGGCAGCTGCTTGCAAAATTTGTTTTGCTTCGTCACGCTGAAATTCACCACCAAGTTCAACAATTACGCGGCCACGCTTTACCACTGCGACCCAAAATTCTGGATTTCCTTTTCCTTTTCCCATTCGAGTTTCAGCAGGTTTTTTGCTCACAGGTTTATCAGGAAACATACGAAGAAAAACAGTTCCGCCTTTTTTAAGCTTTCGGTTAATTGAAATGCGAAGAGCTTCAATTTGCCGTGCCGTCACCCATGAAGGTTCTACAGCCATCAATGCATAATTACCAAACGCGATTGTTCGCGCACCTTTTGACAACCCCTTAAGGCGTCCCTTTTGCATTTTTCTGAATTTTGTCTTTTTTGGCATTAACATGACATTAACCTCTCATCAATGGCGTACGTGACATATATTCGCCTTTGCAAATCCATACCTTAACACCAATCAAACCATACGTTGTAAATGCTTCAGCAAGCGAAAAATCTATATTAGCACGCAAGGTATGAAGCGGCGTAGATCCAAGACGTAACCATTCGGTACGTGCAATTTCAGCGCCACCTATACGACCGGAAACACAAATCTTAACGCCCTTGGCACCACTTTTCAATGCTGCAAATCCAGCTTTTTTCATAAGACGTTTATAACTCACACGCTTTTCAAGCTGCTCCGCAATGCTTTTTGCAACAAGTGCAGCATTAATTTCTGGGTTTTTAACTTCTTGCACAGAAATTTCAATATTTTTTTTCAACAGCTTGAACAAATCGTGTTTGATTTGTTCAATTCCCATTCCTCTTTTTCCAATAATCATTCCTGGACGAGATGAATGAATCGTCACGCGTACGTTATCAACAGCTTTATCAATAACAATACGTGCAATATCAGAAATATTAAGCCGTTCTTTCAAAAACTTACGAATTTGAAAGTCTTCCATCAAATCAGCACCATAGTGCCTTTTTGAATACCAATGGGCCTGCCAATCTTCGAAAAGCCCTAATCTAAATCCTACTGGATGTACCTTTTGTCCCACACTACACCTCTAAGTTTCAAATCTACGATCAAACCTTGTCAACTACAATCACAATATGGCTCGTGCGCTTTGTTTGCAAAACAGCACGTCCCATAGCAGCCGGCTTAAAATATCTAAACATAGGCCCCTGATCAATCCGAACATCTTTGACAACTAATTTTGTCATTGAATCAATTTCAGGGTGCTTAAAACGCGCATTTGCATAAGCAGAAGCAAGCGTCTTTAACAGAGGCTTGGCTCTCCCAACAGCACACGTCTTTAACCATGCATATGCTTTATCAACTGAATAACCTCGAATAACATCAGCATACGGACGAAGCTTATAAGGTGAAACACGAACATATTTGCTTATCGCTCTTGCTTGCATGTTTACCAGATCCTAACATCATTTAATTATACACAAAAATTACACACTCGTATATCAATTTTTCACGCTTCCAACATCAAGAAGATGCTGCTGGTTTAGCAGCTGGTGCTGGTGCAGCTCCTGCAGCTGGTGCGGCTCCTGCAGCTGGTGCGGCTGGTGCGCCTTCGCCCTCTTTTTCTGCTTTACGCTGACCACTATGAACTCTAAATGTTCTTGTTGGTGCAAATTCACCAAGTTTATGTCCAACCATGTTTTCGGTTACATACACCGATATAAACTTACGACCATCGTGAACAGCAAGGGTTAACCCAACAAAATCAGGGGTTATCATACTTGCCCGTTTATACGTCTTAACTACATCTCGCTTGCCTGATGATTTTACCTTTGCAATCTTTTCTGCAAGGGTAGGATCAACATAAGGACCTTTACTTAACGATCGTGCCATTATCAATCCCTCGTTTATTTTCTTCGTCTCAAGATAGCCGTGCTCTTTTTACGTCTCGTTCGTGTTCCCTTACAACCTTTACCCCACGGCGTCACAGGGTGAGAGCCTGATTTGGAACGACCTTCACCGCCACCATGTGGGTGATCGATTGGGTTCATTGCCATACCACGGACTGTTGGCCGTATACCCAAATAACGCGTACGTCCAGCTTTACCAATAACAACGTTTCGGTAATCTGCGTGTGACAAGGCACCCACTGTTGCCCAATTGTCTTCGCTCACTGTACGTAATTCGCCAGAAGGCATCTTCAAAATTGCAAGATTATTTTCTCTGTTCACCAATTGCACCGAAGATCCTGCACTGCGAGCAAATTTACCACCTTGTCCAGGATATAACTCGACATTATGAATAAAAAAACCAATTGGTATGGATTTAAGCGGTAAGCAATTACCAATCTTTGCTTCAGCTTTATCGCTTGCAAGAATTGCATCACCAATCTTAAGTCCTTCAGGCTTCAAAATGTATCCTTTAGCACCATTTTGATAAGCAACCAAAGCAATAGGTAAATTGCGATTTGGATCATATTCAAAAGCTGCTACTTTACCAAGAACATCTCGGTGCATGCGCTTAAAATCTATAAGTCGATAAATCTTTTTTGCGCCCCCACCACGATGTCGACAGGTAATTCTGCCATAAGCATTACGCCCACCGGTACGTTTTAACGGAGCACTCAATTGTTTTTCTGGTCTTTTTTTACTTAATTCGTCATCAATCAAGTATTGTTGAAATCGCAAAGAAGGATTTCGAGGTTTTCTTGATACAATAATCGACATGATTAACTTCCTTCAGCTTCATCTGATGATGTTTTTATCGACTCATTAGCCATTGTTTCAAACATCCCAGGAATTTCGATTTTGAAACCCTTCTTTAAGGCAACAATAGCTTTTTTGCGTGATGGCGTCTGGAATGCTCTGCGATTGAATACTTTGTTTTTACCCTTAATAGTAACAACACGTACTTTATCAACCTTCACATTCCATAGTTTTTCAACAGCATCGCAAATCATACCCTTGGTTGCTTCTTTGTGCACCTCAAAGGTATATTGATTTAATTTTTTATATAATTCGACACTTTTGGTTGTTACAAAAGGTCGTTTGATAATATCGTAAATTTTTAGCTCCATTGCTCAACCATCTTTTTAAACAGATCCATATCTTTCTTGAGAAAAACCCAACGCTGTGCGTTATTTAAATGAAATGCGTTAGGTTGATCAAACAACACTACTGTAACATTTGGCACATTTCTAAATGATGCATTATGTATCTCATCACCAAAAGGAAGAAATACGACAACTTTCTTATTGGTAGCGTTCATAGCCTTAAGAGCCTGAACAACTGCTTTGGTTTGCGGTTTAGCACCTTCGCATGCAAAATCTAAACACTCAACAGCTTTGTTATCAAGCATTGTGTGGAAAAGATTGTTAAACACAAGACGACGTTGTTGAGCATTTATTGACAGCGTGCGAACACGTGGTTGTGGCCCAAAAATGACGCCACCTTTTCTCCACAATGGAGAACGAATAGAGCTCACACGAGCGCGACCTGTACCTTTTTGACGCCATGGTTTTTTATTGGAAAATGCCAAATCGCCACGAGTCTTACAAGCAACCGTACCTTGACGCCAATTTTGCAAAAGTGCACGAATTGCACAGGCAAACGTTACTGGACTCTCTTCCCTACGTTTTATATCCGCAGAGAGCTTAATCTTTTCTTCAGATTTTCCTTGTTTTGTATAAACAGGTATTGCAATCATAACCAGTTTCCTTATTTGTTGATAGCTACGAGAGAGTCTTTTTTACCTGGCACAGCACCTTTAATAAAAATGCAACCAGATTCGCGATCGACATGAACAACCTTAAGGCCTTTTACAGTAACCTGCTCATCACCTAAGTGACCAGGGAACCGTTTTCCCTTAATAACTTCACCTTGAGTTCTCAAGCAACCACCAGTACCTGGACGACGGTGAAATTTCGAACCGTGCGCCCCCGGACCACCACTAAAGTTCCATCGTTTCATAACACCTTGAAACCCCTGGCCCTTTGAAGTTCCCGTTACCGCAACAACATCACCGTTTGCCAAAGCACTATCCTCAAGCTTCACAGCATGACCGATTGCGAAATTTACAAGTTCTTTTGGCTTGATCTCTTGTATACGTAAAAAGTGGTCTTTCTTCGCCTTTAACCACAATGGTGAAAATTCTTGGCCTCTAAACCGTTCACGCAATAAACCAAGCTGCAAAGATGCATAACCATCTTTTTCAGCAGTTTTAATTTGTGTAACGAACCAATTATTTGTATCAACAACAGTGACAGGTACAATATCACCACGTTCATCAAACAACTGGGTCATGCCAACTTTAACTCCTAAAACACCGTTCAGCATAGTTGTCCCATCTTAATCAACACTACCTAATCTCAACATCAACGCCAGCTGAGATATTCAATTTCATAAGCGCATCCATCGTCTGTTCTGCTGGTGCCACAATATCCAAAACGCGTTTATGCGTAATGATTTCAAATTGTTCACGTGATTTTTTATCAACATGTGGAGAGCGCAACACTGTAAAAATTTGCTTTTTGTTAGGAAGGGGAACAGGTCCCACAATCTGGGAACCTGTTCTCTTGACTGCCATAACAATTTGTTTAACCGCATTGTCTAACAAACGATGATCGTACGATTTAAGCGTCAAACGTATTTTTTGCTTTTTCATGTGTATTCACAACTCTTATTCGATAATTTTAGTTACAACGCCTGCACCAATCGTTCTTCCACCTTCACGAACGGCAAATTTAAGCCCCTCGTCCATAGCAACCTTGCTAACCAATTCAACAATTACGCTGACATCATCGCCAGGCATAACCATTTCTCGTCCAGCAGGAAGAGCAACAGTACCAGTGACATCTGTGGTTCTGAAATAGAATTGAGGACGATATCCCGTGAAGAATGGGCTATGACGACCACCTTCTTCTTTTTTCAATACCAATATTTGTGCATTAAACTTTTTGTGAGGAGTGATAGAACCAGGAGCAGCAATAACTTGGCCACGTTCAACATCCTCTTTCTTGGTACCACGAAGCAACAACCCAACGTTATCACCAGCAATACCTTCTTTAAGTTCTTTATTGAACATTTCAACGCCGGTAACTGTTGTTTTGGTTGTATCTCTAAAACCAACAAGTTCAATTTCTTCACCGACTTTAACCTTGCCTCGTTCAATTCTTCCCGTTACAACCGTACCACGGCCAGAAATCGAGAAAACGTCTTCAATAGGAAGCAAGAATGGTTTTTCAGAATCACGTTTTGGTGTTGGGATATAGCTATCAACAGCTTCCATCAACTTAAGAATTGCTGGTTCACCAATTTCACTCTTATCACCTTCGAGAGCTTTTAAAGCAGACCCACGAATAATAGGAATTTCCTTGCCTGGAAAACCATATTTGGTGAGCAATTCACGAACTTCTTCTTCAACAAGTTCGATCATGCTTGCATCATCAACCATGTCAACTTTGTTCAGAAACACAACAATAGCAGGAACACCAACTTGACCAGCCAAAAGAATGTGTTCTCGGGTTTGTGGCATAGGTCCATCTGGCGCAGAAACAACAAGAATTGCTCCGTCCATTTGAGCAGCACCCGTGATCATGTTTTTAACATAGTCTGCGTGGCCTGGGCAGTCAACGTGAGCATAGTGACGATTTTTTGTTTCATACTCAACGTGAGTAGCGTTAATCGTGATACCACGAGCTTTTTCTTCAGGTGCTTTATCAATCTGATCATATGCTTTAAATTCTGCCATACCTTGCGAAGCAAGCACCTTAGTAATAGCAGCGGTCAATGTTGTTTTACCATGGTCAACGTGACCAATGGTACCAATGTTTATATGAGGTTTCTTACGTTCAAATACACCCTTTGCCATCGTTAATCCTTTGAGCTAGATGTGTAATTACTTTTTACCAACAATTGTATCTTGTACATTCTTAGGAACTTCACGATACACTTCAAACTGCATGGAATAATTTGCTCGGCCTTTTGTTAATGAGCGAAGCGATGTTGAATAACCAAACATTTCGGCCAATGGAACTTCTGCTGTTATGATTTGTGCACCCTTACGGCTTTCCATGCCCATAATTCTACCGCGACGAGAGTTCAAATCTCCCATGACATCGCCCATGTATTCTTCTGGCGTTACAACTTCAACCTTCATAATTGGCTCCAAAACAACAGGCGTTGCCTTCATTGCAGCATCTTTAAATGCTATCGATGCGGCAATTTTAAATGCCAATTCAGAAGAGTCAACATCATGGTACGAACCATCGTATACAGATGCTTTAACGTCTACTACCGGATATCCAGCAAGTACGCCAGCATCCAACGCTTCTTTAACACCCTTTTCTATACCAGGAATGAATTCCTTAGGAATAACACCTCCGGTAATTTCATTCTCAAATTCAAAACCCTTACCACGTTCAAGAGGTTCAAGACGCAACCAAACGTGACCATATTGACCATGACCACCTGATTGACGAATAAACTTACCCTCAGCATCTGCTGAACGCATAATGGTTTCTTTGTATGCAACTTGCGCTTTACCAACATTGGATTCAATTTTATGCTCACGCAACATACGGTCCACAATAATTTCCAAGTGCAACTCACCCATACCGGAAATAATTGTTTGGCCTGTTTCAGTGTTATACGTAAATCTAAATGATGGATCTTCTTGCATAAGCTTTCGCAACGCAATAACCATCTTTTCATAATCGCCCTTGCCCTTTGGTTCAATAGCTATATGCATAACAGGGTCAGGAGCAACAATTGTTTCTAACAATATTGGGTGCTCTTCATCAGCAAGTGTATCGCCTGTCATAACTTCTTTGATACCAACAACACCGGCAATATCACCAGCCGCAACAACCGGAATTTCTTCTCGTTTGTTGGCATGAATTTTTAACAATCGACTGACACGTTCCTTCTTACCACGTGAAACATTGTAAATATAGGAACCAGCTTCGAGCTTGCCTGAATAAACACGAATAAAAGTCAAAGACCCAACAAAAGGATCGACCATAACCTTGAATGCCAAAGCAGCAAATGGGGCATTTGGATCTGCTTGACGTAATTCTTCAGCCTTAGTATTAGGATTAATTCCTTTAATAGGAGGAACGTCGAGCGGGGATGGCAAATAATCAACAACACCATCCAACAATAACTGAACGCCCTTATTTTTGAACGCTGTTCCACCAAACACAGGCGTTACCTTTTGTTCAAGAACCCCTTTACGAAGCGCTTTTTTAATTTCTTCAATAGTAATAGGCTTACCATCAAGATACTTTTCAGCTAACACATCATCAAAATCGCCAGCTGCTTCAAGAATCTTGGTATACGCTTTCTCGAGTTGATCTTTGTATTCAGCAGGAACTTCTTCCCATGTAATCTTTGAACCACGAGATTCTTCATCAAATGTGGCCATTTTCTTAGTCAAAACATCAATGATAGCTTTAAAATTTTCAGATTCTCCAACAGGAATTTGCATTGCAAGAGCATTGCCGTGCAACTTATCATTGATATCCTTAACGACAGCAAAATAATCAGCGCCAATACGATCGAGTTTGTTAACAAAAGCAAGGCGCGGAACTTTATATTTATCTGCTTGTCGCCATACGGTTTCCGATTGTGGCTCAACACCTTCAACACCTGCAAACACAGCAACTGCGCCATCAAGCACACGCATCGAACGTTCTACTTCGATAGTAAAATCAACGTGCCCTGGCGTATCAATAATATTAACTTGATGATCTTTCCAAAAACATGTCGTTGCTGCAGCTGTAATCGTTATCCCACGCTCACGCTCTTGTTCCATCCAGTCCATGACGGCTTCGCCTTCATGAACCTCACCAATCTTGTGGGAAACACCCGTGTAAAACAAAATACGCTCTGTAAGAGTTGTTTTACCAGCATCGATGTGTGCCGCAATCCCTATGTTACGATAATGCTCTAACCGCTTCATACTCATTTTGCAAATCCTTAATTACCAAGCATAATGTGAAAATGCCCGGTTGGCTTCAGCCATACGGTGCACATCATTCTTTTTCTTAATTGCACTACCGTGCCCATCAACCGCTTCAAGAATTTCAGCAGCAATTCGCTTGCCCATTGTTTTGTCAGATCGGGCAGCAGAAGCTTCAATCAACCAGCGGAATGCCAGCGATAATTGACGCTCTGGGCGTACTTCTGTTGGAATTTGGTATACACCACCACCAACACGACGCGACTTAACTTCAACATAAGGCTTTATTTGATCCATTGCCTTTTCAAAAAAAGCGAAAGCTTTTTTGTCATCCCCACCAAACTTTTGTGCTAACGTATCAAACGCTTCGTACACAATAGAACGAGCACAGCTTTTCTTGCCGCGCTCCATAATAATATTGATAAATTTTTGAACAACCCCAGATCGAAAACGAGGGTCAACACCAATATCTCTTTTTAAAAGCACTTTTTTACGGCGAGGCATTATTTTTCACCTTTCTTACGCTTGGCACCATACAAAGAACGAGATTGCATTCTGCCTTCTACACCAGAACAATCCAACGTACCGCGAACAATATGATAGCGAACACCAGGAAGGTCTTTTACTCTTCCACCACGAACAAGAACAACTGAGTGCTCTTGTAAGTTATGACCTTCGCCCGGAATGTAGGCAGTAATTTCTTTGCCCGTTGTCAGCTTCACACGAGCGATTTTACGCAATGCTGAGTTTGGTTTTTTCGGCGTCATCGTTGACACACGAACACAAACACCACGTCGTTGTGGGCTTGCACTCAATGCTGGAGATTTGGTTCGATAACGACTCTTCTCGCGCCCAGCGCGTATCAATTGATTTATCGTAGGCATAGGTCACAACCTCTTTAAAACAGTAAAAACCTTTGTTTACGTTATATTTTTATCACTTCTGCTAACAAACTTAAGGGTTCCTTTGTTTGTCATTTTGTCTAGACCTGTTGCGGCTTCTTAATGGTTTTGGAGATTAAGAGAGCGCACAGTAACCAAAAGGCCCAAATTTTGTGCGAATAACTGCTACAATTTTAACGTTTTTAGTAATTTTTTCAAGTAAAAATATTCATTTTCATTTAATGACACAAATTGCACATTAACTTCGCACCAAAAAGCTCTTCAAAATTATATCAATCCATTGATCCCAACCATTATTCGGGTATAAACACAGTTCAAAAAAAATCACTTGAAATGAACAATCCCCACCCCCAACCAATGCCATCGCTCGCCACCCTACCCAAATGTTACAAATAGAAACATTTCAAAGAGAAATACTCCACCAATAATTTATAGCACTACTTATGACAACGAGAAAATACCAGCGGAAAAACCTTGTTTAAATTTTCAAACTGGATATTATAATAAGGTGACCAAGAAGAATTCTTTATTGTTTACCAATCCTTATTCGGAGGTTATTTCAATGAAGCCACTTACTTTTATACTATTTTTATCTTTTCATCTACTAACTAATCAGGCAGTTGCAATGGATAACCATCCGCAAGATCAAGAAAGTTCAAGTTCAAGTTCAA
>CAYUQI010000011.1:39785-46201 GCA_964446935.1 uncultured Pseudomonadota bacterium
AAGTTCAAGTTCAAGTTCAATAAATCCATCATTTGAGGAATTGATTACTACAACTTCAATCTGCCCAATCTGCCGTTGTAAACTAGTTGAATTAGAAAAGAAGGGAGACTTTCTTTCCATAACAACATGTGGCCACGTTTTCTGCGCAGAATGTATTAATAAATGGCAAAAAAAACATAATACATGCCCTACCTGTAACAAAGATTTCGAAGATGGAGAAATATGGATTGCCCCATATACACTTGCACAAAACGTTCTTAATCGGGCTAACATTACAACGACTCATCAAATTGTCAGTAAACTTCACACCGTATTCAAGAAGATTCTCACTATGCAAGAGAGAATCACTAAACTTCACGCCATACAAAGAAGAAGAATCACTTTACTTGAAACTCGCATACAACAACAACACCCAACCCAAAGGAATAACCAAATGCGCGTGATGCACGTGCTACGTCAAGTCCAAGACGATCCCACCCCTACGAAGATCGTTCTGCTTGTAATTTTTTTAGCTGTAGCCGCTAATTGCCCAACACATATACTAACGTTTTTAGTAGCCAGTGTTTTTGATTCAATTCTGGAAGGATTTCTTCCCAACGCTAACGGGTTTGCATTTAGCTTGCCATATTCAATATCATTTTGTGCTATAAAAAAAGCATTCAAAAATATTTTGCCATTATGGATGATTAATGGTTATTTCCCATCCATTAATTCATTTGGTATGAGATTGCTAGATGTGTTTAATATCTCAGCATCTCTATTCTGTGGATTAAGCCTATTTGGAAATGCTACAAATTCTAGAGAAAAAATGAAAGCACTCCTCGTATGCGGGTTACTCTTTGCTATTTCTGCCATCCCTTTTATGGAATAGACGACAACTCTCATTACTCAAACTATGGCCAGTGGCATATTTTTCTGTAATACTTACTTAAAAAGCAGATTAACCATCTAACCAAGTATAAGGAACACTATGCCTTTTCATGCCTTTGGTATTTTTTTAAGCGCAAAGATGCTCCCTTTGATCTATGCAATCGTTGGGTTTGGTGCGCTGATTGCCATTCACGAATGTGGCCATTTTGTATTTTGTAAACTTTTTGGCATTCATACGCCAACTTTTTCAATCGGCTTTGGCCCGGAATTGTACCGCAGACAAATCGGTCGAACCAACTTCCGAGTAGCAGCTATTCCATTGGGTGGATATGTCGAAATTGCTGGCCTTTCAGAGCTCGGCCAGGGAGAACAAGAACATGCTACGGCAACAGGTCCTGATTCTTTTGAATCAAAAGCATATTGGCAAAAGTTATTAGTTATTGCTGGCGGCATTATTTTCAACTTATTATTCGCCTATTTTGTTTTTAGCACGCTTTTCATGGTTGGTTCTACTACCCCTCAAGCCGTTGTTGTTGCAGGAGTAGTTAAAGAATCTGCCGCCGAAAAATATGGACTTAAAACCGATGATGCCATTGTTGCCATTAATAACCAGGAATTAAGGGATAATCAGGGTAATTTGCTCAACAATGCCCATGAACTTTTATTGAAAATTATTCGAGACAATCCAGACAAAGAAATTATATTCAATGTTCTACGAGGAAAAGAAACAATCACATTGCCTATAACACTTGGATCGCGCAAAGAGGACAGCCAAACAGTTGGCATGCTGGGCGCAGAGCTTTCCCCTCCTCCTTTCCCACAATTACCAGTATTTCAAGCACTCAAAGCGGGAGCTATTGAAACAACCCGATGGATAGGGCTTATGTTCTATTTTATTAAACGTCTCTTTTCCCAACGCACGCTCAAAGGTGCTGGTGGCCCGGTCATGATCATGTCAATGAGTTTTAGCGCAGCTCAACACGGACTTCTTGCCTTGTTAACATTTCTGTCACTTATCAGCATTAACCTTGCTGTCATTAATCTATTACCTATTGGGGCTTTAGATGGTGGCCAAATTCTGTTCATCACCATTGAAGCCATCATTGGACGCAAATTACCACTTGGCTTTCGTAATGGCATTAACATAGCATCATGGCTATTACTCATCAGCCTTGCTATTTATTTAACCTATCAGGATGTTGCCTATTTGTTCGGAAAAAAGATTACAGCACTATTCCACAAAATATTTGGTTAGAAATCAAAGAAATGGGCGATGCTTTTGCATCGCCCATTTCGCATATCAAGTATAAAAACACCCACTAAAATGGAGGCTCAACAGTCAGATATCTCATCTCAATTTCTCTCGATTTTTCATCAAATTTTTCACAAAGCATATCTAGCTCTTCATTATGGCTATCACGCGCCATTCCCCATATTGTGAAAAAAGCATTATTTAATGCTTGCAAGGCTTTACTTAATTCAACCCCACTCTTTGCGTTATTAATAGCTTCCCTATGTATACTTAACATCTTAGCTTGTTCATCACTAACTTGGTCGGTCACTGCATCAAGTCTTGTGACTAACTCTTTAATGTCTGCCTTAAGATTAAATTTAACAGACTTTTGAGCTGTTACCGGTCTCTTTAAATATGCATCAATCTTTTCAAGAGAACCCTTCATTATCGACAATTGTTCTAATACAAAGGCATCTTTAGCATGATCTTTTTCAAGAATAGTTATATTTTTTCTAATCTTTTCTAAGCGATTTCTCTTTGTTGGAGTTTTTTTAACAGCAGCCTTTTTCTTTGCTCGTGTTTTCGTTGGTTTTTTGGTCTTTGCCTGACGCTTTTTACTCGCACTCGTTTTCTTTGATGTATCACCTGCAGCATGCATGTTATATGAAAAACTTACCATACATATTGCAGCAACCACTGCCACAAGAATCTTAGAACGTATCATCATAGGCTCCTTTCCTTAATAAAAAATAATGATGATCTTCATTAATTACCCGAAAGTGGCGGTAATTTAAACATATTTCTTAACGAATTTAAATACTGCATATCCGGGTTTAATCCAGATTTCAAAAGCCCTTGTTTTTCCAACAATTCTTTCTTCGTGTTGTCATCCACAACGGCTCCTTTTACTTGCAAAATTTTAATAACATTAAGCCATCTACTAAATGCATTTAGGTAGCCTGCTTTTAACTCCTCTGCTCCCGCATGCTTTGCTTCTTTTACAGCAGCAAAGCTTACAGCTATATCAATAGCCCGCTGAACAGTAAGAAACAAAGGGGTTTTCCCAAAGATATTAGCTTTATTAATATTCTCAGGGGTAATAAAAAATTCTATTTGATGCTTGTTTGTTTTCTTCGGCATTTCCAATAATTTTTCTACAGGATATTTCATCAAAACAAGCGCTAGCAATGTATAGCCAAACCGATTATCGGTATCATTTAAAGAAATCTTAGCCTGTTCTGCTTTTTGGGGTATTTGCTCAAGCGAATATGCCTGATCCATAACAATGGTAAATAAATCCCTTTTACCCATTGGGTGATGTATTATAAACTGATGTTTTACCCCTGAATCTTGTTTCAACCTCGTTTTGAAATAGTCATTAATTTCTTGAACATACTGAGTTTGTTTTGCTTTCTGTTGTTCATATTCATCCTTCATATTTGCTTGTACATCTATTCGAGCCGCTTCTCTGACCCCATTGAGTGAATTAATCATAGTATCAAATGAGTGAACAAGCATTATTGTCACCGAGGCAGCTAATAGTTGATAATCAAAAGCAGTAGCTCCAGCAACCCAATCTTGTATTACCTTTGTTATCGATCCTTTTATTGTACCTAAATCTATCACACTCACAGGGGATCTTGCTAAAAGCGTTTCTACCACTGTCTTGGCAGTACTAATAACATTATCTTTCGATAGTTTATGAGAAGGCGCAGCCCCAAAATAGGGAACCATCGCCCACAGCCCAGAAACAAATCCCGCTGAAACAATATTGAAGCTTCTTTGCAAAGATTTTTTATCCACATCATCATATTTCAATACATCCATAACCTGGTCAAATGATCCAGCACCATTTTGTTGTGATAAACTGGTATAAAATGCTTTTAGTAAAGTCGTTGCAGTTCTTCTTGCATCATCAATTCTCTGACGTAACAATTCAGCAACCCGAACCGTAAACGAATTTATTACCACAGATTGTTTATCATCAATGTTTTCTTGTATGAAATCCTGAATCCATGATCGAGCTTGGTTCTTACGAACAGCTTCGCAAAAATCGACCCATTTCTGAGATACAAGTTTAAGCTCAATATCTTGAGGAATATCGCCTGTTTTGGATTGAATATAGGTAGTCAAAACATCTTCTTGTAAAAAGATACTTATACCTTTTTGGATATATTTTTCTATAATTTGAATAGTAGGGCTGGTGCTTTCAGCTGCAGCAGGACCAGTGCTTTCAGCCGCATACACCAAACCAGATACAACTACCACAAAAAAACTCACATAAAAAAACATAATTTTTATGAATTGCTTCATAACTCCCCCCTCAAACAAACAGATACCCAATATTCCTATTTGTAATTATATCGAACAATCCAATTAATAATCAACAAATTTAATTCAGACACCCTCTGTCATATTCCAGCATCCTGAAATCAATCAAAAAATGCTCAATAATTCTTATAAAACAAGTAAATTGAAACTTTGACTAGTGATGCTCAAGCCACGCTAGTAATTCATCAGATCCGTCATCCTGTTCAGGGCTTACCAAGCAATCAAAGCACGTACTTGGTAATGGTAATAGACTATCATCATCGAATGCATTGCAGATATCCTGATCACTTTTGCAAGAAGTCCCACCTTTTTTTGATGCATACAAAACAGACTTTTGGGTAAACCCACATTGTTTAAGCAACCCTTCCAACACTTCCACATGTTCCGCCCCTGCAAATACCACAACATTGCTCGCTTTACATGACAAAATACATTCAAGGGCATTCACCTCAATAAGCGACATAATAAAAAGAGGGTTGTTCTCCTGCATCAAATACCCTAACAAAGGACGCTCATACATTTCGGTTATTAACTTACAAAATTGATTGGTCTTAGGCTTTTTATCATATCCAAATTCTTCTTCAGCACAACGAACAAAAAGATTAATTATTGGTGTATTTTCAGCCTCTTGCTCATTGAAGCCTAGATCCATTAATTGCTGTTTAAAAACAACACAATCACGTTTGGCGTCTTCATACAAATCAGAAAACACACCATTGTCGTCAATTTCACCGATATATTTACTTTGGGCAACGGCATTAAGACCAGTGATTATTCGAATGCATAAGTCTCGATACGTCAAGGCAAGCACACGAGTGGCTAACGGTTTGCCCAAAATTGCTTGAAGTGAAAGCGTTTTTCGTTGATGAAACAATTGGCGAACTCGTTGTTTGGCTGCCTGCAATATATATCCATCAATATCTTGATTAAAAACAATTGTATTGTCATGCAATGGTTGGTTGCATTTTTCTTGGTAATAGAAAAGTTCAAATAAATCATAGGCATTTTGCATAGCAATAAATGCTTTATTAAGATCATCCCACGCATAGGCAATAGAAGGGGTAATGTCATACATTAAACATGGACACGATCTTTGATAGAGGCTAAAAAGATTAAGAAAATCAAAGTTTTGGAAAGAAGAATGTTGTATTAATTCATCAAGCGACAAATGGCTTAAAGATGTTGGCACTGTTTTACTCTTAAGACTTTCAACCAGGACTGCATAATCATTAGGGTTATTGCTAGGAGATTGTAACCTATCAACAAAGGACATAAACAGTTCACATCTCTGCTGCTGAGTACCTAGTCCATGAATACCGGAATACAAACACACCTTTTTGCAACAATCATCATTCTGCATAATAACATGTTTTACTGGTGCTGGTTGCAATGACACCATGGTCAGAAAACCAAGAACCACACCATGCAATAATCTTTTATGCATCTGTCATATCCTCTCATCAACAATAAAAAACCATTTCGATCAAACAAATAAGGGGATGCTAGTGTAGCATCCCCTTATTGAAAAACAACAGGATACAATAATGTAAAGCTTAATTGCCTTTTATCTTTATTTAAGTAAATCTAGAGCAACGTCAGCAATTTCTTCATCAGTAACTAATATTTTCCCGGTAAAATCTTCATAAGCCGCAACCATAGAAGCTGCTTCTGCTACATCGCTTGTACTAAAGTTTTTTCTTATCAATGCATTTCTTATAATTTGCTCACGAGATTCTGTTGATGACGAACTTGAGCTTGTTGATGTTGTTTGTGGCACATTCAATTCTTTGTATATATCTTTAACTTCTTGATCATCAACGTGAGGCAAATGTGCATTTAAGACGGCTGAAAGCGCATCATTGAGTGCTTCCCCCGTTGCACAGGCTTTATGGTATTGCTGCATAGCTTCGTTGTATTTTTCATCCGCTTCCTGCTTCGCTTTTTTTAGTTGTGGCATCACTTCTTTAATCAACGCATTTGA
>CAYUQI010000012.1:0-12967 GCA_964446935.1 uncultured Pseudomonadota bacterium
CCGAATTGAATAATCGCAAAAAGTGTGTAGCCAATAAGCACCATCTTCCATCGGCCAATTTTGTCTGAAAGAATACCAAATGGAATGGCACCCATAGTATAAAAAATGGTAAATAACACATATAAAAGCATGGAGGTACGTACCGGTGAATAATTGGCCAGAATTGTTTGAGCATGAACAATAAAAAACATGTAGCTAATGTTAGCCAGTGAAAAAATACAGCCAATGGCAGCAAAGAGTTTAAATGATGATGGAAGTTTGGTTGCTGGTGCGATGTCTGTACCGTTTGGGGTGGTAGGAATAGCTTCTTGGATTGTTGCGAGAGGGATTATTGACATAAAGGAGATTATGGCCGCAATCATAACAATGGTTGTTAATGACAAATTCCATTCCCATATCAGATAAAATGCGACCAGGGATCCCATGATAGCACCAGCAGCATCAAAGAAGCGGTGAATGCCAAATCCTTTGCCCACCTGTCCTGGCAGTGATTGAGCAATCATTGCGTCACGTGGGGATGTGCGCAGTGCCTTGCCAATACGTTCAAATCCTACAAGGGTAAAAATCCATTCCCAGGAAGTAGCAAAAGCAATCAGAAGTTTGAAAAACGAGGATGTTATATATCCACTGTAAATAAACACTTTTCGCTTGCCAATTTTATCCGACAGTCTTCCAAAAATAGCATTAAATATTTCAGTTCCGCTGTCGCGTAGTCCACCGATGAGCCCAAGAGCTATGCCAGAACCACCAACATGTTCAATTAAAAGTGGCAGGATTGGTAGAATCATTTCACTGCTTAAGTCGTTTAAAAAGCTTGAAAAACCAAGGCGAATGATGGTGAAGTGTTTTTTGAACCAGGTCACGGGCAGACTCCTTTATAAAGTGATGTTATATATTTTTATCACCTTATAACGAGTTATCGAGTGAAAACAAGAAAACAGCGATGCGCGTATAAAAAAAGGAGAGAGCGATGAAGCTCTCTCCCAAGGGTAATAGCGTTAGTGTGATTTTTTAGCCGAGCATATCCAATTCGTTGATTGAGATAGCTGCATAAAGTGCTTCCATAGGTAACGTGCTTGTATCTATTTTTTTAAGTATGTCGAGAGATAATGCTTCAAACACATCTCTGCTTATCATATATTCACCAACAAAGTGTCCTGTTAATCTATTAACAAGCTCAATTTTTGGATTACTTGAGCTGCTACTTGATGTTGATGGTTGGGGCTGTACGAGCATTGTTGTGATTGTCTCTGTCTCTGGTTGCTCAAAAGGTGCCGTTGGTTGAAGGGACATTGTTGGTTGTGATGTAACTATTGCAGAAGATTTCTTTTTGACTTTGCCAGCTGCATTTCTAATTGCAGCCATCAAATCAGTTGGTTGCTGCCCACCAAATTGAAGTGGTTTTGGGGTGGCTGCTGGTTGTTCAGCAACATGAGTTGTGGTACTTGATGTAGATGATGAAGGAGTTGCTGCAGATACAGTTGATGCTGTTAACGATGTTCCTTTGTGTATGCTTGCAAATAAATTATGGCGAGCTTGTGTTTTACCAAATTGTTGTGCTGCTTGTGAAATCTGCAAGCTAGCTTTTGGTGACGAAGTTACAATATGAGCTTCATCTTTTCGTTCTTGGGATTTTCTTACCATGTCAGGTATTCTGTTGGCACTACGTGCTAAAGCTATGCTGCCAATTTTTTGGTCTAATCCTTTTTGGAAATCAAGTGAAAGCGAGAAAATTTCTTTGCCTTCTGCGATATCCTTAGTAAGTTTAGCAATAGTTGAATATCTGTTGTAGTCATCCTTGGCGTTGGTATCATGTTCTGTTAACCCAAAATATACTTCTGCACTATTTTGAGACATTGTTGCAACCATGCCAGCTATTTCCTGAACAAGGCTTGCAAATGCTGTATTATCATTTGAATAACGGGCAGGGCTATTCTCGAGTCGTTGCGTGATCATATTGACTATCTCGGGAGCTCGTAATGTTCCCTGGGCGCCTATTAATGCATATGCGCCAGAAAATGTTTCTGTGGCGATTTGATTCTTTTGTTGAGCTGTTAAATCCATTGCTCCGGCTGTTGATAAACCGGCGCAAAGACCAGCAACAGCGACGACCGTCTTGAAATTAAACATATTTTTCATATAACACTCCATGTGATTAAGAACTAAAGTTATTACTTCCATACCTTTTATTCTATATAAATTATTCTATTTGTCAATATTTAGATAGGTTAAAAACCTGTATTTTTGTCGTTTTTTACTTAAAAACTCATAAAAACATCATTTTTTTGGCTTTTCTTAAAGCTTGTTTCAAAGGCTTGTTGTAAGCAGAGTCCTATTTGTTTAATGAAAGCGCTTTCGGCCTCCATTTTTCGGTGTATTTGTTTGCTTTCAGCCGTTGTAAGCCCGAATGCTTTGATATTGTCTTCTATCATTTTTGGGGTAATGGAGTTGGTTTGGTATACCTTTATGCTGCCGTTCTCATTGCGAACAACAAAGGTAATCCAATGAATGGTCTCATCTATGTTGGTAATATTCAAGCCGATAGCAAAAGGGAGTTTGCATTCCTGTAATGCTGCTGCAAGCGTTGGCTGATCCCATGTTTGCGCGTGATTATAGAGAACTGTATGCGCATCCTTTGGATTGCTTTGAAATAAGAACTGAAAGAAACTAGGATCGCTGATAATGGCAATATGCTCTGCTTGCTTCTTGAGCGCAGTGACTTTGCTTATCAATGTTGTGATTTCCTCAGGACTCAATTTGGTTTGTGATTTGAGTCCGGCCTTCCATGAGGTGTACAGTTTTTCAAAACGTGCTTTGTTAAGCAATTCCTTTGAGCCTTCGGCCATTGTTGTTTGCGGGTTATTTAATACCAGCATGTTGTAGAGCATAAAGTAACCGCAGTCATTGTCTGCGCCCTTAAACATGTCTTGAGAGAGTGATGGTAGGGGCTCAAACGTTGTAATTGATTTTACGGCACCATACATTTGTGCGGATGCAAACAATCCAGCAGAAGCCAATATGATTTTAAAACTATTTTTCATCATGGTTTTATTCCAATAATAAGGCGAGTTGTTTTTCATCGTTATAGAACTGCTGAATTAATTGAGTGAGTGTTTCGTGATCTAATGGGCTTGCAACTAATAGTTGCAATGTTTTGTTGCTTAACTTGTTTAATCCGAGAGCTTCCCCAACTTCTTTGAGTGATGGAATTTTTAATAAAAGTTGTTCATACGGCGTGAGTGTTGATGACTGGGTGCTGGAAGTTGTGTGTTGCGCTGGTGATGGAGACGTTGATGGTTGCGGTACTGCTGAAGTAGTTTTTACCTCGACGGTTTGTCCATTGCTGTATTGGAAATCTAATTCAAGCGCTGCGAGATCTAAACTGGCTCGTATTGCATTGAGTGTTGTGACAATTGTTTTAATTCGTATATCAACACCATTGCGGTTATCAAGTAGCTTTTCAGCTATTTTACCAAATTGATTCATAATGATGGTTGAGGTTTCATCAACCAATTGCTTAATGGTTGCTTGAGCAAATGCATAGTCGAAGCTCTTGTATCCTTGCTCAATAGCAGTATCAAGGGTAAGAAGTGCTGTTTCAATTGAAGCTAAAGCTTCTTGAACATTGGTTATGTTAACGTTATCAAGTTGTTGGGTGATTGATTTTTTAAGTTCTGCATACTCTTGAGCAGCTTTCTCTTTTTCTTTTTGTTGTGCCTCAACTTTGGCGCGTTGTTCTGCTTCCTCGGTGCCATCGGCACGAACGTATGATCTGCCAGATGGATGATTAACATTCGATGCGCTACCTGATGGGTGTGTTGAGGTGCTTGATAATGATGGTGATGGAGCAGCGGTAGCTATTTGATTTGATGATGCAGAAGTTGTAGCTGTTTGGTTAAGCAAACCAAGAACAAAGTTACGAAGTTGCATTGTATTTGCTTGGTCGGCAAATTGATCAAGGATAGCGTTGACGATAGCATTTTTTGCATCGCCGGCCATTCTCAAGGTAGCAACTTTGCGGGTAATTGTTTGTTTCAGCTGGTCTGTTAATTGTGCCATTGCCCCTGCGGATGCGATAAACAGAGATGTTGCGGTTATTGTTACTAATACTATTTTTTTCATAATAAACTTCCAATTTTTTATTTTTAAGTTTTAGTTATTATTTTATTACTGTGCATCTTTGATGGCTTTTTCGAATTTATCTTTAAATATTTCATAGGTCATTCCATGGTAATTATAAAAATTAATGTATTTATTACAGGTATGACCCTCTGGAAGCTTCCATTGTTTTGGGTCGCTATCGCAATTACATGAATAATGAATACCATTGTGTAGTGGATTATTTGGATTATTTTCGCAAGTAATCTTATGTTCTACACCGCTAAACACATTAATTGCAAGTGTATCTGTTTTGCTTGATCCAGTTGCAAATGTGCAGATTGCTTTTAATATTAAAGGGTTGTTTTTATTTTCTTCAATGTACTGAATAAGCCATTGTTTGACCGTTGAGTCCCATGGAGTAGTTTTATTTATTATTGTTATAAGTTCATCTGCCGTAATAATAGAAAACATGTTCATAAGCTGTTTTGGCTGGAGTGTTGCAATATATTTTCTCATTAAAAGAAATTGAAGGGCTCCATTATTCAAGTATGATGACAGTGTTTGATTATCTACGTCTGTTGTAGCAACATTTTTTATTATTGTATCTTCAGTTTTTCCTTGCCCTAAACTATCTCTGCAGGCTTGTAGTTCGGTTGTTTTCCAAAATTCTGTACAGATTGTTTGTGGACAATCTTCTGATGATCTGTTTACAAGAAGATCTTCCCAGAATTTTTCAGGCAGGCTAAAGTCAACCGATACACCGTTCCAGTCGATTTTTAGTATAGGATTTTGTGGGGTGTATGAATTTGCGAGGGTATACCATAATAAGCTTGTAAATACCCTTTGAAGGCCCACAGTGCTTTTTAGTTTGTCATGTGTGCATGTTTTGGCTAGCTTAGTTAATAGAAGCCTTTTTATTCCTCCAATGTCGACGTTGTCAATCATTGCTTGATCAGCAATGTGATATTTGACATTGACGGTCATCAAATCACTGATTGAAAAAGGGTGCTCTATGTATTGATAAGTAGCGGAATCTAGTCGTCGGTCTGTGAATAATTTTTCTTCTGCATCAAGCTGATGAGCTATTGAGGTCAGTTGCTTGAGTGCTCCGCCGCTGTAGAAGTAAAAGTACACTTCTCGTAACTTGTTAAATATATCAAGCCGAATAGCTTGTATTCGAGTTTTGAATAAGGTGATTGTAGCGGTGATGGGGTCAATTTTATCTTTAATTGATTGTGGAATGTCTGCTTTTTTTTCATACATAACTTGATGGGCTTTGGTAAATCCTGTGATTTTTGCTTCTATTGCTAGTAAGCTTGTATCACACAAATTGGCTACAATGCAGAATTTTTTAAAGAGTTGATAACTTGTGTTGCGAGCAGAATTATCACTCGTATCTATATTGTCATAGTATTTTTGCAATAACGTTTCTATTTGTTGTATCGTGTTATCTGAATCAGCGTCTCCATTCTCTAGAGAGACAAGGAGCTGTCTGTGTTGTTGTTCAAGACCAATGTCCTCAAGATAATGATCTAAGCTATCTGTACGTATTTGTTTGACCGTTTGTGGTTTGGTTTTTGATTGATTAGCCAATTTTTTTTGTTCAGCTTGTATTGTGTCAGTTAAGTCATCCTCATCAAAGCTATCAAGTCCATATTTAGCTATAGCTTGAATGCTTTGTATAACTTTATCTTTCAAACCTTGTTCAAGATTGTGATTATTGATCATTTGTATGATATTTGGAGGAAGTTGCGTAGTTGTTTTTGATTGTACTGAAGCTTGTCTTCGTTGTATGTCGTTTATTAAATCTTGCAATGTATCACCATTCGCATCATCATTGATGTCTTTAATTAATTGGTCGTCATTCGTTAACTTTTCTATAACTTTTTTTTCAATGTCTGGGTTGAGCTTCAAATCTGTGATTATCTTAAGCAATGATTGTGGCTTAATAGGGTTGCCCTTTAATTCTTCGTCAGTTGCATTTAAATTTGAAATCATCGCAAGTAATTTTTGAGAAAGATCTTGCGTTGCTGGTGTTGTCATAGTTGTGACAGGTGTGGTTGTGGCGGTAGCTTGGGTTGGCAAATTTTGTACGTATTCTTGAATCATGTTGTCAATATTTTCTCCTGTGACTAAGGCATTGTTATAGGCTTCTGCCATCCACATATTATCTTGAGCGACAAGATTGTTCATAATTTCATTGCGGCGTGCTGGATGGAGTTGGGTAACTCTTGTTAAAAGGGTGCCGAAGTTATTTGCAAGAGGATTCAATGCAATCTGTATTGACGCTGTTGGTGTAGTTGTAGCCATTGTTCTGTTTGCTGTAGCCACCTGTTGCTGTACTGGTTGTTGGGCTGCTGGTGCTACGTCGATAGTTCGTACGTATGTTACAGCTCCTGTAATTTGTGCTGGAAGCCGATATATATTACATGTTCTAGGTATATTACATACTGGGCAGTTGCCGTTTGTTTGATAGTTTTGGTGTGTTGTAGCTTGTGTTCTTGTTGTATCAACAATGTGCCCACATGGTTGGAATAACAAAATTTCATCGCCAAGGTGAATATGGGAGTGAGCAACGGGACATTGATTAATATCAAGGTAGTGATTGTTATTAGCATTAGAAAATGTTCGTAAGATAAGTTCATTGTTTTGACGATACATAACAAGAGGATTTTGCCCAGTTGGGAGCGCTATTTGTTGTGGTGCTGGCTGTTGAACCTGAACAGGTTGTTGAGCGTTTGCTTGTTGTGGATTTGCTACTTGAGGATGGTGGTTATGAGCAACAGGTTGTTCGCCTTGACGTGTATAAAAAAACATTTGTGGATTATAATGGTTGTGGTGCCCTTGAGCTTGCAGATTTTGCCATGCTTGTTCTCCATCCGTAACCTGATAATCATCGCATAAATACCATGCATTGCCTTCTTTTACTAAAGCTATGTAGTGACCACCGCTGCTGTCTCTACTTAAAGCGCCGGACCAAAGAACGATGCCTTTAATATCGTACATTATCAGTTGTTCATTGAGTACTCCATCAACAGGAAGAGTTTCGATTGGATGTACAGCGCCGTTTCCTGGTCCAGATGCTACAATTACTGATGGAACAGGGTTTCCATTATTGTCATCATCTTGCCATTCGCCAATATGTTGAGCAATTGCTTGTGTTATAGGATTATTTCCCTGGTTATCTATGGCATTTGCGATTTCTGGAACGTTAACACTAAAAATTGAATTAACACATGCGCAATCGTTATCTCTGAGCGTGGCAAGCATTGTATTAAAAAGTTGAGTAGCACTTTCTTGGTTGCCATTTGTATGAATATAATTGGCTGGATTAATGTTGGCTTGATGTGTTTGCATTGCATTCATGAGATTAGTAAGTCCTGTGTGTAATGCATGCTGACAATGACATTCATTATCTGGTAATTCATTCCAAATAGACCCAATGCATTGGGTAAGTGAGTTTAAGAAGCAGTTGTTGCCATTATTAACAAGTCCTCGGGGCCCATTTTGTTGTTGCTGTGGTTGTGGCTGCTGAGGTTGTTGTTGCTGTTGTTGGCGTAACAAATCAGCCTGACGCTGTTGCGTGGCTCTTTGTTGTTGAATATTTGCTATGGTTTGATCAAAAGCTTGATTAGTTGTTTGAGTTAGATCAAGCAATTGACCTCTATTGGCTTCTTGTGGAGTAGGGTTAAGGTTTGCAAGAGCTTGTTGCCTGCGTTGTTGTTCTTGGTGTTGTGCCGCTTGTTGCGCTGCTTGCTGTTGAGCGACAAGGGCTGCTTGGCGTTGTTGATCTTCTTGTTGTTGGCGTAACAGATCAGCCTGACGTTGCTGTGCGGCTCTTTGTTGTTGAATATCTGCTATGGTTTGATCAAAGGCTTGATTAGTTGTTTGAGTTAGATCAAGCAATTGACCTCTATTGGCTTCTTGTGGAGTAGGGTTAAGGTTTGCAAGAGCTTGTTGCCTGCGTTGTTGTTCTTGGTGTTGTGCCGCTTGTTGCGCTGCTTGCTGTTGAGCGACAAGGGCTGCTTGGCGTTGTTGAGCTTCCTGTTGTTGGCGTAACAAATCAGCCTGACGTTGCTGTGCGGCTCTTTGTTGTTGAATATTTGCTATGGTTTGATCAAAAACTTGATTAGTTGTTTGAGTTAGATCAAGCAATTGACCTCTATTGGCTTCTTGTTGAGTAGGATTAAGAGTGTTGAGAGCTTGTTGTCTGCGTTGTTGTTCTTGTTGAGCTGCTTGTTGTTGAGCGATAAGGGCTGCTTGGCGTTGCTGTTCAGCAAGGATGGCTGCTTGAGCTGCCTGAATAATCTGATTACGTTGCTGTGCTGTGCCATCAATGTAGGCATTGTATTGGCCAGAATTGTTAATTTGCTGTTGAATATTTGCTGCCAATGTTGCAAATTGCGTAATTCCCTGTTGGCGGTTTTGAGCTGCAAGATTGACAATGGGAGCTGCTGGTGCAGCTACTGGGGCTGCAATGCCCGCACCTCTTGCTGCAGCAAGTTCAGTTGCTGTAAAACCAAGAGTGATAATGGAAGCGTCCGGGACTCCTCCAGCTATGAGTCTTTGCAAAAGAGTGTTTTGGTCTAATCCTGTTCTTTGGCAAAGGCCTTGCTTCCCACCAAATCTTTGAAGCATGACATGGCGAGTTACACCCATATTGGGAAGTGTTACCGTTCCAAATCCGGATTCCAAAAGGAAAAGGGATAACAGAAGAATGAACGTTTGTTTTTTAAGATAACTTAAAATCATATGATTCCCCCCATTTTGCAACGCTTATATTCTCTATTTTGCTATTTATAATTTTTAATTTCTATATAACTTATTCTATATAAAGTTTTCAATTTGTCAATAATTACTGGGTGGTTTTCTATTCTGTTGATTTATGAAAAAAATGTTATTTACAATAAAATGGTGTTTTTAATCAATAAAAAGGGAGATTTTATGGAGAAAGGTAAAAACATGAAGCTTTTCAGAGCAAAATTTTCAACAATGCTCGTTTTTTTGTCGTTTTTTGCTCATTTGGCGGCTCATTCAGATACAGGGAAAACATTTCTTTTGCCCCGCTCCTCTGGAGTTGATCTTCCTCGTTTATATTCAACATTTGACAACCTCATTCTTGAAAAAGATAAGAATTTAAAGGGTTTTTTCCAAATAGATGGGTTTTATGAGGAAACCACTAAAAGCGATAAAATGGGGAAATTTTTCCTGATCAAAAATAAAAGTACTATAAATTTACGTTCTGATTTAACTGACTTGTCACCATTAGGTGACCCAACGGCCAAGGGAACAACTAACGATTTTGATATAACGTACATTTTGCATAAAAATGATTTAGATCCGGCTCTTGGCGCAGCTCTTAATACTATTGGAATGACATTAAAGTTACGGCCAGAGCGTACCGTTTATGGTGTTGACCTTTATCATTACCATAATTTAGATAAGTTGTGTAAAGGGTTGTTCGCTTACATTTTGGTTCCGGTATTCCATGTAGAACATGATTTAAATATACAGATAAATGGTGATAGATCCGTACCTTTTGTAGGAGCTCCCAATAATATTATTGGTGGTCCTGTTATTGATAATATGACAAAATTCTTTGCCGGCAATTTTTCTGCAGCTTCAAATAATGATCAGGGAGGTATTCCTACGGGAGCTGCTGCAGGATTTGGACAACAACAGTTGAATTATGCCAAGATGGCTGGAAAACAAATAGCTACCGGTGTTTCTGATATTGATTTTGGTATTGGTTATATTTTCCTCAATCAAGATGCATATCATGCATCCGTGGCTGCAGCGTTAACATTTCCTACAAGCAGAACCAAGGGTGAATATCTTTTTGAACCTACCTATGGCAATGGACACCATTTTGCTATCGGTGGTGATATAGATCTTTGGTTACGCCTATTTGGCAACAATAACCATAACCTTAAGCTCAAGGCAAGTGGCAAGGTTCGTTATCTTATGGAAGGAACTGAAAAACGTACTCTTGCTATCAAGGGTCGTGAATGGAGCCAATATCTCTTGCTTGGCAAGGTTGGACAAGACCAATTGGTACCAGCTGCTAACGTGTTAACGACTGATGTAAGTGTGACGCCGGGAACCCAGTTTGATGGCATTTTGGGCCTTGGTTATCAATATGGTGGCTTCTGTTGTGATTTGGGTTATGAAATGTATGGACGAGAAAGAACATCAGTACATCTCGATTCATTCCCTAATTATACCTATGCAATTGCAGCACGTGGATATGTAACGGGAGTACCTCTATTTGCATTAACAGATGCTAATGTCGATGGCGGCAATGTTGAACAAGCAATGGTCAACATTGATACCATTGATACCAGTGTCGCCGAAACGCCTTCTCAGTTCACCAACTCAATTTATGGTTCCTTGGGCTACATCTTTGATTCGTCAACTCCGGTCATGCTGAATATTGGTGGCAAATACGAATGGGCTGATAAAAACAGTGCCTTCGATCAATGGGGTGTGTGGGCTAAGATTGGTTTTGGTTTCTAGATCAAGCATCCGTAAATATTCAGAGAATTTTGATAAGGCCGGTGTAACAGCCGGCCTTTAGATTTTTGCAACAAATCGATATGGTACCTGTGACCACATCGGACCGGCATACGTAACACCAATCCGTGGGGTGGTAATAATCTGTTGTGAGGGAATAAGTAGTCCTCGATCTTCGATCCATAAACCCGTTGCTGATGTGTTTGGTTGATTATCAAATTGTTTATCAATACTCAAATGTTTGGTTACTTTGCCAGGGCCATCAAGATGCCCGACTCCACGTATGAGAATTGCTGCCGGGTATCCAACAGGTCCCGTAACGATGTTGAGCATCCAATACATGCCGTAAATCAAGTACACATAAAAGTTACCGGCATGACCAAACATGACCTGTGTTCGCGGTGTTGGTCCAAAGCGCCCATGGCATGCTAGATCATGAGGCCCATCATAGGCCTCAAGTTCTGTGATAGGCAGAGCTATAATGCGTCTGCCCATCCGACGAACTAAATATTTACCAAGGAGTTGCGGTGCAACATCAAGGACCGGTTGATTGAAAAATGATGGCGGTAGAATCATGCTTATCCAACAAAGTCTAAACGTTCTTTCATTTTTTTATAACTTAACCAGGTGAATAAAATACTCAGCAGTGCTATGACACAGCAGCAAAGCCAGAAAGGCAAATAGCCTTCTTGTCCCAGCAGTGCAGCGCGCGTTCCTTCAATAACATACAGTATGGGATTTGCCAACAAAAGGTAGGATACATAGGGAGACACCTTGTGTACCATTTCCCAGGAGAATTGGAAACCGCCCAAAAACCAAGCTGGAAAAATAATACGTGTCCAGAGCGAATTCATCATGTCCATGTTTTTAATGTACGATGCAAAAAGGAGGGTAACGCTGCCATACAGTATGCTGGATAGTGTAAAAAACGGTATAAGCCTGATCCAGCTTACCTGAGCGAGCGCAAACTGGTTCCAAAGAATAAGTTTGCCAATAGGCAGCATGATCAGCGAGAGCATAACCCCAATGATAGCGTAAAAGGTGATCATATTAAGTATGACGACCAGCGCCGTTGTTGGGAGTGTGAGGTAATATGAAATGTTTTGATCACCCTCAAAATCCATGAATAATGAATACGCGTTGCCATACATTTCAAAGATTCCTGTGGATGCCAGCATACCTGCAAGTTGGAACGAACCAAAGTCCGTTCTCAGCCCCATGGCCTGCATAATGTACCCTGTGACAAAGATTGTGCACATGACCCAAATACTTTGATCAATGAATTTACCCATGACTGTTTTTTTAAAATTGATTAACTTGATGTGAAGCAGGTGCTTAAAAATAGGAGAATAAAGTGTTGTTATACTCATAACGATTCCTTTGTTTCTTGCATGAGCGTAAGAAATACGTCTTCCAAGTTCTTTTTCTTAAAATCAGTTAACAAATTTTCTGGTTTATCAATCAACCTCACCAAACCGCTGTCCAAGATGCAAACACGATCAGCAAGATGCTCTGCTTCATCAAGGTAGTGTGTTGTCAGAATAATCGTGACCCCTTGGGTCTTTAGTTCTTTAATCAAACCCCAGAGTTGTCGTCTGATGTGTGGATCAAGTCCCACCGTAGGTTCATCAAGAAGCACAAGCTTTGGGTTGTGCATGATGCTACGTGCGATCATGAATCGTTGGCGATAACCGCCGGAAAGTACTGAAGCTGTTTGATCGAGATAATCGGTAAGCCCAAACTGTTGACTGAGTGTAGCAAGACGTTGCTCAATGGCGTTCTCAGTCATACCAAACAGGCGGCCGGAAAACCGTAAATTATCACCAAGCGTCAATGTTGGATCAAAGTTAGGTTTTTGAGGACAAAAACCAAGTTGCAAGCGATAGTTGATCAAGTTGCTATAAATCGATGTTCCTTGAAACAGAATGTCACCTTCGGTTGCGGGGTGCAAGGTAGCAACAATGGAGGAGAGCGTTGATTTGCCAGCACCATTAACTCCCAGAAGACCAAAGATTTCACCTGTTTTAATGTCAAACGTTACTCCAGAGAGAGCATTGACTGTTTTATGATTACGTTGGTGGTACTGTTTTTTCACGTTGTTGATGCGTAATAAGATATCAGACATAAGTGTCCTTTGTGGTTAGGCAGAACATAGCTAAAGCGCATGCGCTGCATGTATAAAATCTTGATTTATTAATAAGAAAGCATCGCGAGATGCGTTTCTTTTGTCATCCTGAATTTATTTCAGGATCCACATATGGATGCTGAAACAAGTTCAACATGACAAAAAGGTGTTTGGGTAAGATTAATTACCTCTGCTACGTGATTACGCAGAAGTGTGCATGAGAAAAAA
>CAYUQI010000012.1:13067-15736 GCA_964446935.1 uncultured Pseudomonadota bacterium
TGTGGAGCTTCTTCTGCTAGCCCTGGTATTGAACCAGTTTGAATGTAGATGCCTGCTTGCAATAGTTCATCGCGTAATGTTCGTCCATGGATGGAACGCTTAGCAGCAGCACGGGACATTTTGCGTCCTGCCCCATGGCAGGTTGAACTGAAAGAAACTTTTTTTCCTTCCTCAGTACCAACAAGAACATATGAGGCAGTCCCCATGCTGCCTGGAATGAGAACAGGCTGCCCGACATGGCGATATTCATCAGCCAGGTCTAGGTGATTTGGACCAAATGCGCGTGTGGCACCTTTGCGATGCATGATGACTTTGAGCTTTTTTCCGTTAATTTCATGTGTCTCAATTTTTGCCATGTTATGGGCAACATCGTATACAAGTGAGAGATCACCACCCGATATTCCCATTTCACGCTTCCATGCTTGTCTGATTTCGTGCATAATGTACTGACGATTAGCCCAGGCAAAGTTTGCTGCTGCAGCCATGGCATTAAAATAATTAGTACCTTCCGGACTTGAGAAAGGGACACAGGCAAGCTCGCGATCTGGAAGCTCGATGCCATAGCGAGGCATTGCTCCCATCATGATGCGAATGTGGTCGGTGGCTACTTGGTGACCAAGTCCGCGGGAACCACAGTGAACCAGAATGACAACTTGATTTTTCCAAAGGCCAAACACACGCGCTGCTTGTTCATCATATACTTCGTCAACATAGTCAACTTCAGCAAAATGATTACCGGCTCCAATTGTTCCTAATTGATCAAAACCTCGTTTTTTTGCTTGTTCGGAAACTTGGTCTGGATCTGCATTTTCTAATGTGCCATTTGATTCGGTATGCCGAATATCACTTTCAGTAGCAAAACCATTTTTGAGCATCCATTTTGATCCATGACGCAATACATCATTCAGTTCTGGTGTGGAGAGTTTAAGTTGGCCACCTTCGCCAACCCCGGAAGGAACCATGTGATAAATTTCACGTGAAAGACTTTGGAGATGATCTTTAACTTCATTAAAAGATAATTGTGATCGTAGTAAGCGTACGCCACAGTTGATGTCGTAGCCAATTCCGCCAGGCGATATAATGCCGTCAGGAAGGAGCGTTGCTGCCACGCCACCAATGGGGAATCCATAGCCTTCATGAGCATCAGGCATTGCGAGCGCTGCGCCCTGAATACCGCGCAACGTGGCAACGTTAACCAGTTGCTCAAGCGAGCGGTCATTGAACACTTCTGCGAGCATTTTTTCAGTGGCAAACACGCGAGCTGGAACAAGCATGTCGGGACGATAGGTTTTGGGGATTTCCCAAATAACATCAGAAATTTTAATAAGAATATCTTTTGAAATCATGAACGTATTCCAATCTTTTAGAACCCAAAAACCGTAATTTTGGAGGAATAATAATTAATCCCGTTCGTGGTGAGGAGTCCGAAGGACGTCTCGAACCATGAACTCAAATTTATTTATTTCCAATCAAAGATCGCACTAGATTTAAGAATTTTTATGGTGTTCATGGTTCGAGATACTCGCGTCTACGACGCTCGTTCCTCACCACGAACGGAATTAAACTGAATTTTCAAATTACAGAAAAGTTTTCGTCCCTTAAAGTTTTTAATTTAAAACATTTCATCATATGTCAAACACGATCATGGTTTGATAATTTCCGTGCTCGTTTATGACAACGTTTGCTTCGTGATAGGTGACCGCTTTGATGTCCTCTTCAAACATCGTTGCCTTATTACCATGAATGGTTGTTTGTAACGATGTTGCTGTAAGTTCTTTAAAATCTGCGGTCCAAAAAACTGTTTTAGTCAAATGTGTTTGAGTTAATACATACGATAAAAAATCAATAAGAAGTGTTGTCGTATCGGTTGAAGTAATATTAAACGAATGATGGCTTGCATATGGTGGCTTGCCATGCTGAGTGGTTATAATGTGTGACATGCCTTCCAGCGCAGCGTTAAAAAGTTCGGCGTGGGTTGTTCCTTCTGCTAGCAGTCGAATATCAGCAATATGAGCAATGATTTTATAGTGTTTCATAGTATGCAATCGAATAAAGATTGACGTCAGTAATTCCTTTTGTCTACAATCTAACTGTCAGTTTGTCTTTTTGTCAAACATGGAGGAGAAAAGGAGATGGACGTGAAACGGATGATCAAAGGATTAATGATTGTCAGTATGGTCATGATGAGTAATGGCTATGCACAGGTAACTGCATCTGATGAAATTGGTGTGGATGTCGTCAAAAAAATCAAAGATACCTTAAAAGAACCATTGTTGACGCTTTTGGCTTCGAGTGAATTTGCAACGAAGGCTGAAGTTGCACATCGTTTGGATAGTGCTCAAGAGGCATTAAATACTTTTAAAGCTGAATTTGCTCCTGAACCAGCACCTGCAACTCCAGAACCAGCCCCTGTGGCGGTACCAACAATGGGCACAACCCCAGCTCCGGCTCCAATGCCTGTGGCAACCCCTGCCCCTGCAGTAATGCCATCAGCACCAGCGCCTGTTGAGGCGCCAGTTCCAGCCCCAACCGAACCAGCCCCGGCAGTTGAGCCTGAACCAGAACCAGTCCCCGAAGTACCAACAATGGATACAACATCAGCTCCTGCACCAGCGCCCGTAGAACCAACGCCAATGCCCGCTCCTTCGGTCCCAACTTCAGCTCCAACG
>CAYUQI010000012.1:15836-22895 GCA_964446935.1 uncultured Pseudomonadota bacterium
ATGGCAAGTATCACTCTGGGGTTCTTCATAGAACACCTCCTCTATGAAATGGTTACACGTTACTATTTTTACAGGTATTAAAATGTGTTATCTAATATTCCAGCTGTATGCCAGGCGATTGAGAGCTTCAAGGGGGTCTTTGATTAATCGCTTATCATCATTTACAGCGTACGCAATATCTTCCATGTTTGGTTGCGAAAAAATGGCCTTGAGTTGAGGTGTTAGTTGTGATGAACCTCGGTGTGTTGCTACCTGAATTGCAGCTTGTACAATGATAGTGATTATTTTTTCAATCCAAGGGGCCTTTAATGTTTTTTTACAACATCTCCACAATTTTGAGCAGCAGCGTTTTGAAGTTTGTTTTTTTTCATGAAGCACCTTTTCATGCGCATCAAGAATAGTTTTTATGAGCGTAAAAAACTCTTTTACGGCCTGTCCTGAAAGTTTATTATCATTGATCCATCCCTGGATTTTCACAGAGAGCATAAAAGCATCAAGTGAATCTTTTTGTGATAGTTTATTACAAATGTAGATAAATATATTGTTTGAGTCGTTTATAGTTGGATCACATATGCCGAGAAATGCAGAACCAATCTGACTCTTATCTTTGTTAAACATCGTTAATGGTGGCTCGATAAGATGGTTTCTAGATAGTTCTGATTGAGATGGCTCTGGTAGAAAAAAAACACGTAGATGCATTGCAGCCATCTTGGCATCTTCTGAAGGATCTGCATAACATGCAAAGATGCTAGCTAAACAAGTAATGATAAGCAGACTTTGAAGGTTTTTTATCATGATTTTCCCCTTTCCCATCACATTGATAAACTATTACTAGCACAGCATAGGCATAAGAACAATGAGAAAAGAAGAATTTATAGCTTCTTCGTGGGAATGATATGTATTCACTGTATTATCAAGCTAAAATTGATGTAGCGCGAACATGGTTTGTTGTTGGCGTTTTAAGAAATGAAGATCATGTTGCTTTTGAGAGAGCAATTGAGGGAGGGGACGGATTGTTTGAATTCTTGGTCCCTCAAGAAAACCGTGAACGGTTTTTAGAGCTAATGGAATACTTTAAGCAGCATGGATATGTTGCATGGTTTGAACAACAATCGAATAGATTTATGAAATATTAAGCAGGCGTGTCAGTTGGCTTTTCGGGATCTTTGTTTTCAAATACTAAGACTTGCAATACTCGTCGTTGATTTGCCTGTTGTACCTGGAAACAGAACCCTTCATAAAAAACGCGTTCTCCCTTTTTAGGGATGTGTTGCAACTTTTCAGCTAAAAATCCTCCGAGGGTGACCGAATTTTCAGTAACAATTTTTATATTCAAGAGATCTTCGATTTTTTCTAGCCCAACACTTGCATCAATAATCCATCCGCCACGTTCAAGTGGGACAATGTCTGCGCTCGTTCGTTCATGTTCATCAACAATCTCACCGACAATTTCCTCAATAATATCTTCAAGCGTTGCAAGTCCTGCCACACTGCCATATTCATCAATAACGATGGCCATGTGGATGCGTTTTCTCAAAAAATCACTGAGCAATTGATTGATTTTTTGTGTTTCTGGTGCAAAGACAACTGGCCTGACAAGTTCTTTAAGTGTTTTGTTTTGATCATGATACATAAGATCAAAAATATCCTTTTGGTGCACAATGCCGACGATGTTGTCATCATCTTGATCATACACAGGAACACGTGAATAACGTGTCTTGAAAAATATCTCCATTGCCTGTTTGATCGGGGTATTAACATTGAGCAGAACCATGTCGTTTTTAGGAATCATAATTTCGCGTACGAGCGTTTGACCGAGACTAAAAACGTTTTGAAGCATCTCGGTTTTTTCAGCTTCCATGAGTCCTTTTTCGTCACTGTAATCAATCAAAAATTCTATTTCTTTTTCTGATACAACATCCTGTTTTTCAAGGACATGGCTTGAACCGAGTTGTTTGAAAAAGTAATCTGCTAAGCGTAGAAGAAATGAGACAAATGGGTAAAAGATATAAAATAAGATATTGATCAACCATAGAAAAGAACCGAAGATTCGTTCGTGGTGGGTTTTAGCGAAACTCTTAGGAATAATTTCACCAAATATGAGGATCATACCTGTTGCAATAGCAACACCTATTGCAAGACCAATGGTGCCCAAATAACGTTCCATCATATTGGAGATAATGACAGAAGATAGTACATGGGCAAAATTGTTTGCAATTAAAATGGTAACCAAAATTCGTTGAGGATTTTTTTCCCAAGCAACAAAAAGATTTTTATATTTTGCAACGGTGATTTCAAGTTCTTTGAGCTTAAAAAGACGTAGCGCGGTAAAGGCTGTTTCTAAAAATGCACACAGTGCTGCAAAAAAGAGTGCTATACCAAAAAATAAAAGTTGCATAAAAATAGACATACAATAAGACTCCTTTTTAACGCATCATTACATGTTTGATGATAACGGTTGTGAACGAAGTTGTTTTTTGTCAACCTTGCCTGTTGCATTGGTTGGTAGATCTTCCAGACAAACAAATTTACGAGGAATTTTGTATACGGCAAGATTATTGCTGCATAATTCTCGTAATGAAGCTTCCAGATTTGTATTCTTTGATTTAACAGCAACAAAGGCTACCGGTATCTGCCCACTTGTATCATCATCATGGCCAACGACAGCTGCTTTAAACACTGCTGGGTGCAGCAGTAAGACGTTCTCAATTTCGGCAGGATAGATATTAAAACCCTTATGGATGATAACATCTTTTGTTCTTCCACAAATAGCCAAGCGCCCATCTTTGTCCTTGAATGCAAGATCGCCTGTGTTGATCCACCCATTAACCAAAACACGGCTGGTGTTTTCTGGTGCATTGTAGTAACCAATCATGACGTTATCACCCTTGAGCCACAGTTCACCAATAGTGCCTTGTGGTGATGATGATCCATTTTCATCTCGGATGTCTGATTCAATGCCTGTCAATGGAAACCCAACATTGGTGGTTGGTGCGATATCATTTTCATGGTTGGCTGCTACTATTGGTGATGTTTCGGTAAGCCCATAGCCGGCGCAAATTCTTCTACCATAAATAATTGAAAAGGCAGATCGTATTTTGTCGGGAAGCATATCAGCCCCAGACACAAAAAATTTGACTGAATCAAGAGGAGCTGTACGTAATAAACAAAGAAGGCCATAAAGAGCCGGTACTCCAAAAAATAACGTAGGCTTACGCTTAAGCCCTTCAAAAATTAATTTACGATCTATTTGTGCAACGATAATAACACTTGAACCAATCATAGCTGGAAGCCAAAGACATGTATTTTGGGCAAAAACGTGGAAGAGAGGTAGCACACAAAAAAATCGTTCGGCACTTGTCATACCCATTATACTAAAGCGTGCATATGCTTGCAGTGCGTTAGTAATAACGTTGGTAGATGAAATCATAACCCCCTTGGGGAACCCTGTGGTTCCAGAGGTGTACAGCAAAACACACAGTTCTTTCGAGCTTAGTGTGGTGATTGGCATTGACTGTATTGTTTGTTCGAGTTCATTGGTGATAGGCGTTTCCCAATCAAAATTTTCATTAGTAATCAATGGTGGCAAGCAGGCAATACCATTAGGTAGTGTCAATCGATCAAGTTTAGATTTGAGCGTTGGAGAAGTGATGATAGCTTTTGGTTGTGCATCATTAATAATATACGTCAGCTCTTTCTCATGGAGAAAAACATTAAGAGGAACAACTACAGCGCCTCGTTGCCAAATAGCAAAGTAGGCGATGTAAAATTCAGGAGAATTTTCATAAAACAAAAGAACGCGATCGCGAGGCTGTATGTTGTGTTTTGCAAGAACGTTTTCAAATAATCGTGAACGAATGTAGAGTTCGCGATAGGTAATATTTTTCTGATTGGTAATGAGTGCTATATTGTCTGGAAATGTTTGATAGGCACGCTGTAAAAGCGTGCCTGCATAGAGCAATGTACCATTAGGAGAAAAAGAATCTTTAAGTGACGCAAAAATGCGTTGTTCTTTATTCATGTTCCTCATACGTTATCACACTTACAGGGCACATTTCTGCTGCTTCGCGTATAAGATCAGTGTGTTTATTCAGATCTGCGCCCGGTTTTACCTTTGAAATTCCTTTGACTTCAAAAACGTCAGGACATAATGCTTGGCATGCGCCGCAGGACACACAACCAGGCATAATAGTGACCGATGCTATTTTTTTTGCCATGTTTTAATGCTTTATTTTTTTATCTTTAGAATTTTCTTGATTTATTGATTGAGAAAAAATGTCGACGCCACCGCAACAACCTTTTGATGAGCATGAATGACAATCGTCGCATCCATCTTCCTCGTCTTCCTCATCGTCGTCATCATCATCGAGTTCTTCATCTTCTGTTTCTTCTTCAGAAAGAAGAGACTCAAGATACAGTGCGACGTCTTGAGCACTACCTTCACGAATTGCATCTTTGATATCATTGACCATGGTGGTTAAATTTTGTTTAGCAATTTGTGATTCGCTACCGACCGCTTCTTTAAAAGAGGCGGTTTCTTTAATTTCTTCATTTTCATCAATCAACATGGCCAAAAGTTCAGAAGCCTTTTCTGGGTTTTGAACTTTTTTAATGTCATTGAGTGCCTGAAGTTGTTCGGTTAAAAAATCAATATCAACTTGTGCTTCTTCGTTAATTCTTTGAGCTTGTTCTGCGATAAGAGAATGTACATGTTCAAGCGTAGCCATTGCTTCAGGCTGACTTTTGCTTGTTGTAACTTTATCTTTAACAGCAGTAAGAAGCCCCTCAAAAATGAGAGCACAATCTTTTTGTGACTCTTTTTGTTTTTCGATTAAAAATGTTGTTTGTTCGATTAATGTTTCTAACTTGTTCGACACTGTACACCTTTCGTTTAAATCTCTATTTATGTACCCCAGTTTAACAGAAATGGATGGTTTTGAATAATACGCCCTTTTCTCCGGCAAAATTGGGTAAAAATGGGCAAAAAAGGGCTTTTTATGAGATTGTTTTTCTTAAATAATTGGTTTAACATGGCCTTAATGGTTAAAGGAATGGAGAGTCGTTTTATGAAGGAGAAGGGTAATGAAATTCCTCAAAATCATTGGTTCGAGTCTTGTTTTTGTAACATTAGTGTCTGTTTCGTTTGCACAAGAGCAAGTAGTCCCGATAACCGAACAAAAAGCAAAATATCAATCAGAGTGTACATTTGTTATCTACATTCAAGCTGACAATAATCTTGATTCTTATGCCCTTTACAATATTAATGATATGCAACGAGCCTTGCTTCCAAGTAGTGTTAACGTGCTGGTGCAATGGGATCAACCTAACAACAAAAAGACGTGGCGTTATCATATTGTCCATAATGGGAGAATTGAGGATGCGTCTTTGAACGTTGAGATGGGTCTTAATCCTGAACAAGAGATTGTGGATATGATGAAATGGGCAAAGGCTGGTTATAGCGCTAAGCGATGGTGTGTTATATTGTGGAATCATGGGGCCGGTATAATAGATCCACGGGTTGCCAAAATTAATCGTATTATTAATGGCCAACAGATTATGCCTACTAAGCAAACGTTGCCATGGCTTGAGATTCCTGGTCTTTCAGTTTTTAATCCTGTTGGTGAGGACAAGGAGCGTGGTATTTTATTTGATGATTCACAGAACACCTATCTTTCGAATACTGGACTTTATAATGCTTTTCGCCGTGTAAAAACAGAAGTTTTAGGAAAGAATATTGATATTGTTGGTATGGATGCTTGTTTAATGGCAATGCTTGAGGTTGGTTATCAAATCAAGGATTGTGTGAACATCTTGGTTGGATCAGAACAGACTGAGCCTGGTGAAGGGTGGTCATATTCCGGCTTTTTGACAGCGATAAGTAATAATCCATCAATGTCAGCAACAAGCCTTGCGGCTGCGATTGTTAGTTCTTATGGCGATTTTTATACCTCGCAAACAAATGATTATACTCAGTCTGCTCTTAATTTAAGTAAAATGGTGGCGATTAAGAATAGTGTAGTAAAAATGATTACAGCGGTTGCGGCATGCAGAAAAGCCGATAGGGTTCGTACACAGCAAATGGTGGTTGCAGCACGTCGAGCATCCTTATCATTTGATGTCAGCGATTATATTGATCTGTATTCTTTTTATAATGCATTGGTGTCGCAAGCAAGAAGTAAAAAGAAGTCTGCTAAAAACTCTTTTGTTACTGCGGCTAATGTGTTAATTCAAGAACTTACAGCCGGAATGCTGACAATTAAGAGTGCAGTTATAGCAAATGCAATTGGATCACGTGATGTTAAAGCAAAAGGTATTTCCATTTATTATCCAACGTATGGATCTGTGCATAGCTCGTATGCCAGTACCAAATTTGCACAAGCAGTCAAGAGTTGGAGTACCTTTGTTAAAACATATCGATGAGCGTATTGTGAGTAAGTTTATCTAAGAAAGGATTCTTATGAAAAAGATCTTAACGACAGTGCTCTTAGTAGCAATGGGAGCAGGGCTTACTGCTGCTGATGCCAAAGAAGAAAAAAATCCATTCGGATTGCCTTCTGCCACTCAGGCATATGGAATGGTGTTAGAGTCGCTGAGAGTAGAAAAATCTGAAGCTATTAAAATTAATGATATGAATGGCTTTCTTTATCACATGGAAAATCCTGATTATGGCAAAGCATTGATGAATGATTTTTTGATTTTGGCTGCCCAGTATCAGTATACAGGTGCTCAGTTTGTTGAAGTATTAGTTTACAGGGGTGCCAATGTCAACTTTAAATCGCGTTATTTAGCATGGACCCCATTGATGTATGCGGCGTGGAATGGTAAAAAGGCCTTTGTATCAGAATTGTTGCACTGTGATGGTATTGATACACATCTTACAGATGATCTTGGAAGAACGGCAGAACAGTTAGCCCAAGAGCGTGGGTTTGATGATATTGCGGAGCTTATTCGAAATCATGATTAATTAATTGAGCTTCTTTTTTAAAAGTGACAAATACCCCAGGAATTTTTCCTGGGGTATTTTATTATCAAAAAAAAGTGGCTAAGCTATCGTGCACT
>CAYUQI010000012.1:22995-26984 GCA_964446935.1 uncultured Pseudomonadota bacterium
ATAAGGAATCGTGATGAATATTGCTCATGATGAAAAAATTTTAGTTGTTAAGCGCGCCATTTTATTTGGCAAGGAACCGCTTCAAGGTTTTTACCCCATAACAGATTTTAATGAATATCAAAATATAATTACACAGCACAAAGAGTTTTTGTGGCGATCTACCATGGAAACTGATCCATTGTATAAACAAATTATTCCCTATCTGATTTTTGCATATCAAGACAAGTATTTTGTTATGCTTCGAAAGCATAATGCCAGTGAAACTCGTTTGAGCAGTAAATATTCATTGGGTATTGGGGGACATATACGTCAAGAGGATATGGCTGATAGCTCTTTGTTGTCATGGGCTCGTAGGGAATTTGAGGAAGAGGTTTCATATCAAGGTTCGCTCTCTGTGTGCCCTCTTGGTATGATTAATGATGATTCTAATGCTGTTGGGCAGGTACATGCAGGTTTTGTATTTTTGTTGCATGGTGATAATGCATCGATTGCTATCAAGGATGAACATAAAGAAGGAAAACTTTTGTCGTGTGAACAATTGCAACCATTGTATGGGCAGATGGAACGGTGGAGTCAGCTTGTCTTTGATTTTTTAGTGACGCATCCAGGGTTAGTAAAGAACAATAAAGAAAAAAGATCATTGGTGTAAGGAAGATAGATGATTACCAAAGAACAGATTGCTTTTTTAACACAAAAATCGTTACAAATACGTATTGATTCGTTGCGAGCAACATCACAGGCAGGCTCTGGACATCCAACATCATGTTTTTCCATTGCCGATATTATTTCAGTATTGTTTTATACCACCTTGCGCTATGACTACAAAAATCCGCTTTTTCATAATAATGATCGATTTATTCTGTCCAAGGGGCATGCAGTTCCTGCTGTTTATGCAGCTTTGCACCAACTGGGGGTTATTACTGAACAGCAATTGTTGAGCTATAGAAAAATTGATTCTGAATTTGAGGGGCATCCAACTCCACGCTGCAAATATAATGAAGCAGCCACCGGATCACTTGGGCAAGGGCTCTCTATAGGCCTAGGAATGGCGCTTAATGCTCGTTATGAAAAGTTGGACTATCAAACCTATGTCATGCTTGGTGATGGAGAAATTGCTGAAGGGTCTGTATGGGAAGCCGCAGAGCTTGCTGGTCATGATCACGTTGATAACTTAGTTGCCATTGTTGATTGTAATCGACTTGGCCAATCGGGTGAATCATTGCATGCTCATCATGTTGATCGTGTTGCGAAAAAGTTTGAAGCATTTGGATGGGAAACATTTGTTATTGATGGACATAATATTGAACAAATTGTTGATGCATTCGAGCAAGTAAAGCATGTTAAAGGTGAGCCACGTGTAATCGTTGCCAAAACAATAAAAGGTTTTGGACTTGAAGGAATTGAAGGCTTGAATGGTTATCATGGTAAGCCTTTTAAAAAAGATGAGCTGCCAGGCTTGATTAAAATGTTAGAGCAACGTTTTGCTGTTAAGGATACTCCTGAATCGTGCACACCACAGCAACCCAAAAAGACTCAACAGGGATCTTCTTGTACTAAAGATGCAATACGGTTAGATATTACACAAGATTCCCAGGTGTCAGCATTTGCACAAGGCAAAGCAATATCAACACGTAAGGCATTCGGGTATGCATTAGCTTCTTTGGGTACATCATGTGATCGAATATTTGCCCTTGATGCTGATGTCAAAAATTCAACGTTTACTGAATTTTTTGAACAACGCAATCCGGCCCGTTTTATTCAATCTTTTATTGCTGAACAAAACATGGTTGGTATAGCAACCGGCCTGTCTTTGCGTGGCAAGGTTGCTTTTGCTTCAACCTTTGGATGTTTTTTTACTCGAGCTTATGATCAGATTCGGATGGCTGGTATTGGTAGAGTTCCATTGCGGCTAGCTGGTTCACACAGTGGTGTTTCGATTGGACAAGATGGTCCGTCGCAAATGGGGCTTGAAGATATCAGTATGGTACGAGCTGTGCCAAACTCAGTAGTGTTATGGCCAAGTGATGGTGTTTCTGCATATAAGCTGGTTGAACAGATGGCTTTGTATGATCAAGGTGTTTCATACATGAAGACTACGCGAGCAGATGTTCCTGTGCTGTATGATACGAAAGAATCATTCCCTCTTGGGGGCTGCAAAGTACTTAGATCATCGAGCAATGATAAAGCGTGCATTGTTGCTGCAGGTATCACGTTACATGAGGCACTTAAGGCGTATGAACAATTGAAGCAAAAGGGGGTTGCTGTTTCAGTGATTGATCTTTATAGCATTAAGCCGCTTGATCAAAAAACATTGCTTACTGTTGCCAAAGCATCGAACAATACTATAGTGACTGTTGAAGATCACTATCCAGAGGGTGGTATGGGCGAAGCGGTAATGAGTGCATTGTGTAATAGTGATGTTCGCATTCAAACGCTTGCTGTTCGTCAGGTGCCACGTTCAGGATCGCCAGAGGATTTAATGAAGATGATGGGTATTGACGCTGCAGGAATTATGAAGGCGGTTGATTCTATTAAATAAAAAAAGGGCACCCTACGGTGCCCTTTTAAAAGTTTCTAACAAACTCAAATTTATTCCGGTGTTAGTGTTCCGTCAAAGATGTAGCTTAGTGATCCTCCCACCCCAAGGTTAACACCAAGAATCCATATGCCACAAGACGAAATAGTATTGATGCTGCAATAGAGTCCCTCTAGTCCAAGGAACCAATGATCTGATAATTCTATGCCCTGATTAAGATAAATTGTTTGAGCAGAATCATAATAATTAAAGCCATCGCCTGTAATAAAAATAGCGCCTAAATGAAAAGCAAGACCGCCTTTTAAACCGATGGTTTCCAATGAAAGATTATATTTTCGTTGCTTCAATTGTCCTCTACCATTTTGGTAGACAATTGTGACGGATGATGAACGTTGTCCATAGATGATGCCTCCATGTATACCAGTTATAAAAAACGGGCCTTTTGCAACAAAGTTCTTAAGTTCTTTGATAATATTGCTTTCAGAGCGCATAATCAATTGTTGTGTTTCAGAATCAAACATAAAAGCGTATGCCAATAATCTGCTACATACGGGCAGCAAATCTTCTTCTTGAATTGAGGCACCGCTCTTAATATTGGCTAAAAAATCAGAAACAATTTTTTCAGTGGTTATACCATTTTGCAGTAAAAATTGTGATGCGGATGAGAGTATTTCGATTGTGCTAAATTGATTAAATGCGGGTAACCAGGAAAATGAAGTATACGAAAAAGCGCAACATAGCCCGGCAATCTGCGAGAGCTTTTTAACCTTTGTAATCATGAGAGACATCTTTATTCAAACAAACTTTTTTTGCCTAATTTTTTCCAGTCATTATCAAATAATTCGATTCCGCGTTCAGTCAGTGGGTGCTTCATTGCTTGTTCAAGCGTTGATGGTGGTAATGTGATAATATCAACTCCAGTCTGTGAAATCTTTTGCCAATGCAAAGTTGTTCGAATTGATGCAGCGAGGATTTGGCTAGAGAATCCATATACATCTTTAACGGTGATAACTTCTTCAAGGAGTTGAATGCCGTCAACACCAATGTCATCCCATCGGCCAACGAATGGTGAAATGAATTCCACCCCGAGTTTGGCCATCATGAGTGCTTGCACCGGTGTAAACACCAGGGTGGCGTTGATTTTAATACCATCGTCAACAGCTGCTTTGATGACAGGAAGATATTGTTCAGCAAAAGGAATCTTAACGACAACATTTTTGGCAAATTTTGATATTTCTTTTGCTTGAGCAAGAACGGACTTAGGTTCTTTTTCAACAACTTCAATACTGACGGGGCCATCGACCATTGCACAAATGTCTTGTAACACTTGTTTAGAATTGTTTCCTTCCTTACTCAATAGTGATGGGTTGGTTGTTACCCCATCGATAAGTCCGGTAGCAACCCATTTTTTGATTAATTCACGATTGGCAGTATCTAAGAAAATTTTCATATG
>CAYUQI010000012.1:27084-45541 GCA_964446935.1 uncultured Pseudomonadota bacterium
AATTGTTTTTCCTTCAAGCCATTTGCTTGCTTCTTTATGTGCGATAGGTTCAAATTCAGTTTGTGGCATACCCTTGCGTACTACAAGCGATGCGCGTAATTTGCCGTTGATTTGAATAACAACGGTTGTTTGGTTCTCTTCTGCTAAAAGTGGATCATAGGTTGGCCACTGTGCTTGTTCAAGTTGTTTACCCAATATAGTAACAAAAAGTTCACTTGCAAAATGAGGCGTCATAACAGAGAGAACGGTTAATAATTTTTCACACAAATCGCGATCAATGGTGAGCTTGTGACTTTCAAGATCATTGAGATATTCCATAACGGCAGAAACAGCAGTATTAACCTTAAAATCATTCAAGCGTTCTTGATACGCTTTTAAAAAACGGTGAAAGCGACGCGTTGAAATTTCATCTGCCTGTGTAACGATGTTGCTTGGTGTTGTGAGGAAATGCCACAAACGGTTAAGAAAGTTACGGACGCCGCGAATAGAATCAGATTGCCATTCGGTATCTAATTCTGGTGGTCCCATGAAGAGCATGTACATGCGGAGAGTGTCGGTACCAAGTTCTTCAACAATCTCGTCTGGATTGACGACGTTACCTTTTGATTTTGACATTTTTTCTACGCGGCCGGTTAGTGGCGATTTCATGCACACCATCCCCTGGTTAAACAGTTGGGCAAATGGTTCATCAAAGGGTAAATGTCCAAGGTCGTGAAGAACCTTTACATAAAACCGTGCATACAAGAGATGGAGGATGGCGTGTTCAATGCCCCCAACATAAAGATCTACAGGTAACCAATATTTCATATTCTGAGGATCGAATGCAGCGGTGTCCAATTGTGGGTTAGGGTAGCGCAAAAAGTACCAGCATGAGCCGGCCCATTGAGGCATGGTATTGGTTTCGCGTTTTGCAGCCCCTTTGCATTGTGGGCAAGTTGTGTTGACCCATGATTCAACAGCCACCAACGGCGATTCTCCGGTGCCTGTTGGTTGATATTTTTCAATGTCAGGGAGCATGACAGGTAATTCTTGTTCTGGTATTGCTACAATGCCACATTTTTTGCAATGAACCAGAGGAATTGGTTCACCCCAATAACGTTGGCGTGAAAACACCCAATCGCGAAGTTTGTACGTTGTATGTGCCTTGGCGACACCCATTTTTTGTAGGTGAGCAAGGATATAATTCCAGCCGTCAGTTTTTGCATCAAGCCCATCGCAAGGACCTGAATTAACCAGAATACCATCACCTTCATTGGCTTTGACTGGTGTATTGTCTGGTGCAAAAAATTCTTCGGTTCGTTCATATGGTTTGACAACAGGAATGATAGGAAGTTTGTAGTTGGTTGCAAAATCAAAGTCGCGTTGATCGCTTCCTGGAACGCCCATAACGGCACCGGTGCCATAACTTTTAAGAACATAATCGGCAAGGTACAGTGGAACTTTTTTGTTGTTCATTGGATTGATAGCATACGATCCAGTAAAGACGCCGGTGCGTTCCTTTTCGGTAACCGCTTCTCGTTCTGATGTATGCTTCCATGTCTCAAGAAACGTTTGTACGGATTTTTGTTGAGAGGGTGTAATAAGTTTTTGTGCAAGTTCATGATCTGGTGCAAGCACCATGAAGGTAACCCCATAAATAGTATCAGGTCTGGTGGTAAAGATTTGAAGTGTAGCCCCTTGCTCTGTTTTGAAATCAATTAAGGCTCCCTTACTTTTACCAATCCAGTTTTCTTGCATCATTTTGACTTTGTCTGGCCAATTGAGCTTTTTCAGCCCATCGATGAGTTTGTCGGCATATGATGTGATGCGAAGTACCCACTGACGAATCTTTTTTTGTTCAATAGGTGCGCCACAACGTTCGCAGCCTCCGTGTACTACTTCTTCATTGGCAAGACCTGTTAAGCATTTTGGGCACCAATTGATCGGCATTTCTGCTTCATAGGCAAGCCCTGCTTTGTACATTTGCAAAAAGATCCATTGTGTCCATTTGTAGTATGAAGGGTCGGTTGTATTGAGCTCCTTGCTCCAATCATAAATAGCACCAATGGTGGCCAATTGTCGTTTAAAGGTTGCAATATTGGTAGCCGTGCTTTTTTTAGGATGAATTCCCTTTTTGATAGCATCATTTTCTGCTGGAAGACCAAACGCATCCCATCCCATGGGATGAAGAACGTTGTAGCCTTCAAGGAGCTTCATACGTGCGTAGACATCGGAGAGTACATATCCTTTCCAATGTCCAACATGAAGTCCTGATCCAGAAGGATAAGGCCACATATCAAGGCAATAGTATTTTTTGCCTGAGCGATTGGGCTTTGTTTTAAAGTAGGGATTCTTTTCCCAATTGTCCTGCCATTTTTTTTCAATGGCCTTGAAATCATATGCCATGAGGGCTCCTTTTGTAGGGGCTTCTTAGCGACGGCGAATAAAAACTGTCCCAGTCTAACACAATTGAAAAAAAGCAGAATCTACCGCTTCTTTGCCAATGAATTACTGATTAATTGACTCGTTGAAATTGTTTTCTGTAGGGTAAAGTTAGGGGTCGAATCTATTCTAACAGGGGGGAGTTGTTATGAAATCAATCAAAGCATCTTGGTTGAGGGCATCTGTTTATTTTTTAATATGCAATTTCATATTGATTGGCTCGTACATCGATGCTGCAACCGAATGGACAGTACTTGTGTATGTGCAGGCTAATAACAATCTGAGCCCTTTTGCCATGAAAAATTTTAGTGATATGGCTTCTATAGGATCGAATAATTGTGCCACCCTGTTAGTTCAATGGTACCAACCTGGGCATCAAGGTGTGTGGCGTTACAAGGTTGAAAAAGGAAAGATGGTCCTTGAGGAATGCAATCCAGCGCCAACAGATGGTAATTCGGCTAAAGATTTAACTGAAGCTATGGGGTGGGCTGTTACTAAATATCCAGCACAAAAGTATTTTTTAATTTTGTGGGATCATGGAATTGGGGTTCTTGATCCTGCATGGGGCAATAAGAACCAGTCATGGTCGACAAAGGAACAGTTTGCTATCGATGATGATGTGGTAAAAAATAATCCTCGCATTCAAATTGATGGTATAACGATGGACGATACCATCACATTTACCAAACAAATCGATAGTGTTATAACCCCAACAACGCAACGTGCAATTCTTTTTAATGAGACATCAAGAACATACATGGATAATTACAATCTTTCCATGGCACTTCGGGATATTAAAAATAATATTTTAAAAGGGAAAAAAATCGATCTACTTGGTATGGATGCCTGTCTGATGGCTATGCTTGAGGTTGGGTACCTTGCTCGTCAGTATGCTAGTGTGCTGATTGCTTCGCAAGAAGTAGAGTTGGCACATGGATGGGATTATTCCTCGTTTAGTTCTTTGGTATCATTGCAGAACACGACGCCATTCTCGCTGGCGCAGGGTATTGTTAATAGCTATGGTGCATACTACCGAGACAAGGTTCAATTTTACACACAATCTGCTATGAATCTTGAGCGTGTTGCCTTACTTAAAGAAAACCTTGACGGCATTGCTAATGCTTTTAGGTCGTACCAACAGAATGATAAAAATGTAATTGTTGATCTTGCTAAGCGGGCACGACGATCATGCTTACAGTTCAGTGCTTCAGGGTATGTAGATTTGCATACCTTTTTATCCGATTTTTTGAGCCAAATAAACCAATGTTCAACGCTTAAGTCAGCACATGCTCTTGACGATCTTAAACGATTGCTGCAAAGTGGCATGCATCTTGTTGAACAAACAGTTTTGGCAAGTGTTGCGGGAAGGAATCTTGCTCGTGCAAAGGGTATTTCTATTTATTTTCCAATCACCCGCATTGATGCGTCATATCCGAAGACCGATTTTGCCAAGGACTGCCAGTGGTATGGATTTATTAAGGAATTGTGCGGCTGCTAGCATTAAATTCTCCTTGCAAAAAGTCTAAGCCTTTGGCAGAATGTTATGGTCCCAGTTCGGGAAGCAATCTTTCTGATTTTGGGGCTGTAGCTCAGTTTGGTTAGAGCGTCCGCCTGTCACGCGGAAGGTCGTGGGTTCGAGTCCCATCAGCCCCGCCAGTCTTCGCTGCTACGCAGTTTCGTCTGGCTATCGCCAATAAATTGATAATAATAGTAAAATGAACTTTGATAATAAAATTGCGAAGACTGTCCCGACGTAGTTCCGTTAGGAACGAAGACGGACAATCCTAAATAGAAAAAATAAGTTCTTCGCTGCTGCACATGTTAAATCTATGTCTTATTATGTCTATAGAATCAAATCTGTAATTTGTCCTGATAAGGTTTATGTTGGTTACACAACTAATCTCAAACAACGCTTAAAAACACACAATTATGGGGGATCTATTCACACTAGAAAAAATAAACCATGGGAATTGATAGTTTGCATAGCATTTAAAGATATTGATTGCGCAAAGCAGTTTGAAAAATATCTTAAATCACAATCTGGTCGAGCTTTTGCTACGAAGAGGTTCTGGTAAGGGCTGATTCTTTGCTGCTATGGGCTTCCATCTTCATCATTTCTTTCAATTTTCTTCAATTTCAATTGTTATAAACCAAAAGCCCTGTTTTGTTGTCAATTCTTCAAAAAAACGATCAAGATTGACTATTTGGCTATGTTTGTCATAATAAAAAACATCATAGTTTCAATGATATTTTCTCATCAAAGATATATTAATTGGGGGTTGTTATATGTTTACTAAGCTTTTAATATTCAAAAAATACTTTACTCCAGTAGTTGCGCTGAATTTCAAAAAAATTTTTAGTATTACAATGATAGTAGTTTCTCTATGGCTCAACGTATCTGCTGCTGATCCTCAACCAAAAAACAAAACGACAATGTTTTCTGGCGTGACAAAAATTAGCGATGATTTTTATGTAGGTAAGGTGGCTGATGAGTTCTATGTTGCGATGGAGCGTGTAGATAAAAGTAATATTGATACATGGCTCCAATATGCCCAAGATCAATTAGAGCCTGTAAAAGAAAAAGGTACAAACGCATTTTTACCTGGTTCAGAAGGGGCTTGTCACTTTGCATGTGTGCTTGAAGATTATAAACAAGGAAGTATCAAATCGAGCAATGAATTATGGGCTGTTTATGCTTCTTGCAAGAAGGTTGAAAAGAAAGCTGTGCTGGATGATGACAATAAACCTTTTATTGAGATGTATGTAGCGGTCATTACTTCACCCGGTTCGCTAATTACGTCCTATGCTGGGATATCACGTACATGGGAGGCTGCATGCGAATTAACCAAAGGAAAGCGAAAGAAACAGCAACTTCAATCAGTTCATCTTTGCTCTTTTGCGGCAAAGACAATTAAAATGCGAGATTCTAATAAGGCATACATGCACATATCGCCTGATCTGGCAATGCGTACAATACTGTGTAAGAATTTGCCTGCAAATTCTGTTTTTATTGGGGATAATCTTTATCAAAGTAGAGTAAAACAAGAAGCAAAAATAAATGATTCGAGAATCGATCTTCTGAAGTCTCATCCACCACGAATAATCAGAAATGATGAGAATTCGAAGTTTACTCTTCTCAAACCAAATGGCGAAAAGCTTGTCGAATTTGATGAATCCTCTGGAGTATATCAGTGGATGTTTACCGACTCCTATTCAGTTACTGGTCCCGCGCTGCCACATGTTTTGGTTGATCTTGATGCTATGGCAAAAGCTTGCTCCTTGGTGCACTAATGTTTACAAGGTTTTCAATATTTAAACAACATGGTGTAGTTTCATTAGCTTTGAAAAAAATATTTAGCATTGTAATAATCATTGCTTCGTTATGGCTTCATGTTTCTGCAGCTGTCCATCAACCGAAACAAGAAGAAAAATTATTTTCTGGCGTGACAAAAATTAGCGATGATTTGTATGTGGGTAAGGTGGCTGATGAGTTTTATGTTGCAATGGAGCGGGTGGATAAAAGTAATATTGATATGTGGAAACAATATGCTAGGATTCAATGGCTTGTTGGCCAGGAATCCCATTCTAAATATTTACCAGGTTTAGGCGGAATTGAATTCTTTAAAATGGTTCTTGATCAATACAAAAAGGGTATCATCAAACCATATAATGAACTTTGGATAGTGTATGCTTCTAATAAACCAGTGAATAGCAAAGCACAACTTAACGTTGATGTTTTCGCAGATAAGATATTGAATCCTTCTATCGAAATGTTTTGTACGGTTATAACATCTGCTCATGCACTTATCACCTCACACATGGGAATGTCGCGAACTATTGAAGCTGCTTATGATTTGGAACAAGAATCAACAACTCGGAAAAAACATTCATATCAATCAATGTATGTACATTCTTTTGCTGCAATGGTGGCTCAGATGAGAAATCCTAAAAAGGGATATATGCTTTTTACCCCTCTTCCTCTTATGCGATCAATAGTATTAAAAAAAATGCCAATGAATACTGTTTTTATTGGAGATGATAGATATCAAAAAAGATTGGAAGCTGTTCAAAAGGATCACAAAATATTAGTTGATGAGAGTGTATTGACTGATATGAAAAAGCAAAAGACTTCTTCAGAATACGGACAATTAGTAACAAACATTGCTCAGCAGATGTATGATTATTTAGCATGTGCTGAGAAAATAAATCTCCTAAAAACAAATCCTCCTCGCATAATCAAAAGCCAACAAGGTTTTATTATTCAAAAGCCTGATAAAGAATTACTTGTCGAAATTTTTCCAGACACTGAAATATATCAATGGTTGTTTACGCGTCCATATCAAACTGATGGAATAGATATTCCTTATATATTGGTTGATCTTGCTGCCCTGGCAGCATGGGGTACTTTAGTGAGCTAGCGTGCTAAAACCCCTTATCATTCAGCAAAAAACCTCGAATTTACTGCTCTTTTGAGCCACTAGCCTATCAGTGGTATCCTTAATTTATTATGAAGAACCAAAATAAAGGCCTTTTTAAACTATCATCTCCGTTCAAACCTGCCGGTGACCAGCCTCAGGCGATCAAGCAGCTCAATGAGGATCGACCACGAAAGTCGGTACTTTTGGGTGTGACTGGGTCGGGCAAAACCTTTACCTTGGCCAATGTTATTGCCCAGCAAAACAAGCCGGTTTTAATTTTGTCGCCTAATAAAACATTGGCTGCTCAATTGTATGAAGAGTTCAGCCTTTTTTTCCCTGAAAACAAAGTTTGTTATTTTGTCAGCTATTACGATTACTATCAGCCAGAATCATACCTTCCTGCTCAAGATATTTATGTTGCCAAGGAAACCAAAGTTAATGCTGAAATTGAACGTTTACGCGTTGAGGCTACGGCATCAATTATTAATCGCCGTGATGTCATTGTGGTTGCCTCGGTGTCTGCAATCTATTCGCTCGGTAACCCCTTTGATTACCGAGAGCTCACCTTTGCACTCAAACGTGGACAAAAAATATCGCGTAAAGAGTTGCTTAATAAGCTTATTTTTATTCAATACAAACGTAATGACATGCACAGTGAATCGGGAACATTTAAGGTGCTTGGCAATACCATTACGATAAATTTGCCGTACCTGCGTGATAACTTACGCATTGAACTATTTGGTGATGAGATTGAAAGACTTGAATTGGTTGACCGACAACAACACCGCGTTGTTAGCACACTTGATGATATGCTCATTTTCCCTGCAAAACACTTTGTTGCTACGCAAGAAAAACGTGATACGGCTCTTCAATTAATCAAAAGAGATTTGGAGAAAGAAGCTGTCGAAATGCAAAATCCTTTATATAAAGAACGTTTGCTGACACGTGTGAAACATGACATTGATATGTTGCAAGAAACTGGTTATTGTTCAGGAATCGAAAATTATTCACGCTATTTTGATGGCCGACAACCAGGTCAGGCGCCGTATGCCTTATTTGATTTTTTTGATAAAGATTTCGTGTTGGTCATTGACGAATCCCACATCGCCATTCCTCAATTGCGCGGTATGTACAATGGCGATCATTCACGCAAAAAGGCTTTAGTTGAATATGGTTTTCGTCTTAAAGCATCGTTCGATAACCGTCCACTAAAGTTTGAAGAAATAGAAAATTATTTTAATGATGTCATTTTTGTTTCGGCAACGCCGGGTGATTATGAACGTTTATCAACACAGCATGTGGTAGAACAAATTGTTCGGCCTACCGGGGTGACAGATCCTATTGTTGAGGTCGTTAAACGAGAAGGGCAGCTTGAGCATCTGATAGAAAATATCAAGCAGGTGGCAGCTCGCGGCTTTAGAACCTTGGTTACGGTGTTGACTAAAAAGGCCGCCGAAGATTTAGCGCAATATCTTGAAAATCATAAAATCAAAGTATGTTACATGCACAGTGAAATTAAAACGCCGCAGCGTACTGAGTTATTGCATAAATTACGATTAGGTGTTTTTGATTGTCTGGTGGGTATTAACCTTCTACGGGAAGGGCTTGATTTACCCGAGGTGGCTCTTGTGGCTATCCTGGATGCTGATATTGAAAGCTTTTTGCGTGATGGTCGTTCACTTATTCAGACCATTGGACGTGCAGCGCGTAACATTGAAAGCAAAGTTATCTTTTATGCCGATACGGTGACAAAATCGATGCAGAGAGCGTTGGATGAAACTGACCGTCGTCGTCGGTTACAAGCTGCATACAATAAAAAACATGGCATTAAGCCAACGTCTGTTAAGCGTGACGTAACCAAAAGTATCACGCAACTACAAGAGCGCATTATGCAAGCAAGTCAGAGTTACAAAAAGCTCGTGGCGGTTAAGGCTAAAAATGCTCAAGAGATTGCAGTTATTATCGAACAACTTGAGCAGGAAATGCGGCTTGCTGCCGAATCACTTGATTTCGAAAAGGCTATTCAGTTAAGAAATAAAATTCTCGCTCTGCAAAAGGCAACTTCTTAAACGTCTTCTATCCCGTTAATTTCGTGTGATGCATTAGCTGTTAAGATGGGGTGGGTTTATATCTACCAATCCAGTATGAATTATGGTATGTATAGAGACCAAAGGAAAGAGGTTCTTATGAAAACATATCAAGTCTTTGCATGTGTAGTAATATTTCTGAGTATTTTAGGTGGTATTCTGAATGGCGCAACGCCGCACATGAATCTAAAAGATTTTCCTGATCTCGTCGATGATCTTGATGATAATTATGTCAAGACTCTTATTAGAGATGGGATGTGGAAAGTATTTATCAAGGATGTTCCTCAAAACAATCCTGAACTTTTAAAAAGGTATTTACGGTTGCTTTCAATCGCATATACCGAAATGAATTCTTCGACGTACTCAATTGACTATATTGTTGATCAACAAGATATATACATAAAGAATAATAAAAACTTGGCTAAATTACCAACTAAGAATGGCTCATTTTATCGCTTCGCACGGTGGGATAGTATTCATGAAAGAGTTGGGTCAGGGTATTATCGCTTAATACTAGATATTGATGAAGAAAAAGATCGTTTAAGGAAAAAACAAAACCCTAATCTTCGAACTTCAGCGGATGGCGATTTGGATGCTGTAACCGAAGATGAGATAAAACTCAACATAGCAAGGATGGAGAAAGAGGCGTGCGATTATGCAGAAGAAATCGTCAAACAGTATAAGATTCATTTTATGCCACGAGAGGACTATTCATCACCTCATAAAAACATGTGTGAAGTGGAGCGAATTTTTATCAAAATTTTAAAAACCTTTAAGAAAAATAGTACCCTCAATGATTGTGTTACCAGCATAAAAATTAAGCTTGATCATATCTACGAGATTAAAACCTTAGCAGATTGGTATCCTATTGAAGAACTTGAAAGGCTTGGTTTAAACCCTCATCAAACAATCTCGCAATTTCCTCGTATTGTATTGTATATCTATGGGAAAGAAAATGCACAAACAGCATTAGATATTCTTTTTGATGTCTTTAAAGATGAACAAGGATCAGGAAAGCTCCCAGGACACAATGACCCAGTGACGTCTCTCCTGTCTGTTGCCCAAGGTGATAGGGATTGGAAAGAAGATCCCTGTTTGGCAAAATTTTATGAAGACAGGAAAGTTTATTATAGGGCTGATATAACAGGAAAAGTGCAAAATTATCATTTAAAAAATCCTAATAAAAAGTAAGTTCCCTGTATACAACATGATATCTTTTTTCAATGGTTCTGATGTTTAATATTTCCCAGGGAGCTTTATCCTGTAGAATTTGACGTTTACCCCTTTCTGGTGCATTCTTTCAAAGTAAAGAAACGATTTTTGGCCCTTTTAGGTGGAATGTGTCATGAAATTATCGCTTGCATGGATTTTTGATCATATCGATGCAGATTGGAAGAAACAGGATATTAAAAATCTTGTTGCTTTGTTTAATCAAACAACAGCAGAAATTGAGGATTTTTATACACTGTCTTTTGACATGAGCCATTTTTTTATGGGAATGCAAAAACAAGTTTCTTCACAGGGGATAGTAATTGACGTTCCAGAACTCGGCGAAGAAATAAACATGCCTGCGCGAAACACCGCAGAAGATATGATTCCACCAAGTGTTAAGACCCCTTGTTTTATGATCAAGAAAGAGGGGAATGGCTTCAGGTGGGCAACGCTTGCTGATTTTGGTGTGGAGAAGGGTGGATTTGTTCCTGCCCTTGATGTTGCAGCATGCGACATGAACGGTAAGTGGCGTTCGTTGTTTGAAGCAGAAGATATCATTATTGAAGTTGATAATAAATCAATTACCCATCGACCAGACATGTGGGGCCATAGAGGTTTTGCCAGAGAAATCGCAGCTTTCTTGCGCTTACCGCTTCGCAATGCAAAGTCATTTTTAAAAGAAATACCGGTTCAAACCTTTGAACATGAATCTCAACCAACTGCATCTACCCCATTTATTATTAAAAACCAAGCGCCAAAAGCATGTAGTCGATTTGTTGGATGTTATGTTTCATCGATTGAGAATAAGCCTACACCATTGTTAACAGCCAGTAGGCTGCTCAAGGTTGGGAGTAGACCAATCAATGCATTGGTGGATCTTACCAACTATGTTATGTATGATTGGGGTTTATCATTGCATGCATATGATGCAACGGTGATTGATCAGAAACAAATTGTTGTTCGTATGGCAAAAGAGGGTGAAAAAATACATCTTCTTGATGATACCAAGCGTGAATTGACTGATCGAGATTTGGTGATTGCTGATGCTAAAAAGCCAATGGGTATTGCAGGTGTAATGGGTGGCTTTGCAGATTCATTACATTCCTCTACGACATCAATATTCATTGAATCGGCTACGTTTGATGCTGGAACTGTGCGTCGTACGGCTCAACGATACAAAATTCGAACTGAGGCATCTGCTCGCTTTGAAAAAACGCTCGATCCTAATCAAACCATTGAGGCGATGCAACGTTTTTTAAAGCTTGTGACTGATATAGGATTGCACGCCAAGATCGCCGATGAAATGATATCTGTCGGTCATGATACAAAACCACACGTCATTGAAGTTTCACATGAATTTTTAGAACGTCGTTTGGGCATGCCGATTCCGGAAGATCAGATTATCAATAACTTATCACGGCTTGAGTTCGCGGTTCTTAAAAGTTTTGATGCTCACAAAAAAGTTTTTTATTTAGTAACAGTGCCATCGTTCAGAGCAAGTAAAGACATTCGCATTAAAGAAGATATTGTCGAAGAAGTTGTACGCTGCTTTGGTTTTGACAAAATTGAGCCAAAGCTACCGCATATCATGCGTACTCCTTTTGATTTTTCACCGGTATCGCGTATGCAAAAAATCAAAGATAATCTTGCTCGTGCAGCTGATATGACTGAACAACAAAATTATGCAATGTTTGATGAAAATTTTATAACCAATCTTGGCCTTATTCCTGATGTTTCTGTGCAACTTCTTAATCCGGTGTCTGAAAATTATCGACGAATGATTACATCACTGGTTCCTGGGCTGCTGAAAAATATTAAAGAAAATCATGTTCAACAGGATTCAATGTCATTCTTTGAGTGTGGGCGTATATGGAAGAAACAAGCAGAAAAACCTGTTGAGAATAAGAGCGTTGCTGGCATTGTTTTCAAAAAGCGGGCGACAGTTAATTTTTATGATTGGAAATTTATTATCAATAATCTCTTTGCGACGCTTGGTTTCAATATCTCTAAAATAACATGGACTAAGGCTGAGGGTGGCATTGATCCCTGGTATCAAACCAACCAAACAGCTGTTGTGCGATATGATAACAAGGTAGTAGGAGTAGCTGGTAATGCAGATTCAGGTATTTTGAATAAGCTTGACACAAATGTTCCTTGCGACGCGTTTGTGTTTGAACTTGATGGTGATTTCTTAATGACTGCACCACTCCCATTGCCACATTATCATGGAATATCGAAATTTCAGGAAACATATGTTGATATAAGTTTGTTTGTTCCGCTTAAGCTTGAAGCGGCTACTCTTGAAAAAACTATTATTCAAACGAGCCCTCTGATCAAAAATGTTTACCTGGTTGATTTCTTTGAAAAAGAAGGTGTACAACAACTGATAGAGGGTGTCAACCAAGATGTGCGTGCACTAACCTTCCGCATATGGCTTGGGCGTGATGAAAAAACACTCGAAAAAGCTGAAATTGATGAAGTATGGCAACGGGTATCTGCAGCGGTAAGTTCTTATGGGGTAAAGGTACGCATGTGAGAACAACACATAAAAATTTATTAATTTTTGCAAGCGTGCTGATAGCAGATCGGCTTAGCAAATGGTTAGCACTCTACCTCTTGGGCAACGAGCCTTGGTCGGTATTTAGCGGATTCAACCTTTTTATTTGTTGGAATCGAGGAGTAAGTTGGAGTTTGTTTTCAAGTGACTCTGCATTTGGCTTTTGGGTCTTGACGAGCTTGATTGGTGTTATTATTTGTTTTTTTTCGGCTTATGTTCTCCAGCGAGCCTTTTATCGTTGCTCTATTACCTGGGAAATGTTGGTGTTGGGGGGTGCTGTTTCCAATTTTATTGACCGTTTGTGGCATGGCGCGGTGCTCGATTTCATTGAACTATATGTTGGTCAATTTTATTGGCCTGTATTTAATATTGCCGATGCCTGTGTTGTCATCGGAATTTTTGGGATTTTAATTCGGTCGTGGTGGTGTGATCATGAGTGCTCGGTGTGATAAATATTGTTTAATGATAACATCCTGTGGGCTGCCTCAAAATATCATTCTAAGTTCCTTGGTAGGCTCTTTATATGCATTCCCCTTATTGTTGTTGTTTCGACTGATACATACCTATTTCCCGATGGTTGCCATGTGGGGTCTTGGGATTATGTTATTCATAAGTTTCATTGCATTGTATCGTTCACTACGACTTGCGTCTCAGCAACAGGTTGCTATTGCTCTTGATAAGATGTGGGGCATGGTGGTGGTATTTATCCATATCCCTTTGCTATGGAAATTTGTTGTCGTTGGATTTATTAGTTTTCACGTTATTCGTGTGCTGATGCCATGGTTAGGGCGTCGGCTGTTCTCTATTGATTTTTATCATTGGGGCATGCTGCCTGGACTGATAGCTCTGACACTATGCTCTGGTCTGGTTGTTAATGGAATGCTTCATCTTATGTTATGGATGGTGAGTTAACTGTTCATGAATTTGATAAGCATGTTTTTTCAATCTCTTTACCCAACGTTGTGTCGTGGTTGTTCGTGTCTTATAAAACAAGATGATATTTTTTGTTCACGTTGCTATGCGTCTCTGCAACCAATTCCTTCGGTAATTGTTCCCGTTACACAAACCGTGTCAATGAAGGTTTTTGCTGTTTCTGCATACAAAGATCCACTCAAAGTGTTGGTTCGAAGAAAGTTTTATGGTGATGTACTTGCAAGTCAGCAACTTGCACGACTTATGTTGGCATGGACTCCGCTGAGCAAGTACCCAATTGATTGTCTTGTTCCGGTTCCTTTGCATTGGTCGCGTTATGCTTCACGTGGGTTTAATCAGGCTCATGAAATAGCAAAAGTTATTGGTAGCCAGCTTAATATCCCTGTGATTTCGGTGGCACGAAGAACACGCAAAACAACATTTCAATGGAAGCTTTCAAGTGCTGATCGTCACCAGAATGTTAAACAAGCATTTGATACTGCGCATTGGTATGTTTGGCAGGGAGGTAATGACATCAAAGGAAAACATGTTTTGTTGGTTGATGATCTGTTTACAACAGGAGCAACCCTTATTCATGTTGCCAAGGTACTTGTTCGTCACAAACCAGCTTCATTAACGGCTGTTGTTGGATGCCGCGCAGTATGAAAATTCGCTTCGTATCCCGTTTTTCATGTGAATAGTTTGAGCATTGATATCAAAAAAACTGTTTTGTGCAGAAAATTGAAATAAAGGGTGAGTATACGTCATTATTTTATCAGTTGTAACAATTTGCGTTGAATAATTATATGCAATGTCCTGTCCTTTAAAAGATAAGTCTTTGAGCGAGCCGTGAACGAGTCCTGTAAAAAGTGCATGTTTGCCGGGACGGTCAATAAAAGTTTTTTCTGCATAAATATGAGCAATTTGGGTACCGTAATGCAGGATGTTACAGGAAACCTTCTGACATTCGATAGTGTCAGAGGTGTGATGAAAGTGACTCTCTTTTGCCTCAACGGCGAGCTCGTAACCCTTCTGTTTGTCACTCTCTTTGAGTAAAGCATCTTTGATAATGATGGTTGGCATTGTTGGGGTTTGTGTTGTATCTGTTGGTTGTTTTTTTTCATTATATGATTGCTGTTCTGATGATGATTGGTTTTCAATGATTTTATCCCCAAACCACCAGAAAAGACTTATCGATGAAAGACATAAAAAAAATAGGAAAATGCTTATTTTTGACATGCCCTTAGCGTACCTAGTTTATGCGTAAAGACAAGAGAGCAGGCTTGTTTTGGGCATTCAAAGAGATTTTTTAATAAAATAATTTCTTTTTAAAAAAGATTTTGTTTGGATGAATGTTCAAAGGGCTCTGTTTAACAGAGCCCTTTGGCAAAATAAATACAATGTTATTTAATTTGATTGAGTAATTCAGTGAGATCTCTGATGTGTTTTTCTTCAACTGCCAAGATAGCCTTAAGCATATCGCCCGTTCCAGGATCTTTGGCTTGAAATAAATTGATTAATTCTTTATAAGCTTTGACGGCACACTCTTCGCCCTTGATATTTTGCTGTAAAATTATTGTTACTGAAGGATCTGATGGTTCCATAAATCCGCAGGTGGTCTGCGTGAACCATTCTTTTGGATTAAGCAATGGCTTGCCATCAAGTTGTGTGATTCTTGTTGAAAGCATCCCCGCGTGCTCCAATTCTTCTTCTGCGTGTTCCATTAATTCAGTAACTACTTTTTCAACCAATGGACCTTGAACAACCTTGGCGCCCATCCAATATTGGTAGTACGCAAGCCATTCATCGGCAAATGCTTTGTTAAGTTGGGTTACGATAGCCTTTTTATCCTCGGCTGAAAGGGTTGTTACTGGTGGTGCAAAGGTGACTGATTGCTTTTTTTCTGTGAAAAATTTGTTTTTTAGTGTTGCGAAAAATGTTGGATCCTTATAATGAATTCCAATTGCTGTGGCTAACAATACAAGAACGACAATAAGCACTTTGCTCATAGATCTGATCTCCTTTCCTTAATTAAGGGGTAAGTAATGAACAAACGATTATCTCAGGTGTATAAAAAATGAATGAAATTAGCAAGATTTTTATGGACAATAATATTATGACGTTGTTAAAATAACCTCTTTGATACGTGATTAACGTTCTAAAAAACATATGTATGCAAATTTTTGTCATGCTGAATGCATTTCAGCATCCATCAAGTCATGGATTCTGAAATGATCCTTCGCCAAGGCTATGGATCACAGGCGAGTTTCCAGCCTTCGCGCCGGCCACCGTAGCCACCTGGGCGAAGGTGAGTTCGCTTCGGCGGACGGGCAGGATGACAAAAGGTGGTAATTATAATGTTAGACTTAATAAATGAAAGGCATTGTGATGATTAAACGAAGATCGATTAAGTTGTCATTATTTTTAATCTGTGCCTCCTGGTTATCAGTATCAGCTGGGTTGGTCGAATTAATAAAGGTTATTCCTTCCATTCGTTTAGATATCCGTTATGCAACAACCAATAATTTTACTAATAAGGTTGTGTATCCTTCAGCTCGTTGCTTTTTACAAGAAGAAGCAGCTAATGCTCTTGCCGAAGTGCAAAAAGAGCTTTCAGCACAAGGACTTGGTTTAAAAGTGTTCGATGGTTATCGTCCGTTGGCAATACAACGTATTTTCTGGAACATTTGTTCAGATGAACGCTATGTTGCAAATCCAGCCAAAGGATCGAAACATAACCGTGGTTCTGCAGTAGATTTGACCCTTATTGACCTGAAAACAGGTAATGAATTGGTTATGCCATCGGGATATGATGACATGAGTGAAAAAGCGCATCGTAATTATGATGCTATGACCGATGAAGCAAAGAAGAATTGCAAGCTATTGGAAGATAGTATGATCAAACATGGCTTTATCGCTTTACCTACCGAATGGTGGCATTTTGATTATAAAACATGGAAAAATAACCCTATTTTAGATATCTCGTTTGAAGAAATAGATATGCAACAACAAGCACAAATAAAAGTTGTTGCTTTGAATGATCATGAAAACAAACAAATTGAAATGATTCCTGTTCCAGCGGCCTAATATAGGTCGAAGCAAGAGAGAGGGCCGGAGTTTACTCCGGCCCTCTCTCTTGCTTTATGTAAAAGCCCTGTAAGAAGTATTTTACAATGAAAGAATTTTTTTGTTATGGTTACAATATGTTGGCCATAGAGTGAAAAAGGAGATTTTATGAAAATGCTCATGCATACGTGTATTCGAATCATTTGTCTATCTTTTTGTATGATATTACAACTTCAGGCGGCATCTATTGATACAACGATACCTGGTTCATTTTATCAACTATCTTTAAACTACGACGCACAAGTTACGCTTGCTGGTGGAGAGTATTTGCGCGGTGATATGAAACTGCGCGCTGGATTGACTTTGTCTGGTGATGCAGAACTTAGAGGGATAAGTGAGCCAATTGATGGGGATATTTATCTCAACGGACATACGCTAACGATCACTAATGATGTATATCTTGGAGAAAATTCGATAATTCATGGTGATGGGACAATAAACATGACAGGTTCCAGTACGTTTCATCTAATGCATGATCTTACTCTAAAAGATGGGGTCATATATGTTCCAGTACTAGGGAGAACTTCGTTTGATGGGCACGGGCATCAATTTTTTGTTGATGATAATTGTAGGTTTCATCCATATGCGGAGTCTACAAACATTTTTACTAATATAACCCTTGCAAATTTTCAAGCAACAGCTTCTTGGTCGGATTCAGATACTCGATATCGTTTCTATGGTGCCAATTTTATATTAAAAGATGCAATACTCATGATGAGTAAAGGCGCATTTGTGGGATATGCCAACATGAATTGTTATGGAATTGTCAAAATTTTGGGTAAGCCTGGTTATAAGTTTACAATACAAAGATCTTACTTTAATATCCAAGAACACAGTCAATGTATTTTTGATCCTAATTGTTATATAGAAACCCCTTTTGAAGGAACCTCGTCATCATATCATACAACATTTAATTTTGCGTCAGACACATCTATTTTATATTGGGATAATTGTACTATAGAACTAAATAGTACAGATGACCAATGGCAGACGGTGGGGAATGATATTACATTTCTTTATGGAACAATTATTATTAATGGTTTGGTTACCTTAAAAACTTCCTTAGGAATTGGATATCATATTAGTTTTGGTAATTCAACGCTGGGAAATGTGCCCAATGTAACTTTTATGGCAAATAGTCATCTACGACTTGGTAGTGCTATAGATTTGAAAATCTATAAATAAAATTCTATAAATTTAAAGCTCTGTATACTTTTTTCGGTTACCTTTTGATTTTTCAACGGAATATCGTTGTACATTGATTGCTATTTTACGTTCCATGGCGGCGCTTAGATCAATGTTATAAGCATTGCAAAGACAAATCAGAAACCACATGATATCGGCAATTTCATGCTGAATTTCAACCCCTTTTGGCCCTTGCATGGCCGTGCTTGATTCTTTGTTGTCGAGCCATAAAAAATGCTCCATGAGTTCTGCCGTTTCGGCGGCAATAGCCATGCTTAAGCTTTTGGCATTATGAAATTGTTGCCAATCTCGTTCAGCAATAATTTTATGAACGAGATTTTTAATATCCTGAATGGTTGTTGCTTGGTCATTCATCGTGTTCCTTAAGGAAGAGATGTTTATGGTTTAATGAAATGAAAAATTTGTTTTGCCTTTTTATCATCAACAATACTTGTTTTGATGATGATAAAGTGACGTAAAATAACGTTTTTTTAATCATTAGGCAAACGTTAGACTAAGAATTTTCGGTGTCATTGAGG
>CAYUQI010000013.1:0-21010 GCA_964446935.1 uncultured Pseudomonadota bacterium
ATCTTGAATTGCCGCAGCTGTTTGCAATACTACCGTTCCATCAGTTGGTTTTGTTACTAAGTGAAGTTTGCCAACATCAGCTGCTTTTGATGTACTTCCGAATGGTAAACCAACAGGAGTTCTAGCAAGTACGGTGACTTGATCAGCATTTAATTTGAATGGAGAATCAGCAGCAACCCCATTTACTTTGCATGTTGCAGCATCGGGGGCAAGGGCAACAAAATCAACGGCGTTTTGTCCATTGACAGTTTTTACTTGCACGCGCGAAAGCATTTGGCTCTCGGAACCACCATTTCGATCACTACCACCAACAAAAAAACTATCAGCACCAGAAAATGTTGATTTTGCAAATTTGATTGGATTTGCCGCATCTGTTTTACCACTTAATGCTCGAGTTGGGGTTGCTTTGTCAGTTCCGACCGTTGCAGTAACAGTCCTCGTTTTTAGAGCCCCATCTTCTGCACTACACACACCATTGTATGTAATGGCAAGCATGAACAGGCTTATAGGAATTCTTTTCATTCCCTACTCCTTTCCTTTGTGGAGAGACACACGTAATGTGATTGACTGGCATCCTGCCAGTTCAACACATCAAACATTTCATCGACAATATGATATCAAAAAGAGTATTACATGGGAATGCTGCACGTCAACCATTTTGTGGAGACCATACCAATCACCCTATTCATCAGCTGCAGCTTCTAAGATAAAGACGTGAACAGCAATATACATTGCAGCGCAAAAAAGAAACACTAAAAATCTTCTAATAATAGATATCTTCCAAGATATAAAAAACAACATCCCTTGGGGAAATTTTAATTTTTGACTGCGTACGATTATTTGAATCAATTTTAACCGTATACTGTTCGCCAACACCAACCTTTTTGTAGGTTCGTCCTTTCATCTCGCCATATGGTTCATTAAAACCAAACCATGCATCAATCTCAAGGTTTGACCTGTTAAGTATCATAAATCCAAGGTTGCCACGTCTAAGAATAAATAAATCCTTTGATCTATTAAGTTCAGACGGATGGTCAACACAGGCATCAGATGCTGTCTCAATAAACTCTACAGGAGCCCCATGTTGAATCATTTTATTACGAAAAAAGAGAGCATTGCCTATGCGAACCGGATCGACGTGAAACAACGTATTTACGATCAATGGAACACCATGTTTACGAGCAAGTACAAACATAGTAGCCAAAATACGATCTCTATCATCACCACCTAAAGAGATTCCCTTTTTGCCTTGCTTCCTATCCTCATAAGTATCATGTGTTTCAGCAAATGTTACTGAATAGGCGTCCCCATTTGTTTCCGGTACAATAAGATCTGAAAGTTTTCCACCATATGAAAAAACCCTTCTCAGATTATGATAAAAAGCAAAATCCGTAGCATGCGCATTATCACGCAGGAAGCGTTGTTGGTCCTTAGGATTACCAAGCGTAAGCTCTCCATACACATATTCACTTCCCCATTTTCTCCACCCTATATGATGCACGTAATCATACCACGCGCTTTCTGGAATATATTCTAATGCATCAAAGCGAAAGCCCTCAACTCCGATATCAATAAGCTTGTCTAAATAAGCTTTTTGTACATCACGAACATATTGATTTTCTAAATTAAGTGATGGGCACGATCCCCACCATGGAGCATAGGAACCGACAAAAAACCGGTAATGTTCAGGACGATCAAATCCCCAATCTTGATAATGATAATTAATCATCTTTCTGTATTTATCAATAACTATCCCTAAATATTTATCCCACAGATAGCTGCTACCTTCCCTGCGTTGTCTATCAGCATCACGCCAATCACCTTCAGAAAGATACGCCCCCTTTTCGTTGCTATATACTGAACCAACATGATTAAACACTATATCAACAATAATTTTCAAATTTTGCTTTTGGGCGCTAGAAACTAATCGACGAAAATCGTCTTCATTCCCATACCGACCACCAATTTCATATTTCACTGGCTGATAGGCCATCCACCACGAACTATTATCCCACTCCCATGGCCCATTTGGATAATTTACCGGTGATGTTTGAATATGCGAAAACCCATACTTTTTAATTTCATCTAATTTTTGTTCAATAGCCTTAAAACGCTCATCAAATGCATGATAGATGGCAACTGGGATGGGTGCTAACAAGATGTGTGAAATACAAGAAACAAAGACCAACAAAGATATCAACGGTTTTATTATGATTCTCATCATTCCCCCTCATAAACGCAAGAACCTCTTCTCAACATCTCTTTAATAATAATATCAAAGCCTCTTTTCATACAACAATTCACCGAATGTTCTTATTATTCGAATATTTAAATCATGATCCAGCCGTTAACTCAACGTACCAATTGTATAAAAAACAGACCATTGCTTTTATCCAACCCCAAGCGTTAGGGTTAATCACCAACAAACAGAAATAAGAAGCATCGTTTATTAAAAAGGAGCCAGTTATGAAGATTAGAATGCTATCAATATGTTGCATCGCATCAGCAACTGTCATCACTTTCTCCTTGCACGCAATGATCAAATTTCCCCGCCGCATGATAGTAACGGCACCAGTCGCCGACATCCGCGCAGAACCAGAAGCAGACACCTGTGCAGGGATCCTTCCTCGCCTAAAAAAAGATAATCCACTCCAAATCACACAAGTACTTATGGGTGAATACCTCATGGCCACCAAAGCATGCAAAAACTACACAACCAACCAAGGATGGTTTTATGTATATGCGCTAGAACAACGTAGTTTTGCGCAGGGCAAAAAGATCAATTATGCTGCCGGATGGATTCAAGAAAATCAAATTGCACCAGTCACCGATTTCCCCGCAACTAATATTATTGCCGCAAAGCAATGGGTATCGGTGTATGAGAGACCAAACACAGAGGCTAAAGAAATAACATCGATTAGCATAGGAACAAAACTGCTCAGCAAAAAACTTGATGTTGAATGGTCGAAAGTTTTTCTGCCCAATGGCAGCGTAGGAGCGATAAGGACAAAGGACATCTATTACAACCACCCGGAAGTACATGAAGATGAAGCATCACTTAGAAAAAACATTTGTGCAACAGCAGCTACGTTTTTGGGCAATCAGTTGTCAACGTGGGGCATGCCTCCGTATGAGCCAACACCATACAACTGGGGCGGACGCAGCGCCTATGATCGCGACAACTCGCAACAAACCAGTGTTGATGCCCCAGGACTCATTAATTTAATGTATCGTGCCAATGGGCTAGAAATTCCCCGCGATGCAATTGGTCAGTATGTCAACTGCAATAAAATTAAACATGGCAAAGATGTCAAACCGGGCGATTTGATTTTCTTTGCCTCGCAAAATAACCCCTATGAAATCAACCATGTGACAATGTGCACACATGACCAAACATCCGGTGGCTACCTCATCCTGCAAACAAGTCCTGCTGATCATGGCAATACACATCAATTGGCTGATATTCACATGTTTGATACACCCATAACTAAATTAAAAAGTGGCGATGTAGATAAAACCAACGTTGTTTACTTTGGTTCGTATCTGAATGATCGCGGCTTAATCACCATATTACGAAATCAGTCGCTGTGCACAACATTCCCGGAACCACGACAATTTGCTGAAACAGTTACCACAACGACATCTACTGAACAGCTTAAAACGGCGTAGAACTTCATTAAAAATACTCCATTTTTTAGCGATTTTGCAATTCTAATAGAAAAACCAATGCTTGTTTTTTTTATAAAATATATTATATTAGAAATAATTAATTAATTTGAATTGATTTTAAAGCATTTCTCTAAAATTCTTAAATGGAGTGTTTTATGGTTTCTTTGAATAAAAAAAATTTTTATATCCCATTTTTATCACCGTTTCTGCTTTTTTTTACAATCTCTTTCTGCAATCTTGCGGGGATGTCAACCCCTTCTATATCAGCATCATCATCAACGTCAACCCAACAAGCTAACTGTCCAATTTGTTTGGAAGAATTTAAGGACGATGAAGGAGTAGCCATATTAAATGAACCTCATTGTCGTTGTAGCCGTTTTAACAACGTATATCACATAAGATGTATCGCAACCCATTTTCGAACAAAACAAGAAGAAAAAGTTGGGCTTAACTGTCCTATATGTAAAGAAGTAATCAAGGATATCAATAACGTACCACGCATGTCGTATCGCGATTATACAATGCGATTATCAATGTACAAAAAACAGATTTCTATAGAAACCTTGGCACAGAGATACCAGGCAATTCGTTTCAATTTTGAAAATACCAGGTCCAAGAGCCAACCCGATGTGAAAAAATTAGAAATGCTTCGTGATGAGGTAATATCGCTATTGGACAGAATCAGAACTATACCAAATTTAAACCTAAATGATGAATTCGCACATAATCTTTCAGCTCTATCAGATCAACTGTATACATTGCTTGGAATAATGAACTACCAAATACAATACAATGAAAAGTTTGAAGAAAAACAATCATTTTTTAACCCATATAAACCTATGGATATAGATGAAATATCGTCAGATGATGTTAAAAATGTTGATCAAATACCACACTTTGCATCGCCAATCCAAGATCCCGTGAAAGCTGGTCAATTGCATCATTTTGAGGCACCAGTTTCAGCTCCGGTTATATTTACCCAAACTTCTTGTAGCCCCATGGATTTACGTGAATTTTAATGAAACCACCCCGGCTTTTAAGCCGGGGTTTTCTTTTGAGAATATCCCCGTCCCCTGTTCTATTTCTTCAAGAAATAGACTTCTATACCAAACAAGCGTCGTGTAAAGAACATAAAAAGAACAGTTCCTGTTACTAACATACTCATAACAAGCCAATAACCAATCCCATGGAGCACACACATAGGCATCCCCCACCAAACAAAGATGGTTCTTATCAGCATAAAGCCGAGCAGAAAGAGCGCAATAGCAATGATAAGATTAAGCAGATAACGCCATAAAAAGCGTAGGTAGCGCTTAAGGAAAAAGGTAATGTGATGTCGCTTGCGTAAGAGAATAAGCGCAAGAATAGACATACACAGTGATGAGATAGTGTTGGACATGGCAATACCATACGCTCCAAAATAAAAAAGACTCAATATATCAAGTGATATGTTAACGGCTGCACATAAACCCGCAGCAAGCGTGGTTGACCAGGTATCCTTGAGAGCATAAAACATACTCAATAAAATTTTGTTCAGACATAAAAACAACAGGCCTGTACAGTACAGAATAAGAATCCAAGCCCCTTGAGCCGATTGCTCAGGGGTTACTTTATTTCCCAACAAGAAAATAAACAGTTCATGTGAAACAAACATTAGAAACAACGCCGCAGGAAGAATTGCCCACGTTACCAACTTTGCCACCTCAAGCAAATAAAAACTCAGCCGACGCGGAGCATAGAGCACGAGACGCGAGAAATGAGAAAGCAACACGCTGGCAAGCGCAACGGCAAACATGCCAAGCGGAATATTCATAAAACGACCGCCATAATACAATAATGTCATGGAACCTTTGGGTAAAAAAGAGGCAATACTACCACTAATAAACATATTCAGTTCCACTATACTCACCCCAAAGAGGCATGGTAGAAATTTAGAAAGCACCGATTTAAAAGCCGCACGAGCACCGGGCGTAATAGATCCAAAAGTAAAGTTATACTTGAAGAATGTAATCAAATGCATAAGGAAAAAGGCAAACGCTCCAATGATAATACCCAGACACATGTAGGTAGCTGGTAATTTATACGCCAAACAGATAATCAATGTGGCAATAAAAAACATATTCCAAAGCGGGGTCCCAAAGGCAGGAACAAAAAAGTGATTAACCGAATTGAGTGCCCCAGCAAGAAGTGCGCTGCTTGAAATAAAAAATAAAAACGAAAACAGTATACGTGTAAATGGAATGGCATAAGCAATTTGATCAGCTGAAAAGCCGGGAGCAAGAAGTAGTAAAACCCAATTAGTATGCAAAATAACAAAGACATACATCAACAGCACAATGCCTTCAAAAAACAAAAAGGAAATCGTCATCAGACCGTTGGCTTCCTCACGGTTACCCTCTTTGACCGTTTTGACAATGGCAGGAACAAAGGATGCCCCAAGCGCTCCTTCGGCAAAAATATGGCGGAAAAAATTAGGAAGCTTAAAGGATGCAACAAAGGCATCAGAAATAGCGCCAACACCCAAGAAACGAGCCATCAAAAATTCACGGAAAACTCCAAGAATACGACTCAAAAGTGTCAAAGAGCTAACGAGTACGGTTTTTTTTAAGATTGATTTTTTGGTTAAATGATGCGACATAAAAACTCTTTATTTTTACGTTTGATACGATTTTTACAACGATTTGATTGTAACAAAACGTGCCAACGGGTGCAATCTTATTCCCTCTCAACCACCAACGAACCTTCGAATAGCCGAAAAACAGTACTCATACGGCTATGCACAGCGCTATCGTGCGTACAAACCACAATCCCCATCCCCCACTCCTGTTGTGCAGCCAGAAAGAGGTCGACAACTTGCTGCGCATTACCTGTATCAAGATTGCCCGTTGGTTCATCGGCAAGCAAGAATGATGGTTTGTTAAAAAGCGCTCGGGCAATAGCTACGCGTTGCTGTTCCCCACCAGATAATTGAGTGGGAAATGCACGTGCTTTGTCGATAAGCCCAACCATGGATAACAAGTGATCAGCACGGGCGGTACATTGTTTGCGTGACTCACCCTTAATCAGACCCATCATCATAACATTTTCATGCACTGAAAGTTCCTTGATGAGGTAGTGAAACTGAAAAACAAAACCTATGCTGTGATTCAGAAAGGTATTTTTGTGTGATGCTCGCATGGTGGCAATATTTTTGGTGTTGAAGGTCACTGTACCAGAAGAAGGAGTATCAAGTCCCCCCAAGAGATGCAAAAGCGTTGATTTTCCACTCCCCGAAACACCGGTAACGGCATAGGCGTTGCCTTGAGTGAAGGAGACAGAAACATTATGTAAGACCGGCAACACGCGACCGCCTTGAAGGTACTCTTTGCTGACGGCGTGAAGTGCAAGAACATCATTCTTTTCGTGTGACATATAAATTCCTTTTTGGTGTTCATGGTTCGAGACGCCCTTCGGACTCCTCCCAGCCTTCGCGCCGGCCACCGTAGCCAACAGGGCGGGCACCACGAACTCAATTCTCCCCAGCATACGGGTTCTGAAGAGTTTTTTAAAGTCATGTGACAAAAAGCACGAAATAAAAACCATAAACTGCATAAGATCACAAAGCTTGCATTGCTACCAAGGGCTTACGTACAATGTAATGTAGGACATCACAGATGCCAAGGTCCACAGGAAGCATACAACCGCTTCTACCAGACACAAACATGTGCGCCGGCGTATCTGTGCAAACGTGGGGAGGGTGAATATCATGTCAAGCCAAAATCATGACCATTTGCACGACGCAGAAATTCCATCCGTGCTTCCGGTTGTACCAACCATCGATGTTGTGGTATTTCCGCACATGGTCGTTCCATTACTCATACTTGATGAAAAAATCATCAAGGGGGTCGAAGGCGCTCTACAAGGGTCTAAGAAGATTTTATTGCTCGCAGCACGGCAAAACAACAATGAGTATCAAGGCCCTATAGGCATCAATGATCTGTATAACGTCGGCACAGTTGGAAACATTATGCGCATTATGCACCTGCCCGAAGGGGGTGTTAAGGTGCTTACTCAAGGTATATGCAAAGCGCACGTTCAAGAGATTTTATCAGAACAAGAAATGTTACAAGCCCGCATCGCAGCACTTGATCCAGAACAAGCACAAAAATGCGAGCAAACGGAAATCGACCAACAATTAAAAAACTTGTATATGATCATTGATCGTATGGCAAGTAGCGGCAAGTTGTTTAGCCCAGACTTTCAGGCTATTCTTGCCCAAATTCATGATCCAGAGCGCGTAGCAGATTTTGTTCTTTCACATTTAAGCTTGAGTGTACCTCAAGCACAAATACTGTTGGAAAAAGAAAATATTGCACTGTTGCTCGCCGGCATCCACGACTTTTTGCACTCCGAATATGAACTTAATTCAGTGCAAGAACGCATTCGTTCAAACACTCGTGATTCTATTAATCGCTCACAACGTGAATATTACCTGCGTGAGCAATTAAAAGCGATTCAGAAAGAGCTGGGTGAGGAAGGCGACACTGAACTGGAAGATATCAAACAGAAACTTGAGACTTTGCCGCTAACACAAGAAGCTCGTACCGAAGGACAACGTCAATTGCGTCGTTTGGAAAAAACGCCACCTGATTCCATGGAAGCCACCGTTTTGCGCAACTACCTGGAATGGTTGATGAGCATGCCATGGGGTGTTATTACCAAAGACAATGCGGATATCTCTCAGGCAAAAAAGATATTAGATAGTAATCACTACGGCCTTGATGATATTAAAGATCGCATTTTAGACTTTTTATCCGTTCGTTTTTTAAAACAGGATTGCAACACACCAATTCTTTGTTTATTTGGCCCTCCAGGCGTTGGCAAAACATCATTAGGGGCTTCGATCGCTGCCTGTCTGGGACGTAATTTTGCCCGTATCTCTCTGGGTGGTGTATATGATGAGTCGGAGATTCGCGGTCACCGCCGTACCTATGTTGGGGCACTGCCAGGACGTTTTGTGCAAGCAATACGCAAAGCTGGTAGTAGCAATCCGGTGCTCGTAATTGATGAAATTGATAAAATCGGTATGTCAAATAGAGGTGATCCATCCTCAGCACTACTCGAGGTGTTGGATCCAGAGCAGAATCATTCGTTCTATGATAATTATTTGGGTGTTCACTTTGATTTGTCAAAAGTTATGTTTATTGCGACAGCCAATGATTTAAGCACAATTCCAGCGCCATTGCGTGATCGTATGGAAATCATTCAGTTGTCAGGGTACACCCATGAAGAAAAAGTAGAGATAGCAGAACGCCACTTGGTCCCAAAGGCTCTTAAAAATGCTGGGCTTGAGGACAAAGGACTTATCTTCCATCGCGACATATTAAGCGCACTTGTTGCTGATTATACACGTGAGGCAGGCGTGCGCGAGTTGGAGCGTTTTGTCCATAAGCTCTGCTCCAAATATGCTCGCTCCCTGGTTGAAAAGCAGGCAGAAGCTCAATTTGATACCGAAAACTTAAATGAATATCTTGGACCAACAAGAATACACAGTGAACATTTTTCGCATGGTAACAAGGTAGGCGTTACCAATGGGCTTGCATGGACACCATATGGCGGAGAGGTACTCCAAGTTGAAGCGGTATTAATGCCAGGAACCGGTAAGCTAATTTTGACAGGACAACTAGGAGATGTGATGAAAGAGTCAGCACAAGCTGCAGTTACCTATGCCAAAGCACATGCCGATCTCTTTGGAATTGAATTGAAGCGGTTTACTGAGTTTGATTTGCACATTCACTTACCAGCCGGGGCTATTCCAAAAGATGGTCCTTCGGCAGGAATCACGCTCCTGTCATCAATTCTTTCGGCATTCACGCAACGCGCAATCAGCGGTGAATTCGCTATGACAGGAGAACTGAACTTGCAAGGTGAGGTGCTTCCTATTGGTGGATTGAAAGAAAAGATCCTGGCCGCCAAACAACATGGCCTGAAAAATATTATTATTCCAAAGTCGAATCAGCAGGATTTGATTGGGCTGGATAGGCTCTTTGATGGATTAAAAATACTTTTAGTTGAAAACGTTCAGGAGGTTTTGCAACACGTGCTGTTGCCACGAATTCAATAACACGACGGTACCAACACAAAGAGGTCTGGTTTCATCCAGACCTCTTTTATATTCGGTATCTTAAAAAAGCTATTATCCAAAAACGATCTTCGTCTTTTCGTAGGAGTCAATAAACATCCTACAAAAAGGACAATATTGACTCAATGATGTTTCCCCTTTCTCGTCAGCATCAAAAAGGCTCCTATCCTTTTGAACTTGATTATAACACTCAATGTGAAAGCAATGCTCGCACGGTTTTAACATAATCCTTTGATCATTATTTTTAAAAATCTTCATGCATAGGTAACAAAATGTATGTTGTTTTTCAATAGAAAAAAACAATCCATTTTTCTCATTATAATCAAGACGCAGCATAGCAATATCTTTTGATACTTCCGGATTAAACACCACTGCGTATAATGCGCCGGACAAACTTAATAAACTCTTTTTTTTAGCTACTTTTGCTGTTAAAAACAAACCATTAGCAAAATTAAGAGTCTTTCCCCATCTACCCGGTAAAAGATTCCCGCAAAAAACAGATACCCCGTCTGATGTACGCTCGTATGAGCCTCTCTTGATTTCCTTAAATTCTCCACCGGCATTAACAGAAAACCAAAGATTATATTTGGTGTTATTTTTTATAATAATACAAGTATCAGATGGTTGGGTACTGGGTGTTGAAACCATGGGATTCAGATAAGGAACGATGGCAAACAACAAGGCATATAGATATATTTTCATACAAACACCTCTGCTTTTTGTGACAATAAATTGTTGTTGTTTACCATATTTTGTAAGGCTACACAATAAATTACGCAATCGAAAATCCCCTTTTATAATTAAGCCTAAAGATGTTGACTACTGAGCTGGCGTTTAATCAATGGTTTTCTCATCCATTGCATCAATTAATTGTTCACAGAAGGGGCAACACTGACTTTTAACATACTTATCCTGATCATCAACGTATACATACCCCCTCTTTTTTTGAACAGGATTATAACAATCAATATGAAACGAATGACCACACGGTTTCAAGGTATATATTTCATCATTTTCCTGAAAGTAATGGAGACAGAGAGGACACATCGTATTTTTCTCTATTGACAAAAAATCATATTGTCCGTTGTTTTTATCAAAACAAACCACAACAATGTCGCTTAATACTCCAGGCTTAAAAATCTTAATACAAAGCACCGCATTGGACTTTTTTAATGAATCTTGGCTGATGGCAGCCTTTGCTGTTACAAATGAATGAGCATCAAATGCAAGAGTTTTGGCTACTCCTCCAGCTTCAATTACACCCCCGAAAATAGAGGTTCCTTGAGTAAGTCTTTTAAACCCTTCATTACCACCACTGGTTTGAATAATTTTTTCAAACATACCTCCTGCATTGAATGAAAACCATAAATCGCTGCTCGTATTATTTTTTATAATAAGAAAAGAGCCTTTTGTTTGTTTCTTGTCAGTTGATGACGATGAAGAACTCGAGTAATCAACATGAGATAATGATGAATCCATGGAACAAGCAAAAGGAGCAAACATTAACGATAAAACATAAAGATATATTTTCATATAAACTCCGCATTTTAGAATGTATTCGGCACATAATAGCAAACAAATACAGCTACCGCATTAATCCATCACAAAACATTAATTTTTAAACATATACTATTGATAGCGTTTGGTCGTATAAACAAAGACAAAACATCGTTATATCTTGTAAAAGATCCACCCCAAATATGTCAGCAAGAAGAGAGCCTTCCTTTTCTAATAATAAAGAAGACTTTTCTTTTGCTACCCTAATCGTTATAGGTTGCCCGAAAGGACATTTAATCCCTTGCTCTTCTCCTGGTGAAAATAATTTCATCTTCAATACAGTACCTTCCGCAGTACGTATCCATTCAATAGATTTCTCATCATTTATTACTGCTTTAAAACGCCCCCCACTCTTAACTGAAATCCAAAAATCAAAATTCGTACAATTCTTTATAGAAATACAATAATCAGAAGAGAAATCGTTAGATGAAGTGTTCGGAGAAATGAAAGTATCTTCTATAGATTCTTGTAACGAAGATTCCATAGAAAATACGCAAGGAATACATGCACATAAAAAAAAGATATAAATGCTTATCTTCACGGATACACCATCATCTCTACGTTATCACCATTTTTTTAAATGTAATAGTTGGGCAACAGCCCTTTTGCGTCAAATGGGATAAAGATGTAAAGAATAGCTCACACTTGTCGCAAGATTTGCTCAAGATCGCGAGCACATTTATCGACGACTTCTTGATAATACAGCAATGTTCGTTGCTTTTTTACGGGAAGCTCACCCTTGTAAAGAACTTTAACGGTGCGCACATGTTTGGCTAAACGAATCTTTTCTCGATACAAGTCAGATAAAAGATCTTTGGCTGCTTTCATATCAATAGGTTTCCTTTTGGCCGGATACCCACGAAAGTTTGCATAAAAATCTGATTTGATTTGTTTGGATTGCTCAATAAGTCGCAACATTCGACGATAATCATATCCTTCAGCAGAAAGCTGCGGAAGATCTTCAGAATCATATGCATGTTGTGGAAGAGGAATAGACGCAAAAAAGAAGTGATATACCTTGGGGACTCCCCACGTCAGAAGTACCACAACCAAGGCAGCAGTTAGGATCTTTTTGGTGATACCGAAAAAATCTGTTTTTTTTGCTTTTTCCATTCTGTCTCCTACTTGCTGTAACGTTTTTCCTCTATACTTATATTAAATCTTTTCTATTAGTAATTACAACGATTTGAAAAACCCTATTTTTGAACCAAAACCTTCAAATTTTCTTAAAAAACCTCTTTTTTACCCATTTGACACTAAAAGTAACTTCGGACACGCTTGTCTTTTCCTTAGAGGATGAGTTGGGTAGTGTGCCAAATTCACCATATTTTTCTAGTTTTTTTTCTTAAGGGAACTGGGTTATGGAGCTATTGATTGTTGGTTGTGGGGTACTTTTTTCGGTCTTTTCTACCATTGTTTTAAGTTATATTTCTATTGCAACAATGGTAGGTCCTTGGATTGCGCCTACATTGGTGTTGATTGGACATAACGTATTTTCATTCATGCGAACCAAAACGCCACCTGAACAAGCAGCCAAGAATTTGGCATGGATGCAGGCTATTGGCGCTGGTGGTGGTATTATTGCTACTGGCGTTGGTTTCGCCTTGCCCATGTTGTATTTTTTAGCACCAGATGTCTTCGCAAGCTGGCTTACTTCACCATGGTACTTTATGAGTATCATCATGGCATTGTGCCTTACTGCTGGCGGTTTGGGGCTCATAGTAGGCCGATGGCTCAAACAACGCTTGCTCGTTGAGCAACAACTTCCCTTTCCGGTCAGCAAACTCACCGTGCAAACGATTACATCACAAAACCATCCTCAACAATCCAGGCAGCTTATGCAGGGTATTTTGGGAACCTTGATAGTGTGTATACTTCGCGATGGCTTTTGGCATGTTAAAGGATTAATCGCGAAAACCTATTACATACTTCCTTCACTGTTTGCCCAAGAATTTGCATTCAGCATATGGCCGAGTCTATGGGCTATTGGTTTTAGTGTGGGAACTTCCATAGTAATACCACTCACTGTTGGGCTTCTGGCTAAGTACCTCGTAATATACCCATTGGCAAACCATTCTACATACCTACCATTTAGTTTGTTTTCTCCTTTACCAACAGGAACATTTACCATTGCATTTTGCAGTGGATTGGTCTTGTATGAACTCTTATTAAATGTACCAGCCTACGCCTCCAAATGGTGGAAATGGATGCAAAATCGTCGTCTAAAAGCATCCTCATCAACACAAGGCAGGCATGCTTGGTTAGGGCAAACCAAAGAAATACCTTCAACTGGTCGCATGATCGAAACAACGATGATTACTCTTGGAATTATTGCATTGTTGAGTTATTTTCATTTTTCTGCTGCCGCACAGGGATTATTCATTCTTTTCACTGTTATAGCAACATATTCAATTTGCCTTCTAGGAGGCAAAATTGGGATGGTTTCTTTCGGACGGTTTTCAACGTTTATTGTTGTCCCATTACTTTTGATGTTTAATTTTAATGCCGTTCAGGCAACAATCACATGTGTCTTTTTTGATATTTGTGCAGCAACAGCTACAGACCTCCTGTTTGATTACAAAACAGCAGAACTATGCAATCTGGATGAGAAGAAAATGTATCGTTATCAATGGCTGGGCCTTATTGTTACCGCTGTCAGCTTAAGCGTTATTCTCTGGCTCCTGTTCACACATTTGCAACTTGGTTCTGAAGCATTTTTTGCACAACGAGGAAAAGCGAAAGCACTCCTTTTACAATCACTCCACTTTGATACATACATTGTTCTTATGGGTGTTGTTTTTGGGTGGATATTACGTAAATGCAAGGTAAATACCTTCATGGTTTTTGGTGGTTTGATTATGCCTAACAGTATTTCAATTGGTCTCATTACAGGGGGTTTGTGTAACAAACTTGTGACAAATGTTGAACATTTTCAGCCATTGTGTGCTGGAATAGTAGCATCCGAGTCTTTGTGGATTTTAGTGTCTATTTTGATTTCCATGTTCTAAAAAGTGACTTTTTGCTATAAAAACACACTTTTTCTCTACTTTTTGCCCAGCAAATACCTTTGACAAATTGAAAGAAACTGATAGAATTAAATAACTAGAATAGTCAAGAATAAATAGTGGTACCTAAACTTCTGAATACTACTTGGCATCAGAAATTGGGGGGTACTATTAACTTATAATCATTTTAGCCAGGAGGTACATATGATCTCAACAAGGCTTCGCGTCAAAGAACTTCTTCGCGAACGACGATGGACAACTAAAGTATTAGCAGAAAAAACCGGTCTATCTGAAAGTTATTTAACTCACATTAAAAATGGCACCCGTCGTTGGAATGAAGATGCTTTAAAAAAATTAGCAGAAGCATTTGAATTAACACCAACACAAATTTTTGAACACCATACGCCACAACCAGATATTACAGCTGCCACACAACTTCCTGCAGATGTTCTTGCACAAACCAAAGATCTTAATCTTAAACTTCAAATCGTCCCTGTTGTTGGACGCATTCCTACTCAACCTTCCGAATACAATAATCGTCTTGAACAAGCCGCTTCCGGCTATAAAGATCAATTCGTTCCTGTTTTGGTAGAAACCGAAGACACAGCAATGTTCTGTTTATGCGTTGAAGATAACGCCATGGCACCTAACTTTGTCAAAGGTGACTATTTGCTCGTCAGTCCTAATACATGGACAAATTCAGGCGATATCGTCGCCGTTGAATATGGTACCGACAATGCCACCAGGGCTATCATGCAAGTAAACTTTATGGAAGAATTTATTGTGCTTGAAACCGTCAACCACAAAAAGGCTCCTCTGGCCCTTGTCCGTGGTAAAGACCCTTTCAGAATCATTGGTAAGGTTATTTATCGCTACCAAAAATTAGGATAAATACCCTTATATTGAAAAAATTTCATTATTTGATAGTCTTTTTTTGACATTTTAAGGGTTCCGCTAGCAATCCTTGTCGGTTGCTATCTCCCCCTGTAAACAGTAGTTGTTAACCACAAAATGATGGGAGAACCATACTCATGTTACGTTATGAGACACTCTTTCTTGCTCGCACAGAGCTCACTGATGGCGATACCTCAATGATTGAGCGCCATTTTGATCAAGTCCTCACCGATGCTCAAGGAAGACTTGATTCCTTTGATAAATGGGGTAAGTATAAACTTGCCTATCCAGTCAACAAGAGCAATCATGGTATTTTTATCCTTGCTCGTTACCAAGTTCCTCATGAAAACACTGATAAGGTTTTAGTCGAGCTTGACCAATTCTTAAAGATCAAATGTAATGAAATCATCATGCGACATATCAACGTTCAGCTCAAGCCAAATGCTGCAACTAGCTATGTCAAACCAGATCCTATGGACATGTCTCGAGGCGGATCGGTTGATTCATTCTTCAAGGAAAATAAGATTGAATCATTGTTAAGCAGCGTTGATTCAGCACATGCTGCACGCATATCTGATGATGATGATAATAATAATCATGATGAGCAAGAATAACGAGGGTCACCATGTCAAAAAATAAATTAAAAATCAGTTCACGACTTCTTAAGAAAAAAATTCGTAAACAAGCATATTTAAATCCTAAGCATTGCCGCTTTTGCGGAAATAAGGATCTTGAAGCTGCTCTTGATTATAAAAACATCAATTTATTGAGAAGCTTTTTAACGGAACGAAGCAAGATTTTGCCATCACGCGTTTCAGGAAACTGTAGTTTCCACCAACGCCAAATGGCCAAAGAAATCAAACGTGCTCGTTCTATAGCCTTGTTGCCTTTCTGCGCTGTGCAGATGTAACAAGCACGAAACTTGCGTTTAATTACGTTCGTTTTGTAAAATAGTTGTGTTGAGGGGGGCACTTCCTCATAAACCTTTATAACCTTTATAAAAATCGGTATTACGATAATGAGTTTTAAACAAAGATTAGATATCAGAAATATCGCTATCATCGCTCACGTTGACCATGGTAAAACAACTCTGGTCGATCAAATGTTACGGCAATCTGGCACCTTGGGCAAGGAAGCCGAAATGGTTGAACGCATAATGGATTCCGGGGATCTTGAACGCGAGCGCGGTATTACTATCCTTGCCAAAAACACCGCAATTAAATTAGCAGATACTAAAATCAATATTGTCGACACTCCAGGGCACATGGATTTTGGCGGTGAGGTAGAACGAACATTGCAAATGGTTGAAGGTTTTTTATTACTTGTTGATGCAGCCGAAGGCCCTCTGCCTGGCACCAGATTCGTATTACAAAAAGCATTGCAACTTGACCTTAAACCAATCGTACTCATTAATAAAATTGATCGAAAAGATGCGGATATTGAACGTACCGAAAATACTATTCATGAGCTATTTTTAGAATTAGCAAACCATGAAGAACAATTAGATTTTCCTATTCTGTACGGCTCATCACGAATCGGTTTTGCATCAACCGATTCAACAGCACGAGAAGGTACGTTACAACCATTATTTGATGCCATTTTAAAATTTATTCCTGTACCAACCCAAGAAAATGATAACCTACGCGTTTTGATTACCAATCTTGATTATTCCGATTACCTTGGACGCATAGCCATCGGCCGTGTATTTCATGGTCAGATAGCAATGAGCAAACAGGTTATTGCCTGCAAGGATACATATGTAGGAAAACCGGTTAAAATTACCAAGTTATATCAGTTTGAAGGTATTAAACGGGTAGAAGTTCAATCAGCCGATTATGGTGATATCATTGCTATTGCTGGCGTTGAAGAAGATATAGCAATTGGAACAACGCTTTGCGACGTTGATAAACCATTGCCCCTTCCCTACATTGCAATTGACGAACCAACTCTTTCTATTGATTTTTCAGTCAATGATTCACCTTTTGCTGGACGCGATGGAAAATTATTAACATCACGACAAATTCGTGATCGTTTATTCCGAGAAACAAAAATAAATTTGGCCTTACGTGTCGAAGATACCAAAACACCCGATACCTTTAAGGTTTCTGGCCGCGGCCAATTACATTTGGGTATTCTGGTTGAAACAATGCGCCGCGAAGGATTTGAGATACAACTCTCTGCTCCTGAAGTTATTTATAAGACAATTGATGGCGTCAAATGCGAACCATTTGAGCTCTTGACGATCGACGTTGGTGAAGAATATCAAGGCGTTATCATGGAAAACCTCGGTAAACGACGCGCTTTACTTCAAAACATGGTACACCATGGATCACATAAAGTTCGCCTTGATTTTAAAATTCCTGCACGAGGATTAATTGGTTTTAGAGGGCAATTTTTAACCGACACACGTGGTACCGGGCTCATGAGTCACCGATTCTTTTCGTATGAACCATCAGCCGGCGACATTCCAGGCCGTATCAAAGGTGCAATGGTTTCTATGGAAACAGGCACTGCAACCGGTTATGCCATTGAAGGCTTACAACCACGCGGCACCATGTTTATTGCACCAACTGAAGATATCTATGAAGGTATGATTGTCGGTGAATATACACGAGATAATGACTTGGATGTTAATCCAACAAAAAAGAAAAAAATGTCCAATATGCGTGCAGCTGGATCTGATGATACAATCAAACTTGCTCCACCACTCATCATGACGCTAGAAATGGCAATGGACTGGATTAATAACGATGAGCTCATTGAAGTTACTCCAAAAAACATTCGTCTTCGCAAGCTTTATTTAAAACATACTGATCGTAAAAAGCACGGCGAATAAATTATAGATATAATAAAAAAACGGTCCTGGTATATACCACCAGGACCGTTTTTTTATTATACAGATTTGAGAATTATGTGAATCAGGAAATTAAAAACATCAAATAATCCTGATTATAACTCTTTCTTTTCGCACTTCTTATGTCGTACCGGCGAAAGCCGGTATCCAGCTCGTTATTTGCAAACCAATCACACATTGTATTGGGGAAAATAATCCAACATGGCTGGATTTATATACATCTGAAACAAATTGATTGATATGTGCATATCATATCTCGAGGAAATTTCTAGATACCGGCTTTCGCCGGTACGACGTAGATCATAGTATGCTCATTTAAAATGGCGGAAAAAGTAAGTTTTTATAGATACTATTGTTTGACTTGAATTTCCTGATTCACTTAAAATTACTCATTATCGTATTTGCATCAACTTATCTTCTCAACCGTCCCCACAACCAATGCAAGAACTGCATGATAATAACATTGCACACAAATCCAATTGCCAAAGCCATTAAAGCACTGAATGCAACGCCATATTTTCCAATCAACACACCAACTGCAACAAACGCAAGCAAGCTGGAACAAAACGTTGGGATTGCAAAACTTATTTGTGCCTTAACCAGATCTAAGTGGTAAGCGCCTGCACTTGTTGCGGACATGAGCATAATATCTGCAACCGGCGACATATGATTACCCACAAGCGATCCAGAAACAATGGCCCCTATAACAGGTATAAGCAACGGCACAGACACAATATCCAATGGCACCGACATATGTACAATAGCAGGCAACATACGAATAGCCAGAGGAATAAGCATCCCCATCGTTCCCCATGCTGTTCCCATAAGAACCGCCGTCAAGGCAGCCATGCCAAAAAAGAGTGCTGGTAAAAACACAGGTGACATATAGCCAGTCATCAAACCAGCAAGATAGGTACCTGTTTGCAAATCGCTTGAAAGAATACCGCTCAAGGTCCAAATAAGCCACAGCATCATAATAGATCGACCGAGTAATACACTTCCTTCTTTAAAAATCCCCCCTAAATCTGTTATCACCAGCAAACGGCGAGCAAGGTATAATAATGTTGTAACAACAACGGTTATCGCCGCGCCAGCGCACAAAGATGCAAAAATATTGCTATGCTGCAAGGCATCAAAAAATGAATTATCTCCACCCATTAACCACCACTGCCCTGTCCATAAAATCCATCCAACAGCAAGAACAAATAAGAGCATTAAGGGAACAATAAAATCACTAATATGCCCATGGGTTACGGTTGATTGTTGAGTACGTCTGACCACCGGCGTTTTACCACCAAACAGGTTGCTCGTTTTTTGTGCTATTTGTTCATGCGTAGCAACAATACCATAGGAAGTGTTGCGCCATACCATATAGCATATCGAAGCAATAGCAATAAGGGCGTATAACATAAACGGTATTGATGCCACATAAAGATACAAGGGATCAACACAAACAATCGTTGTTTTGGTTGCAGTAACAGATACGCCGGTACTACGCAATTGTCCTACGACATACGCAACCCAACTTGAAAGCGGTATAACAACAGCAAACGGACCAGCCACAACGTTGACTAAAAGAGCGAGTTTAACCCGAGCAATAGCAAATCGATCGGTAATTGGCTGCATCACAGCTCCAACCGTCAAACTGCTAAAATAATCATCGATAAAAAACAGACTGGATAACAGTATAGATGAACCTTGTATTCCCTTAGAGGTTTTAATCCGTTCAATAATAAATGAACTGTAGGCATAGGCGGCCCCAGAACGTTGAATCATAACAATAAGCACACCAAGCAAAATCAAAAATAAACAAAGGAAAAGGGTAGAACTTGATAAAAAGGCTTGCCATGAAAACAAGTTAGCAAGCTCTGTTGTTCGCAAAAAACGCGACATCATGTAGGACAATGTTGGCATTACCTGAAAGTTTTGAACAATCAGCGATGCTGCAACAATCCCGACACATAGAGATGCCAAAAAACGACGTGTTACCGCTGCAAGTGTAATAACAATAAGCGGAGGGACAACAACTATCCACGACTGAGTCATACAAAGGACCTTTCGGTTAAACTAACAATACACTAGTTTAACACGATTAATACGATAAATCTAAGAGGTTTGAGGTAAGTTTTTACTGTTTTTTGTAATATTCCCACAAACAATGCAAAAGCATCGCGTAAAAAGCAGCAAGCGATTTGCCTTCCTTAAGGGCTGGGGCAGCATAAGCCAACGCTTCATCAATCATGGATTGCGATGTAATTTTTAAACAATCGAACCTACCAGCTATGTCTGCAGGTTCTTCATCACCTTTATTACAAAGCCCTGAAGGCAACGATACCTTTATCATCAATAAAAGTGTTTTCACCATCTCCACTAACTCATCTTGCTGCATAACAAACAAAAAACATGTCGCAATATCATCACGCATAAGAGCGTTTATTCGAGGATGTTTAAAAAAATCATCAACAAATTTGGTTTCTTGCGACGATCGATATTCATTTTTTAGAACCTCCTTACTAAACTTTTGTAAGTAAGTATCAGTACTATGCCACATTGAAATATAAATATTGCTAATTACCCTGACAAGATTCCATAAAACCTTGCTATAATTCCTCACGGTTAAACGTAATGAATCCTCAGCCTCAATGCCTATTGTTTGAATAATAACACCTTTCGACTCAGGAGCAAGGTTGTCTTTACCAAACAACTCACACAAAACAGCTTGAACTAATCTATACATTGTTGTTTTTGGTTTGGTATGGAGTATTTCCAAAAGTTTTTTCGCAATTATATCTTGTATGGCCAACCCCTTTTTAATTTCTTTTTTATGTGAATGCGAATTGATTGTTTCTATTTCTACAGGAGCATAAAAAACTTCGTTTTTAAAGCGTTTTAAATACTCACCAGCCTGAT
>CAYUQI010000013.1:21110-45495 GCA_964446935.1 uncultured Pseudomonadota bacterium
ACAGGAGCATAAAAAACTTCGTTTTTAAAGCGTTTTAAATACTCACCAGCCTGATTGGTAGAAATTTTTTCATGAGCAACAAGCGTAAGCAATTGCATACTGCAATACCCATGAATATTTTCTAAGGTAAAAGCCGGTGCATGCTCAGCTCCCATGAGATGTGCAACTAAAAAAGTGAAACTGACAAATGTAAATAATATTTTTCTAATAATTCTCATCGGTATCACCTTTATTCGTTTTTGTAAAAATTCAACAATCCATTCGTAAGCATTGTGTAGAAAGCCGTCGAAGAATCACCGTCTTTTAATAATTGATCAAGCCCCCAATTGTCATGATCAATTATTGCTTGTGATGTAAGTGTGAGATGATTAAATCTGTTGGCTAAAGCAATAAGCTGTTTGTCCTCTTCTTTAGATAATGTCGGTTCCTCTACACTTTTACCTTGCTCATCAAATATCATTTTCTTATCGCTACTCACAGAAGAAGTCGTTTTTTGTGCTATCATTGAATGACAATGTTTTGCGACTCTATCAAAATCTTGCGATGATAAGGTAACTCTTTTATCGGGTTTGAATGGCAAAGTTAGTTTTATTTTAAAAAGCACTTCCTGCACCATTTCAATCAAGCTCTTTTTATCAAGTTTAAACAAACAACATATCATGCATTCTTCACGCATTAAGGCGCTTATTCTTGAACTTTCTAAAATATTGCATAGAAAGATATGTTCATCAGGCGATATCGCATCATCCTGATCATCTTCAGCAAACACCCTCAACCAAAATCCTGTTGCAATAATTTCATAAAGGTAAAGATTATAAAGGCATTTCGCAATATACCATACAACAACCTTAGATTTTTTTGCATTCATCATGAATGGCTTACAAAAAGGAGAACCCTCTATTGCATCATTAATAGTTTTTTTTGCTTGCTCATTAATTGGATAATTGCACCCAAATATTGAGTGAAGTACAGCAACGACAAGTGAAAGAATTGTGACATTTTGTTTAGCCTTTTTTGCATTCTTAATTCGCATATTAATCGCTTGTTGTACCACGCAATTTTTTACACGGTCATCTTCAAATATAGATTTATAGAAATCTTCAATTTCACGATTATTCAGGGATGAAAGATCACGAGGACCCGTTTTTAATTTCGCTTGAACAGGAGATGTAAAATACTCATCCAATTCCTCCATTGCATTCACATTAACAGCAAGAAGTCCCAGAAAAATGCATAGCCCAAAAGTCCTAAAATTTTTCATAATCAAATCCTTCAAAAGAAATGTAATTAAGCGATAAATTAATTACATTTCAACTAAAATCATGTTTTTAAATAAAAATCGACATTTTTAGCCAAAATTTAACTAATTTTTTAACTATTTGAATATATATCATAATGGACAATATGTAAAAAGGGTTATAAACAACTGAATTAACCAATAAAAAATTGTTTTTCAGCGTCAAATAGGGCTTTTTGAGTTAAACAAACGCATGATGACTTTGCATGCATTGTTTTATATAATCCACATACACTAAGAATGGTCTTCATATAAAGGACTTTGTGTGGTCAAAACGTTCAAAAGCATTCTCCTGTCAATTATTCCTCAGCAACAACAATCGAAATTCGATATTTATGTTCATTGGGACACGATCATTGGTGCTATGAAAGATAAAGTTCGTATTGAAAAAGTTGAGAATGATATTTTGTACCTCAGCACCACACACCCTGCCTGGGCTCAAGAAATAATGTTCTTTGCTCCTATTCTAAAAGAACGAATTACCTCTCTTTGTCCCAATACATCAATCAAGACCATCCGAATCAGCCCTCGACGATCAAGCACATTTAAACAACGAACAAATACAAGAACAATACAGCAATCAGATCCTTCTATCGCGCTGAATGCTCAAGAAAAGGCTCTTCTTGCAACGCTCCCATCAAACGAGCTACAATTAGCTATTGCTGCGTATTTCATCCGTTGCAAATCTATAAAAAGGAGCATTCATGGGAAATAATAAAATGTTCAGTATCATATTGTGCATATTCTTGAGCGTGTCATGTAATGCTCAAGTACCCTCAAGTCAGGATATTTCACTTGTAGAAGATCGTACCACAAAAGATCATTATTATTTGTATTTATCAGCTACCTATCTTCATGCCAAAGGGGATGTTCTGAGCGCATTAGAAAAATACAAAGAACTTCTGAAAAAACGTCCATCCGCGCAAGCATACAATGGTTTTTTTCAACTTTTATTTGATCTTGGACAATACAAAGCAATCGCAAAAACCTACGAAGCTCATGAGAAAAAGTTTGAAAAAATATTTAAAGACAATGTCCTTATCCGCCTCATTGTTGCACAATCGTATCTCAACTTAGATATGGATAAAAAGGCAGAAGCGATCTTTTTGAGTCTCTATCAAACAAATCCAGACAATGAACAAGTTGCTTATTTTACCGCTGCCGCATATGCCAAAAACAACCAAATTGAAGAAGCAATAAAAATCATTGATAAAAGCTTAAAAAATCAATCATTAAAGCAAAAACATTTTTTATTTCACTTCCTTAAATCAAAATTGTACGCCCAACAGCAAGATTATAAAAAGGCGCTTGCCAGCATTGAGCAAAGCCTTAAATGTTTTCCACGGTTTGATCGCGGATGGCTCTTTAAAGCCATGCTTTACGAGCAAATGGGCAATATCAACAATGCTATCAAAGGATATCAGTACTTCTTGGGAATTGTCGGCAGAGACGTCATGGTTGAAAAACAGATTATTCAATTATTATTTTCACAAGAACGATTTACCGAGGCTGCAGACTATCTCCGACGAATCCGCGCCAATTCACCTGAATACTTTTTCGACTTGGCTTTGATTGAATTTAAGGCTGGTAAGGATACCCAAGCATTAGCAAGCATTACCAAAGCTATACAAATGGCGCCAACATTTAATAAAGCCCGTTTGTTAAAGGCTGAAATTCTTTTGCAAACAAAAAAAATCAAAGAATTATTATCATTCATGCGTGATTGGATTATAACGAGTAATGGCGACCTTGAAGTACTCCATTCATTCCTTTTGTTACGCAAGGCTGGCATTCAAGTGTCGGTTCTGATTAAAACATTACAAGACATTGACCGAAGCAAACCACATCACCATATAAAAGCCGCCATTGCCGACCTTTTTGTTGAAACAAACGATTTACAACAAGCAATTGAATATTACAACAAGCTTGCGGCAACAACACCCAATAATGAAATCAAATCAAAAGCCTTATATTTTGTTGGCTACTTATATTTCATGCAAAAGCAATGGGATAAGCTTGAAGATACATTACAAAAAGCGCTTACTATTGAACCAATTTATCCTTCAACATATAATTTACTTGCATATCACTATGCCCATAACAACAAAAATTTGAATACAGCTCTTGAACTTATTGAAAAAGCACTTGCTCGTGATGCTACTTGTTCCTATTACTTGGATACCAAAGGATATATTCTTTCAAAAATGTCCAAATATGACCAAGCAATTACTGCCTATCAACAAGCACTCGCTCAGACACCACAAGATGCAACAATCAAACAACACTTGAAAGAAGTCGAAACAATGAAAATAGAAAACAGAAAACTGCTCGGTGAAAACAAATGAAAACAAAAACACTCTTTGTTGTTGCAGCAGGATCGGGTGGACATATTCTACCAGCTCTGCAATGTGCTCAACAATGGCATAATGACAATCCAGGCAGCACGGTTATTTTTTTTACCGGCACAAGTGAACTGGAACGTAAAATACGTGAAAAACATACATTTATAACAAAAGCCATCCCCTGCCACCTCACAAAATTTTCATCCTGCTGGAAGATTCCACTCGTTATGATGCAAGCAATTATTATCTTGATCAAAAGTATGTGGTATTCATTTGCATACAAACCAGAAAAAATAATCAGTACAGGGGGACTTCTTGCCATTCCGGTATGCATCGCCGGGTGGTGCACTCGACGAATTATTGATGTCTATAATCTCGATGCAATACCTGGCAAGGCAAACAGGTTCTTGTTCCCGTTGGCTACTACTATTTTCATTACGTTTGCCCAAACACAAGCCTCATGCAAAGCATTTGGTATCAATTATGCACATAAATGCAAGCTTGTTCCCTATCCACTACGCTTTACTCAAACAGATCGTGACATACAACCCAACGTTGTTATAGAACGAATCAACAAACAACTTGAGCAACGTAACTTTGTACATCGCTTTCAACCAACACGAAAAACATTATTTATCCTAGGTGGTTCGCAAGGATCAATGTTACTCAATACGCTTATTAAAGGCTTTATTGAACAATTTCCAATGATGAACAACAAACTTCAAATCATTCATCAAACAGGAGCTTTTCAGGAAAATACGTGGGATAATTGGTACGCTCAACATGCTATTCCAGCACTCACCTTCAGTTACGATGAGCACGTGCAACATTATTATGTGATTTCAGATCTTATTATCTGTCGCGCTGGAGCAGGAACAATGTTTGAAATAGCATTTTTTAATAAAAAATGTATCGTTATTCCTCTTGTTGCTCCAACAACTGCACATCAAGTACAAAATGCTCACGCTATGGCAGAACAACATCCCCAGCTTTTTACAATACTTGAACAAGAAATTGTTAGTAAAAATCAAACAATTTTTTATGATACATTACGAACATTAATATAGGAGATCGTATGCATCCTCGACTACTTCACCTCTGGGGGCCATTATGGATTCAATCATATGGTGTTATGATTGCCATCGGTTTTCTGGTATTTATCTTTTTAACTATGCGCCATCCACTTCGCATAAAAACTATTTCCAAAGAACTCTATCTCAACACACTTTTTATCGGACTTGCTGGTGGTATTATCGGTGGACGGTTACTACATGTTATTATGAGCCCATCAGATTTTACCTCATGGAAAGACATTTTTTATCCATGGGTACCAGGTTTTATTGTTTTGGGATCCATCATTGGTGCGATTATTTCAGTTACTTGGTACCTGCGCAAGCACAAGGTCCCTATCTTACCAGTTCTTGATTTAGCAGCCTTGTATGGCCCACTATTTCAATCAATTTCCCGTCTTGGATGCCTCTTGGCAGGCTGTTGCTATGGCGCACCAACAACAATCGCGTGGGCAATAACATTCACCAATCCACAAGCAAGTGCCCCACTTAATATCCCTCTACACCCCACACAACTGTACACGAGTATTGTTTCATTTATCATTTTTATCATTGTTCAAACACTCGCATCAACATTCATAAAAAAACCAGGGTTAATTCTGTGCAGCTTTTTGATGCTAGAAAACATGGCACGTTTTGTTCTTGACTTTTGGCGTGGTGACCGCCAACCTATCATCGCCTCCCTGTTTGATGGAGCTCTGAGTATTTCACAAGTACAACTGCTTTCATGCGCTGGTTTTGTACTCGCAGCAGGAGGCTTTGTATGGTTGTGGTATAGATCAGTAAAAAATTGATATAAAAATGTCACTATTTGGTTATATAAAGTCGCAAGTATCTATCTTAGATGTTGTCGGTGAATACGTTTCGCTTAAGCCCGCTGGAAATTATCACAAAGGGCCATGTCCCTTCCATTCAGAAAAGGATGCTTCGTTTACCGTAAGTCCAGATAAACAAATTTTTTATTGTTTTGGTTGTCATGCATCAGGTGATGTCATTGGCTTCATTGCAAAAGTTGAAAACATGTCGCAAATGGAAGCCGCACGCTTCTTAATTGAACAGCACCATGTGCAGGTCCCTGCAGACATTATGCATGCTCAATCACTCCCAACGCTCGAACAAATCAATGCAAAAGAACGCTACTTTCAGGTATGCCAAGCGGTTGGGCAATGGGCACACAAAGCATTGCTAACCAACAAACCAGCGCTCCAATACCTCAAAGATCGGGCACTTAAACTCGATACCATTAAACTGTTTTCTATTGGATATCTTCCAAGTGGAACGGCCGCACTGAATATCTTCATCAAAGATATGGTCAAGCAAGGGATTCTTCTCAAAGACCTCTTGGATCATGGCATCCTTATGGAAGGTAGAACCTCTGGTCATTATTCGCCCTTTGAGGAGCGAATTTTGTTCCCCATTAAGAATAATCGTGGACAATGGTGTGGTTTTGGGGGTCGAATATTTAAAGCAGGAGACGAGCGACCCAAATATTATAACAGCAAAGAATCTGACGGTTTTGAAAAAGGAAAACTCCTGTTTGGTCTCGATATAGCAAAAAAGGCTCTCCAAGAACGCAGCACTGGTTTTTTGGTAGAAGGGAACATTGATTGTCTGATGATGATTCAACAGGGGTACCCAAACACGATAGCCACCTTAGGCACTGCATGCACTATTGACCACCTCAAGATGCTCTCTCGCCTCATCCATACGCTCTTTGTACTTTATGATGGAGACGCCGCAGGCCAAAAAGCTATGTTGCGGCTTACCGAACTCTGCTGGGGGGTAAATATGGACCTCAAGATTATTAGTCTACCTACCGGACATGATCCTGCCTCATTTTTAAGCCAGAGCGGTGATCTTGAACCTCTTATACAGCATGCCCAGGACATTATCACCTTTTTTATTAATGCCTCAGGAGCTCATTTTTCTGGCAAGCCATTATCTCAAAAAATGAGTGCTGTAGAAAAAATTATAGTTATTATTAGTCGTCTTAATGATCAGTTTAAACAGGATCTACTCCTTCATCACACGGCTGAAATCACTCAGATGCCCTTTGCTTCACTAAAAAAACTGATGACCGACACAGCGCAAAAAACGTCAAAAACCGCCTCTTTTGAAAAATCATCACCTCCAATATCACCCGAAAAACAAGGGATTTTAAGCACAAAGGATGATACCTTTTTACTGGAAGAAAAAATTATTTCTGCTATAATTAACCATTTGAAGATACCTGCATCTGTTCACGACCTTCTCCCATATTTTTCGGAACGAGCGGGTATTATATTGAAAAAGCTTGATAATTTAAATGATAAGCAAGAAACTTCGGTTGGTGCCTTTCTTGATACACTTGACGCTGAAGACCTTAAACAATGGGTAATACAGATAATGATGCAACATGACGGAACAGTATGTTATCAGATGCTTGACCTTCTTCTGGCGCGATTCTACAAATATCATTGGCACCACATTGTTAGAAATGTTAAAGAAGAGATAGTTAAGGCTGAAAAAGAAAATAATAAACAAAGGGTACAAGAGGTGTTGGAACATTTCGGCAATCTTAAACGCACATTGTTGCAAAACAGGGGGTTAAAGCAATGAAATCAAAAAAGAAATTGGTAACAAGAGGTAAGGCTAAGGTTGTTGTGAAAAAAGCAAAAACCGTTACGGCTAAAAAATTGGTATCTCGAACAAAGACGGCTAAAAAACAACAAGGCGTCAAAAAGATTGTGAAAAAGAACGTCGTTCCATCCAAGCAGTTCAAAAAAGTTACTGTTCAGTCACAGCAGGCTATCAAAGCAACAGCCGCAGTAAGCAAGCAACCTGCAAAGACAAAGATCAACGTAACACCCAAAGCTGTAATCCCCGCAAAGCAAGAATCCAAAAAGATTGCGGTTACCACACCAAAACCAACAAGCAAAAAGCAATCTGTCGTTTCGAAAGAAAAAGTTATTGCATCCAAGCTTCAAAAGGCAAAAGCACCAACGCCAGTACCAGCAAAAATGCTCGATGATGAAGAATCAGCTGAAAATATGGATGAGCTTGGAGATCTTGCAAGTTTACCAGAGGAAGAAGGAACTCCTGTTTCCCAAAATTTCAAAAGCATTGAAAAACAAGTTGCCGCGCTTGTTGAAAAAGGTCGCAACGAAGGCGTCTTAACCTATGAAGAAGTCTTAAGTTTTAATCAACGGCACAAAATAAGCGAAGAAGATGCCAATGACCTTATTCGAGTTCTCGAACGCGAAAATATTGATCTCATTTCGCAAGATGAACTTGAAAGTAGTACCAAAGGCCTTGAGGGATTGATCGAAGGAGAAACTGCACAGCCTATCCACGAAATTGTTTCCCCAAATCTTGAAAGCTCTTTGGAACGAGCAGAACTATCAAGCGAATTAGCTGAAGAAGATGCCTATGAAAAAGACCTAGAACGATTAAAGGGTCTTCTTGAGCCAAGTCAATTAAACGATCCTGTAAAATTGTATCTTAAAGAAATTGGTAAAATTCCCCTGCTTAACAAAGAAACTGAAAAAGTTATTGCCAACAAAATTGCAGAAGGCAAACGCGAATCTATTGAATCAATTTCCCAATTTCCTTTTGTTGCCAAAGATTTAATGGGATTTGAAGAACGTATCACCAAGGATCCATTGTTCTTAAAGGATTTGATTCAATTCTCAGATTTTGATGAAGATAATTCTCCAAAATTTGAAGAAGAAAAACAAAAATTACTTGCAACCATAGGCCAAATCAAAGAATTAGTTGCCAATGAAGATAAGATTTATCGATCCTATCGCAGTCAACTTGATTCAGATGCCAAGAAAAAAGAAATGCTTGCAGCTGTTGATGCAAATCGCGTCCAAGTAATTAAGACCATTCAAATCATCAAAATATCCAACAAACAGATACGAAAATTTGGCAAAAAAATAGAAAAATTCGTTCATAAGATTCAGGAAAAAGAAGATGAGAGCAAAACAACAGAGGTAAAACTGAAATTTTATCAGAGTCTTCAAAATCCTACTCCTGAAGATCAAGAACAATTGGCTATGCTTGATACCATTGTCCGTGGCTCGCATAAAATTATTAAAAAAGTTGAAGCTGAGGCAGGACTTTCCAAAGAAAAGATGCTCAAACTTTTCAAAAAGTTTGTCGTTGCACAAGCAAAAGATAAAGCTGCAAAAGATGACCTTGCTCGTGCCAACCTCCGTCTTGTCGTTAATATCGCCAAAAAATATATTAATCGCGGACTTCATTTTCTTGACCTGATTCAAGAAGGAAACATCGGTCTTTTGAAAGCTGTTGAAAAGTTTGAATTTGAACGCGGATTTAAATTTTCAACGTATGCTACCTGGTGGATCAGACAGGCAATAACACGTGCTATAGCTGACCAATCACGCACCATTCGTGTTCCTGTTCACATGGTCGAAACACTCAGTAAGATTAACAAAATTACTCGTACCTATGTACAAGAAAAAGGACATGAGCCTTCATATGCTGAGTTGGCGCGTGAACTTAATCTTGATGAAAAGAAGATTAAAAATATTATTAAAATTTCAAAAGAGCCTGTATCTCTGGAAACTCCCGTTGGTGATAGCGATGACACCTATTTGAAAGACTTCATTGAGGATGAAAATGAATATTCACCAGTCGACGCCGTCATCAATGAAGACCTTAAAGAAAAGGTACGTGAAGTCCTCAAATCGCTGACTCCTCGTGAGGAAAAGGTTCTGAAAATGCGTTTTGGTATTGACGTTGCTTCTGAGCATACCCTTGAAGAAGTTGGTAAAGACTTCTCGGTTACTCGAGAACGTATTCGCCAAATTGAGGTCAAGGCACTGCGCAAACTTCGCCACCCATCACGTAGCAAAAAGCTCCTGGCATTCATAGAAAAAGAAACCGAAGGCAATGCACCTCAGCCACTTCCTCCAGGAGAACCACCCACAGAATAATACCTTAAGGGGCCATGAAGGTCTTACACATTATTACCAGCTTAAAAATTGGTGGGGCCGAGCAGGCACTGTGTAATCTACTTGAACAGTTGGTTCGTCAATCTAACATTCAGCATCATGTTGCTTACTTTTATGATGGACCCTGCCGAAAACCTATAGAAAAGCTAGGAATTTCCACCTATCAGATCAAAGGATTGTTTCATCACTATGATCCAATCGCCTACCTAAGGCTTAAAAAATTTATTACCACGCTTAAGCCCGATCTTATTCACAGTTCTCTGTGGTCAGCCAACATCATCAGCCGCATCGTAGCCAAACAATGCAACATTCCACTGGTGTGTGCTCTTCATGGTAGCTGTTATAATGAAGGTCGCGTGCGTAACTGGCTCGATCGTATAACCGCACATCATGCACAAAAAATTGTTGCTGTTTCTTCCACAGTCTATAACGCTTATCAAAATCACATTGTAAAAACGCTGCGAAACCCCATCAAAAAAACGACAATCCTTAATAATCTTAGTGTTATCACCAATGGCATTGATGCGGTTTCATTACGAACAAAGGCACTCGCCAATCCATTGTCTCGACAAGAATGTGGCATACCAACCAATGCCTTCGTTATTGGTGCGGTCGGGCGCCTTGAGCCTATCAAATCGTATCATGTGTTAATAGAAGCATTCTCCTTGCTTATGAATAAACAACAATCCGCCAGCCCCCTCATTCTCTGTATCGTTGGGAATGGATCACAAAAACCGTTACTTAATCGATTGACGCATGAACACGGCATCGCATCATCGGTCATTTTTACCGGCATGCGAGTTGATGCCTATCGTTTTTATCAACTTTTTGACGTTTTTGCTCTTTCTTCACAAAGTGAGGGACTGTCTATCGCTCTTTTGGAAGCATTAAGCTTTGGGTTACCCGTCGTTACTACCCACCATACTATGGCAGCACATGATGCTATCATCAACGGTAGCAACGGGTTCTTGGTTGCTCCTAATGACGCCACAACTCTGGCAGAAGCATTGGGGGCTCTTTATTGCAATAAAGAGTTGCTAACATCGATGGGAATGTATAATAAGAATTTGGTAGAAACAAAGTTTTCTCTACAACGAACAGCCGAATGCTACCAAAACATATTCAAAGCAACGCAAAAAACAACAAACTGAAAATATATCATTAGGCTTTTTTTAAAGTATGTATCTTTGGAAAACAGTTCAAAATAACGGGACAATCAGAACATCCACCCAAAATTTTTTTGATTTTTTATTGAACCTCATATATACTCAACTTAATTCTAGACAAGATCTAGATAACCTCCATTTCCCCTGTCCATGGCGTTCGTCTGGATGGGGGTTTTCTTTTAAAGGACTCTATGCAAGCGTATAAAATTGTTGTTGCGTATGATGGCACAGACTTTCACGGATGGCAAATTCAACCGCGTGATATCAGTATTAGTTCCTGTCTTCAAGATGCATGGACACGACTTTTTAATGAACGCATCACCATAATAGGTGCATCACGCACCGACGCAGGCGTCCACGCACTCGGTCAAGTAGCACGTTTCCACGCACATCCGCCCTCTCATTTGAACGAAGAAACACTTAAAACATTATGGAATAACCATCTTCCATCAAGTGTTATGATCAGGGATCTTTGCAAAGTAGATGCTTCATTTCATCCCTGCGCTAACGTCAAACAAAAAACATATCAATACGTCCTGTTTTTAAAACGGCCAATCCCATTTATTGCTCGTTTTGGATGGCGCTATGAATTCATTGATTCGGTTGATAAAGAAAAGTTCTATCAAGGGTTACAACTCTATCGTGGTACGCATGATTTTGGATCTTTTTGCAAAATAGAAGATGATGACACCGCAACTATTCGCACTATTGATGAAATAACACTCAAGCCCTATTCTCACTGGAAAGCACTTGTTGTTACCATCAAAGGACCGGGATTTGCACGCTTTCAAATTCGCCGCATGATCGGATATGCACTTGATGTTGCACGCAGACCAGCTCTTTCGGTAGACTACATCAATGATATGTTGCGCAATCCAAATCCACAACAAACGTTACTCAAAGCTGAAGGATGCGGATTGTGCTTACGTAAAATTATTTATAAACCAAAGGTATAACACTATGGCAGAGCTATTGAAACGGTTGATCACGGGAATAATACTTATTGGATGTTTAATTGGAGCCTACCTTCATTCTCTTACCCTCTACATACTCTTTCTTTCCGGCATTTTTTTGTTGATGCTAACCATTGAATGGCCGCGTTTGTTACCCCCCAAGAGCCCGCGCTTTTTTTTATTTACCCTCGCATATCCAATCACTCCTTGTTTCATTTTGCTCTGGTTGGCTATTCGATATTATGCTCTCGATTACTATCTTCCCCTCTATCCATTTTTTGTTGCTTGGACAGCAGATACCTTCGGGTACATCATTGGCAAATTAACCGGATATCACAAAATTTGTCCATTAACAAGTCCTGGTAAATCATACGAAGGATTAGTAGGAAGTATGATCGGTGTGTTCATCATGCACACATGGCTCATGCCTCGCATGGCATTTCTATCAACATCACCAATGACTCACAATATGTTTGTTCTTGCTCTTTATACAATCATCATAACGGTTATCGCGTTTCTCGGAGGCTATTTACTTTCACTGCTTAAACGAAGACAAAATCTGAAGGATGCAGGGACCATACTTCCTGGACATGGTGGTTTTCTCGATCGATTTGATTCAGTATTTTTTGTTTCGCTTGCCATGCCCATTCTCCTGCTTGTTTTCTAAATATCTTTACTTCATTGTGCATGCTGGCACATGTTGTACTTAGAACAACGAAGACAATGCAGTCAGTCGGGTTGTTCGTGGGGATGTTCTTTATTCGGGGGGACTTGTTATGAAGATCACAATTTTTAAAATCATTCTGTGTTGTACGCTGTTGTCACCATTCATCATCAAAGGCATGGACCAACAACTACCAACACATCCATCAATCGTACAGATCAATGCACAAGAGCTGTGCGGATATTGGAAAGATGAAGCTTTTCGAGACTATTTGCGTAAAGAAATCATAGGACTCTTCAATAGAATTTACAAAACCCATTTTATCTTATTGTATTCGGGTAATCCTATCATCAGCGAGGCTTCAATAATCGCTCAAAAAGGGTATCTTCTGACTATGTGGTCACACATAAACACTTTCATAGATCAAGAAGCAACCTACCCGTTAAATATCAATTGTTTTTTTAAACCTTGTGATAAAAATCTTATTTCCATTAATGACATTAGTTTAGGCGCACTTAAAGATTATTGGGGCAACCACAATGCTTCAGGGTTTCTTTTGGAAATGCTTGTTTTGCTTTTAGCCACAGAAAAACATCTTAAATTTATTAACAGCAGAATTACCGGCTGCCTTGAATATTTTAAAAAAATAGAACATACCAGTACCCAGATACAAAATGGCTATGAAACAATGCAGAAAACGCTTGCTTCAATCTTTGCGTTGATTGCTAAAGCAACAAAAATCATTAACGAGATCTTAAAGCAGCATCCACCTCAAAAGCTGCAAAATTTCAAAAATGTGGTAAGCTCCTCGTCGTCCTCATCAGAATTGAAGTTAGAAAATGACATGGATACATTAAGAATTCATTAGAATATGGCAAAAAAACGAACATTACTCACCTGTGTTTTCGCACTCCTTACTGGTATCCACCTGGACGCCACACTTATTATGATTGACCCTGCTGGGCATGCAAAGCAAGCCGGTAGGCGGCTGTGGAACAGCTATGAACGAGCAGAAACTTATCAATGTGCTCAAGCCCTCAAGGCTGAGCTTGAGCAGCGGTTTGTCAACGTCCGGGTACAACTAACACGCACCCCTGGCGACGAGGTTGTGCCGCTGCAAAATGCATCGTTTGCCAACCGATTGGCTGCCGACTGTTTCTTGAGAATTAATTTTTACAAAGAACAAGCGGAAAAATCACACATGTATCTGTATCACCTCATGTATGATCCTATCATCGATAATGCCAAGCGGTCAGTTAATCCATACTCCTTTATCCCTATTTATCAAGCTCATTACCAAAGTATTGACACATCACTCCTCATAGCGCAAACCATAAAAGATTCGTGTGAACAACGCATTGATCAAAAACTTTTTGAATTGCATACCGTTTATGGGCTTCCGCTCAAACCACTTGTGGGTATTGTAGCTCCCGCCATTATCCTCGAAATGGGCCTCAAGACTGATGCTCAATGGAAATCACTTATTACACCACTGGCAGATAGCATCGGCAGCGCTCTCAAATTAAATCATATTTGAAAAATACACCCTGACAACACCGTACTACCACATTTTATAAAAAGTGCGCTATACTAGCCCCGTCGTTACCTATACATAACCGAAAGGATGTACGATGACATTCGTGCATTTTCTTACTGAATATGGTTGGTATTTAGGCTATCTGTGGCTTATCATCGGCCTCTTTTTTCTTCTCTTGGAAGTTGGCACACCAGGCCTGTTCTTTTTTGTCTCATTTGCCTGTGGATCTTTTATTGCAGCCACACTAGCCTTTGGTGGTTACTCTGTCATAACCCAATGTTGGGCTGCTGTTGGCGGTGCACTTCTAACGTTTGCCATCATCAAATCGATGTTTGCTAACAAATCATCGTCACCAATGAAAACTAATGTCCATGCACTTATTGGACAAACAGCACTTGTCACTGAACCAATAACACCTCATCAATTTGGTCGTGTCAAAATAAAAGGTGAAGAGTGGCCAGCCGTTGCAACCCCTCATCAAACGATTACCCAAGGAACTACTGTTGTTATTGTTCGCGTTGAAGGAAACAAAGTCATTGTCACGACAAGGAAATAACTCATGATTGCTATTTTTTTCATTTTTTTCGGTGCGCTTGTTCTTTTCTTGATTACGGTACTTTTTAAAGCAACGTATCTTGTTCGTCAGGCTGAAGTTCTGATTATCGAACGATTTGGTAGTTTTTATGGCGTATTAGAACCGGGATTACACTTTATTGTCCCATTTATTGATCAACCACGGGCAGTGTTGTGGACATTTGTCAAAGAAGATGCCAAAGGCAAACCAACGTATCGGTTCACCAGTTACCTTGATCGTATTGACCTGCGTGAGGCTGTCTATGATTTCCCAAAACAAAGTGTTATCACCAGAGATAATGTTACCATTGAAATCAATGCACTTTTGTACTATCAAATAACAGACCCTAAAGCCGCTGTCTACGAAGTCGCAAACCTTCCTCAAGCAATTGAAAAATTAGTACAGACAACGTTACGTAACATCATTGGCGCTCTCGATTTAGACGAAACACTCACATCACGTGATAAAATCAACGAACGTCTCCGTATGGTCTTGGACGAAGCCACTGACAAATGGGGCGTTAAGGTCAATCGTGTTGAATTACAAGAAATCATGCCTCCACCTGAAATTCAAGCTGCTATGGAAAAACAAATGCGCGCGGAACGCGATCGTCGAGCATGGATCTTGGGAGCAGAAGGCAAAAAGTCATCTGCTATTTTGGAAGCAGAGGGAGAATACCAGGCACGCGTAACACGAGCTAAGGGTGAGGCAGAAGCACGATTAGTGCTTGCAGAAGCAGAATCACAGGCAATAATGGTCGTCCAGAAGGCCGTACCCAATGTCAACCCACTCCCCTATCTTGTTGCGCTCAATTACCTCAAAACATTACCAGAAATTACCAAAGATAAAGATAGTAAACTTATTATTGTTCCTTATGAAGCAAGTGCTCTTGCTGGATCATTGTCCGCCATTAAGGAACTGTTTGATAACACATCAAACAAAGGATGAGTATGATACCTAAAAAGAAAATGATTATCTTTACTGTTTTTTGCGTGTTTTTCAGCCTATGGTGGTTTGGTGGATACAACCAATCACAATCAATCGATGAATACTATTATCCGCATGAAGATTATGCAAACGATATGAGTAAAATTTATTTTGATATGGGATGTTTTGCGCAGAACCGCGGCGACTTTGCATCAGCAATTAATTTTTATAATGAAGCGTTACGAATTAAGAAAGATTTTGATAAGGCCTATGAGCACTTGAAACTATGCCAAGCACGCATAGGCCCCAATAAAACTTCTCAATCTATTTGAGATTTATCACCTGGAAAACACCCTTTTTGCGTTCATTATCATAGAGAACCAATTGGCATTGGTTTGCATCATGTGTCAACTTAACTTCGTAATTCCAGCCCAAAAGCTCCTTTCCCTCAAATTCAACCATGCATTCATTATTGTTCAACGTGATAATAAAGGTAACAGATGCTATCAAGCAAGAAGATTTAAAGGGAATTGAATAAACTTCATTACGATTAATTGTTGATTTATCCTTTGAGTTACCATTTCCATCAGCAATTTCGTTAATAATTATACCATAATAAGGATCGGAATACGTCCAAGAGACTTTCAAAGGGTTTCCGGTTTCATTTTTAAATGATAACGCACATGCATTGGATACAAAAAGCATCAAGCCAACAACTAAACCAACCTTGTTCCGAATAATATTTGACGTAACCATATTGAAAACTCCCTGTTAAATCTATGCTTTTTAACGCACTTTATAAGTGGGATACCATGTTACAATCAAACAAATTTTTTGCAAGCGGGGAACAACAAAAAGATATTATGTTTGATCTTTTGACTTCTGATTGCTGCTTTTGATAACCAAAGACGATCGTTGAATATGCCGATGAAAGCTGATAGCAAAGTGATGTGCGTAGTCACGCAATGCGATGAGCATTTGTCCTGCATGACTCTTTTGATCAAGTTTCTTGCCATCCGGAAAACGATTTGAAAAAACGGTTTCTTCACGCTTTGCCAAGCTGATACATTCAATACCAGGAATAAGATCAGCAACGGCACTCAACTGTCCCTTGCCTCCATCAATAACAACTAAATCTGGCACATTGGTTTTATCTTTATAACGACGAGCAACAATTTCACGCAAACAAGCATAATCATCCTGATGCTCAACCGTCTTGATATGAAAATGCCTAAACTGCTGTTTATCAGGCTTTCCATCAGTAAATCGCACACATGAACCAACCATAAACATGCCCTGCTTATGTGAAATATCAAAACAATCAATCGTTCGTGGTTCACGAGGTAATGCAAGCAACCGCTTGAGCGATGCAGCCAAAGTTGCTTGTTTTGCTTGTTCCGTCTCTGCATGCACCAATCCCAATCGTACAAGCGACGCATCATGACCTTCAATGGGGCAAATAATTTTTATTCGATAATCTTTTTCATGCCATGTTTGCAAAAATGCTTGAATGACATCGATTTCTGATGGAATACCAAGCTCAACATTGCTCAGAATAGTTGCAGGTGGCGTGTACAAACGATAGTAGCCCATAAAGTATTCAAGCATCATTTCTGCATCGACCTCATCAGCGTCAAACGGCATATAAAACACCCGCTTCTTTTTCAAAACGCTGGCATATTCATTAAATACAAAAAGTTGCTTTTTATCAGAAGAAAGAATCCAAATATCCTTGCGCGCCACATGCTCAAGATCAGCAGGCTTATGATCAATCGATTCAAACACACGTTCGAAAGCTTGATAATACCCATACAACTCTTGAGCCCGCTCAAATTCCAAGCATTTACTGTGATCATCAATCTGTTTCTTTAACTGCACTAAAAACTTCTTGTGCCCCTGCTGCAAAGACTGTTTTGCCATTTCAAGGCGAGCTCTATACGCATCGCTATCAAAGCCAGAACGACAAAACCCAGAGCAAAGACCCATGTGATAGTCAAGGCAACCATTTTCAATTTTTTTCTTACACAATTTAAGATGAAACGTTTTGATTAAAAAATCATACACTTTACGTGCGTAGGTTTTTTCCAAGAAAGGGCCAAAGTATGTTCCTTTCTGCTTGTTACTGCGCACAATTTTAAGCTCAGGAAGTTTACCAGATGATATAAACAGATAAACAAATGGTTGCCCACTTTTTAACAACACATTGTATTTAGGTTGATTGCTTTGAATAAGTTTAGCTTCAAGAAGCAATGCCTCCAGTTCACTAGAAGTTGCTTGATGTTCCACCGTCTGACTAGCGGCAAAGAGAGCGTCAACTTTAATGTCGCTCCCAAGACGTTGCACATAGCTCGCCCCTCGTTTTTTCAAATCTTTTGCTTTCCCGATATACACAATGGTGCCATTACCGTCTTTGAAGAGGTAAACCCCCGGACAGTTTGGAAGGCGTTTAAGCGCGGATATGAGGGTTGTATAATGGACTGTTGGTATCATATAGGTAACCGTAGCTATGGATTATACCTTGCCTATTTCTAATCAAGCTTTGTATTTTGTCATGCTGAATTTATTTCAGCATCCATTCATTATCTACAATCCAGAAAATTGTGGATCCTGAAACAAGTTCAGGATGACAAAGATCTATTGCGAGCATTTGTCTACATTTGTCTCTTATACCTTGTTTCAAGGTCAGGAGGACAAAAAAATCAAAAAAACGTTATCCCGCAGGAAATCCTTAATACAAATATAAAATACCCCAAAATCACAAAAAGCTGAAATTGAGCCCTCTTTGTGCGGTTTTTTTGATTATTACTAACTTTTTTTATTTACCTTACAGACAAAACATTCTATGCTAGGGGCGTTTATGGTAAGTTTCACCTCAAAATTCATAGAAATAAATCATGGCTGGACATTGGAAATTTTCACTGAGTATCGTTACATGTTTTGTCGTTATTGGTTGGGTCGGTTTCAAAATTGCACGTTATTTTAACCATAGCAATCCACCGGCTATTGTCCTCAAAGGTATCGATCCCAATGGGGCCTACGCGCAAACCGTCGCATGCTCACTATCATCAGACAATGATTACAAAGTATATGAGGTATCAGCCAAGGTTGATAATCAAGAAGTATTTAATCAGCGAGTAAAAGCACGATCATTTGATGTCCCTTTTACCATTGATACGGCTAAATTTGCCGATGGCACACATGAGCTTACCGTTGAAGCCGTCGACTCAAGCTACCACGCCAACAAAACTCAAAAGAAATATACACTGACTATCGACAACACTCCGCTTCGCGCAACCTTTATAGACAATGAATATCCTGTATATCAAGGTAAAACCTTGCATATGAAGATTCAAAGTAATAAAAAACTTACCCAAGCACAAATCAAGTTATTCTCATCAACCTACAATTTTTATCCTGAAGCAGAAGACTCAACCACCTATGAATGTTTTATTCCTGTTGATTGCGAAGAACGGGTTAATGACTACGTTGTAACAGCCGATGTTGAAGACTGGGTAAAGAACAAACAAAAATTTTCATGCAAAGTTCATGTCAAAGCCTTTGAATTCAAACGACAAAAGGGCTTTTCGGTAAGCAATGAAAAAATGTCACAAGAAAAAGAAATCAGCATGAGCATGAAAATTCTTGATGAATCACTTGGCAAATGGATCCAAGAATCTCCCAAAAAGAAACTCTGGGGTGGGCCTTTTGAAAACCCTGTTAACGTTCAACGTATGACAACCCCATTTGGTGAAATTCGCATGACCTCAGAACGCGGCCGTTATATGCACCGAGGCGTTGACCTTATTAACACGCCAAAAAGCGTTGTGTGGGCAGCCCAAGACGGCAAAGTTATTATCAAAGATCGTTTTTATTTGACCGGAAACACCGTCGTTCTGGATCATGGGCTTGGAGTCTTCACACTTTATGGACACCTTGATGATTTTGCTAACATCGAAGTTGGTGACATGGTCAAAAAAGGAAATCCTGTTGGCAAGCTTGGTATGACTGGCTATGCCACCGGCTACCACCTGCACTGGGAACTGCGTGTTAACAATATCCCTGTTGATCCTCTTGAATGGACAAAAAAAATATATTAATAACCACAACTTTTTGAACATTGATCTGATGGATCATCAAGCGTACAGTGATCAAAATGCGCAATAAGATCATCTATTAAACCTGGAAAACTTTTTGCTCCATCCATCACATTGTTCATAGGTGGATCAACAAGCATATCTGCTATAGCGCCATCAAAGCTTTGTATGCTTACCGATTGCCCCTCTCGAGGAGAAACCATTAAATCGCGATCATCGTTACCACAAACTATTTGTTCTAAATCTTTCAGAACACCCAAAACACGTTTAAATGTTAGTTTTAATGGTTGAGGAACACTCGCGGCAAGACTTTTCAATTCACGAGAAACATCGTCTACTTTCTTTTGCCATTCTGTTGTATCTTCCCATGAATCTGGTTTAACAACTTTTTGCAACATCGCATTCAATTCTTGCATTTCTGAATCCCCAAGGAGTACCTCTGGCAAAAATTGAATATCCTTTGGTAGCGTTTTTGAGAAATCAATCTCCATTGCTGAGACCTGTGAAGTAATCAACAATACAAAAATAAGAAGAATGTTATTAAAAAACCGATTTTTCATGGCTACCCCTCCCTGAAAAAAACCTAGATTTCATTTTATTCTGGTTTACTTTAAAACAGATTCTGTCATAAAAAGAAGAGTTTTACAAAATAAAAAAATCTTTGCGTTGCTGATCAACAAAAATAACTATGCATCAAGCAAAAATGGTAACACCTCTTCTAACGAGGTTTTACCATTTTTGACTTTATCAATCCCATCATGCAGTAATGATTTCATACCGGATTCTAAAGCAATGTTACGCAGATGCCCACTGTCAGCCTTTTGCATGAGCAATGTCCGTATCGCATCGTTGAGCATTAACAATTCAAATATTCCAATTCGTCCTTTGTAACCAAAGTTCTGACATTGAGCACATCCACGCGGCACATATACAATATCAAGATCTTTGGTAGAAATTCCACCAAGATTCTTTGACGCAATCTGTGGCTTACTCTTTTGCTTGCATGCAGGACACAGGCGACGCGCCAAGCGCTGTGCAAGTACGCCATTAAGTGTTGCACTAATCAAAAATGGTTCAATGCCCATTTCCAATAAACGTGCAACAGCACTTGGGGCATCATTGGTATGCAACGTACTCAGGACCAAGTGCCCTGTTAATGCTGATTCAATAGCAATATGCGCCGTCGGTTTATCACGAATTTCACCAACCATAATGATATCCGGGTCCTGCCGCAACATAGCTCGTAACCCATTTTCAAAGGTAAAACCGGCTTTCGAATTCACCTGACTCTGTGTAATGCCAGCTAATTCATATTCAATGGGATCTTCGATGGTGATAACATTTTTTGAGGCAACATCAAGCGCAGAAATTAAGGCATACAACATCGTTGTTTTACCACATCCAGTGGGCCCGGTAACCAAAAAAAGACCGGTGGGCTTATGCAGCACACTCTTCAATTGCTGGTACATGTCATGTTCCAGCCCAAGTGTATCAAGCGATAACAATCGTAATGAACGGTCAAGAATTCGAACCACCATTTTTTCGCCATGAAGAGCTGGAAACGTAGCAATACGAAAATCAACAATACGTTCTTGCCCTTTATCATCATTCTGCATACGCACTTTAAAGCGCCCATCCTGCGGTATGCGCCGCTCTGCTATATCCATATGAGCAAGAACTTTTAAACGAGAAACAATCGGATGTGCCTGTGCTTTATCAATGTAGGATGCATCATACAAAACACCATCAATGCGATAACGAATGACATATGAATGTTCAGCCGGTTGAATATGAATATCGGAGGCTTGTTGGCAAATGGCCGTAAATAACAGATCATCAACATGCGCAACAACAGGGTCCTCTGCAATTCCATGACGTAACTTTTCTTCTTGCCCAAGCAAGTAATAAAGTGTTCCGTCGGGTCTTCCCCCATGCAGCATAATTGATTATCCGAGTTTATAACCAACCAAGAAACCAACAACGATTGCTATAAATAAAAGAATGTGATTTTTGATCCAATCAAAGAATTGGTTCAAAACAGTATTAACATCGGTAGCCGCACCAATACCAAAAAATGCTTTAATTGCATTCCAATCGATCGTTAAAAATTGGCCGTAATCAAGTATGATAATAAGAATAAGCGCGGTGAAAAGACATGCAAAAATAAATTTAAAATATTTTTTAAAGAGAAAACCAACGGCAAAGCTTAAACAGAAATAAATTGCTGCTTCAACGGCCTCAGCTGAAGAACCACCAATCTGTTCCGACCATTTTTTAATATCAAATTCTTGCCAGAACTTCTTCACACTATCAAGCCCAGCATTAACGTATTCAGATGCTGCCATACCATCTCCTTTTTTATTGGTTTGACCGATTTATTGGTATATTACCAGAACACATTGAAATGATGCTAGTCTTCTTACAAAAAAGGCGGCAGCACCAATAATGTGCTGCCGCCTTTTAATTTTCAGGTATCGTAAGCAATTACGCCACCATATCTTTTAATTTCTTTCCTGCCTTGAACTTAGGAACACGCTTTGCAGCGATCTTCATCTTTTGACCTGTTGCAGGGTTGATACCAACGCGCTCTTTTCTGCGCATGACAGTAAAGGTACCGAAACCGGTCAAAACAACGTTTTTGCCCTTTTTGAGGTTGGTTTCAACAAAACGGACAAATGATTCAACAGCATTTTTGCATACTGTTTTAGGCAATTTGGTTTCTTTTGCCATGTGTTCGATCAACGAAGCCTTATTCATAAAATCTCCTCGGCCTAGTATCGTTTATATCCTATACATTACACAACCGTATGTTGCCATAAACATTCTTGCAACATCTCTTCAGAGAATTGTTCATCTATTAAGTTTTGTCAAGTATCAAAATACAAAAATTCAGCATACACCGACGTTTTGGAAAACCATACGCAAGGAAAATACGGTTTCATTACTATAAAAAGTGGTGCCGAGAGCCGGACTCGAACCGGCACGGGCTTTTTCAGCCCGAGGGATTTTAAGTCCCTTGCGTCTACCAATTCCGCCATCCCGGCACCTAATTTGGTCTGCCAACCATAGCTCGTAAGAGCGAAGATTGGAGGCGGCACCCGGAATCGAACCGGGGAATCGCGGTTTTGCAGACCACTGCCTTACCACTTGGCTATGCCGCCATATCTTTAGAATATTTCAAACACGAACCGCAAACATATTCGCTACACCAGCTTTTTCTATGCGAAGAGGGATAAACGTTCCAATAAGTTCATCCGACCCATCAACCTCAACACGTATATTTCCTTCGGTCCTCGCTAAGAGTTTACCATGCCCGAGCCGATTTTCAACTAAACAAATGAGTGTTTTACCAATGTTGGCTGAATTAAGCTCATAAGCAATGGTCTTTTGTCGCATTTGTAAACGATCTAACCGTTCTTGCTTAACATTGTATGAACAAGTATCTTCCATCGTACTTGCCTTGGTAAATTGCCGCGGCGAATACACAAATGAATAAATCAAATCATAACGTACCTGTTCAATCAATGCCATTGTCGCTAAAAAATCTTCCTCAGTTTCTCCGGGAAATCCAACAATGATATCGGTCGAGATGGTAACATCGGGCATACGTTGTCGAACCCATCCTATTTTTTCAATGTATTGTTCCGCAGTATAATTACGATTCATCAATGCAAGAATTCTGTTTGATCCAGATTGGAGAGGAAAGTGGAGGCTCGCGGTTACCTTTGGACGATGCACAGCCATAACATCAAAAAGACCAATGGTCATGTCCTGTGGATGCGGACTGGTAAACCGAATCCAAAAATCTCCCTTAACTTCTGCTACACGTCGCAACAATTCTGGAAACAAAGCCTTCGTTTCAGGGTCTTGGTACGAATTAACATTCTGCCCAACCAACGTTACTTCTTTTGCCCCCAACGCAACATCATGCTCCACCTGAGCAATAATATCAGTTAATGGATAACTTATTTCCCGCCCTCTGGTAAATGGCACAATACAATAGGTACAATACTTGTTGCATCCTGTCATAATATTGACAAATGAACGGCACACTTCATGTTTGGCCTGATGATACCCACTCAAGGTAGGTGTAAACAGCGAAGGCTTATGAAACAATCGCTTCGACTCAACCACACGAGCAATGTTACGATCTTGGCCATTGCGCAATCGTCGTGTTGGGTTTTGCTCAAACAATTGCTTAGCCGTCTCAAGTTGAACCACCACATCACTCACATACGCATGCAACAACGCACGATCGTCGCGAGCACCATAAACAAAGTTAACCAAATCAAATCGCTGATGAATATCGGTTTTTTGGTAACTAGCAACACAGCCAACAATACCAACGCGAAGATATGGTTTTTGGACGCGCAATGGTTTTAGTTTGCCCAGATACGACCAAAGCTTTTGTTCCGCCTTTTCACGGATGGCGCACGTGTTGATCACAATAAGATCAGCCTCTTGTGCAGTAGCAACCTCGCGGCAGCCCAGCTGCATCAAGAGCGACGAGAGAATCTGCGAGTCGGCTACATTTGCCTGGCAGCCATAAGTTTTAATGAAAAAATTAATCATTTTTTTATTCAGCCAAAGAATTGAATAATGCTTTAAAAAAACAACGTTTTTAGTATATCTGATAAGTAAAACCTCGCCAACAGCCGTTTAAAATACCCAATCTATCCCTTTTTTTCATTGACAAACAACTCATACCCAGTACGATAAACGCATTAAAAAGTATTTATTCACATACGAGGAGAAAAATCATGATGAAGGCTTTTGACTGCTTTAAACGATCCGTTGTATTTG
>CAYUQI010000014.1:0-19404 GCA_964446935.1 uncultured Pseudomonadota bacterium
ATCGGAGCACGTGTGAGCACCATTCATGGGTTAACAGGAACTATCTGTTCTCTTTCGGATGTCTTTGCCATTCTTTCACTGGATGATGGCAGAAAGGTCGAAGTTGTCACCCGATCCATTTGTACTGTTCATAGACCATGAGTTATTTTCTCACACCACTCATCATTCCCTTGGTCAGCACCGCAACAGGAATCGCTCTGCAAAGCATGTACCAATTTTCACTTGTAGGCATTGTAACCGTCATTGCCATCGGCAGCATATTGACTGTTTATAGCGCATGGAAACACTATAGAAACATCATACAGTTAAGCCTTGGCATACTATTTATAGGTATTGGTGCATGCATGCTCTGGATTCAAAATACCAGCAACAAGCGTTTATTTAATCTTCTTGCAGAACAACCACTCTCACTCATTGCCACGGTAACTGATAAAGGAACCTGGGGTGAACGGCAACGAGGTACCGTTTTATATGTTGATGTTAATGATACGTATTGTCATCAAACCAAAACACATCAGGCTCATTCATACCAGCTCATCTGCTATCTGCGTTACCCAACCTCCATACACGTAGGAGACACCGTTGCTCTTGATGCCATCACCATCAAAAAAACATTTTCACATTCACACTCTGGAAATCCCTCTTATTATGATTACCTCCACAAAGAAAACATTCTTGCTTCACTATTTATCACAAACAAACAATGTCAGATACTCGATCGTCCACGCTGGAGTATTCGTCGATGGCTCTGGAATGCACGAGCACGATGTTACCAAACCATCAAACGACAAATAACTCCAAAAACGGCTGCTTATTTTGGATTAATTTTTTTAGGCAACAAAGAACATGATAATATTGAAGGCATGCGGCTTACGTTTAATTATTGGGGATTGTCACACTATTTGGCACGTGCGGGGCTCCACATTGTCCTCGTCATTGCCATATGGACGTTTCTATTGAGCTTCATACCAATTCACATTCGCTTTAAAAATCTTTTTCTCATTATCATGTGCATGGTATATGATTGCCTGAGTTGGACGAGCATCCCTTTTAGACGAGCACTTTATGTTTTTCTTGCAGCAAAAACAGCATCACTCATAACACAGCGAGCAAACACATTACATGTCTTAACATTGCTGTGCTTAGGAATACTTTTATTCAATCCTATGCAATTGTTTTTTCTTGATTTTCAGCTGACATTTGCCTTAACATTTGCGTTAACACTTTCTGCAAACGTTATAAGGCAATCTAAAAAGAAACAGTAACCTCTTGCATGTCAACAATCCCCATAGTATGTTGATCTTAAGTTGTCATTTTTCCAACCTTCTTCTCAAAGGAGAGCTTATGAAGAAGCATCTATTCCATCTTCTTACAGGCACGCTACTCGCGCTTTCATTCTCATTAGTCCTGTCACTTCGAGCAGACGATATCGTTCCTCCTCCAGCACCAGAAACACCAAAACAAACAATTGCGCCGATCCTTCCTCCTCCACCATTGGCACAAGTAAAACAAGAAGAAACGGATGCAAAAGCTAACCAGTTTAAAGACTGGAATTTTTTAGTTTACATGTGCAACAACAACAATCTTCACCAATTCGGCGTCCAAAACTTCAGACAAATGGTGAAAGTTGGTTCAACGCCATATTTAAATATCTTGCTACAAATGGATGAATATGGCGAAAAAGAAATAATGCGTTTTTTTATTGAACAAAACAATCCAATTGTTATAGAAAATCAAAGCAATACCGCCACCAGCTTTAGTGGCACCCCTACCAACCTCTTTGAATTTGCCCAATGGGGAATCAAAGGATATCCATCTCAAAAAACATGTCTTGTTCTCTGGAACCATGGCGCCGGCATCAAAGACCCTCAAATTTGGGGACGCATGCTCACCAAATGGCGCGATAAACTTTTTGAATTCAATAAGAAAACAGGGTTGCTCGAACTTAATAGAAAGCTCGCCAATGGCAAACGTACAATGGATGTCATGCTTGAAGAACTTAAAAAAGAAGAGGAACGCGGCATAGCCTTCAACGATGTTTCGGAAACATATTTAACCAACGAAGATTTAAAACTTGGTTTAGAAAATATTTGCAAAGATCTCCTGGGCGGAAAGAAAATCGATGTTCTGGCCATGGACGCCTGCCATATGGCAATGGTAGAAATTGCATCACAAATAAAAACAGCTGCCAACTTCATGGTTGCTTCTGAAGAGGTTGAGCCTGGAGCCGGATATGACTACGTCAATGTTCTTTCCCCTTTTGCCACACAAACACTTGATAGCGAAGCTCTTGCTCGTTACATCGTCTTTTGCTATGAAAACGAATATGACAACACCATGGGTGATTACACGCAATCAGCAGTCAACCTTGCCTACACAACTGACCTTGAAAAAGCAATCAGTAATCTCTCTCTACAACTTATCGACTTAATGACAAAAGGTGGTAATAGCACCGTCAAAACGCTGAGACAAATCCGATTCAGCCATATTTTATCAACAGAATTTATCGACAATGATTATATTGACCTTGGGCACTTCCTCAAGAGCCTTTCAACCCAAGCAGAAGAATATTCTACCAATAATGACAAATGGATTTCGTTCTTTTCATCCGAAAAACCAGCCGTTCGCGATATTTGGAAAAAAATTCATGAGGCAGCTGTTAATTGTCTTGCAATTTTAAACAAGATGATCATTGCCAACGCAGCAGGCAAAAATCTTTCAGAAGCAACCGGATTGGCAATCTATTTCCCAACAACATCAATACACCAATCCTACTACCGTACTGAATTTGCCAAAGCAACCGAATGGCCTAATTTCCTTAAAAAATTTACTCGCAGTAAAAAAGGCAAAGAGGCCGCAATGCCAATTACAATCCCACAACCAGTTGTTGAACAACCTATTATTGAACAAGCAAGTACCAAACACGTCAAAACCAAGAAGGTAAAAGCTGCTTAATATAAAATATTGAAAAAAAGGGTGATGCGAGTATGCTCTTTGCATCACCCTTTTTTTATTGTTGGTCTATGAAATAAGCCTCAAAATTTGTCATTATCACCCTGAAACGTGGCATTTTTTGTCATGCTGAACTCGTTTCAGCATCCACTCAATTATTTTGTAATAATTACAGCATTGCAAACTCTCAGATGCCATAATCAACAATGGATCCTGAAACAAGTTCAGGATGACAAATCCGCGGCTGATAACCAATCGACAACTCATTCAAGAATGAGCGAGACAAAAAAGTGAGTAAAAACCGTGAATAAAAAAAACCTTCATCAACACATTCTTGATTACGTGACCTTTCTATCGACCCAACCTAAAGGGTTTGTCTACAAAGGTGGTGGCGGATCTGCCCCGGTTCATCATGCATCAACAGCATCAAACAAAGAAAAGCTTGAACAACTGTTCTGTAATTTTGTTAACTGCGCCGCATGTCCTTTGGCTCAACAAGGACGTACACAAGTTGTTTTTGGTCATGGTAATCCTAATGCCACCCTCATGTTTATAGGTGAAGGTCCAGGAAGAGACGAAGATGAGCAGGGGTTCCCATTTGTCGGACGCGCAGGACAATTGCTAACTAAGATTATTGAAGCGATGAAATTAAAGCGCGAAGATGTCTATATCTCCAATATCGTCAAGTGCCGCCCACCCAACAACAGAGTCCCTCTGCCCATTGAAAGCGAGACCTGTAAGAAATTGATTTTACTCAAAGAAATCGAGATCATTAAACCCAAGATTTTGTGTTTATTAGGATCAACGGCTGTTCAGGCGTTATTGGGTAACGACGCAAGAATTACCAAAGCTCGTGGCATTTTCCATTCATTCAATAGCATTCCTGTCATGCCAACGTACCACCCGGCTTATCTACTCCGTAACCCAGATGCAAAAAAAATTGTCTGGGAAGATATGAAAAAGGTCATAGAAAAGCTACGCGAGTTGGGAGCTTAAAGATAATCGCCCAGCCACCGTTTGCGTGCTTTATAAAGATTGCTCCAGGTACAAAACGTTCCACAGAATAATTGGAATGGCTCTTCAATAACATTACCAGTACTATCAAAAACCTTAACTGTTTGTCCCTGATCACATTTTTTAAGCGATAATATCCCCAGTATCTTCTGTAAAGGAACCAAACGAAGGTCATTATTATTACGTGCATCAACAACCAAATCATTTCCACCGCTATCAGCCCCATAATAGATCATGACATATTTGACGGGAAACGTTTTGCGCACAACCCCGTTACACTCCTGTGGTGGCTTTAAGAATATAAGATCCCCAGGCATAAGATCTATCGGATTAATTGGATACGCTTCGAGATACTGGCTCTGCGCATTGCGAGGAATAATCAAACCACGCAATCGAAAAATAAGACGTATGAGGGTTGGCCCATCAGCACGATACGTCGTTCCGTCATTTTTTTTATCTAAAAAACTTTTTGCTGTGTCACAAATATACAACCCAAACTTTTTACACCAGTATAATATTTCTTTGCAATCGTCAAAAATTTGCTCTTCTTTTGAAAAAGCATCTCCAAGCTTATTGCTCGCATTATAAGTAGATTCAAAAGCATGTATCTCATATACATTCTGAGCATTAATATATGTATACGAATCATGAAATTGAACTTTCCAAGTACCTCCCATTCTCTCGCCAACCAGAGGGGTTCCAACAGGAAGATTCAATATCGCAGACGTAAGAACAAGATTGTAGCAAGGAAACTCGTTCACTATCGCAATATCTTTCATTTTGACCCACCCTGAACAATATCCCCATTTACATTCTTTCAGGTTTTTAATGTGAATAAAAACAGGATCATCAAGAGAATCAATCTGAAACCAGGAGCCAACGCTTTTAGTAATCCGCACACGTTGGCCATACGAAACCTGATTATTATTTTGTAAAATGTGCAGCGGAGCCTCTTTATCAGCATCTAAAACGTCGCCCTGCGGCTGAGCAAAAACAGTAACACAGGGCTTACAAATAATCCCTATTTTCACATCCATTGCGCCACATTGCACAATGGAAGAAACCACAAGAAAAAATAAATAACCACACATACAACACCGTTAAGAAAACAAATCCGTCTGTAACTGACCAGTTACAGACGGATTGTATAACAATCAATAAACAGATGTGAAATTATACTTTAATAATAATTAACAAATACATCAATCAAAACCAAGCATCTCGTAGTTGTTGAAGTTTATGAGCATTACAAAAGGTTCCAACATATAATTCAAACTGCTGGCTAACCTTTTTTCCTCCTTCAAATCTCTCCATAAGTTGTCCATTTTTACATGTTTTAAGTGATGCCATACCAAACTTATCAGAGATGGCAACTAAACGAACCTTCCTGTCTTCAAATGCAAGGTTATCATGCCCTGTTGTCTCGATGATCCATTCATTTCCGTCCCAACTTCCCATGTATATCATCACATGATTAACACGGCCACCCTTTTTAGTTTCAGGGTTGTAAGGAGGTTGTAAAAAAACAAAATCACCCGGCAAAATATCTTTTGGATTAACCGAAATCGATGCAAGAAATTGATCGTGTGAATTACGAGGAATAATCAACCCGCGTGAACGGAAAATGAGACTGTTCAATCCCGAGCAATCTGGACTGCAAATTCTGTATGTCTCGGTTTCATCGTACGGACTTCGTCCGCCCCAGCAATAAGGAGCACCTAAAAAGGCTCGTGCCTTGGCACAAATATAAGAACGAACGGTCTCAACCTTGTCGCTAAACTCTGTTTCAATCTTATATACATCAGCAGCAGCAACAAATCCTTCTGAACCATCGCATAATGTAACCTTACAAACGGAACCTTTTTTTTCAATCAATTTTAGTACAGATCCCATAGGAAGGCGTAATGTTTCTTTTTCTGATGTCTTTATCAACGTCCACATTGCAGATACCACAAGATCTTGTTTTGTAATTTTTTCTACTTCCTTAAGAGGATCTTTGCGAACCCAACCAGAGCAATAGTCCCACTTTCCTGCTTTTGGATTATTAGGATCCTTTTTCCATTCAGGATCATCAAGAGATCGAACCTGATACCAAACACATTCTTTTTTTTCACCTTCTTTTTCTTCAATAATGACAACCTCTTTATCAATGATGACAGGCTGCCCATACAACAATTGATTGTCATAATGTGGAATATGGAGGCACCCCATCAGTGGAAGCTTTTGTCCAGGATTCAGTTTATCCTCCTGCGGCTGAGTCCATACACTCGCAATAGGCTTACAAACAACTGCCATCCGCTTAAACTCCATAGCATTACACGAAGCAACAAGTGCAATTACTGGTAAAAAAAGAATTTTCTTAATCATAGGCCCCCCAGAAAAAATTCTCCATTGTGCCCTGTTCATCACCCTTAAACAAGGCACAACAAATTATTAACATGTTTATTATTAATTAATACACGTTCCCAATGCAATAAATTTGAAATCAGATGCATTGAGCAACGTTGCAATACGCATGTTCACCAACATTTGTCGGCTTACCGGATTGCGCAATTGTTTAACAACAATTGATTGATTAGGGGCAATCTTTGAAATATCAATATTCCATCCATTCAAGGCCCCCGGTAGAGCGATGAAATACAGTTCATTAAACGACATCATGAGGGTTTTGTCAGGTTCATAATCAAAATCTGATTGCTCACAAAATCGACGTTCCAAAACATATTCTCCAAGTTTTTTACCTTCAGCATCAAGGATCGTCCACGTGGTTACACTATGAGGAATTTCAATGACCTCCCCAGAAGCAATGCGTGCTTTAAAGGTGGTACCTAGTTCATAATATCCTGTTCGTTGCATAATTATATTACGATCAGGGAAGTTAAAAACAATACGATCACCAAGTCCTCCACCAGGGCCCGCGCCTTTCAAAATGAATGCCCAATCATTGGTATAGTATTTGGGCTGCGATGGAAGCTGAGGGTCAATATTACGAATAGTGTAAATACCGGCTTTGATGAGTTGATACAAATCTGACCCACCGGCAATATAGACAAATTTGTGTCCTTGCGCCGCACGTTCTTGCAATATTTTAAGACTATTTTCATGCCAATGTTTCCAACCATTGCCAGCCAAATTATACCACGTTACGGCATATAACATGCGTGCAAGTGGATATTGTGATTTATTAAGCAACATTTTTTGGAACAAAGGAAATGTTTGTTTGCCAAAACAATATTCAAAAAATCTATTTGCCACCGAGAACAAGTTCTGACTAGCAAACTCTTCATTCTTATGAGCAAATAACAGCTCAAAGAGAGCACGGTCTTTCTCTATAACATCATGTGATTGGTCTCCACGCTCTTCTGACCCCTTATTAACAGGATCCATAAATCCAGATGTTTGAAGATATTGTACAAAACCCGGCATATCGTTTTCGATTAATGCATACATATTAGCAAGGTTCCGAGTAAGTGTTGTCGTAACAGTATGGTCCAACATATACCCATCGTTATTGATATGTGATTCGGTAAGAGTATCCAAAAAGGGAACAAGTGGGTTAAATATGTTCATTGATCGTTCATACGTAGAACGAAACGTATCAATAAATGTCGCGTCCAGTTGCTCAGTAATTCTTGATAGATCATTATCAGGCATAACACGTTGCCAATCAAGCCATTTGGCAAACACCTCGTCAGCAGATTTGATTGTTACAGCATGTACATCGCCAGCGCATACCGTCAATCCAATGAATATCATCATTAATTTTCTGATTATCATCATAAAATTCTCTCCTTATAAGATTGATTCATATTAGGTTGGATCTGAAGCAAGATTAATAAAACGCACATCAGAAAGATTAAGCATGGAGAAGATACGCATAGCACACAAAGTATTCTTGCCAACCGGCTTACGAATTTGTTTGACATAAAACTTAATATTATCCGGAAATTGCGTTGGATCAATTCCCCATCCATGCAGTAATTCCGGTGCTGCCAAACACGTAAGTTCATCGTATGACATAACAAACACTTTACCCTGACAATCGGCTAGATCTTGTTGCGTCACAGGACGACGATTGATAATAACATGACCAATATGGTTGTTGTTTCTATCATAGACAAACCATGTAATAACGCCCTTATCCACCGAAAGAATTTGATTATTTGAAAGCTTGTAATGGAATTTATCATCAACACAATAGTCAACACACTTCATCTTGATACTATTACAGGAAGGCCCAAATCGTATTTCACTATTCAGAGCACCTGGCGAAATTAAAAATTCCCACCCTTCCGAATAAAAACGAGCTTGTGTAGGAAGAAAAGGATCAATAATGGTAATATTCGTTACCCCGTTACGCAATAAATGATAAAAATCAGTACCACCGGCAATGTAAACAACCTCATTGCCTTGTGCAGCCTTTGCTGCTATCCCATCAAGGGTATTTGCATGCCAATGCTTCCAGCCATCACCAACAAGATAGTACCACATGAGCGCATTGATACAACGAACAACTGAGTGTTGATCATAAGACATTACAATATTCTGATAATGAGGGAACGTTTCATCACTAAAACAATATTCAAATAAACAATTAGCAAATGCTAAAAGATATTCACTTTGTTTAAACGTGTCATCAAAAGGAAATAATAACCGAGAAAATGCTTTATATTTTTCTATGATTACATCGAAATGTTGAGATTCCTCTATTTTGCTACTGTCGCGGCTTGCCATGCCGCCATTGGCCAAATATTCAATAACAGCAGGCATATTATTTTCAATATTTTCGTAGATAAAACTGAGTTGATTCCTCATTCCGTCAGCAATAGGAGTTCGAACTAAAAAACCGGTGTTACTTATCTGTCCTTCAGTTATTTTATTCAGCAATGAGGTTAATGGTTTAAGCAATGGAATATTTTTTTTATACTGATTTTTAAAATTAGTAATAAAATCATCATTCAAATCTTTTGATACATCAGCAATATTTCGATCATAATAAATTTGCTGCCACGCAAGCCATTTGCCAAAAACTTCAGTTTCATGCTTAATCATTGCATATGCGTTGTTAAAACCAATAACTACCCCAAACGCTATGCACAAACCCTTTTTGATCATGCAATATCCTTTCTCGAGATATGTGCAAAAAACAATCCTTGTTCCTTGCTAATACAAAAAGCTTGATAATTGAAGAAATATCTTTGTAGCATAACATCAAAATTTTTTTTTCCAATTCGACGAGGATAGCCATGTCAATCTGTAAAATCATTGTATTAATCATCGCTATCATGTCATCAATGATACAGGCAAAAAACAATGAATCTTGGCATTGGCAATCACGAGAAGTGGCACGTGCCGCTTTTTTTAATGAACACTTAAATTACGACAAAATACAACCTGACGAAGCACAACAAAAACTTAAAACAGCCGCGTTATGGACGGCAACCGCAATCACTGATTACGCAGTTACCTCGCTTATCTTTAATATTTTTTATTATTCTCCCTGGGTCCAACAAGAACTTAATTCTCTTGAAACCATGTATCAAGTAGCGGTCAAAAGTCAGGCAATCCGTCAACAAGTTATAAGACGCTTGGAAACACTCAAAGATCCTCGGGTGGATCAGGTCGCCGACTTTACATCTGATATTCATAGATTTGAGCAGGAAAAAGAAAAGTCCTCATCATTACTCAAATCAACATGGACAGCGCTATTCGTATTCCTTTTCCCAATCATTTATCACACCATTGCATCAAAATGGGACACCTACCAAGGAATAAATACATATATTTTAAATAACTACGTTGAAAATTGGCCAACCTATAAAGCATGCACGCCAAGTATCTTTCATGCGCATTTTGACCTCTTATATAAGCTTTTTCTAGCACGTAACCACCGGCTGGAAATTGATGACGAGGACGCACAATCACTCATAAAACTTCTCTTGATCGAAAACCAAAGTCATCTTCTGCAGCCGTAATGTCTTTACTAATCAATGCATCATGGTATATGTTATGACAACTAGAAAAGATAAAAATTAAATAGAAACCCTCTTAAAAAAGTTTTACACTATTTCTCATTATTTTTCATACAGGGAAATATTTAAGGAGGCCTGATGGCAACATATAAAACAATTTTACAAATGATTGGTAATACGCCGCTGGTAAAACTTGAATTTGGTACAAAACCACTACTTCTTGCAAAACTTGAAATGACAAATCCAGGCGGAAGCATTAAGGATCGTTGCGCTCTGTACATGATTGAAGACGCTGAACGAACCGGAAAATTGAAGCCAGGCGGAACAATCATTGAAGCATCATCAGGCAACCAAGGTATTGCACTTGCAATGATAGGCAAAGTTAAGGGCTATCGCGTTATCATAACGGTACCTGACCGCACAGCAGTAGAAAAGGTCGCCGTATTACGAGCCTATGGTGCAGAAGTACACATCTGTCCTAACACTGATTCACACGATGACCCTCGCAACTATCATACATTGGCAGAGCATTTAACCAAAACAATCCCTGGGGCTTATATGCCTAATCAATATTACAACAAAGCAAACCCTGCTGCTCACTACGCCACTACCGGTCCTGAAATCTGGAAACAAACCGATGGAACCATTACTCACTTAATTGTCGGTGCAGGAAGTTGCGGAACCATGTCGGGAACTGGCCGTTATCTTAAAGAACAAAATCCTCATATTAAAGTCATTGGCGTGGATGCAGCAACATCACTGTATTCCAGCAAAGAACCAAAGGCTTACAAGGTTGAAGGCCTCGGCATTGATGTTATTACCGATACCTTTGATAAATCAGCCATTGACCAAATTATACCAATATCAGATGATGATGCATTTGCTATGACAAGAAAGCTTGCATTGGAACACGGAATACTTGTTGGTATCAGCAGCGGAGCAGTTATGCACGTTGCACTTGAATACACCAAAAAACTAACAGAAAAGGATGTTGTCGTTGTTATTTTTGCCGATTCCGGTCGCAATTACATCAGTAAAGTATTTGCACCTGTATTTGCACAAAAGCAACAGGAGCCCAGTAAAAGCGCTTCCGCAACACTGTAACCATCATACATGTATATGTTGAAAAACTTTATTAAATATCAATCCCTTGGTAACGATTTTATTATTTTTGACTGGTACAAACGGCCTGCAACATTTATGCAGGCCGAGTTGCACGGAGCATCCTGGCAACAATTTGTCCAACACCTGTGTAACCGACATTACGGCATTGGCGCAGATGGGGTACTCATCATCACAACATGCCCCAAAGAAGGATTGCCTGAAATGCTCATATTTAATGCCGATGGAACACAAGCTGAAAACTGCTTGAACGGTGCACGTTGTGTTGCTCACTATCTTTTTAGCACTTATACCTTTCCAACCAAATTCAATATTAAAGTAGGCCAACGCATCTCAGAATGCACCATCGTTACCACGCCTGTACCAGGAACGCCACTCGAAATTATTATGCGCGTTGGGAAGGCAATCATTGATGAACCAACAACCATTCAAACAGCACAAGGTTCGTTCAATGGTCATCGCGCCAATGTTGGCAATCCCCATTTTATTGTCTTTCAAGAAACAACACCTGATTGGCTATCACAATATGGTAACCTGCTTGAATCACATCAAGCATTTGCAAAAAAAACAAATGTTGAATTTGTATGGCATGACAAAACAAAAAAGAACCTGCCTTCTTTCAATGTTCTCGTATATGAACGAGGCTGCGGCATCACCCTGTCATGTAGTTCTGGAGCTGCATCAATAACGAGTGTCCTGGCGCAACAAAAACTTATTGCTGTGAATCAAAAAACTACCTTGCTCATGCAAGGTGGCTCACTAACAACATGGATTGATACCGAAGGAAACATTAGTCTGCAAGCTCATGCACACATGATCTTCAAAGGATCATTCGAGGAACAAACAGAAGCATATAAACCACTGCAAACAAATAACCCTCAATAACAATTGAGTCCTCAAGAACAATCAAATCTTTTCAGCCTGTAACAATTTATATAATTTTCACGTTTTTTTGTTGATTTTAAACACTCTTTAGCGCAGCTCCTTCTCTTGACCTATACTATAACATATTCAAATTGCAATTTAATAACCATGCCGGGAGGTTTTATGAAATACTTAAAAGCCAGTTTTGTCGTAACTCTAATCGCTGCATCCACAACATTGTGTGTAAACATCACTCATGCAGCAGAACCAAAAACGTTCACCACCATAGAAGAACTTGTACAACAACAAAACGCAGACAATGCCTTAGAAGATATGATAACAAAAGACCTAGAAGGACTTCTACTAGAATCACCATTGGATCCTACAACGATCAATAATGAATTATTTACCTATTGCCAGAATGGTATCAACTGTTTTTCAATGAAACAATACGAGCAAGCAATCGCATTCTTTGAGCACATCGTTAAAACACAAGATGCGTTAAGTTACAACAGAGAAGCAGTTATTCAAGCTTATAGGTATCTTGGTAGAATACATTACCATGGATATGGGGTTATTAAAGATAGGACACAAGCATTAACATACTTCAATATGCTTCTTACTATTGTTGACATTGAAACAATTAACTTTATTGCATGGCTCGAAGCTAAAGCACATATCGGGTCAGCCTGCTATTTCGACAAACAATATCAAGCAGCTCGAGAACACTTTGAATCCATTTATAACGTTATACAAACAAAAAAATTAGATGTTGAAACAATTAAAAACCGTGCGTGGGTAGATGCATATGCTTTGCTCGCTAAAATATATTTTTTTGGATTTGATGATAATAAGAATATAACAAAAGCAGCAGAACTCTTTCTTGTCGTTGCACAATCTAACTTCGCGCAACAAAATTATCCTTATATGAACATTGAAGCCTTACTTTATGTAGGCAAGATATACTACAGCAAGGAACTATACAGCACAGCCCAATACTATCTTACAAAAATCACAACTCATAAAGAATTAGCAATGAAAAACAACGTTAATGCATATAACAAAGCGTGTGCATTACTTAAAGAAATTGAAAAAATCACAAAAAAAACTAACTAATTATGAAGGTTATTTTATGAAAACAATAAGAAACATTTTTCTCGTAGCACTTGTCTCGTTACATACAACATATGGCACTGCTGCAATGCGATATTCATTCGCACCAACTATCAATACCGCTAGAGAGCAGTTGAATGCCATACTACAACAAGCAATATCATTATATTGTACAAACCAGAATAATGCAGCAAAGCAACTGTTTGAACATATAACAAATCCTCACAATTATGCTAAGACAATCGTTCCACACGTTTATCAAACAGCCATGACATACCTCCAAGAGATATATAGATTAGAAGAGAAAATGAAAGAAGAACAACGCAGAAAAGAAGAAGCTCAACATCATCAAGCCGGTTCTTTTTTTTGTTTTAATCCCTACGTCGAAGAAGGGGCGCCTATTTCTGGATTTTTTTATAATACTGCATCATCAAGCACCTCTCAGCCCGTAACACCACAACAACCTAGTCAAAATAGTCCAATGATCATAGATCTCCAAAAAGAAAAGGTAGTCTCGGCGTTTTTACAAAGCATGATAGACCAAAAAACAAGCGACAATAATAATCACTCGAAAACCAATTAAATGTTATGACTCATTGATGGGGGCACTCGCCCTCCATCCCATGGGCTTTAAAAAAACTCGCGACTTCCTGATGAAGTAGAATCAAAAAACACACACTAGGAACGTATTTGCTTATCAAAACAATTGGCAAGCATTTTCAGATATACCTTAGGCAACACAAGGCTCAGCAATTCTTTCACATGATCAAAGTCTTTTTTTTCAACCTCAGCCGAACCAACCAATGATTTATACGTCACATGAGACTTGTGCTTGTCTGTAAACGTTCCTTCTTGATCAAGATTTTTATCCGGCAACTTCCAATATGATGCTAAAAACGTTGTCGAAATACATCCACCATTATTCGAAATCACAAAGACAACCCGCATAGTAGGATCATATGGCTTATCATTCACATAGATCGTTTTAGATGTTGCAAATTCTTCAACAATAAAATTTTTATTATGATCTCTTGTCCAATAACCATATGAATAATCATCCAATTGATACTTATTAAAACGTTTAAAATCTTTAAAAATAAGTTTCAACGTTGCATTAAGTTCATCTCGCGTCACCATGATTATTCCTCGACCAAGCGAGGCATCAACCGGTTTTATAACAAACATCGAACACCCAAGATCTTTAACAATTTGAGAAGCAAGCTCTAATGTATACTGTTTTGGATACGCCTTAAAGAGAGGCTTGAACATCGATATGTCTGGATCATTATCAAACAAATTATTGGTTCTGTATTTATTGGCTACGATACCATTCGTTGCTTGCCCAACTACAATACAAGAAGGATATGTTTTCTTAAATTCCGAACCACAATCTCCTATAAGAATACATGCCTTGTTAACAATTCCAGGTTCTTTTTTAGCTTTTTTCACAAGTTTTTTAAATACATCATCTTGTTTAAGAAAGTATATTGAATCACTAGTCTTACCACCGATGGCAGAAAGATGCCCCTTGGCTAAAACCCTTTTGTCATTGTGAAAAAATCTCTTGCCAACAAGCCACACCGGGCGCTGAAAAGATCCAAAAAAATCCCATACGGTAGCCCACAAAGCCCCTTGCCCATATAACCGATCATACCCTTTAAACTGTGACGTTAACCCTTCTCCAAATTCGCAAATTTTTATGAATTGACCGTCATATTTAAGATCTACAATACAAAACGATATTTCATCCGGATAATTATTTTTGATAGGATAATTATACGTTGATGATGACCAGTCAAACGATCTTTTTTCACCTGGGGTACGGCCATCAAGCAATGAAAAACAGCCATAAAGTAAAACAATTGCAGCCATGCTTAAAACACGAATAGAAAATTTCATTATACATACTCCTTTTATGTGAAATCACACTCCCAATAGGCGTAGCCTACCACGAGCACCACGTAAAACAAGTTGCGTTTATCTGTTTACTGGCCTAAGCTTTAAGCATTAATGAATCAATTACATTGACCAGGAGCGTTTATGGCAAAAATCAACACAAGTCCCCTTTCCGGCTTCATGGAACTTACTCCGGCGGATCAGATTACCTTTAACCGGTTGCTGGAAACTATTAAATCTTCATACGAACGATTTGGTTTTATCCCCGTTGATACACCATTGATTGAACGCGCTGAAGTTCTGCTTGCCAAAGCAGGAGGAGAGACGGAAAAACAAATTTATCGTTTTTCCAAGGGTGATGATGACCTGGCACTCAGATTTGACCTTACCGTTCCCCTGTCACGCTACGTATGCGAACATTACGCAGATATTGTTTTTCCTTTTAAGCGCTATCACATTGGCAAAGTCTATCGTGGTGAGCGAGCACAAAAGGGGCGTTACCGCGAGTTTTATCAATGCGACATTGATATCATTGGCGACGGTTCCCTTGGACTTGTAAATGATGCCGAAATTCTGGGGGTCATCTATACCACCTTTACCGCCCTCAATTTTGGTAAATTTATCATTCGCATTAATAATCGTAAAATCTTAAGTGGCTGCTGCCAAGCATTTGGATGCGCTGACAAAATGACCGATGTATTACGCATTATTGATAAGCTTGAAAAGATTGGCAACGACGCCGTTACTAAAGAACTTGTTGAACTTGGACTTTCCCCAAAGGATGCTCAGCACTTACTTGGATTACTAGCACTGCGTGGGTCAATCGACACAATAACAAAAGCATTACAACCATTAGCACAACGCAGCGAAATCTTACAAACCGGACTATCAGAGCTACAGGAAGTGGTTAAATATCTTCCGGCATTCAATGTATCGCCAGATGCTTTCCGCATTGATCTTTCCATTGCCCGTGGCCTTGATTACTACACCGGTACGGTTTACGAGACATCACTTGACGGTTACCCAGAACTTGGATCAATATGCTCCGGCGGACGATATGATAATCTCACCGAATTTTATTCAAACCGAAAAATGCCCGGTGTTGGCATATCCATTGGGCTCACACGATTATTTTCACAACTCAAATCATTAGGGTTACTTGCAACAACCAAAAAAGTACTATCAGATGTTATTGTTATTCCATTTATTGAAGATCTGAGTTATCCACTTACAATAGCAACCCAGCTACGACAACACGGCATTAATACCGAAGTTTATGTCGAAAACGTTAAAATTAAAAAGAAGCTCGATTACGCGAACAAGCAAGGTATTGAGTGGGCAATTATCATTGGACAGGATGAAGTTGATAGCAAGATTCTGACTATTAAAAATATGAAAACTGGTGAACAAGTTAAGGGATCTGCTGAAGATGTATGTGCATTAGTTACACAAAAGAAAATCATTTTACCATAAACGTTCCGCAAAATGTTTGCCGATCTTTCGCTTGACTAATCTCATGCCAACGCGTTGTATAATCAGCCCAGAAGGGATGATTCTGGTATTGTTCAAAATTAGGGTTGTGAGCAAATGTTATCTGAACATATTGCCACAAAGATGCAACATCCGTTGAAAGGTGAATCAATCCACCAGCTTTTAGTTTTTGCTGTGCAATACACACAAAATCGTCATTGATGAGCAACCGCTTTTTGTGTCGTCGCTTAAGCCATGGATCCGGATGAAAGATAAAAATCGTATCAAGTGAATGATCATCAAACATTGTTGCTAAACATTTAGAACCATCGCCATAAACAAGATGAACATTGGCAATGTTGTCTTGCGTAAGCCGCTGTCGCATAAGATCTGCAGCCTTTTTACGTACCTCAATGCCAACCACAAGTCTATCCGAGTGATTTTGTGCATAATTTTTAATAAACGAACTTTGGCCAAAGCCTATTTCAAAATCAAGCTTTCCACTAAAATTAGGGAATACCTCGTGCGGCTTAAGCGGCTCGAAGGTTTGTAAACATGAAAGAGGATTGGTATGCGTTCGTATTCTCATGGCAAAATTGATTATCACTCTTTATTGAAGGTTAATAGAAACAGACCCACCGAATATGCTATAGTATAGCATCAAATCTATTTATTGGCCAAAGGCATATGATTAAAAAAGGGGCTCTCATGGGTTATTTAAAAAATATCATAGATTCACATACACATAGTCACTATTCAGACGACAGTGAAATGTTGCCCGAGGATGGCTGCCAACAAGCAATCGACCACGGATTAAGAGGGCTTGTCTTTACTGACCATCTTGATATTGACCTACCAAATCCTGAATATAATTTTACCTTCGACGCCAAAGCTCGCTCACTCTTTTTGGATACATTACGTAAGAAATTTGAAGGGAAGCTAACCATTTTAAAGGGTATCGAAGTCGGCATCCAACCCCATGTCATCAAAGAATCATCAATTTTTATCAAAAGTGCTGATTTTGATTTTGTCATATGTTCAACGCACAGTGTTGACCATATAGACCTTAGCAATCCGGCCTTTTATCACAACAAAACTCATCACCACGCCTTCCAGCGTTATCTGGAAGAGATTTATTATACTGTATGTAACTTTGATTCATTTGACGTCGTTGGACACATTGGCTACATTCGACGCTATGCTCCTTATCCAGACAAATCAATGAAATATGCTGTTTACAACGATATTATCGATGCAATTTTAACAAAAATTATTGGGAAGAATCGTGGAATTGAGATAAATACATCTGGATGGTATTATGATTTGCATGAACCGCATCCAACGATTGACATTATCAAACGCTACAAAGAACTCGGTGGAACTATTATTACCGTCGGGTCTGATGCTCACACAGCCGCACGAATTGGTGATCGATTTAACGATGCGCTTGCCATACTTGTGCAAGCCGGCTTTAAACATGTCACACATTTTGAAAACAGAAAACCAGTGTTTACCCCCATACCACGTTAAAAAAACAATGTTTTTATTATACAAAGAGAGATTGTATCATGAAGCTATTCGTACCATTTTTTGTAACATTGCTTGCGTTACCTTTTAACGGTTGCGCTATGGTAACAAGCAACCTTGAAGAATTTATTAATGCAGATGGCATTTACAAAATCGTAACGCCTGAAAATTTCAATGAAAAAAATAAGGACAAATGCATTAACATCACATCACTTGATATAAAAGATGGGCTTATCCACGCATCTAAAAATCTTGAACAAATACAATATGTGTTACAAAAATTCTTCACACAAAGCACTAAAGTTACTATTGTTGCTCTAGATAAAACTTCGCTAGAAAAGGCTGGCTTTGAGGTAAAAGAAGAAAAGGGTTTCCCGCACATCTACGATTCAACAAAGGCTTTTCATATTCCTTTCAATACGGTAAAAAAAATTTTTTACCTCATTAAAGAAAAAAATATCTGGCAAATTGACAACGCTATTATCCGTAACTAGCATCATTTTAAAATATGGTATACTGCATTTAAACGAAAAGGACATATCACTAACCATAGTGTGGAGCCATGGGTATGATTATTTTACTCAATGGTGTTTCGAGTGCAGGCAAATCATCAATAGCAAAAGCTCTCCAGGGGATCTGGCCAACTCCTTTGCTGGAACTCGGTATTGACCGTTTTATTTCTATGATGCCACGAAAATATATTGGGCTTGGTCCTGAAGCACAACAAGGGTTCCAATACGTTTCTGATCGTGATGAACTCGGACCAATCGTCCATGTCAAATCTGGCTGGCTCGGTCACAAGCTGTTACTCTCAATCCCAAGCATTATTTATTCGCTCACACAACATGGCTACGATTTGGTCGTCGACGAAGTCATTGAAGGCGATGAACGCCTTTGGAACTATGTTCAGCTCCTCAATAATCATCGCGTATACTTCATTGCTGTTGTTTGCAATATTGACACGCTTGAAGAACGTGAACGAGCACGGCAAAATCGACCGGTTGGTATGGCAAGGCCTCAAAGCAAAATCGTCCACGGCCCGACACGGGTGTATGATTTTGAAATTGACACCACCTTTGTCTCCCCCGATACTTCTGCCCAACAGATTTTGGACTTCATCACCCAAAACCCAAAACCTCAAGCTTTCAAAAAATTGAAAATGTTGAGGGATGGAAAACAATCACAATCCCCCAATTCGGTTGTAAATACAATCTGGTAACCACTTCATAAGCCACGCAATAATTCTCCAACGCTTGGTAATGTATGCTTCTTTCGTATGTGCTTTAATTGCATCGTAAATTTGTAACGCAGCATCCTCGGCTGTTGCAACCCAATAGGTATCAGGAACGTTGGTGTAATCAATTCGTTCATTATTAACCCACCCCGGGATGATCTCTGTTACCGCTACAGGAATATTGTTCTGGCTCATGTAATTACGTTTACCTTCTAAATAGGTATGCACAAAAGCCTTTAC
>CAYUQI010000014.1:19504-44267 GCA_964446935.1 uncultured Pseudomonadota bacterium
TCTGGCTCATGTAATTACGTTTACCTTCTAAATAGGTATGCACAAAAGCCTTTACGGCGCTATACACAGGGTAATTAGCACTCCCTCGTAATGCATCGATTGATGAAAAACCAACCAAATGTCCATATCCTTGATGCTTAAATTTAGCAATAGCAACCTCAGACATGGCAATAAAACCAGTAGCATCAACATCAATCATGGTTTTATACGCATCAAACGTCGTCTGAGCCCCAACATCCATAAATGACCCGGCCGTAATTACCATAAGATCTAAGCCACCCATTTCTTCAATGAGTTCAGCCAGTTTGGCTTGCGCATCTTCTGCAACAACATCAATTCGTTTGACATATGTCTTTGCTGTAATTTCAGCCTGTAACGATTGTAATAAATCAATACGACGAGCAACAAGACCAACCTCATACTCATGCGCCAACAATTTAGCCAATTGACGTCCCATCCCCGATGAAGCACCAATAACTATCGCTTTTTTTGGCTGTGCATCAAGTGCTAAAAATGATATAATCATAAATGTAACTAGTGATTTTCTCAAAAACTTCATAGTCCCCCCTCGAAAAAAAGTCCCCACAACTGATATTTATTGTACTGTAAACAATAATGGCAACACCACAAAACAAATTGTTGAGGTGATCCATGCGTAAAGAATTTACCGGAACAGCTTTTATTTTTAATAAAGAGCGAACCAAAATCTTGCTAATCTTCCATAAAAAATTGCAATGGTGGCTTCCTCCAGGAGGACACATGGATGCTAATGAATATCCTCACGAAACAGCATTGAGAGAGGTTCGCGAAGAAACGGGACTCAATGTTACCCTTATCCCATCCTGGAATGATTTAAAAATTGTCGCCCCATATGAACATCAAGTACCTACGCCTTACTGTGTCCTACACGAACATATCCCTGCCTACAAAGACAAAGAAGCTCATATTCATATTGATTTCATTTATCTGACAGAGGCAGACACTATGCAACTTACAATCAATGTTAATGAAGTAACCGACGCACAATGGTTTACAAAGGACGAGGTTTTAAAGCTAAAAACTGTCGAGAGTGTCTTTAAAATATGCGAGAAAATGCTTGTCCAAGAGATCAAACCTCATCAAATACCCACAAATGTACTACAGCAGTAGTCCTATTTGTTGGGATTTATTACTCTGGATAAGAGGGGTAAGAACCACATGAAAAACATAGAACAAGAAATCATCGAAATGGTTAATCGGGAAACAAAAGCCTGGAACACCCAAGATGTCAATCTTCTCATCTCAGTGTTTCATCCGGATATGGTATGGCCCTGGCCACCAACGAATCAGGCGCATAACCCAATCGAATGGGTTATGGTCTTCGGACGATATAATCGCGAGCGCTGGTGCAGGAACTGGCAAACACTTTTTGATGCCCACGCCCTTGTTCACAATCATCGAGAAATCAAAAAAATCGTTGTCTCAGATGAAGGGGATGGCGCATTTGCTGTCGTTGATATCAATACATTGTGGCGTGATAAGCATGGTAATGAAGATCATTGGAAAGGCAGAGTTTGTAAAGTCTATACAAAAGTAAACAACGAATGGAAATTAATTATGCACACAGGAGTGCTAGAATACCCATGAGCATCAAACACATTGAATCACTACAAATTCTTGAAGATCTTGCCAAAGAACTTACTCAAAATTCGCTTGTCATCTTTGATGTCGGCGGCGTTTTACTGACACCATCATGCAGCATACTTCGCCATCCAGCAAAAGAAATACGAGAAAAGCTACAAGCGGAAATTTTTGCAGATGTTGAACGTGCTACTCATCAAATGTTATGGAGCAAAGTGCTATTACAAGCACAACGCAAACTGCTTGAACCAATAACTTCAGACATCATCAAACGCCTCCAACACAAAGCCATTGTTATGGGGCTCACCAGCCTATACCATGGTCCACTTGGACTTATTCCAAGCATGGAAGATTGGCGAATCAATCAACTCATAAAACATGGCATTAGTTTTGAATCGGCATTCCCACGCACCCCTCAATTCATGCTTACCGAATTAATCCGCAAAGACCTAACACCGCCACTTTTTAAACAAGGTATTGTTTTTATGCATCGCTACACCAAAGGCGAAGTTCTTGATGCCTTTCTTAGACGAATGAATCTTAAGCCAAACACCATTGTTTTTGTTGATGATCAAATACCCAATATCGAATCTGTTGCCCAAACAGCACGCCACCATGATGCTAAATATCATGGATTACACTACAAAATTGAAGAAATAATAACAGGCCCTGTTGATATCGAATTGGGAAGGTTACAATTTCAACATTTACATGATTATGGAGAGTGGTTGTCAGAGGAAGAAGTAAAGAAACGGTATCGAAGATAACTTTTACAAATTTTAAGTAGCATACTCTTTTTTGTCATCCTGAACATGTTTCAGGATCCACTCATTAAATCTGTTAATACTTTGGCATCACGAGGCCCAATCTTACTTCAATAATTTACAGTACAGACAGAGCATGGTAATATCCAAAAACAACAACGTATTTTAAAAAATAGATCCTGAAACAAGTTCAGGATGACAGAATACGACAGCATCACATTCACGCATGTATCCATCGTTCAACTAAAAAAGGAGTTTTTATGTCGTCACTCAAAATTGCACGCATGTTATGTATCGTGTTATCCTCATGGATAACACTCGTTGCACAAGAAGCTGCACCAATACAACAAACCCCTCCACTTTTCAAAGCCTACCCTGCTCTACAGGAAAATGTTGGCTACTCATCACTTGGTACATTCCCAACCCCTATTAAAAAACTCGATGTACTCGGTTCCATCATTGGTTGTAATCAACTCTATCTCAAACAAGATAATCTCAGTGGTGATTTATTTGGCGGTAACAAAGTTCGCAAGCTTGAATTTTTGTTAGGGGATGCGCTCAAAGAGAATGCTAAAGGGGTGCTTACTGTTGGCGCTGCCGGTTCAAACCATACCTGTTGTACTGCTATTTATTGCAACAAACTTAATCTCCCTTGCTATTGCATGCACATGTGCCAACAACCAACAAGCTATCTTCGTCGCAATCTTTTGCTTTCCGCTTTTTATGGCGCCAACTTGAGTCTTTATGACACCGCATGCCAACGTGAAATAGCACTCCATAAAAAAAACAGAGAATTTTATAAACAAACCGGCGGATTCCTTTATTTTATCCCTTATGGAGGATCAAATGAAATTGGTACTGTTGGTTTTGTTAATGCCATGTTTGAACTAAAGGAGCAAATTACCCAAGGATTGATGCCTGAACCTGATTATATCTATGTGACCCTCGGCAGTTGTGGTACCGCCGCTGGCTTGATACTCGGCGCAAGGGTTGCAGGACTCAAAAGCATCATTGTTCCTGTATGTATTGAACATGAGAGCGTTGAAAAACAACATGAAACTAAATTAACCTACCTGTATCGCATCGCGAGCAAATATCTTCACAAGCATGACAAACAAATTCCTGAACTTGAATTAGATCCAGCCGACATTACCATTAACTACGATTTCGTTGGCAAAGGATACGCACAGATATCCCAAGAAGCACAGGAGGCGATCCGACTGCTTTTTGAAACTGAAAACATCAAACTTGATGGAACCTATACTGGCAAAACATGCGCAGCAATGCTTCATGACATTGTAACAAAAAACATCAAAGACAAGGTTATTCTTTTTTGGGATAGTTATTGTTCCGGTGATTTTGCAAACATCACACAAAAAGTTGATTATAAAACATTACCCGAAAGCTATCACCGCTACTTTCAATGTCACCTGCAACCAAATGACCAAGGAGCATAACAATGGCCAAGGAGCCTCTTGTTGGCTGTCACGTATCAATAGCAGGTGGAATTTACAAAGCGCTTGAGCGTGGAGAATCAGTCGGTTGTACCGCAATGCAAATTTTTACCAAAAGCAATCGCAATTGGTTTGATAAAAAACTCACCGACGATTCCATTAAGGCCTTTAAGCAAGCGGTCAAAGAATCATCATCAATCCAATCTATCATTGTACACACGGGATACTTAATTAATATTGGTTCAAAAAAAGCAGACATCGCTCAGCAATCAACCAACGCGTTACTTGATGAGGTTCACCGCTGTGAACAGCTAGACTTACCTTACTTAGTACTTCATCCAGGATCACATTTGGATATGGGTGAAGAAAAATGCCTTGAACAAATTGCCCACAACCTTGATTCTGTGTTTGAACGAAGTAATGACAAGGTTCATATTTTACTTGAAACAATGGCAGGACAAGGAACCAATGTTGGCTATACGTTTGAACAACTCAAAAAAATCCGCCAATTATCAGAACACAAACGAAACATTGAATTTTGCTTGGACACCTGCCACGTTTTTGCCGCTGGATACGATATTTCAACAGAAGATGGATACAGAAAAACATTCAAAACATTTGATAGCACCCTTGGGCTTGAGCATTTGAAAGCAATTCATATAAACGATTCTCAAGAAAAATTCGGCTCGCGCAAAGATCGCCATGCGCCTTTAGGCAAAGGTCATATACCGCTTGCAACCTTTGATCTCATCATGAATGACAAACAATTGAAAGATATTCCCAAAATTCTTGAAACCCCATCAGATCCAGAGATGAAATTGTGGAAAAAAGAAATTGCCTTACTCAAGGCAATGGTATAAGATTTCATCCTGTAACAAAAGCCGAATTGATTATATTTCATTTCTAGGCACTTTTTCTCATTATTTCCAACAAGAACTTTTCAGCTTGTAACGACACGGTCGTGTATTAATTTATTACTTGTAATAAATAGCGGTCGTGTCATACTAAACTTATTAACAAACATTAGAAACAGATTACACAACCTCAACCATGAAATTATTAATAACTCACTACTTTTTGGAGGAATAATACAATGAAACAATCAACATTCACCCTTTCTACCCTTTTACTGGGAACACTTGTTTATACCAATGCTGTGGCAATGTCATCATCTTCATCATCCTCAAGTGCACCATCTCCAACCATGACCAAAGGAACTGACAAAGGATTATTTCCAACAGATAAATCACACGTATTGCCGAAAGATCCAAAAAAACAAAAACGTGTACTCGACGAACTTGATCGCAGTATTGCAAAACAATTGCAAGGACATCAGAAACGTGATATTACGAAGTTATATCGTGATTTTGCTACACTAGGTTCAACGACAGCCTCAACGGATGAACTCAGCGCTACTGTAGGCGCGCTAACATCGTCTAAAGAACAGGATGATTTCAATCAAGCGCGTTCCTTTGATGAACGAATCTTGGAATGTAGAAAGTTATTTGTTAAATTTTTTACAACATCACAATGTAAAAAATTTTTTGAAACAATAGTCTTCGATGACGAAATGTTTAAACAATCGTTATTTGACTCCACCCAAGAGTATGCCTCGTGGCTGAATGAAAAGGTATACACAACAGTAGAAACACGTGATCAGAAAGACAAAGATTATCAAATTACAAAGGAAATGTTGCTAGGAACTATTCGTGAACAACTGCAAGAAGCACATGCTGAATTTCTGGACAATCCATCCATATTAGCAAAGGCAATAGCTAAAGAATTATCCTTTTTATTCACCCCAAGCATCTCTTTGAACTGTCCAAAAGAGGCCATAGATTATGCTTATGGAGATTCAATTTGCTTAAACGAATTTATAAAGACACTTCGAAATCTTCTCAGCAACAATGCAACAAAATTTGAATTCAGAATATTTTTATCAATATTTTTAGAAGCACTTTTTTGTCAAACAGAAAAGACAACACATAAACTAGGTCTTAACAACCAAGAACTATCAACATTGATAGAAAAATTACACAGCATGAAGGTCTGTTCAAAAAAAGATTAAATATATCCATCCCGTAACCAGGCTCATCGTTGCAATCAAAAGCCATGGCAATGAGATCATGCAGTGCAAAAACAATACAACAAACGCAAACATCATCAATGAAAGCAACGACACAAAGCCTAAGATTTGATACTTTCCCCACCCTTTTCTTTGTAGATAAATTGAAAAGTGGTGGGGACTTCCTTTATAAAAAGGAATCCCAAGCCTAGTCCGTATAACGAATAAACCTATACCTTCAAGCAACGGAACAAACAAAACAAGACATGGTATCAAAAAAACCACCAACAATGGTTGTACGAACTGATATACGGTACCAACAGCACCACCAAAAGGTACAATAAACAACGACCTGTCCCAATCTAAAAGCAGCGGAATTGCTGCCAAAAAACCACCAATAAATAATGATCCTGCATCGCCTAGATAAATTCTTGCCGGCGGCCTATTGTACACTAAAAACGAAGCTACTGATCCAATAAATGCCGCAAGTAACAAGCTGGTTGTATATTTACCGGCAATAAACGCCAGAATCCCAAACATTGTAGCAGCCAGTAAGGCAAGTGTTGCGCAAAGCCCATCCATAACATCAACAAGGTTGAATGCATTAATAACTGACAATATCCAGAACATCGACAAAAAAATATTAAAAAACGACGAAAAAAAAGGAGTCTTAAGGGAAAACTCACCCTTCATAAAACAGAGTGCTGCAATGAATTGCCCAAAAAATTTCTGACCTGGTTTAAGAACTTTTAAATCATCAACAAGCCCGACAAAAAGAAGCAAGGTTGTCCCAAGCAAGAGCCATAAAATTTGATTTTCAAAAGGAAAACACAAACCAAGCGTTGTAATGAAAGGAACAAAGACAGCAACTCCTCCTAAATAAGGAATTGGGTCTTTTTGATGTTTCAGATGTCCGTCAGGAGCGTCTAAAAATCCAATTTTTTTTGCAGCACGAATAATTATAGGTAAAAGATATACGCCCAATAAAAATGAAAAAAACAATGCAAAGAAATGTCGCACGAGCACAGCATGCATGATACTACTCCCTCAATACTAATCTCTATTTTTCTAACATATGTCGAAGAACATTCATAAAATTATCATACTCGTGAGACGATAAAAATTCAAATTCAACCCGAAGAACATGCCACGGGAATAATCTCCATTCAACACACTGAGAAAGTAAAGGCTCAAGCTTAACCCAATCTTTTGCGGTTGTGACAATACCATCACAATGATGCATTTGAGCACCATCAATAATTTTTTTAATATCTCGTATTGTGTATTCATGATGATCCCCAAACTGTATGGAATCACCAATAATAACCCCACACTGCTTTACTGAAGCAAGGACTCCAGAAAAAGATCCAACTCCAGCGCAAACAAAAAATCGTTTATCTTTTAAGTCATCTGTTTGGACAGGGGTCTGATTATGATAAAAAATACCATGCGGCACATGTGCGCCCATAAAAATATGATCTTTATCAAAATCATGAAGCAGCGTTTGCCTAATATGTAACCGCTGCGTCTGACTTAGCATATTTGCATGGGTAATAATGATAATATCAGCTCGATGATAGTCTGTTTCACGTAAACGACCAACAGGCAAACAGTGCCCATTATCAAATGGTGCTCGACCATCAAGCAGAAGAATTTCACAATTTTTTTGGACGTCAAAATTTTGATATGCATCATCAAGAATAACGTAATCAATGTGATATTTGCCATCGCGCGCACGCGACTCTAAAAGCAAACAAGATTGTGCTCGGTTTTTACCAACTACAACAGGAACGTTGAGTGCCCGCGCATGCATCATTGCTTCATCACCACTCTGCTGTCGAGTTACCAACACCGTTCGCCCATCACTCACAAGTAAAGAATGTTTGCTTTTTTCTCCCAACCCACCATAACCACGCAAAACAATAGCCGAGTGTTGAGCCCTTAAAGTACGAACAAGGAAAGCCACCACAACCGACTTACCTGTCCCGCCCACTGTTAGGTTGCCTACTGAGATAATTTTGAAAGGGAACGATCCTCGGTATTGTTGGCGCTGGTTGTACCAGCACCCAATTTTGAAACCAAGTCGATAAAGAAGCTCAAAAGGATATAAGAGAATCGAGAAAATCACGTTACTCGGCTTTTACCTCAGCATATACCACAACGGTATCGCCTTCTTGCCATTCATTAAAGCCATCGGTTGTAAAACCACACTCATAACCAGCATGAATTTCTTTGACTGATTTTCGTTCACGTTGCAAGGTAGAAACCTTTGCTTCACCTATCTGCCGACCGCTACGCATACAAACAACTTTATTGCCGCGAGCTAGAACACCATCACGCATGTAACATCCGGCAATAATCCCAATGCCTTTAATATCAAATACCTTTTTGACAACAGCCTCGCCAACTTTTGACCATGTCATAGCAACTTCTTTTTTAGATATGAGAAGCTTTTCTAGGCTTTCAACAAGCTCATAAATAATGTAATAAATTTGAATATCAACGTCTCTTTCTTTGGCCAGAAGCTGTGCATTTTTTTCCACGTGAACATGGAGCCCCAAAATCAGCGAATTGGTATTAGCTGCAAGTTCTATGTCACCTTCGCTGATATCGCCAATGCCAGATGTAACAATATTAATCGGACACTTAATTTCTTTATGCTGTTTTATCAATTTATCAATAGAACCCATAACAGCTTCTTTGGATCCACGTGTATCTGTTTTAATAATAAGATTAATATATTTTGAATCTGCTTGCTGCAAAGATTGTGTTTGCATACTTTGTAACGGAGCAACCGGTTGCTCAAAACCTCTTTGAAATTTTGCTTCCGAATATTCATCATGAGAAACAACAGTAAGCCAATCACCAATTCCTGTAAAACGATCAAATCCAACAACTTGAACCGGGGTTGATGGCAATGCTTGGGAGATGCGAGCTCCGGCCGTGTTAACCAAGATTCTTACTTTGCCAGTACTTGAGCCACAGATAAAAAAATCACCTTGCTTAAGTGTTCCCTCTCTAACAATTACCGTCGCAACAGGGCCAAAACCCTTTTCCACGTGAGATTCAAGAACAAACGCTTTCGCAGGTGTAGAAACCTCTGACTTCAAATCCATCATTTGGGATTGCAAAACAATCATCTCCAATAATTCTTCAACCCCTTGTCCCGTTTTAGCGGAAATTGGAACGATAATGGTCTGACCGCCCCATTCTTCAGGCATCAATTCATGCTGCGCAAGTTGACGCTTAACGGTTTCAATGGCTGATGGAGATTGAATTTTATCAATTTTATTAATTGCGATAATAATAGGAACCCCAGCAGCTTTGGCATGTTTAATAGCTTCAACTGTTTGAGGCTTAATACCATCATCAGCAGCAATAACAAGAATGGCTATATCGGTAATTTTTGATCCGCGCTGACGCAGGTATGAGAAAGCTTCGTGACCCGGTGTATCTAAAAAGACAATCTTTCCGTGAGTGCTATCAACTTCCCATGCACGAATATGTTGTGTAATTCCACCTTTTTCAGTCGCAGCAACATTCATCTTGCGGATATAATCAAGCAACGTTGTCTTGCCATGATCAACGTGCCCCATAACAACAACAACAGGCCAACGAGTAACCCCATGGGATTCCTTTTTGGCAAGCGTTTCTTTTTGTTCTGTTTTTGATTCTTTGGAGGTAACAGTAATATTAAAAACATTTCCAAGTTCTTTGATTAAATCCGGTGTTAACAAATGGTTTCTATTGCAAACCATTCCTTTTCTTAATAGGGATAAAATCAAATCACCTGACTGCTTACCAAACATATCGGCTACTTCAAAAAGAGGCATTGCTTTGTCTATAGTAACAGCAGTAATAGCTTCTTTAGGAACTTCACGAACAACAGGCTTGAATTTACGTCTTTTACGACGACGTGGTCCAGATGGCTGAGTAAACCCTGTTAATCCCGTTGTCTTTAAAAGATTTTTTATACGTTCTTGTTCACGATACTCTTGGTCTTCCAAATCCTCAAACGTTTCAAGTTTTTTCGTTACTGCTGCAAGTTCTTTATGTTCAGGCTCATTTTTAATTATTTTTTCAGGTTCAGCAACAATCACATTTTCCTTTGATGTAACACGTGACGCAACAACAGGTTCCACTTTAACAAGAGGCGTCTCTTGTTTAGGCGCTACTTTTGGCTCTTTACTATCAATTTTTTTTTCTTGGATTTTATGAGTTTTAGACGTGACAGCAGTTTTTTCTGACGCAAAAGATTCTTGTACATAAGATTGCATTTCATCCGTTAGAACAGCCATATGAGTTGCAACAGAAAAACCACCTTTTTTGAGTGCTGCAATCAAGTCTTTACTTGATACACCCAATTCTTTAGCTAATTCGTAAACACGCATTCTTTATTCACCTGACTGTTTATCTTCATCTTTATGTTCAATTGAAATATCGTCCACATCAGATCGCTCTGATACTTCCTTTTGAATCTCATCTGAATACATGCTTAAATCTTCTTGTGGAACAGAAAGATCTTGAAGTTGAATTTCTAACCCTACAAGTTTCGATGCTAACCCTATATTTTGACCCATTTTGCCTATAGCAAATGAACGTTGATCTGGAGCTAGCCATACAACAGCCTTGTTATCTTCAACCAACTCAACCTTATCAACTTCAGCAGGCTTGAGACTTGAACGAACCATTTTTTCCAATGAATCAGACCATTGAATTAAATCAATTTTCTCTTGCCCTAATTCACGCAAAATTGGTTTAATACGAGCCCCACCAATACCCACACAGGTCCCTACAGGGTCGATTTCCTTACGCGTAGAAACAACAGCAACTTTTGTTTTGTAACCAGGAATTCGAACAACCTTTTTAATCTCCACCAACCCTTCAAATACTTCGGGAATTTCTACTTCAAGCAACTTTTTAACAAAGTCTGCTGAAGCACGATCCAAAATCAATTGAAAGTCTCCTCTGGCAACAGGATAAACATCCTGAAGCAATGCGCGTATTGGATGACCAATGCGAACCTGCTCACCAGGAATACAGCCTTCATGAGGCAACAATGCAAGAACCTCGCCCAATTTAACAGCAAAGCCTGCACGTTCTTTCTTGTGCACAGTACCAGTAACAAGAGATCCCGCTTTATCTTTAAATTCATTAAAGACAGCCATCTGCTCAAGATCACGAATTTTGCTTGCAACAACTTGCTTAGCAGTCAATATCTCAATGCGTCCAACATCTTCCCCAAAAGGGACATGAATTACATCGTCTATTTTTGAAGAAGGTTCAATGATTTTTGCACGACGCAAAGAAATCTCATGATCTTCGTCTTGTACCGAAGCAACAACTTTTTTATCAGAAAAAACCTCTAAGCTTCCCGCTTTGCGATTAAAGGTAATGTGAAAAGGAACCCCAGGATATCGCTTAGCATATGCAGCCTTAATCCCCTCACAGACAATTTCGATAACTTTTTCGCGATCCAGACCACGTTCTTCAACGAGCCCTTCAATGACATCTGCTAAATTCACGATAACAAGACCCTTTAAAAGCTAGAGATTTATACAAATTTATTTTGTTTAGTGTACGGCTAAAAACAAAAAAAGTGAAGTAAAGGCTGCTTTTGTACTCATCGTCTGGTTTTCTATCTGTATTTTTGAGGCAATACTTCTTTTTTATGTCATCGAAAGTTATCAACAATGCCTATTATTATCTTACTATATAATATATATATAAATTAGTAGTAATAGGCGGCCGGAATTTTGTTGATAACTTTTTTAAAACATGGACTTTTGGCCTTTAAATTCGTGTTTTTCTCGACTTCCAAAATTGTTCATAACTATGTTCATAACTTGTTGATAACTGTTCATAACTTTTTTGCGGTATTGCAATTAATCGATTGCTTCGTTTTTTTCGGGCAACGTCTTTGTAAGTTCCCTTGGAGCGGGCATTTTTTGATGGGGGTTGTTGGTTATAAACAACTTATGAACAAGTTATGAACATAGTTATGAACAATTCCCTGTAATAAAGAATATGGTTTTGTTTTAACTGATAGTAAGCATTTTTTGCATAAATTTTTCTCTTAGGATATTTTTCTTTGGGCTTTTCCCTGCCTACCTGAATAATGATTGTTGGGAGATAGCAACAACAAGAGGGGCGACCTGAAAGCCGCCCCTCTTGTTGTTGTAGTATTTGTTGTTGTGTTTTTTTCTGGCTTATTTATTGTGTTAAGCCATTTCTTCCTCTTCTGCTGTTTCTGCTAAAGGGGCATCCTTTTCTTCGCCTTCGTCAAGATCTTGTGTTTCCATGCGTTTGCCGATTTTTGAAAGATCTTTTTGAGAGGCTTTTTTGTTAAATTCGTTGATTTTGCCCATGTCTTCTTCGTCTATGTCTTCTGTCATAAGCTCACCGCCGCGACCCTTGGTCCCCTTAAGTGTATCTGCTTCACTTAATTCAATAGACGCAAGTTTGTTATCCTTTATGTCCTCATCGGTTATTTCTTCTCTCATTGCTCTTGGATTGTAGCCGGTGACAATGATCTCATCTGCAGTACGAGTTTGAAGAAGTACTCGAGTTCGTCCTCTCTCAACACGTTGAGGAGCTACGACAAGATCATAGACTTCTGGATCATCTTCTGTTCTTACATATACGGCAACATAAAGAGGTTTAGGGTCTGCAGCAGAAACAACGATATAAGGTTCAGGTGCAGTTGCTGCATACCAGAGAGCAGCTAAGCCCCATGCTGGCCAATAGTAACCAAAGTATGGATCGTACCAGCTGTAGAAGAATGGATTATACCACCATCCCCCGTACCACCATAATCCCCATCCAGGATAAAAGAAGCCACCCCAGCCGAACGCTAAACCGGGACCCCAGTATCTTGCATAAGCCCATGGGTGATTGTAGAAATCTCTATGTTCGTGGTGATAATGTCCTCTGTCGTGATGTCCATGACCATGTCCGCCACGTCCACCACCTCTACCTCCACCACGACCTCCGCGGCCGCCTTTGCGGCCACCCTTCTTGCCACCTTTGGCGGAACGGCTACCTTTCTTGCCACTTCTTTTTCCGCTTTTTACAGAGCGTGAACCCTTTTTACTGCTTTTTTTACCACTCTTTACTGTGCGTGTGCCTTTTTTACCACTTTTTACAGAGCGACTGCCTTTCTTGCTGCTTACTGTACGGCTGCCTTTTTTACTACTTTTAACAGTTCTTCCGCTTTTGCCAGCTTTGCTACTTTTTACAGAGCTACTTCTTCCTTTTTTGCTACTCATTGATCGACTGCTTTTTCCGCTTGTGCTGCCTTTAAAACTTGATTTACTACCTCTTGATGATGAGCGTGACATTGAACGAGATGCACTGCTGCGAGAAGATGAACGAGACATTGAACGGGATGAACCACCTCTTGATGATGAACGTGACATTGAGCGTGATGAGCCACTACTTCTTCCGCCCCCTCCGCTGCTTCTACCACCCCCTCCACCGCTCCTAGCGAGCTTTTGTATCGATGCTCCCGGGAGTGTTAATTCTTCAGAGGGCTTGCAGGTATCGCCCGCAATGAGACTACCCATTGCAAAAAGGCCCAAGATTAAGCCTAACACCGGCTTTTTCTTTGAGCCTGAACTGGAATTATCCATCATAAGGCTCCTTTCTCCTTACAAATATGAAATTAACGCCTTAATACTAATTTCAATTTATCAATTTATATAATGAAGATGCAATATTTCACGAAAGAAGTTTTTTGGGAATGTTGAGAGGAAAAAGAAATGAAAAAAGCATAAAATGTGAGTAAATGTTCACATTTTATGCTTTTTTATGATGCTTGTTTTCAGAAATTTGATTTTTATGACAGCGCTTTGAGCCCATCACTATAAAGTTTTTTAACAAACTTCCAGTTAATGATGTTCCACCACCCGGTGACAAAATCAGCACGTTTATTGCGATATTTCAGGTAATATGCATGTTCCCATATATCCAAGACAAGGAGTGGGTACAGCCCTTGGGCCATAGGGGTGTCATGGTTGAGCGTTGCAATGATTGTTAATTTTTTTGATGGTGTAAGACAGAGCCATATCCACCCACTTCCAACATGTCCGAGAGCAATTTTTTCAAATTGTTCTTTGAATGATTGAAATGATCCAAAATTTTTGTTGATCTCGGCGAGTAAGGAAGTTTCTGGCTCTAACCCACCTTGTGGGGAAAGTGTATTCCAGAAGAGCATGTGATTAAAATGACCGCCGCCATTATTTCGTACTTTATCACGAATATCGGCAGGTAGGGTGTTAAGGTTGGTAAGTAATGTTTCAAGTGTATATGTTTTAAATTCTGGATGAGCTTCTAATGCTTTGTTGAGATTATCAATATAACTTTGATGGTGTTTGGTGTGATGAATAGTTAGGGTTTCGGCGTCAATGTATGGTTCCAAGGCATTATAGGCAAAGGGTAATGATGGAAGTTTGTATGGATAATTAACATCGTAGATTGAAAATATAGATGGGTGTATATGTTTAAAGCGTGAAAAAATACAAGAATCTTTTCGACAACGAAAGTAGGTAATAAAGAATACAATAACTATGATAGTTAACAATAAAGGCATATAGGAACAAGGGCATTTCATAAAAGCTCCTTTTTTTGTAGGGATGGGAAGCCTTCTGCTTTTTGTGGTTGAATCCAATCGTTAAAATTTTTGCGCATGATTGACACGGTTAAGGTTGTACCATTCTTGCTGAGTGATGAGGTAATTTGAAATTTATTGTTTATGGGTGTCGTCCGTAGCACATTGAAAGCTATCGTGGTAACGAGTGTATATAATTGAGTATTGTTTGTGTTAATAAGTGAAATATCTATGTTGTTAATACCAAATGCATTAAGTTGGGAACTATATGATTCAATAAGTTTTTTTACATTGAACAAGGCGATTATTTTAGTGTTCTCAAATGATAACGAGAATGTGTGGTTTTGTTGTTGTACATTGGTATAATATCGAAGTTTATTACAAAAAGAGAAGGTGAGTGTTGTTACGGTTTTGCCAACGGCAATTTCCATTCCTGTGAGCGTATTGTACTGAGGGAATTTTGTAGGGTCTTCTGCTATTGGACATTCTGTTGTTTGTGGGTAGACATGTGTACATGATAAACATAGAACACCTGCAATGAGAATTCGAAAATATCCCATACTCTTCCTTTCTTTTCTTTCTTTCATTCATGTGAAGATAGCCTGATCCTCGGTAGAATGTAAATGTTCTTTTTTAGGGCTGTATTATGCCGTGCAAGGAGAAATTGAGCCGTTGCCATTCGCTGTCATTCGTATTTGAGGATTTCCTTTATATTCGATTTTACCACAACCACTTACGGTTCCGTTGATGTGTGCCTTTGCAAAAATAAGGGCATGCCCGGCACCGGTAATTTTGACATCGGCTTTGTCACTTTGTAACTTGATACTCTCGTATTTCCCAGAACCACTTATTCTGACTTCTTGCTTTTTGCTTTTCCCGGAGGTTTTTACAAGGGCGCTGCCATTGATTGACGTTTTGATAGTATCTGCAGAAATATTGTTTAAATAAGCCTCTCCGCTTCCATTCATGGAGATTTTAAGAGAATCTGATTGCAATGAGTTACAGGTGATCTTGAGTGACCCATGTGTCTGAATTTCATCAAGATTTTTTACGGTTATTTGATATTTGAGTGCTGTATGGTTAAGGGTATGTTTTGTTTTTGGCTGTATGAAGAGTGTTTCGTCTTGAACATATGACTCAATAAGGGGAAGAAGATTGTCGTCGGTTTCAATCTCGATAAGGGTGGCTTTTCCTATTTTAATGGTTGCTATACCATTGCCATCTATTACAAGTTTGTTGAAAAATGATTCGGCTGTTCTGCTTTCTTTTTTGATTGTTCCCGATCCGTTGACTTGTTTGTTGGTAAAAGGTTTTGAAATCCATTGTGGCATAAGGCCTTTGGCATGTATAGATGTTGCGATTGATGCGCAGATGGTTATTGTTGCTACTAAAGTTTTTGAATTGTTTATCATTGATCAACCTCGTAAAATAATTAACGAAATATTAGCGATTTGAAGATATCGTGATATTGATTGAAAAGCAATGATGTGTTTAGCATGAGCCTAATCTTGTTTCTTGTGAAAGATGAATTGTTGCTATTTGAGCATCATCGATGATGGTTGAGGCAAAACCTTGATTGCGTAAGATATCAAGTGCTATGTGTTGTGTTGATATGCCGCGTTCGAGTTTGTATGGATATAAGATTGTACCATTTGTTTGCTTTTCAACAGAAACTTTATAGTTACTAAACGATTCTGTTTGTTTTTCCAGGTTTGTCAGAAGCGCAAAATGTGTAGCAATCAAGCAGATGCTGTTGGAGAATGTTCCAAGATGTTTGGCGACGCTCCATGCGGCCGCGCATCCTTCAATCGGCGAAGTACCATTAAATATTTCATCAAAAATAGCAAAATTAAATACCCCTGGCTGTGAGTGTTTAACACGTTCAATGAGCTCTTGAGCTCGTACAACCTCTGCTTTGAATAATGATTGTCCTGAACCAGTATCGTCGGTGATATTTAGATACGTTGCAATTGATGAAAAAGGTGTAAATTGCATTGATTGGGCTGGCGCTATTCCAAGGGTTTGGGCGAGAAGGAGGCTTAGTGTTATTGCTTTTAGCATCGTTGATTTACCGCCTTCATTTGGTCCGGTAATGATCGCATTTCGTCTCTGATTATCAGTTCCAAGCTCGATTGAATTTGGTATGGCACGATCAGAACTAATGAGCGGGTGCCAGAATTTATCTATTGTAATGCATGGTGTGTTGGCTTGTGTAATGTATGATGGAAAGCAAAAGTGAACATGTTTTTGTTCCTGCTCTTTTATGAGCTGTGCAGTAGAACAGTATACATCGACTTTTGCCAGAGCTCCCAGCGCCGATTCGAACGATGATTTGAGCTCATGCATAAGCATGTAACTACGTATGATAAAACCTTTGTGTGCGATGAACGATGACTTACCGGAGAATGTTTGTTCGTCACTTAACAGGTCAATCAGTTCCTGAAAATTCTGAGATGAAACTGGTTGCTTTTCGAAGAAGTTACATAATGGTTTGAATTCTTCAAATTTTTCTAATGATGGATTGCTTTTGATGATTTGATTAAGGTTTCTCATCTGTGTTACAACTGTTGCGATGTGGGTCATGATTGTTTGAAGACTTTTTTCAAAAAGCAGCTTTCCATAAAAATTATCAAAATTTTCTTTGAGGTTTGTAGCGCAAAAAAGACCTGCAATGATGGCAAGTGATGCATGGAAAAAACGATTTTGCAAGAAGGGCGTATCATAGAGAAGCGCTAAAATGTCTGGGGCGCGCCAATGATATTGATCGGCTTTTGTTTTCAGCCATCCAGGAATATCGATAATGTTTGTTGCATGAAGAATTCCATATGATAGCAGTGTTGCCGCTGCCATTGCTTGTAGAATTAATGAGTACCCAGAACTTGCGTCTGTATAGAGGCTGTTGACTAAGAGCGCTGTGTCATATTGTTTTAATTTTTTGAGTAATGGATTGGTGAAGGTTTCATGCTCGAGTACGTGTTCAAATTGATCAACGCCCCAAAATAAGAGTAATGCATTTTCTGATTGAGCAATTGCTTGAAGCGATGTGTGTAATGTATTAAGGATTTCTTGATTTTCGGATATTGTCTGAATGATGACTTGTCGTTGTTTGAGTACCATTGTATCTGTTGTTGGTTCAGCTAATGTGCAATACAAGCACACCTTGCCCAATTCGGTTGATGTTCGGTCAAGGCTGTTTGCTACAAATGTTTGTGGTTTTCCTTTGCCGTAAAATAGATCCAAGTCGTTCCACGCTGTGCTGTTATCAATGGTTGTTGTCTTTGGTGGTTGTTTTTTTTCGATTTCTTTAAAAAGAGAAAAAATCGTTTCACGCTTTTCTTTGGGTTTGGGGTTAAGGATTCTTTGGGTGAGTTTTGTTACAAACTCAATTGTTGTATGAGCTTCCCAACTGTCGTGTTCCCAAGGAAATGTTCTCATGTTGAGATCGGCAATCTTTTGGGTAATTAAGTGTGTATTGTTATCTCGTTGTTGTGGTTCGATTGCTGATAACCATGAGAAAAAAAATAAAAAAAGTAGTGATGTAACAATGATTTGTTTTTTCATAATGATCCGTGACTTTTTATAGGGGCTGATGTTGTTTATTCAGTTATGTCCTGGAATTCGAGTAAGTCACCCGGTTGACACTCAAGAGCAGAACAGAGTGCTTCAAGCGTCGAGAAACGGATAGCTTTTGCCTTGCCAGTTTTAAGAATTGATAAATTTGTTTCAGTAATGTCGACACGTGTTGCGAGTTCGTTGAGTCGCATTTTGCGTTTTGCCATTACCTCATCAAGTTTAACAACAATTTTCATGTGGTTTGCCCTAAACGGTCAAATCTTGTTCATGTTTGAGTGTATATGCTTCATGCATTAAAGAAGTCATTATAAGGAAAAAACCAACAATGAAAATATTGACAATATCGTTAGGACTTAAAGCGATTGCCAATTCTCTCTGCCCAACGGGTCTATGGAATGTTAAAATAAGATTGATGAATGTAAATTTGATAGGTGAATAAACAGTCCACACAAAAACGATGCGACTGATCTTTTTGAAAAGGAGAAGTGTGTTAGCCGAAAAGAGTTCTCCTCTACGATAGCATCTGAGTAATTTTATAAAATAGATACATCCAGCAAAAAAAAGAATAAAAGAGATCCCATCGAAAAATGCAGCAAAAAGACGAGAAAGTGTAGAGACTGTTTCAAGCGAAAACGGTGAAAGATACAGCGTGTAAAAGACGCCTGTAGGAGATTCGTACGCTTGGCGGGCAATTTCACTTGGCATCCATCTGAAAATGAATGTGAGCAGTGTAAGTGGCATGATGATGATCATGCAAAAAATTTCCAAGAACCGAGCGTATGATTGTAAGTTCTTCATACAGGCATCCTTTACACTAAAGAGAAAGACCTCATTGGTACAACGTATAATGTCATGAGGATGAAGGTATTGTAGCAAGCCAATATTGAAAGTCAACGATTTTTTGTCGATATTCGATAATATTTTAATGTTTATCGAGAACTAATAAAATTTTCTAAAAAAACGCTGTTTTTGGATGAAAAACAAGCATTTTTAAGATCTTGATACGTTTGTCTGTTATTTATTCTCAGGATTCATTGCACAAGCAAGATGACATTTTAGGTTTAAATTAATCGTTTAAGCAATAAAAAAGGCGGGCCATTAAGACCCGCCTTTTTTATTGCTTATGCTGTTTATTTATTTCAGTTCAGGAAAAAAGAAAGCAATCTCTTTGGTTGCATTTTCAAGTGAATCAGATCCATGTGTAACATTGCGCCCAATATTGGTTCCGTAGAGTTTACGGAGGGTATTAGGTGCTGCTTTGGCTGGATCTGTTGCTCCCATAACATCGCGCCACGTTTGTACGGCATTGTTTTTAGCAAGTGCCATAACAATGACAGGGCCTGATATCATGTAATTAACCAGTTCGGCCAAGAAAGGTTTGCCCTTATGGACAGCATAAAAATCTTCAGCTTGCTTTTGGGTAAGATGAAGCATTTTCATGCCAAGAAGCGCAAAGCCTTCTTTCTCGATACGATCAATGATTTTCCCAGCGTTTTTATCTTGCAAACCATCAGGTTTAATAATAGCTAATGTACGTTCCATGATGTTATTCTTCTTCTTCAGGTTTTTGGTTTTTCATCTTTGCTGCGTGTTCTTCAAGAGCTTGTTGCAGAGCATTTTTAGCGACCGGTTGATCTTTTGGTTTAGCTTGTTGTTTTTCGCGTGTTTGTTCGCGAAGTTTACGTTCTTCTGCAGCTGGAGATACCATCTTGAAGTCTTCTTTCTCTTGAGCAGGTTTTGCAGGTTCTTTTAATGCTTTAAGGCTCAAGCCAAGTTTACGTTCTTCAGGGCTGACTTTGATGATTTTGAACTTTTCAGTTTGCCCAACCTTGAGCAGGTCTTCAACTTTGGCAACTTCGGTAGGTGCCAATTCGGAGATATGAACAAGTCCCTCAATGCCTGAAGCAAGTTTAATAAAAGCACCAAAATTGGTGATCTTAGAAACACTTCCTTCAATAATATCACCAACTTTATATTCACTGGCAATATTGGACCATGGATCTTTCTCGAGTTGTTTAATGCCGAGAGAAATCTTTCGATTTTCTGGATCAAGTGAAAGAACTAATGCTTCAACTACATCGCCTTTTTTGTATCGATCCCCTGGATGACTGACATGGTCGGTCCATGAAATATCGGAGATGTGTACAAGGCCGTCAACACCTTCGAGCAATTGAACGAATAAACCGAAATCGGTAATGTTAGTAATTTTACCCTTGATCTTGTCGCTGATTTTGAATTTTTCAGCAACTGTTTTCCATGGATCATCCTTGAGTTGTTTGATACTTAATGACATGCGTCGATTGTCTTTGTCGAGTGCAACAACATATGCTTCGACAGTTGATCCAACAGTAAAATATTTTGAAAGGTTGGTAATTCTTTCGGTCCATGAAATTTCAGAAATGTGTACCAAGCCTTCGACGCCTTTTTCAACTTCAACAAATAATCCGTAATCGGTAATGCTTGATATGCGGCCCTTGACCTTGGAACCAACAGGGTATTTTTGATCGACATTTTCCCATGGATTTGCAGTCAATTGCTTCATGCCAAGAGAGATCTTTTCATTCTTTTTATCAAAAGAGATAACTTTGACCGTAATGGTGTCGCCAATCTTTACGAGTTCACTTGGGTGTCCAATGCGTCCCCATGACATATCAGTGATATGTAGAAGGCCATCAATGCCACCAACGTCAACAAAGACACCATAGCTGGTAATATTTTTAACCATACCTTGAATAACCTGTGCTTCTTGTATTGTCTCAAGTGCTTTCTTTTTATCTTCAGCACGTTGTTCTTCAAGATATTTACGGCGAGAGATAATAACATTGCCGCGTTTTCTATTAACTTTAATAATTTTGCAAATGACTTCTTGATCAACAAATTGATCAAAATTGGTGACGCGTTGTGTGTCAACTTGAGAACCAGGCAAGAATGCTGGGATTCCGATATCTACACTTAAACCGCCCTTGACCTTGTGTGTTACGATACCGCGTACTGGTTCGTCAGCTTCGGCAAGCTCAGCGATTTTTTCCCAGGCTTTGAGAGCTTTTGCCTTTTGATAAGAAAGCACAATGGTGCCATTTTCATCTTCAAGCTTATCAAGCATGACATCAAGCTCTTCATTGAGATTGAGTTTTTTAAGCTCGTACTCAGAGAATTCATAGTTTGGAATGAGGCCGTCTGATTTATAATCAATACTGATTAAGACGCCACTACCTTCTTTGGAGATAATTTTGCCTTTGATAACCTTGCCTACTTGAAACTTAGCAGCATAGGTATCATATAATTGTGTGAGTTCTTGTTTTTGACTGTCGCTGAGTTGAATGTCTTCATCGAGAATATCAACAGCGGAAATTGCAGAGAATGCTGGATTTTTTTTCTGTGTCAGCATTACGTGGATCCTTGAGGTTTGCTTACTTGGTCGACATTTTTCCCAATCGAAATGTCGTTTCGGCACAACCTGGTTCTAAAGGGTTAAACTTATAGTTATTCATTATGTAATCAGTTTTAGCCTTATTAAGCGCAAACTTCATACAGTACAAAGAATGGTACCAGAAAAAATGGTTTTGAGCAAATTTAGAATGGTTCAAATCATTGATCGGGAGCATAAAAAGAAAGATTTTTATGCGATATGAGGCTTGTTACACTGTAAAAAACAATAAAATTAGGTGTTTTTAGGTAAGGAGCCTCGAATAGCAAACAGATAAGGCCTATGAGAGGGGTCCTTTTTTGTATTGGGTGTTTTTGTCTGTTTGGTCTTTCTTGAATATGCAAGAGAGAATGTTGTGTTTTCCCAGTTTTTTGAAAGAGAACGGACAAATCTGTTGGTGTTCTCAGGCCCTTGGGAGATTCCCTTGATCATAATGGGAATTGTTTTTTCTTTTATTGGTTTGTTTGTAGGTAATGAAACATTGTTTTTAGTTGAAATGGTATTGTATTCAAAAAAAGTGAGCTTGCTGCGGTGTGGTAATAACGTAGCTATTGAGCTAAGGAATGTATGTGGTGAATAGGAAAGGTTCTTGAATGAAGCAAGTGTTGTTATGGTTTGATTAAGTGCGTTGTTTTCCTGTTCGAGCTTTTTAAGGGTAATGATATTGTTTTTTGCTTTTGTTAATGATACGTCAATTTTTTGTAAAGAATTTTGGGCACTTTGTATTCGATGGATTATATTATGGTAAGAAACGATGGAGAGGAATGTTACAATGCCAAGGAGCATACTGGTAGTCAGTAACCATGGTGTAGTTGTTCGTGATGATGCTGGTATGAATTTGTCTAGAAGATTGGTTGTAGGAAGAATGATATTGTGTTTGAGTGTATTTGAAAGTGTATATGTTTGAGTATGAATACTCTCAATGTTGAGGGTGTTTTTACTGAGACATAATGCGGTTTGAAGCAATTCAAATATATGCATTGGGGCAAGATAAGGAGCTGCAACAATCAGATGCGGCTTGCTGAGATTATGTGTTGTTGCAAAGTTATTGATAAGAATATGGAGTGCCGTTGGATTGCAAATGTGATCATGGACAATTTCAGAATTGGTGAGCGGATGTGTAATTATGTTATTGATAGTATACGTTTTTTTACCTTGTTTCTTGGCGATTCCTAAGAGCATTTCATGTTCGTTCAGTTGTACAAAGATGTAAGGTTTTGAAAAAAACGATACAAATCTTCTCATACATCCTCATAGTTTGAATGTTTGAAGGAGATTAGGCGGCACCTTGTGCACTTGTTCTTTAAGTTGTGGTAATGCTAGTAGCCCTGTTTTAGCATCGAGGTGACGTAATACTGACGCACTGTTAACAATACCGTTACGTAATGCATCAGGTACGCTGTATCCAAGAAGCAGGCTTCCAACGAAACAGGAGCCAAATGCGTCACCAGCTCCAACAGTATTAGGTGCTGTAATTTCTATACTTGGGTGAAAGTAAATAGTATTGTCGGTGACGACATAGACGCCGTTTGCACCATTGGTTATGACAGCAATGCGAGGTCCCATTTTAAGAACTTCTTTAAAAAAATTGGTCATACTAAAATAAAGATTTTCACACAACAGTGGTAGCTGCATAAGATAAGGACGGTCATCGTGTATGTTTAACGCGCATGGATTAGTTGCAGAGGAACTTTCAAAAACGCGCTTGTATGTTTCGTCTGTTTCGACAAGTGCCAGCATAAATGTGCGTGCTTCGCTGCTATTGAGAATAAGTATATCAATATATTGTAATGACTTTTTTAAGGTTAATGTTCCCTTAGCCAATTGACTGACGCCTGGATTTATAGCTACTGGAATTTTGTTTTGTTTAGCAAACGAGGCAATATCAGGTAATAGTTTAGCGGAGTTGTTACTTAATGATGTGATATATAGTTGCTTGGTTTGTTTGATGTAATCGAACGGGAGTTTATCCAACTCTATATAACTGTTGGCTCCGCGGTAGGCAAGGATAGTGTTATCGCCCTTGATCGTGTTGATGATGCAAGACACCCCTGTTTGATGTTGTGGTGATGTATACATAAAAGATGTGTTGACGCCTTCTTTGTTGAGCGCTTGGATGATGTGATTGCCTGCTGCATCATGACCTACAACACAAAAGCAGGCAGAATCAAAGCCGAGCCGCTTGAATGCGGTGGCAGAGTTGGTGGCGCCTCCACCTGTCATATAAGTGAATTTTTCTATTTCAACTTTTTCTCCCGATTCAAAAAGCATGTAATTGTGAATGGCATTGCGTTTGTTAATGGTCATTGAATCGGCGCCTTCGTATTGCAAGAAGATGTCTTGCGTGGCGCCTCCGATGGTAAGGACTTTCATGGACATAGGATCTTTCTTGCATAAGTTTTATACATTTCCTAAACATTAGCGCTTTTAGCACTATAAAAGCAAGAAATATATGCTGTATGCCTCTCTGCATTCCATCAAGTGTTACTAATGAGTTGGGCAAATTGGCATTACTTTTTGAAAGAGTTTCTTTAAGAGATCAATCCAGAAGATACATTATAAGAGTTGGCTATCAATACGATTTGAAAGAAGTGGATTTTTTTAATTCTTCATAATGGTTAAAAATCATAGAAAGTAGCCTCCCTGAGGCCTATTTGAAAAATATTAAAAAAACGAATATTTTTCTTTACATTGTGTCAAAATTTCTTATACTACTACCTACAAATATGAACTCAGTGAAATTAACGAACGATAAAAATGCATGAGCTGAAAACAGAGAAATAAAGCTTTATGCATCTTTGTAAAAAAAACTTGCAAATCCTATAAAAACATCTAAAATGTTAAGCAAGTGAGCACGAAAAAGTGCTAAAAAAGTGAAAATTGGGGCGGTGTAGAAAATTTCGTTATCTTTGACATTCACAATGACAAATCCAAAGGTAACTTTAAAAATTACCTGAGGGTGAGGGCTCTTTAAATTTTGATATTGAGAGTTTGATTCTGGCTCAGAATAAACGCTGGCGGCGTGCCTAACACATGCAAGTCGAACGAGAAAGGTCGAAAGACTGAGTACAGTGGCGCACGGGTGAGTAATACATAGGAATCTTCCCATTAGTGAAGAATACCCTGGAGAAATCCAGGCTAATACTGCATAAGCCGGTAACGGGAAAGGTGGCCTCAAGCTACCGCTGATGGATGAGCCTATGTCCTATTAGCTAGTTGGCAGGGTAACGGCCTACCAAGGCGATGATGGGT
>CAYUQI010000015.1:0-12567 GCA_964446935.1 uncultured Pseudomonadota bacterium
TGGTGGCCCCAACGGGAATCGAACCCGTATTTCTGCCTTGAGAGGGCAGCGTCCTAACCGTTAGACGATGGGGCCTTTTGGCGTTTTTTACATAAAATTTCAATATTTTAATAAAATATATCAAAATATACACAAATGCCTTTCGGGCGTAAAGCGAATACTTGTCAATCATCACTACATGTTAGGGGTATGGTGATACGTCATATTAAAGTGGGGTGGGCGCTCTTTTTTGGGCTTGCCTGTTCAATGTTTGTTCCAATATGTCATGCCGTTGAAAAAACGTATGGTGGCAATATTGATGCCTACATGCGTGCTCATGATGGGCAGGTACAGATTGGTCCTATAACCTTCTCCTGTGATATTCCTTTAGCAAAAAAAGAGTTTTTTTACGTAACAGAGTTGAAACCTCATTCGGTTCTTACTAATTCCGATATCAATCGTGCATACAAATTTTTATCACTCAAGCGTCGGTTTAATGTCATTGCTTTTGATGTTATAGAAGAGCAGGCAGATAAGCGTTTGCATATTACTCTTACTGCTAATTGGGTGTTCAAAAAACTGGACTTAGAGGGTATTTGGTTTGGCCGGTCGAGGTATACAAGTCTTTATACGCAACAGCCTGGAGATGTATTTGATGTACACTTGCATGAAGCATCATTAGTAGCTATTCAACAGTATTTATATGACCACGGCTATTTTACCAGTTATGTTACTGATGAGATTGAATACTCAAAAAAATCTAAAGTGATTACCGTACGTATTAAAATAAAGAAAATGAAGCGTTTTATTGTTAAGGGAACAACGGTTACGATTTCTGATGCACAGCGCTATCAAAATCACGATATTAACGGCGATTTTAAGACACTTGTTGATACCATAACAGCTAAATTTTCTAAACTTCATGAAACTCCGTATTCAAAAAAGCAACTTAAAAAAGTTATTCATAAGATACGAGGATTATGTAAAGAAAAAGGCTTTGTTAATGCTCGTTTTTGGATTACACGAAGTGAGCAGTCGAAAAAACCACTTGTTGATTTGACGCTTAAGATACACTTAGGGAAAAGAAAGGTTATAAGACTTGATGGCAATGTCGCATTGTCTGCTGATTATATCAAGCAGGAGTTTTTAAGTAAGGATACTCCTAATTGGTTATTTTCGCAGGACATTATAACCCAACAGTTGTTGCATGAATATTATAAGAAGGGGTATTGGCATACTAAAATTTCAACCAATGCGCCTGATTTAACCGGATATCATTTTTCTATCAAAGAAGGACAACCAGCCATTATTGAAAAGGTTGTTGTCCTTGATGCAACATCCAAGATTCATGAAGCGTCATCAATGATGTTGAGTGAGGCGCTAAAGAATAAACCATGTGATCAAGCTTTGTTAGATGAAAACCTTGATCGATTAAAAGAATCATTCATAGCTAAGGGCTTTTGGGATTTTAAACTCATTGAGCAACAGTTTGTAAAAAATCAAAAAACCGGTCTTTATACCGTTCGGATTACCATTGATATGGGGACGCAACGTTTATTTGGTGGTATTGATATTGCTGGATTTAAAAACATCCGTAAAAGTGATTTTTTTAAAAAATATCGCCTCATCAAGCCATCCCAACGTGTTCCCTTCAATATGCACTGGATTCAAGAACAACGAGATTTTTTATTGGGGTATTTCCAACGGCTGGGGTATTGGTATGTGGAAGTTGAACCACTTCTTGTTGTTTTGTCCTCCCCCGAATTAGCATCGTTGACTGATGGTACGGTATCTGTTTTATTGCGATGGAAGATAAAACGAGGCCCTAATGTTCGCTTTGGAAAAACAATTTTGCGTGGAAGCTCTACCGTTTCATTTGATAGAATTAAACGTCAGTGTGCGTTTAAAGAAGGTGAAGAGTGGGACAGAGATAAGATTGATCGAACACGTAAACGATTGAAGCAACTGGATGTTTTTAAAACAGTACAAATACAACCGTTTCAGCTTGCAAAAAGCAAGGGAAAGAAACCAATCATTGTTACCGTTGTTGATGATGATCCAATAGAGTTGCGTGCTCGTGTTGGCTATTTTGTTAATAGCAATAACGTTCTTTTTAAACGTGATTCAACCCCTAAACTTGGAGCATCGGTTATTCTTAAAAATCCTACTGGACGTGCTGATCACATATCAGCAGCTGGTGACTGGAATAAGTTTGATCGTAAAGTTTTACTTGATTATCAGTTGCCGTCACCATTCGGAACATCTCTTATGAGTACTAGTAAGGTGTTTGCAAGCAAGGTGATCAACCCTGTCGAAGTTAAAAATAGTGGGTCAGCGTATCAAGCTCTTGAATATGGATTTTTAACAGGAATTAAGGATCAATATCGAGAATATTATAGTTGGAATATTAATGTTGGTAATGAGTGGCTGAAGATAACGCGAGTAGAGGGGAATCTGAAATATGATAAAAACCTCATTAATACAACGTTACCATATTTCTTTGTTGAGCCAGGTTTTGAAGTTGATTGGCTTGATAGTCATGTCAATACAACGAAGGGCTTCTTTGGGAAGGCTGACATCAAAATGATGGCCCCGGAAAATGATGGTGAGGTGATGGCTCGTTTGCGTGCTGAAGGTTCTGTCTTCTATCCATTAATCAAACAAATTGTTGTAGCTGCTCATTTACGCATCGGACATGTGTTTAATCGTAGATTTGATAAGATTCCGCCAACTGAACGTTTTTATTTAGGTGGTCCAAATTCTGTTCGCGGTTATGAGCCTGATGCATTGCCACCATTGGGAGTTACTGAAGTTATTGAGGATGGAAAACTGGTTAAAAAATATACTATCCAGGGCGGTAGCTCTATGGTTAATGCAAGCCTTGAGTTACGCTTTCCTATTTATCAATCGTTTGGAGCTGTTCTCTTTCAAGACTTCGGTATTTTAAGTCAGTCGGGATTCCCGGGATTTAAGGATCGTTGGTATCCTGGCTCAGGCTTTGGCTTACGCTACAAGACGCCTATTGGATCAATTCGATTTGATATTGGTTGGAAATGGAAGCGTCGCTTGAAGGAAGATACCAAGTCATATGCCTGGTACCTGACTATTGGTGAGGCGTTCTAAGTATCATTAGACTTTTTCTGAAACTGGTTATCTCTCACATTTTAACAAAATCAACATATTTTTACACAATGATGAATCAGCTTTGTGCGTCGTACCGGCAAAAGCCGATAACTAGATTGAATTGGTATTTCTGGACACCGGCCTTCGCCGGTGCGACACGGTATCGCACACAAGTATTTACAGTAAAATTAATGGGTTCAGAAGAAGTTTATTTCTTATAAAAAAATTCTAACAGATCGCATTTTCAGGATTCTATGCAAACAACCCCAAGCTTGTCCAAAAGCTCATAATCGCATGGTTCACTTCTTTGGCTGTCAAGACTTATCCAATCAAGAACATAAGGGGCTGCGTACGCAGCCCCTTATGTTCTTGATTGGAATATAATTACTATATTATCTACCATGCATAGTTCATGCTCAAGTGGAACTCACTTGGTGATTCGTGTTCTGCCTTTTTGCGATCTAATTTGAAACCCCAGTCGATTTTTGCAGGAACAGGCTTAAGAAGATTCAGCCCAAATCCAACGGAATGGCGTAGGTCAAAGTTGTCTCGTCGTATTTTTGACTGATACTCATTAGGTATATCCCCTTTTGGAGTGTCCCACCCAGCACCGGCGTCATAAAAGACGTGTGCTTTCATAGAATAATCAGGGATCAATGGGAAGATTAATTCAGTATTAAAGACTAAGGCATGTTGTGCACCAAGAGGGTCACCAGTTACCCAGGCTGGGCCAATGCCGCCCCACGTAAAACCGCGAACCGTTGACTGACCACCAATGTGGTATAACTCTTTGTATGGTACCGGTCTTGATTGTGAGAACGCACGGATATTACCAAGTTTAAGGTGCATACCAAGTACGAGCGGTTCTCCCAACAAAAGTTTATCAATTAATGCTGTGTAGAAACTTCCCTCGGCTTCTGTTTTTAAGAATGTAAAGTCATTATTAATTCCTGGTAAGGCTGTTCGAGCACCAATTGAAATTTTATATCCGCTTTTTGGATACACTTGGTGATCCCGAGTATCCTTAATTAATTCAAGACCAATCCAATTCATGGTGCCTTCTTGGAAGGTTCTGTTAACAATTGGTTGGTAGGCAAGATAATTGTTCCATAATATTTTGTAATATGCAGGATTGGTAATCTCGTATCGTGGATCAGGTTTAAGCAGCTCTGGATGGTTTGTGGTGATATCCTCAATACCCAAATCGAGTACCAATTGTAAGCGTCTATCAATTCCAGGCAACCAGAAACCTAACCTTAAATCGCCGCCGAGAACCTTTTGAATAGGCGTTTTATTAAGTGTATGCCATTGTTCAAATTCATCCCAACGTTTATATAAGGAGATTCCCGTTGAAACATTACTATCAAAGATGTGTGGATCAAAAAAGTGTGCTTCTAAGCGTCTGAAGCGATGTCTATCGGCCTGTACCAAGCCGCCCACATCCCAGCCATACCCCAAGAGGTTTGCCTTATCCACAGAAACCATTGCACGGAGCGATGGCGTTGGGTTGTATTGATCGGTACCATAGCTGAGCATGAAATTAAGATTACCTGTTTTTGCTTCTTTAACATTCATTTCCAAGTCGGCAAGCTCGTCGGACAATCGATGTAACTTCCATGTTACACCATCTTTTTCAAAGAAGCTGAGGTATTCAACCGATGATTGAGAGGCGGTCAGCTTTTTAGTGGTAATCATGTCGCCTTCTATAATTTCAAGTTGACGACGAATGACTTTGTCACGGGTAACGCGATTACCTGAAATGGTAATGCGATTGGCGTACATTTTTTTACCGCGTTCTATGTGAAAATTGATATCAACTTCATTAGTCTTTTCATCCGGCTTAACTTGTGGATAAACATCGCAATAGATGTATCCTTTTTCGCCATACAAATCTTTGATTTTGTTCATTGTTTGAACAAGTTTAGTTTGTGAGAATGGACTTCCGCTTGTCAGTTGAACCAATGGCATTAATTCATCTTCACTGTGGATTTCATCGCCCATAACGTGGAGTTCGCGAATAAAGAACTGAGGGCCTTCTTTGATATGAAAGGTAATGCTAATGTCTTTTTTGTTGTCTGAAAAAACTACATCAACCTTGGTTGTTTTTGCCATTAAATAACCATTGTCACGATAGAAGTATTCAAGACGGTGCTTGTCCATTTCAAGCATTTCTTCGTTGTATGCTCCTGCACTATCCATAAAGCTCAAAAGCCAGTTTTCACGTGAATAGATAATAGTTCTGAGTTTGCGGTCAGGCATATTTTTGTTGCCAGTAAAGTGCACAAATTTAATTGATGATGCTGGTCCCTCGTGCACGGTAAAAATGGCAGATGCTTTGTCAGGATTGTCTTTGTTAGGAACAAGTTCATAGGTGATAGAGACGTTGTGTTTATTCTCTTCACGATACATTTTTTGTGTTGCAACAACAATGCGTCGCATTGTTTCATCATCAATGGTAGTTAGTTTATCGAGGCGAAGTTTTTCTTTGATTTTTTTTGTTTTGATTGATTTGTTTCCCTTGAATTCTAGCTTTTCAAGCAGCTTTTTCTCTTCAACAACAACATATAATTTCATGTTGTTATCATCGATTTTTTCACCATCCAGGCGTACTTGATGAAAGCTATCGAGATCATAGATGTTACGAATGGCAATGCCGCGTTTTTGATCGTCAAATTCTTGACCAACTTTATAAGGAAGGCGATGTAAGATGGCCTGTTTTTTGACGTACTTATTTCCCTCAATAATGATTTGTTTGATGATCATGTGAGCAAAGGGTGATTCATTATGAATAATGTCTGTATCTTCTGATTGCGACTCTGGTTCGTCTTGTTCCTCAATCAGCTTAAGATTTGGCTCCCCTTCTTCTGCATAGAGGTTTAACGCTAGTACGCTTGACAATAAAATTAATATTAATGGTTTCTTAAAAATCATGCACCAACCCATCTACCAATAAATTTAATGTTATCAAGATTTTTGATATACCGTGGTTGTTGGTATAACATTCATCAACCACAAGGAACATTACTGTTTTTACGACACAGTAGAGGATTTTATGATACCTGTTTGGGAAAAAAAAGCTATGGTTTTTCAAATTTTTTGTCAATTAAGCAAAATGGCTCGATTTCTTGATTAAAAATAATGTCTTACAGAAATGAAAAGGCATGTGGTGCTTGCCTGTGACATTCATTGATTTAATTATTTTTTTTCGTACAATGTGTGGGTATTGAAAAGTTTGTTCTTTTTAATGAGGAGAAATCATGATGACAAAAAGAAGTTTTTTATCACTGGTTGCGTGTGTATGGTATACCATTGCCGCTTGCTCAGATGCGCCTATTGTTTCTGAGCCAACAGCGGCTCCTTCGAGTTCAGAGACATCGGTTGTTGTACCACAATCGCAGGGTAAACAGGTTCGTGTGTATGTAGACATGATTGGGGATCTGTTCCATGCGGGACACATTGCCTTTATTCAGCAAGCTCGTCAGTTTGGTACGTATTTAATTGTCGGACTTTGCAACGATGAAGTTAGTACCGCGTATAAACGTAGACCGATTTTGACGATGGAAGAACGTGCGGTTGAGGTTGCTGCGTGTCGTTATGTTGATGAGGTGTTGCTTGATGCTCCGCTTGTCCTAACCGATGAGTGGCTTGATCAACATAAAATAGATATTGTGGTACATGGTGATGATTATAGTGCCGAAAAGTTTGAGAAATATTATGGAGCCGCCAAACGTCGTGGCATACTCAGATCAGTACCATATACCAAGGGTATTTCAACCTCAGATCTTATTCGTAGAATACGCTCCAGATCTGAACAAGAGATTAATCCAAAGTAAAAAGAGTTTAATTAACAACAAGAGAGGCCGGGCACGAGTGCCCGGCCTCTCTTGTTTCTTGATGGCTGTTGGTCGATTTAAGATTCTGGTTCACTTGATGCTTGTTTTTTGATCGCTTTTTTTGCAGTGGTCTTTTTGGCGGATGCCTTTTTAACAGCTGTCTTTTTACCTTCTACTTTCTTTACTGTTTGTTGTTGAATTCGTACTGGCCGAGCTGTTTTACCAGGTTTTTTGGTCAATGTTGTTTTAGGCGCTGCTTTTTTAACTGTTTTTTGGGTTGTTTTTTTAAGAGTAGGTACTTTTGTTCGAGGAGCTTTAACGACCTTACCTTTTCTGCCTGCAGCTTTTTTCTTTGCTTTTACCTTCTTTGGAGCCTTCTTTGCTTTTTTGGCTTGTTTTACGGCAGCAACTTTCTTCTCGATAACTACTTGTTGAACAGGTGTAATTACCAACGGGGCTTCAGGAACCACGACAGGTTCTTTCTTTTCACCCATAATGGTTTCAAGTTCATCTGCCCCTATTTCATCGAGTGATTTTGTGTTAACGACAATCTTGCGAATTGCAACAGGATCTTCGTCGCTACCAATGCCTGGTATGCGGAGATCTTTTGCAAAGTCAGGATATGGATCATTAAAGGTAATGATAGCTTTGGAGGCATTAGGTTTTCCCACACCGATTCGTATGGTTGCGCCGTCAAAATCAATCCAATATGCTTTGAAGTTTCGTGAATCGAGCATTAAGTCACGATATTGTGGTTGTTCATAGTCGGCTTCAAGTATAGGAGATGCGTAGACACCACGAGAGATTGTTGCCATGGTGTTAGCCTGAGCGCCTAAATCAATGATGTAACTCTTTTTACCTAAATCGTTGGTTAAAGAAATGAAAATATCTCCGTAGCCCTTTGCTTCGAATGTAATTAAGCCTTTGCCAGGGGTGGTTAATTGGTTGTCGCGCAAATGATATATTGTTCCTTTGCTTTCAAATGTTAATCCATAGTTGTTCATGATTGGGCTGACAAAAATATCACGGAAGAAGTCATTCGTAGCAATAGCCAAATCATTTTTCATACGAGACTCTTCATCGCTAGAAGGGTCAAGCAAGAAAATGGTGGAATAAGCACCTACCAAAACATCAAAAGTACCGGCATAGATGTTCACGTTGTTTGCCGTTATGTCACCTTCGGCATTTTTAACTTTATCTCTAAAATCAATAATGCCTTTAACAAGTTGTTTGCGGACGCTAGGATCTTTGATGACCATTGAACTATCAACGAGTTCCAAGATCTTTTTATAGTTTTGAATGAAAAGGTCTAATTGGGATGGTATTTGAAGTGTGCTGAGAATTTCCATGGCCTGATTAACTTGTTGTGTTTTTTGTTCAACGGCTGTTGGGACATAGGCGCCGGCTTTTGCCCACATAATTTGATCTTGTGGAATCTTCATGTCGCGTTCTTTTTCCCAGGCTTCAATATCGGCTTTTTCTCCAGCTGAACAAATACCTGTAACCATACCAGCGATATTTGCTGCTGCGCCAACTCCGGCCATTACGCCTGAGGCTGCCATTGAGCCGCCCTTAAGGAGTGAATTTGATTGAACTGTTTCATTGTGACTAACATGTTTGAGTTTGGATTTTGCTTCTTGTAATTGCTCAGGGGTCACTGTTCCTGCTTGTCTAAATGGCGTTGGAGTACCGCGTTGTTGTGTTGCGCTAGTACTTACCCCACCAGCGGCGGCTCCTATCTCAGCACTGACGTTGTCTCCTCCTTGCGTTTTTTCATCACCAGTTGGTGCGGCTGCTGGTTTAGATGCGCTGCTGCCCATGCCCATTCCCATGCCCATTGGAGGTTTCATGGCTGCTGCAGCATCCATCATGCCGGGAGCAACTTTCTCTTGTAACTGTTGGGTTGTTACATCAAGGAGATTTGCCGATTTACGTTTGGCTTTTATCGATGGTGGTTCTACGTCCCACAATGGTTTAATTTCAACGAATTGATCTGATTTTTCATTGAGGATGATGTCCATGAGGTATTGCGTGCCTGGCGCTGTTGCTTGTCCAATGGTGTATTCTCGACCAGAAAAAAGATCTTTCAGGGTTATTTGTTTCCCTGGTTGTGATAGTTGGAAGAGATATGGATCTATGAGAATAAGGCCACCCTCAAATTCTTTAAAGGTGATTGTTTTGATAACGGATTTTTCTTTTTTAGGATCAAAGGTAATTTGAGCTTTTGGCCAGAGCGTTACATTGCTTACCGTAACGCTCCCATCTTTGCTGCCAAATCCAACAAAACAAATTTTATTTTCTTTTTCAGTTTTAAGGGTCTTGGTCATGAAAACCGGTTTGCCGATTTTGCCAAGTTCCCCTATTCCAAGCATAAGAACGCCTGTTTCATCGAAGCTTATCCAGCAAGGCACTGTTGCTTTGCCGATATTTGCTTCTTTAACGTCAGGGTTATAGTCAGAATCTAATTTGCCGAGTTCTTCTTTTGTTTCCCTATCGACAACGACGATACCATCTGGGCCAATAAATATTTTATATCCTTTTTGCCCTATTTGAGGATCTTCAGCCAGATCTACAACACAGGTACCTTGTCCAGCAAGATTAAATGAGATGGTACCTTGATTGGCTGGTGATAATTGTTTATCAAGCCAAGCAGGTGCGTCAGTACTTCCTGTGGCTGCTGAAGGTATGGTGATATATGAATATCCCGGTTTTTCAATGATGAGCGGTTTATTGATGATTTGGAAGCCGAGACATCGAGCGCTGGTAAAGCCGGTACCTACGCCAAGACGGTTAATTAAAGGAATCGGTTCGGGATCGGTATAGCTAAGAATAGGAACTTTGCCGATGGTTACAATAATAGTTCCATTTTTATTAATACTAACGGCGACGTCTTCTATTTTTCCGCCTTGAACGCGAGCAAAAGAATTATCTTGAGCCCATACTTCGCGAATGCGTTTGCCGTTTTTATACAGGGTTGTTCCGATTTCATTGAGCACAATTTCATATTCTGGTTTAGGACCAATTTCATTTGCCAGAGCAATGTTAACATCACCGTTGCTATCAGCTAATACGGAGACAACAAAAGTGGCATCGGTACTGATTGGCCCTTCAAACCATACATATCCTTGTCGATACAAAGGAGAAATTTCGAATACTTTGCCAGGTGAATAGGTTCTGTCGATTATTTCTTTGGTGTATCCCGCAAGGATAGGATCGAATGCGAGGCGCAAGCCACTAGGGAATTCTTCACTAGCGCCTGGTTTAATGAGTATGCCAACTTGTTGTTCGACAGGGGGAAAGGCAAGGGGTTCGCAAGAAATATATTCATATGAAGTATATTGAGGCCATTTATCTACCCCGGTAAGTTTTAAAGAACCAATAAGTGTGTTGAGATTCTCAACAGAAGCATACTCTTCTTCAGGGATGTTAGCGACGAGTGTTTTAATTTGTTGATCTAATTTGTAAGCAGGGTGTTGCTTTGGATCCCCAGTGATTTTTAACGCCTCATTGTGCCAGATTCTGAATGGAGTTGGGAGTCCCCCGCACCATTGATATACGCCGGCGACACCTTTTTCAGTTCCCCAATAAGGTCGTGTAATCCCGTTCTCGCTAAATAATTTTTCTGGCCAATTGTCACCGACAGCGCTGCTTTCACCCTTTGTACCAACAGTTGAAGCAGAGAATTCTACTGACGTTGCTCCTGGCTTTATATTTTTATTAAGAACCGGTGTAACATCTGTGTTGATATTCTTAAGATTGCCCCATTGAGCCATGATGAATTTAATATATGGGATTGTAGCTCGAAGATCTTTTGCTAAAGTGGCAAGTCGCGCTGCGGCATTTGCTCGTCCGCTTGTGGTAAGGTATTGATTCTCTGATCCTGCCACCTTAAATCGAAGATTGCTAAGGTTTTTGCCTTCCAGTGACCATAGCGTTCCTGTTTCATTAAGATTGACGTGTAGGGCCTTGTCTACGACAAGAAATCTTCCCTCTGCTATTAAGGATGATAACTTAATATTGGAACCTTCTTTGTAAATAGTGAAGATCGTTTTTGGGCTTTTGGCATCAAATCCTGGCTTGACGGTCCATTTGTCAGTTTTTTTGTCTTTGGCAACACCAAGATATCCACCGGCAAATGTTTTAAGACGAACTTCAAGGCCTTCGGTAAGCATATCAATAGGGTCTTTGCCTATGCTTCCTGGTGATATAGTGCAAGGAAATGTTGTGTCATTGACCACTTTTTTGACATACGCATCTCCTGCATCAGTCATTTTTTCTACAGGAACTTCGCCAGATCCTTTAAAGAAATCATCTTGTGCTATGATTTTTGACACAAGTAGTGTAACACTTAGCAAGGTCAAGATGATGCTTGCTTTCAAGAAACTTTTTTTCTTGAACATACTCTCCTCCTTAAAAATAATATGGGAAAACATCCGACAACTATTTTCAACATTAGATCCTGCACATGGAAAAATCAACAGTTTGCCTAAAAACGAAAAAGAATTGATCTTTACTCGATAGTGCTTTGTTATACACTGTTAATATGAGTTATAAAGGAGAGTTTTTTTGCTAAAAGAGGATGTTGAGATGATTTATAAAGTGGTGATTATTGGTTCTGGTCCTGCAGGACTTACAGCTGGTATGTATGCAGCGCGCGCCAAACTGGAACCGCTTATTTTTGAAGGACCGTTACCGGGTGGTCAGCTTATGACAACGACAATGGTTGAAAATTGGCCAGGCAATATTTCAATACAGGGTCCTGACTTAATGTTTAATATGCGACAACAGGCGCAAGCATGTGGTAGTTCGCTGGTAGCTACAAATGTTACTAAAATTGATTGTTCAGTGCGGCCGTTTCGGATATGGACACAAGGTAATAAAGAGTATCAAGCACATTGTGTTATTATCGCTACGGGTGCTGTACCAAGAAAACTTAATTGTAAGGGCGAAACTGAGTATTGGGGGAAAGGTGTTTCGACGTGTGCCACCTGTGATGCCCCTTTTTATGAAGGTAAGGAAGTAGTGATTGTTGGTGGTGGTAATTCTGCAGTTGCTGAAGCAGAACATCTGATGCATGTTGCTAAAAAAGTCACCATAATTCATGTACTGGATCGTCTTACGGCGACTGACCCTATCAAAGATAAGATTATGTCATACAATAAAGTTTCAATCATTTATAATTCCACCGTTGTTGAAATTGGTGGTGATGGACAACATGTTACGCAGGTGATTATTGAAAATCAGCGGGATAAAAAACGACAGACTTTACCAACACAGGGTGTTTTTGTTGCCATTGGGTTGACGCCTAACACTGCTATGTTTAAAGATCAAATAGCACTTAATACCCATGGATATCTGGTTGTACAAGATCATGTAAAAACAAGTATTGAAGGTGTTTTTGCGGCTGGTGATGTTGCCGATTACCGCTACAAGCAAGCGATTACGGCATCAGCTGCTGGGTGTATGGCCGCACTTGAAGCACAACGGTACTTGGAGCTTACAAACGTTGTGTAATTTCATCAACCGTCTGTTTGACTGGTTTATTACTCAAAATACCAGCAGCATTAGGATGTCCGCCGCCGCCAAACTGGGCTGCAAATTTGTTGACATCTGTTTTTCGTGAACGGAGTGA
>CAYUQI010000015.1:12667-27320 GCA_964446935.1 uncultured Pseudomonadota bacterium
CCATTGCTTGAGGAGAAAATAAAGTTCTTCGCAAGCACTTGATGACTGGGGGTTAATGAAATTGAAGATGCCTTTAATGATATTACTAATATGATGATCAATATTGATCATGGGGATTTGATTGAACGATGGAGACCAATACATTCGTTGTGGGGTTGCAGTGTCAATAACAATGATAAGGTCTGGTTGTTGAGTATGTTTATTGATTAAAGTGTTTCTCGGTTGACGTTTATAATCAGTTTCTGGTTTGCTTGGGTAAATGGTTTCAACAGATTTATCAAATTTTTTGAAAATGTGTTCAAGTGTAGCACAGGCTGAGACTCCATCGGCGTCTGGATTGCTATGGCTTAGAAGTGTTATTGCCCTGGAGCGTTGTATAAGATCCCATGCACCCGTGATATCCTTTGTGGAATAGTTTCTATTTGACATGATTAAAAATCCTTTGGTTCATGATTTTTATATAATTGTATAGAGCTAGCCAAAAAAAGCATAGGTCGTCAACTCTTTTGGTCTTTTAGTGCGCACTAATGTGTGTTATCTATTCAATTAAGTAGGAACGAGGCATCGACCGAAATATGTTTCAATTTGTAATCATTTGATTGGCGCGCGCGTTTCAAACCTGCCAATTAATAGGTGTTTGACAATTTATCCTGGCTCTCGTAAACTTGGTGTAATAATTTTTGACTAATGAAACATTGCTTTTTTATACAATCTTTTTTTGCATATATAAACGAATTTCACAAATTTTATCTGTAAGAAAGTGTGTAATCTTAGATCATTGTAATCTTCAGGGTAGGGATGTATTAGGGAGAGGTGAGAAATTTTAATTACGTAAACTACCATTATATTAAAGAAGGGCACTGAAATGATTACAAGTACAGAAACTCGAAAAAAACATGAGCCAGGGCTAGGCCAGGGCAAAACGTACGCCGATGTGATAAGTTATCTTGATGGTTTAAAACCAGCCGAGTATCATGAGGCTAGTTTGCAGCGTGCTAAACAACTTGACCACCTGCTTGGTTCTATTTCTACTAAAATTGATACTGTTGTTGTTGGTGGTACCAATGGCAAAAGTTCCACGATCCACTTTGCGGCCAAACTTTTAAAAGAAGAAGGCTTTAAGGTTGGAACACTTTTTTCTACGCACATTCTAAATTACACTGAACGTATGTGCCTTAATTTCGAACAAATTTCCACTAAAAGTTTTGCTGATACAGTAAGTCATGTTATCAATGTTGCCGAAACTAATAATATTAAAGCGACAACACATGAAATTTTGATGTTCTCATCACTTTTATTTTTTCATGCTGAAAAAGTTGATGTTGCATTAATTGAGGTTAATTACGGTGGTAAATATGATGCTGCTGCATACCTCAAGCCAAAGATTGCCGCTGTTACTCGTGTTACTGATGATAGTAAAGGATTAATGGGACAAGACCTTGATAAAATTGCTTGTGAATTGCTTGAAATTGCAAAGCCAGGCACATGGTTTATTTCAGCCGAACAAAGTAAGCTTCGTTTGCAAAAGATGAAGACGTGGTGTGATGAACACAATATTAAATGGGCAATGCCAATCAGAAAATTGGCTAATCTTCCTTATATTTATGAACAATTGTTTGGAAGAATTGCATCACTTGGCGAACGTATAGCACAAATTTATGTTGAAGATATTCGTGGTAAATTTTCGCCTTTCTTGCGTGGTAATTTACTTGCTACACAAAAGGGTCAACGTGGTCGTCCAACACTTGAAGCAAAGCGCAATGCTGAACTCAATCCAATTAAGACATTAAAGGGATTCTGGACCGATCAATTTGATCTTCTTCATAATCGCTTTGAATTACTTGATAAAGAGAATCCATCAATTCTTCTTGATAATTCAAGTAACTTGGACGCATTTACCAATCTTTTCCTTGGTGTTCGTTTACTTCATTACCAGAAACCACTTAAGGGACTTTCTATTGTTCTTGGCTTGAATAAAGCAATCAATGCAATGGAAGCGATCAAGCTTATGCGTTATTTACTCAAGAAGGTTAATGGTCAAGTTTTCTTTGTTCAATTGCCTTCAGATTGTGTTTCTCATGATCCACAAGATCTTGGGGTGATGGCCAAAGAGCTTAATGTTAAAGCTAAGGCATGTGCGTCATTACATGAGGCACTTGAACAGGCTAAGGCTACTATTGATGAACGCGATGGTCTTCTTGTTCTTGCTGGTTCCAATTCTCTTGTTAGCGATTATTGGAAATTACGCGGGATGAAGAAAATCTAAGAGTAGCTCGCTAATAGTTTATGATTGAAAAAAGGCCGGACACAATGTCCGGCCTTTTTCTTGACAAGGTTCGTATTGAATTGTACGCTATTCTGGTATTTGTGAACATTTCGCGTTCCGGCGCCGGGATAGCTCAGGTGGTAGAGCAGTAGACTGAAAATCTATGTGTCGGCGGTTCAACTCCGCCTCCCGGCACCATACTTCGCTAAAGCTTCGTATGGCAAGCCCTTCTTTTCTATAAAATTCTTCGATGATTAATTTGAGTTTAAGTTTGCATGGTTGTTTATTAGTGGTGGTGTATGTTTACGTTTCTTTCTCAAAAATTTTCTGGCGTTCTGAAGTGGCTCAATAACAAGGGGCGACTTACCGAAGAAAATATTAATCAAGCCTTATCAGATGTTCGCACGGCATTGTTGGAAGCTGATGTGCCCTTAGATATTGTTGAAGCTTTCCTTGATGAGATCAAAAAGGATGCTATTGGAAAAAATGTGCATAAAGATCTCAATCCAGGCCAACAGTTTATTAAAATTGTTCATGATAAGTTGCTTGAATTTTTGGGTGGTCGTAATGCACTTACCTCGTTCTCATTTCAAATACCTTCAGTCATTATGGTAATGGGATTGCAAGGATCTGGTAAAACAACCACTGTTGCTAAGCTTGCTCACGAAGTTATGCGTCATGCACAGCAGCGAGGTAAAAAACGACATATTCTTCTTGGCTCAGTAGACTTTTATCGTCCTGCTGCTGTAGAACAGTTGTCTATTTTGGCAAACTCAATAGGCGTTAGCTTTTATAAAGCCCCTTCAGCTGATCCAATTACTGCTGCGCAACAAATCTATGATTACTTTAAAGCTAACCACTTTGACCATTTATTTCTAGATACGGCGGGGCGACTGCATATTGATGCTGAGATGATGAGCGAGTTGGTAACGATTAATAAAAAATTAGCTCCGAAACACAAAATTTTGGTGCTTGATGCAATGACTGGTCAAGAATCGTTACATGTGGCCACCGCGTTTGATAAAGCGGTTGGTTTTGATGTGGCTGTTCTTTCCAAAATGGATAGTGATGCCCGCGGAGGGGCTGCTTTTGCCTTCCGTTATGCGCTTAAAAAACCAATAGCCTGGGTGGGTATTGGAGAAAAGGTAGAGGATTTAGAAAGTTTTATCCCTGAGCGAATGACGACTAGAATTTTGGGCATGGGGGACATGCAGACGTTGCTTGAAAAAGCGACTGAAGAGGTAAGCCTTGAAAGCCAGCAATCGATGACTAACCGATTGATGGGGGGTAATTTTACCCTACAGGATTTTTACGAACAAATGGGACTTATTGATAAAATAGGTTCCTTCCAGAAAATAAGCCGCTATCTTCCTGGGGCACAAGATATTCAGCCTGAAATGATTGAAAAAGGTCAGCATGAAATGAAGAAATTTAAGGCTATTATTAGCTCTATGACCAAGAAAGAGAAGCTGGTACCCTCTGTTTTAGACGTTTCCCGTAAAAAACGTATTGCTCAGGGGGCAGGTGTAACTGTGCAAGATATTAATCAATTGTTACAAAGATTTGAACAAAGCAAACAATTTGTTAAAATGTTTAAGAAAACGGGCATGTTGAGACGGTTTTTAAAGTGATATCGCTCAAGTCCTTTTTGTCTTTCGCATTGTTTTAGACCTTGTTGTTAGAAAGGATTGACCTAATGGCAGTTAAGATTCGGTTCAGTAGAATAGGAAAAAAGAATCGACCATATTGGCGTATTATTGCTGTAGATTCTCGTAAAAAACGCGATGGTGCATTTCTTGAAGACTTGGGAACCTATGATCCTATTAAGCATCAGGTGGTTCATCTTCATAAGGATCGTATTCAAGAATGGGTTACCAAAGGTGCTGAGTGTTCACCAGCAGTCATGAAGTTGATGAAGGCTCAGGCATAAGCAGGATTCTACTTGCTTATCACTTGTGTTACTAAAAATCATATTGTCGGATATTGTTGATAATAGGTAAGTAAGCATTGGGAGAGTGACATGCTGAAAGATCTTGTTGAATATGTTGTTAAAAAATTGGTAGATAAACCAGATCAAGTTTCGGTTTCTGAAATAACTGGCGAACAGTCAACCATTATTGAACTTCGCGTTGCCCCTGAAGATTTGGGTAAAGTTATTGGCAAAGAAGGCCGCACGGCACGTTCCATCAGAACACTTGTTCACGCAGCAGCGTCCAAAGAACATAAGCGCGCAGTGCTTGAGATCCTTGAATAATTTAATCTGCGATAAATGATGATAGAAGCTGGGCTGGCAAGTGCCAGCCCTTTTTGTTAAGATAAAAATTATGAAGATATCAATCATAAGCGTTTTTCCGGAGATCCATGAATCCTTTTTCAAACTCAGCATCATAGGCAGAGCAATTGAAAAGGGTTTCATTTCGGTAAAACTGTATAGATTTTCTGATTTTTGTGTGCCTAAAGAACGGATTGATGAACCAACCGCTGGTCCTGGAGCCGGAATGATCATCAAACCCGAGGTCATTGAACGTGCTATTCAGGCATGCGAACAAGATTCGGGCACTGGAATAAAAATATTTTTTTCACCGCAAGGGACGCTCTTAACCCAACGTGTTTTTAGGAACATGGCTTTTGAGTTGTTTGTTGCGAATAAACAGAATACAACAGAGCAAACTTCTGTGTCATCATCAGTACCGCATCTGATTCTTGTCTGTCCGCGTTATGAAGGTATTGATGCACGTGTTGAGTCGGTGTTTGCTGACTATGCTCTTTCAATTGGTGATTATGTAGTGATGGGTGGCGATGTTCCGGCGCAAGTTTTTCTTGAGGGCCTTTTACGATTGTATCCAGGCATTATTGGTACTTGGGAGTCAGTTGAAAAAGAATCATTCTCAGGTCCCTTTTTAGATCATCCTGAATATGGTCTGCCGGTTGAATGGAAAGGGTTACGGATCCCTGACATCGTTCAATCGGGTAATCATGCTGCAATTAATGAGTGGCGACGCAAGCAAGCGTGTGCAAAAACAATTGAAAAACGGTTTGATTGGTTTGTTTCTGCTCAGCCAACGGCACAGGAGTGTGCTATGGCACTTGAACATATTCCACCACACTATATTGCTTTGATGCATACACAAGTTAATTTGAAAGAAGGTAAAGTTGGTACAACATCTATTACCTCAATTGATTTACATGACACGGCTCGTTCGTGTGCCACGTATGGTATTAAAAATTTTTTTATGGTTAATCCCCTCAAAGATCAGCAAGAAATTATTGCGACGTTTTTGAATTTTTGGCGATCTGATGTTGGTAAAAATTATAACAGAAGTCGCTTTGATGCGGTGAATAAAGTGAGACCGGCATTGAGTCTTGATGAGGTACTTGCTGCTATTCGTGAGCAAGAGGGTGGGAAAGAACCGTTGCTTGTTGCCACCTCGGCACGGCATCATGGACATGCGAATGGCATTGATTTTTATAGTCAGGGCGAGGTGTGGAAGCATGGGCGACCAGTGCTGTTTATCTTTGGGACGGGGCAGGGGTTGGCTGATGAAGTACTGGAGAAATGTGATTATATGTTAGGCCCGGTACAGGGTTTGACCACCTATAACCACCTTTCAGTTCGTTCAGCCATGGCGATTATTTTGGACCGATGGCTTGGCTTACATCCCAAAATCGATAAAAAACATTAAAATAGCCTTGAATTTATGGCTTTTTGTTGCCAAACCAGGTATTTAACTTTATACTTTAAACCACTAATATTTGATTGATTTTCAATTGACGAGGATTATCATGAAAGCGCGCGGCGTAACACGTGAAACTATTCTTGACCATGGTGTTCAAGCAGAGAAACATCCATCATTCAAAGTTGGCGATACCATTGAAGTTGATGTTGTTGTCAAAGAGGGTGATAAAGAACGTATCCAACCATTCCAAGGTGATGTGATTGCAATGCATAACAATGGTATTGCTACTACATTTACTATTCGCCGTCTTGGCGCTAACGGTGTTGGTATTGAAAGAATTTTTCCTCTCTATGCACCGATCATTAGTCAAATTCGTTTGGTAAAAACAGGTAAAGTTCGTCGAGCTAAGCTCTTTTATATTCGTGAACGTCAAGGTAAAGCTGCTCGTATCAAAGAGAGAATGCAACACCAAGAGGCTCCGGCTGCTGTTGTCGCTCCTGAACAAAAAACAACTGCTGCTTCAGAAGCCAAATAATTTGTGCATTATATGAATATCGCTGTGTATGCTTCGGCCATTGTGCTTTTGATGAGCCTAGGAGCTTGTAGCAAGCAAGCCGAATCTATGCAAACAGCGCGGCATGTTCAAGCACAGCTTGGCCAAGCAAAACACTTTGATGTTCCTGTTCCTGTTTCATTCAAGCCAATAGATATTTCTACGAAAAAACAAGTCGATCGTATTTCTGATTTCATGAAATATAGCGGTACTCTTTCTGTGCAGCAAACAATAGCATTCTATAAACAAGAAATGGAAGCTGCAGGGTGGGAGATTGCAAATCTCTCTGCCGAACATGAGGGCTTTTTGTACTGTTCAAAGCCAACCAAGTATTGTGGTATTGAGGTAAGATCAAATAATCAATCATCGCATCCAGCAACAACCTTGTGTTTGTTTATCACACAACAACAAGGGGCATGATGGTTGGTGTGTGGGTAATAAAAGTCGTTTTAATTCATCTGATTGTTTTTATCGTATGCCCAATTGTCTTTGTGCTAACGGCTCGCATGTTTGGCCGTTGGTTTAATCTTGAAGTTGCTCCTGATTCTCTGGTTGCAAAATTGTTCAAAAAATCATAAGTGTTTATTCCTTTGCTTAATTTTATTTTTTACCTAAAATACAATTTAAAATCTGTTAGTGTTCACCAAAAAAGAGCGGAACGTAAAAGATGTATTTTTAAAAAAAGGATGTAAAGATGAAAACGTTTAAATTCTTTTTGACATCAATACTTATTTTTTCCAGTGTACGTTCAATTATCGCTATGGATAATAAAAGTTTGATTTTAAATACATCCTATGAGAATTGTGCTGATTTGGAAAAAGATTTGAATGTTCATAAAACAAGATGGAGTGATATAAAAGCGTTGACGCTTGATGTGCATAAGATTGCTAAAAAATGTACGCCGCAAAGACCATGGGATGAAAGTGATTATGTTTCGCAGCTTCCTGAATTTCTTACCGAAAGTAATTTTCTTAAGTTAAGAGAACTTACAGTAACAACACATAGTTTTAATTTTGAAGCAACACTTGGAATTGTTATTGCAAAACTGCCGCATTTGAGAGTAATAAAACTCATTAAGCAGGATCCCCCTTTTGAAAAAGGTTGGCGGCGTTTTCAATGCGGTGTTGAAAGCGAAAAAGCAACACACAGTGCAGCTATGAGCGCTGAATGCCCGCTTCCTGATAATTTTGATCCAAAAAATCTTTCCGAACTAACAGAGATTCATTTTGTTAATTATTCGCATTCACGATTGGCTGAAAAAATAAAACTATTTTGTTCGTATTACAAAGCTCAGTTTGATAGAGATTTAATATTTTCTATAAAATGACAGCTGATCAGGCATTCTTTTTGTAAGAACTTGCTGGCTTTTTGTAAGGCTATAAAAATATATTTTTAATCGTAGCAAACTTACGTAATACTTACTTTAAATGCGTTTCAATCTTCGCTTTGAGAGCATCTTTGCCCATGTACCCACTTTCTTTAGCAACCAATTTGCCATCCTTGATAAACAGAAATGTTGGGATAGATGAGACATTATATTGAATAGCAAGATCTCGTTCTTCGTCGATATTGAGTTTCGCAAAGGTATAATCGGTCATTTCTTTTGAAAGTTCTTCAAACACGGGCGCCATCATGCGGCAGGGGCCACACCAGGATGCAAAGACATCGACGACGACTGGTTGCGATGATTGTAATATTTCTTTGTCAAATGTTTGGGACGTTACAACAATAGCCATTGATTGATCTCCTTATTTTATTTTTCAGTTTTTTTAGGTTCATAGGTGCTTTTGATGTGCAAATCTTTGAGCTGTTGCTCATCAACCGTGGATGGAGAACCCATCATCAAGCAGCTACCATTTTGTGTTTTAGGAAACGCGATAACATTACGGATAGCATCGGTGCCACTCAAAATCATGATAAGACGATCGATACCAAAGGCAATACCGCCTTCGGGTGGGTACCCAAGATTTTGTGCTTCAAGCAAAAATTTAAATTTTTCTTCAGCCTTTTGTTTGTCGATCCCGACAAGCTCAAATATCTTATGTTGAACGTCTGATGAATGAATACGGATTGAACCTCCGCCAAGCTCTTCACCGTTGACTACAAGGTCATACGCGCGTGCTTTGATGTCTTTCATCTCCATTGATTCCCACCCAACTTGGGGCGAGGTAAATTGGTGGTGTTTTGCTTGCCATTTGTTTGCTTCTTTATCGAATTCAAACATAGGGAAATCGACAACCCAGAAGATTGCATGTTTATTGGTATCGATTAAATTCAATGCTTTGCCCAATGCCAGGCGAAGTTGGCCAAGCGTAGTCCAAGCTTCTTCATACGCACCCGCAACGATGAATAAGGTGTCGGCCTTGGTTAGCCTAGGGATAAACGTCTGTGCGAGTTCGAAAAAGTTTGCTGGCAGGAATTTGGCCAACGGAGAATCGAGAGAGCCGTCTTCCTTCGCGCGGATCCACAGCAATCCTTTAGCTCCCAGTTCTTTGGTCACATGAGCCGTCCAGTGATCCAATTCGGATCGAGAAAAACGTTTATTTTGTACATGAAGAGCCCCGACCTTGCCGCCGTCTTTGATGATTGAATCAATGAAGTTGACATTGATTGTTGAAAACAGTTTTGTTATGTCATTAATTTCGAGCTCAAAGCGCATGTCGGGTTTGTCGCTGCCGAATCGCAAAAATACCTCGTCATATGAGTGTCGTGCTAGAGGTAGTTTGAGTGTTACATCTAAGAATTTTTTCCACAAGATACTAATTAAGCCTTCGCATACCGTTTGTATATCGGTTTCGTTGATAAATGCCATTTCCATATCTAATTGGGTAAATTCTGGCTGTCGGTTGGCGCGCAAAGCTTCATCTCTAAAACAACGGGCAATTTGGAAGTATTTTTCAAATCCGCCAGCGGTCAAAAGTTGTTTATAGAGTTGTGGTGACTCGACAAGTCCATAAAAGGTTCCTGGTTGAAGGCGGCTTGGGACTAAGAAATTTTTGGCACCCCCAGGAGTACTTTTGGAGAGGATGGGTGTTTCGATTTCGTAAAATCCTTGCTCATACAGGTACTGACGCATAGTACGAATAACATCATGGCGCAGTTTGAGATAAGAATGCATGGTGGTGCGGCGTAAATCAATGTAGCGGTATTTAAGCCGCATTTCATCTGATACCGTTGTTTCATCATCAAGTTGAAAAGGGAGAGGGTTTGATTTATTGAGCATCTGTAGGGTAGTAACATGAACCTCATACTGCCCTGTTGCAATTTTTTCGTTGACGGCGCCTGCTCGCTGAGCAACGGTACCCTTGATGGCAAGAACATATTCAGATCGCAGGGCTCGTGCAGTGTCAAGTGTCTTTGGATCAAGTTTGTTAGGATCAAAAAGCAATTGAACAATTCCCGTTTGATCGCGAAGATCAGCGAAGATAACGCCACCAAGGTCGCGCTGACGGGCAACCCAACCATTAAGTATTATTTCTTTACCAACATGTGCTTGGGCAACTTGTCCACAATAGACGGTGCGTTTAAGAAATTGCATCGTGATCCTTTCACTATGACAACGTGTCACTGCGCGCATAAGTATGCTTATACATCGAGGTTTTAGTGTAGCAGCTTTTTGAGAAAAACGAAGGGGGTTCCCTATTTAATTGACAATCTTTCGTTTTTATTACACTATTTTTTTAGGTGTTCGATGTAAGTTTTTTTACCTGAGGAGGGGTAATGAAAAAAATCGTATGTTGCCTGGTTGCTTTGGTTGGGTTGTCAGTACTTTTTGATGCTCAGATCTTTAGTACATCTATTAAAGGTGAGTGTCCTTGTCGTAAAAGAAGACACAACAAAGTGCTGCAAAAAAAAGCGCAGCAGAAAAAGAACATTGTATACAAGTATATTTCGCCAGAGCGTTTTAAGAGAAAAATGGATCTGTCGCTTGTTGTTATCAATGTGACCCCTGCTGATATGTGTGATAAACATATTGTTGGGACTGAGAAAGTTTCGATCGATAATCTTCTGGATTATGTTATTAAAAACGCTTGGCCAAAAAATAAACCAATCATTGTATATTGTCGTCGAGGAATAACCAGTAAAGATGCCTATCAACTTTTGATGGCGGCAGGATATACCAATGTTTCTTTGGTAAAAGGAGGCCTAGATAGATGGCTTGCTGAAAAACCAACGTTGTTTGATATTCGAGAATGCACGCCTCAAAAAGCGTAGATAGTATTTATTTTTTATGCTGTTTGATTAAAATCACCAGCAAAATAATAATGGTGAACAGCATGCCAAACAAAATAAACCCCATAATGCCGCCCCAAAAAAGTGAATCGGTCATTTTTTTGAAAAAGCCACCAGCTGCTTTGCCGCCGCCGCCACCAAGATTGATAAGTCCAAATAATGATGAACTTATGAGACTGCATATGCTCAATGCCATAAATAATGTTTTGTTCATGATAGGCTCCTTTCCCTTGATTTACTTATAACATTACCACTGTGTTATCATTTTACTGATCATAATAATCATGCTTGCAATTGAAGCAATACAAAGAAGCAGGGCAAGTTTATTGTCTTTTGCTTTTGATACATAATAGAGCGTTGCTGTTCCTGCAATGCCAACATAGCTGCCCAGAACAATGTGATGGCCAAGCATTGGCTTAAGAAAATATACGACGGTTGCTATAATCATAAAGCCAAAGAGCGATTTAATGATGTTCATCCATTCGCCGGCACGTGGCATCAGCGCAAGTGTTCCTGAAAATGTTCCTATAATTAACAATAAAATACCCATGCCTAATGAAAAACTAAAGAGGGTAAAGAATCCTAATATGGGATTTGCCTGTTTGGCTACAATGCCCAAGAGGAGCGCAAGGGCTGGAGTAAGACATGGTGATGCTACGGTGCCAGAAATGATGCCAAACATGAAGCATTGCATGATTGAGCCGCTTTTACTTGTCGTGGCGTGTGTTTGCAAGAAGCGTGGCATATGCAGTTCATACACCCCAAATAATGATCCTGCTAAATACAAAAAGAAAGCGCTAACAAGAATCATGAACCATGGTTTTGAAAACCAAATACCAAAAATGAGTGCTGTCGTTGCCGATAGATACCCTAATAATGCATATACCAATGCGATGCCAGTAATGTAGGCAAGCGCTGCAAAAAAATTGTGTAACATAGACCTTTGTGCTTGTGATTGCAAGATGCCTGCTGTGATAGGAATCATAGGGTAAACACACGGGGTAAAACTCACCAGAATTCCGGCGATAAATGCTAGTGTGATGATGTACCATGATGCTTGCTGTGTATTGACGGCTTGCGATAACAATGTGTTGATATCCATACAACTCCTTAAAGTAGTTTCAACAGTTTTAAGTATCTATGATATATAGTTTGATGTAATAATCTCTAGTTTTTTATGCAACAAGAGCTTTTTCGTGCTGGAGCTAGGAAGGGGCAGCCATATGGCTGCCCCCATTTTTAGCAACGCACGAGAACATTAATCTGGTAATAGATTAACATCAGCGTTCTTATAATCAAGTGTACCTGAGATAAGGTTGAGCGATCCTCCAGGTTTAATCTGAATAGTAAGATCATCATTGAAATTATGGTTCCCAAATACAAATCCTTCAGACATGCTCGTTGCCCCATCATTAACTAGTTGGTTGGTATGGTCAACGATCAGTGTTCCGCGCGTCAGCTGCATACCTGTTGTGGTTGATGCTAATGTAATGCCATCGATGAATAATTGAGCTGAACGGTCTAACAAGACAAACAGATTACGGTTGTTGGTGCTTGGTGCATATCGGAATGTGATACCATCCATGACCAGACGTGAATTACTAGTGACGGTCAGCGTTGATTCAGATTCATAGCTGAACAGATTGGTACCACGGATGTAGTTATCCTGTCCGAATTCCATAATACCTGTGGTAAAACTTATGTCATTATCAAGTAATAGGCCGCAGTTTTGGAAGGCGACCGTGGCTGTTGCGCCGGAACATCGGATATTATTAAGATAGAGGCCATCGAGTGAGGTATCGTGAATATCCAATCTGCTATGCGGTGACACAACAATTGAGTTGGATGGGTAAATGGTGAGCAGGTTGCCGTATCCGAAGATGCAGCCATTACCAACAAAGTTCCAGGTGTGAAGCATTTGTTGCGATTGGGCAAGCATAAGAGCCGTTTGATTATCGAAGATGATGGTTGATCCTGTGCCAAGCTGTAGCGCACTATCAATGTAGTTTTTCAAGACCACATTCTTGAAGGTGACGGTTATTCCGTCTGCTATGTGCAAGATGTTTGGTGATTGGCATGCAAAGTTGATCACATGTCCATTCCCATCGATGACTGTATCTGTTTGAACTGACATTGTATGGTTTAATGAAAGATAAATATCATAAGACATTGTGTAAGTTAATGAATTGACAATGATGTTGTTTGGTCCATGGTCAATGGTTTGAAGTTGGGTATCAAGCCACACGATGCTATTGCTATTGTTGATTATCTCTGGAATTGCGTTACTGAAAGTGCGTAGTATATACAAGAGTGTGTTGCTGTTGTTTCTATCGCTAAATAATAAAGCATTACTATTATTACGTTCTAGGAATAATAAGGTGTTGCTGTTGTTACGTGCTAAGAAGTTTAATGTATTACTATTGTTCTTGGTTAAGAACAGTTTGGCATTGCTGTCAGTGCGCTCGAGATACAAGATCGTATTACTATCGTTTTTGTTCAAGTATAGAAGGGCTGCACTACTTGCCATGTTTAAATATATCAGTGTAGTACTGTTATATTTTGCCAACTCTACCAGGTAATTGGTATTGGTTGCAGTCCAATGGAGCCATGCATTGCTGTTATTCTTGTCCCCAAAGAGCAATGCATTACTGTTGTTTTTTGTTAAGTACAATAGGGTGTTGCTGTTGTTTTTTGTAAGGAACAATTTTGCATTACTGTCTGTTCGATCGAGATATAACAAGGTGTTACTGTTATTGGTTGTTAGATATGAAAGTGCATTGCTAAAGGTTCGCAGCTGTTCAGCTTCAATGGTAACTGCGGCTGTAGAATATGATTGTTTAAGTGTGTCTTTAGCGACAACAACATTCACAATTGATTCGGACGATTTTTCATACACAATGTAACCAAGCTGAGCAATTTCAAGTCGAGCAAGTTCATTGGTTGCGCGTGCAGGGGTGTTGCTTGTTATAGCATTATTGGCATCGCCTAGAGTATCATATTGTTGTGTATCCATGACTGCAAAATAGTGCGGTGTTGCAGAGTTAAGATCGTTTTTGGATACATATAAGCGATACACGCCATATTTTGTTCCACCGAGTGCTGTTGGAGTTCCGGAATTATTATAAAGGCCTGAGAATGCCGTTGTTGCTGAGCCATTTCGAGCCCATTGCGCACCTGCTATTGTATACATGATATTAAATGCAACAGGAGCTCCAGAACTGTCTGGAATTGTTGTTTGTAAACCATGGTCAGCCATAACATCTTGGCCGGCAATTGCAATTCCAGTTGCCCCGCTTTGAATAATAACAGCTCCTAAATTATTATTTTCAATGACAGGGCCAATAAGGTTATGAAGACAAACTGATGTGTTGGCAGGTATTTGGTAAGGGTGATTTTCTTTAACGGTAATTTGATTATTTGTCGGTGAGGCAGCGTCTCTTAAGCATTGGAAAAGGAGAATATAATCAGTGAATAAAGGTAACGAGAAGCTTGTTGCTGTACCGATGGTTCCGTTAGCATCAATATAGATGTAATACATGTTTCCTGCCGTCATGCCAGAGATTGTTTGTGGCGCCGTCCAGGAAACTGGAAGATTTTTAATGTAGCCAGATCCGCCTTTGAGCAAGGTGAAACTACCTAATGTTGTGTCATCGTAATATGTTCCTGATCCGTCCCATGCAGCAAAACCTGTAAATACTTTAGATGCTGTTGACATCCTGTCGACTAAGATTATTGCGTTACTGTTTATTCTGTTGCTATATAGCAGTGCATTGCTGTTGTTTGTAGTCAAGAACAGTTTTGCGTTACTGTCGGTACGATCGAGGAAAAGAAGAGCGTTGCTATTGTTTTTTGTATGGAAAAGAAGAGCGTTGCTGTTGTAACGAGCAGCAGTTAGTAATGCTTCGCTGTTATTATCGATCCAAT
>CAYUQI010000015.1:27420-32293 GCA_964446935.1 uncultured Pseudomonadota bacterium
GAAGTGTATTGCTGTTGTTCTTCGTATGGAATAACAATGCATTGCTGTTGTAACGAGCAGCAGTTAGTAATGCTTCGCTGTTATTATCGATCCAATACAATAACGTATTACTATTAAACCTATTGAGAGCTGTGAGTGCATTACTGTTGTTTGTTGTCAGGAACAATTTTGCATTACTGTCGATGCGGTCTAAGTAGAGGAGTGTATTGCTGTTGTTCTTCGTATGGAATAACAGTGCATTGCTGTTGTAACGAGCAGCAGTTAGTAATGCTTCGCTGTTATTATCGATCCAATACAATAACGTATTACTATTAAACCTATTGAGAGCTGTGAGTGCATTACTGTTGTTTGTTGTCAGGAACAATTTTGCATTACTGTCGATGCGGTCTAAGTAGAGGAGTGTATTGCTATTGTAGCGGATTTGGTTAGAAAGCTCTGTGTTGTTGGCAAGGATAGCATTGCTGTTGTTTCTAGTTAAGAAGAGCTTAGCGTTACTATCGGTACGATCTAAGTAAAGAAGTGTATTGCTGTTGTTCTTCGTATGGAATAACAATGCATTGCTGTTGTAACGGGCTAATGTTAATAAGGCTTCGCTGTTATTGTCTATCCAATACAGTAATGCATTGCTATTAAATCTATTAAGTGACAACAAGGCGTTGCTGTTGTTTGCTGTCAGGAACAATTTTGCATTACTGTCGATTCTATCAAGATACAAGAGTGTATTGCTGTTGTAGCGGATTTTGTTAGAGAGATTGGTATTCATAGCAAGAATGGCGTTGCTGTTGTTCTTGGTGAGAAAGAGCTTGGCATTACTGTCGGTGCGATCGAGGTACAGGAGCGTGTTGCTATTGTTTCTTGTCTGATTCGTCAAACTGCGTATTGCATTACTATTAACCCTATCTCCATACAACAACGCATTACTATTAAATCGATTCAAAGCTAACAATGCACGGCTATTGTTTCTTGCAAAAAATAACTTGGCATTGCTATCAATTCTATCCAGATATAACAAAGCATTACTGTTGGCTCTTCTGCCAAAAAGTAACGCATTGCTGTTGTTTCGTATTCCTCGTGCAAATGCATTACTATTTGTCCGAACAGTGATACTTAATGTGTTTAAATCTTCATCCAAATCACTTATTAATACACCGAGTTTTTTTATTGCATTACTATTATTTCGTATACCACGGGCAAAAGCGTTGCTATTTGTTCGTACTGTTCTATTGAGTGTTACAAGGGCATTGCTATTGTTTCGTGCAAAGAATAATTTGGCATTACTGTCAATGCGATCAAAGTATAAAAGTGTATTGCTGTTGTATCGGGCTTGATTTGTCAGATTGCGTATTGCATTGCTATTGACTCTATCACCGTAGAGTAAGGCGTTGCTATTATTTCGTATACTACGGGCAAAAGCGTTACTATTTGTTCGTACTGTCCTATTGAGTGTTACAAGCGCATTGCTATTGTTTCGTGCAAAGAATAATTTGGCATTACTGTCAATGCGATCAAAGTATAAAAGTGTATTGCTGTTGTATCGGGCTTGATTTGTCAGATTGCGTATTGCATTGCTATTGACTCTATCACCGTAGAGTAAGGCATTACTATTATTTCGTATACTACGGGCAAAAGCGTTGCTATTTGTTCGTACTGTTCTATTGAGTGTTACAAGTGCATTGCTGTTGTTCTTGGTCAGAAACAACTTGGCGTTGCTATCGGTGCGATCTAAATAAAGAAGTGTATTGCTGTTGTAACGTATTAATTCGTTATCGCCAACGGTGCTAATTGTACCATCATCGATCAGAGCCCTATTATTCATCAAACTGGCAAAGGTAAGATCCCCTTTATTTGAAGTACCATTATAAATTGCAAAGTCTTTCCACAGTGTAACCCCATCAACACTCAGCGTTCCTCGTTGATCAAATGACACGATGTTATCTTTTAAGATAAATGTTGTAGGGCCCTCAACATAATAGCTACCCTTTGAAATCCTAAATCTATTATCAAATTCAAGGAAAACGTTGGACATATAAATTTTCCCCGTAGCATCCTCAAAATCTATCCACCCCTTATTGATGCCGAGACCCTTAATTACTACATCAGTAAATTCTGCATTTGTACCACTTCGAATGTACAGAGTACCCCCTGCCGAAAGATCCAATACATTTCCATGTCCATTTAAAACAGTATTATCGGTATTAAAATTCCACACCCCTGATAAACTCGTTCGTTGAGTAAGATTGATATCAGCTGCATTTCTCCAATTAATCGTATGTGTTAAATTTAAACTTGCCCCCCCAAAGCTCAAGGCATGTCCACAAAGATCAACCGTTCCAGAGCCGGTAAAATTTCTGTTATCCATAAACCCTAAGTCGCTACTTACGGATATTCTGCCGCCATTAAGTGCAATGTTCGTATTTAAATTTGATTGAACCGCTACATTTAATTCGCTTCCTGAATGATCTAATTGTATCGAATTGTTGTCAAGAAAGATGGGTTGCCCAGAAAGTCTGTTACCCAAACCGTGAATAGTAAGTGAGGGAGCCAGTTGACCATAGACCCCGTGAAATAGTTTATTACCATTCAATGAGATGCTATTAAGGTTGGGTTGCAACGTACCTTTAAGTAACAACCTATTATCACCCTCTCTGTAATACCCCTCATCAAAACCAATGTTTTGCCCACTCAGCGTAGCACCAGTTTGTTTCTTAATGGTACCAGAACACGATTGAATTGGTTGACTTAAAACAAGCCCCGCCCCACTAGCAATAGCAATAGTAGACGTTTCACTACCAAAATTTATACCGGCACTGCATGTTTGCAACACAATGACTATCGCGCTCAGCGCAACAGATATTTTCATCATCTACTCTCCTACGTATATGAGGCTTTGCCCCCTTTTTTAATTTACGTTAGCATGCACCAATCTACCGGACAGAACATTGATGCTTCCGCCTGGAAGGATATTAACCGCAAGATCGTTACTTGAATTGTCATTACCTAAGCAGATACCTTGGGAAGCACTTATTGCCCCATCGTTTCTGAAATAGTTTGTTGATTCAACAAACAAAGTTCCTTTGGTCAACCGCATACCCGTTGTTGATGATCGTAAGGTACAACCATTCAAATACAGCCACGATGTATTATCTTCCATGCCAAGCAGATCACGATTATTAGTAGCTGGTGCATACTCAAATGTTAATCCAGGTTCAATGAACAAACTTGCATACGAATTAATTCCTGAATCAATGTGTGTTGGCTGATATCTGAAAACATTCGTACCAGATAGCGTCACATCTTCTTCAAATCGGATCTTGCCAGAGGTAAAGCTGTAATCAGATGAAAGAATAAGGTCAGCTTTTCTGAAGCTCAACGATGCCGAGTCCCCCTGACAACGAATATTGTTTGTGCAAAGACCCGTAACTCGCAGGTCATACATTGTCAGGTGTCCTCCCGGCGTAACAACAATATTCCCGCCAGAAAGCAGTTGAAGTTCATTACCAACACCAACTAACCATGATTGGCCAGAGAATGTCCACGTTTGGCTTAATTGTTCCGGTGGGTCGAGTTCAACAATAGCATTATCCCCAAATACCACATGTGCGTTATTGCCAATATTGAATGAATTCTCGGAGAAATTTGCAACCTTTACATTGGTTAACAGAACAGAAGCATTATCATCAACAACGATCTGATTCGCACTTAATTTAGCAAGATTAATAGTATGTCCATTGCCATCAACCGTTACATTGCCACCCATCTGGAGGATGTGTCCATTCGCTAGATTAAGATCATACGTTAGTGTGTATGTTGAATCCGTAGCAAAGTGAACGTTGGCTGGTCCATGATCTAAATAAGAGAGCTGTTTACTGAGGGCTGAAATCATAGTTGTAACATCTTGTGATTCTCCACCTCCCGGTTCAGCAACTTTAATTGTGCCGTTTGAAACAAGAGATAAGTATTTACTCAATGAGCCAGAACCAAAGGTGAATTTGCCATGTGTCGATTGATCAAGTGGATCTTCCCACAATGTTACGCCGTTAATGGTCATTGATGCATTGTTATCCAATGTCCAGTTGTAGTTCTTCATTCCAACAACGGTAGGACCATTGATATAGATACCACCAATTGTTGTTGAGATGTTATTGTCTAACATGACATATGCATTGGTGAGTCTCAATGTCGATGTATCACTCATGAATTCAATATTGCCAAATCCTTTACCAATGCCATACAAGATAATATTTTCGAGTGTCAACCGTGAATTTGGCCTGATAAGAATTGTAGATCCACTGGAAAGATCAAGCATATTGCCATTGCCATTGATATGCATGTCTCCATTAAATGTCCATTGAGCAAATAATCTTCGTGAGCCATTCAAGACCATGCTACTTGGATCTGTGGCATTCCAGTATCGTGTATTTGTGAAACTAAAATCAGATGAACCAAAAATGAGTCGTGCGCCACCCATTTCCACTGTTCCAGACCCAGTCATTCGTTTGTCAGTAATGAAGTTGGTATTTGCATCAAGGATTATTTTACCGCCATTAAGAGCTATGTTATTGGAGTAAGACGAAAGTAATGCTGAGTGTAGGGTAACTAACGGATTGGCTAACGTTATTGTGCCACTTATTTCACCGGCCCCACCCACGGTAGATGTTCCAGAAACACAATAGATCGGTTCTGCAGTTGCCCCTTGTAATGCATATAAATAGTCACCATCTTCGAGTCTGTATGGACGGATTCCATGACATCGTAATCGGTGTGTGCGATAGCGACCACGGTGAATGTGGGTCATGTTGTCTTGATAGAGATGGGACCCTGGTTCTAACTCAAGAGATCCAGCTTCATCAAATGTTAGATAGCCATCTTTGAG
>CAYUQI010000016.1:0-27045 GCA_964446935.1 uncultured Pseudomonadota bacterium
GGCGCGATCTTAATTTCTTCTTTTATTGGTTCATGAAAAACAGTTGTTTCGAGTGAATAAAGCAGTGATTTGGCTGCCAAACGATTGAGTGTGTTTTTCGATGCTGTTTGTTTAAGCACAATCAGTGGGAGTTTTAAAACGTTTGGTGATGTTTGAATGTTCCATTCTTCAATGCGTTCCACATATTTTGGATCAATAAGCGCGACGGCACAGTGCTCTGGAATTTGAAAGTTCTTTTTATTAAGCGTTTTTTCATGTTGAAACCATTCACCGCCCCAAGGATTTTTTTTGAACGTAAAATAGCGATAATTTTTATCAGGAATAACATCAATGCCTTTTAAGGTGTTGTTTTTATCAAACTCTTGTTTAATTTTTTTGCAGATTACTAAGGAGAATTTATGAATGTTTTTTTCCTCAATAGGAAATGAGAAAATACCTTCTTTGTTATTCATAATTGTTTTGCCATCAAACAGAATTCTAAAAGAAGGAACAGTGTCGCACTCTCCTTGTATCTTGATGCGACCAAGTGTTTCTGGATTACCCGATGACATAAGAGGGGTATGAGTTGACTCTGGTTGCGGAACCATATTGAATTGTTGTAATGGCGGCTGTTGAGGAGGTTGTTGCTGCTGTTGCTGCTGCGGTTGTTGTAACTGCTGCAACTGGGCAATATTTACTCTTTGATTTGGGCCGAAGACATAGGAGCCTGGTTGAAACACATATGGCTGGCTTGCATGAAGGGATACAATGGTTGCATAGCAGGCCATAAGCACAATGAGTATTTTTTTCATGTACTACCTCATTACATTTATATAGTATCAGAACGTTCTCTGTTCATTTGTACCAAAAAAAAGGTTATTTGGACAGATTATTAGCAAATACCCCCTCACTTGGCCTGGCCTCCCAGTATGATATACTGGTCCGGAAAGGCTTATAATGCATTGGAAAAAGTTTAAAGATATTTTTCGTAAGGCCCTTGTTTCCGGGTGTACCCCTCAACGATTGGCTCGATCATTTTGTTTTGGTTTGTATATAGCGTTTTCACCCTTTCCTGGAGTTCACAGCCTTTTGATGATTGCCAGTAAATATGTATTTGATTTACATTTCCCAACGCTTTTTATTATTACTTCGATTAATAACCCATGGACGATGATTCCTTTTTATTCATTTGATTATGCATTTGGATACTGGGTTGTACATTCCTTGATTGGATGGCATCCTGATTGGCACATCTCGTTGGCAAAGCTTTTTGGTTCAGGGAGTATTTGTATTTGGTCATTTTTGGTTGGAGGTAACATAATAGGTATTGTGGCGGCTTTAGTGAGTTACCCAGTAGTTATTCGGTTTTTTAATCGCCTTGCGGTTCGGGTTGATCGATATGAAAATCATCGCAACAAATAAACGAGCATTTTTTAATTACGAAATCCTTGAAACAATGGAAGCGGGTATTGTTTTAAAGGGTGATGAAGTTAAATCGGTGCGTGATAAGCAGATTTCAATTAATGATGCTTTTGCTACGATTCATCAGGGAAATTTAGTATTAACCAATTGTCACATTGCCCCATATTCGCATGCCTACACCAAGGGTGATACCACGCGTCGTCCTCGAAGATTGTTACTTCATAAGAGAGAGCTGAATAAACTTGTTGGTTCTATTTCGCGTAAGGGGTTAACGTTAGTTCCTCTCAAGGTTTATTTGAATGATAGAGGCTATGTGAAAATTGAATTAGGGTTAGCCAAACACAAGAAATCTGCCGATAAAAAGCAATCACTTAAAGAACGTGATATTAAACGGGAAGTAGCTCGTGATATAAAAGTTCGTCTTCATTAGGGGGGATTTCATGTCCATTGGAAACAAGGTATATCGAGCGCAGTGCGTTGATGATTCTATGGTGTGGGCCAAGGAAAATCTTGCCACAGCTCCCGACGGGGCTGTTTTTTTAGCTGACGAATTAACACAAGCAAAGGGACGCCAGGGGCGGGTATGGGCTGTACATCAGGATCAACTGATAGTCACTTTTATACTCAAACCACCGCAGTTAGCGGCTGTTCCACCTGAAGATTTACCCATTCGTCTCAATCAATTGAATATGGCTATAGTACTAGGTATTCTTGATCCACTTAAAAAGTATGGAGCTACGCTTAAGTGGCCTAATGATTTTATTATCAATCATAAAAAAGTTGGTGGCATGTTGATGCACTTGGTTTGGCAGGGAACGTTACCGATTGGTATTATTGTTGGTTTTGCCATCAATGTGAACAATGAATTCGATCCGGCTGATCCATTATTTTCTATTGCCACCAGTCTCAAGACAGTTACGGGTTCAGTAGTTGACCGTCGAACACTCTATAAAAGCATGCTTGCAACACTCAATGCTTGGTATGTTCAGTGGCAACATGGACAATATATGCATATTTATAAACATTGGAAAATAGAACAAGCGTACCTTGGTTCCAAAATTCAGGTACATCAAAAGGACGGTTCTTTAGTTGTTGGTGTGGCTCAGCAAGTGATGCCCAATGGCGATCTCATGCTACGTGACGAACATAACAAGCAGCGAACGATTTCGTTTTTTCAGGTTGAAGAAGTTCTGGTTGCTTAATTTTGAATGAACTTTTTGACGAGATATGCAACACGCGCGAGTATTGGTGGATGGATTCGATCAAATAACGGGGCTTGTTTATTGATGGCAGTAAGCTCGTAGTTAAATAAAAGAGGAACCGATTTATATTGTTTCATGAGTCCTGTTGCAAGGGCTCTTGCGTTTTGTGTAATTATCACGGAAAAGCAATCTGCCCATAATTCATTTTTTCTTAAATAAAAAGCCAGTTCTTGTTTTGTTAAATTTTGTATATCCTTAGCAGAGAAAAAAAGATCAAAGGGGAGTTTAGGGTCTCCAAAAGTTGGGGTTGGGGTATGTCGATGTCCAAATTCATGCGCGAGTAAACTTTCTATTTCATCATTGGAGCAGTAGGCAAAATTTTGATAATTTAGAATTAATTTTGGAATGCCGTTTAACAATGTAATCCCCGAAGATTCTTTGAGATTGTTGGTAAATACAATATGGGGCATGGGAATATTTGTATTAAATTTCTGTTCTATTTTTTTCAAAATATTTTGTATGAGTTTCTTTAACTGTGGCAAATCATCAATAGTAATGGCTTCTGGTTTCTTCTTTTTAATTGTCTTAGTAAATTCAAGAGCAATCGATCCTGGTTGTTCTTGTTGTATCCCAAAAAGGTTCCATAAATATTCATGTGATGCAATATTGTGTTGTTGGCATGCTAGAACCAATTGGCCGTAGTAGCTGAGTTGTTCCTGTTGCTCTTGCAAATAGGTTTTAATTTTTGATGGACAAAATTCATATCTGAATAGATGTGATTTAAGCGGAGTATCTCGTGGGGTATATTGGCAGAAGTGTGAAAAATCAGAAGCAATAGATGCTAGGCTTTTTTGCAACGATGCTACTTGTTGTTGAAGTGTTGGTTGTTGAAGTGCTGCGAAAGATTGTGTTGATGTATGTATTAAAACTATTATAAAGACACCGAAAAATTTTTTGAACACGATTAAACCCCCAATTATCCATAAGTAATTATTTCTATTAGTAATCATACGCCGGCCATTGTTTTTATCAAATAATGTAGAAAATGAACAATTATTGGGTGTTTTTTATTAAAAAAACAAAAAAAAGCTACAATTGTGTTGGTTGAATTAATGGGGTTGGAAGAAATTTTATCAGGCTAGATCATGACAGAGCAGCTCTCTTTTTTTAATAATCACAAGGTACCATTTGCAGAGCGAATGCGTCCACAGACGCTTGGTGACATTGTTGGACAAGAACATCTCTTGGCCAAAGGGAAATTATTCCGACAGGCAATCGAGAATGATACCTTTGGAAGTTGTATTTTTTGGGGGCCGCCTGGAAGTGGCAAGACAACTATAGCGCATGTTATTGCTCATGTTACCAAACGCGATTTTGTTGCGTTTAATGCAGCATTTAATGGTATTAAAGAGGTGAAAGCAATTATTGAACAGGCAGAAAAAAGTTTGCGTTATGGTGGTAAAAATACCATTCTGTTTGTTGATGAGATTCATCGTTTTAACAAAGCACAGCAGGATGCATTTTTGCGTCCTATTGAAAAGGGTTTTATTCTTTTGATTGGTGCAACAACTGAAAATCCTTCATTTGAAATCAATTCAGCATTGTTGAGTCGTTGTGCTGTCTATCGATTACAGCAATTGGAACAAGAACATCTTGAGCATATAGCAGAACGAGCTCTTGAGCATGATCAGCTTAAAGAACGGCATGTTGTGTTGGAATCTGAGGCTCGTGATCTGTTGATAAATTATGCAAATGGCGATGCTAGGGTTGTACTCAATACCCTTGAGATTGCTGCGCAAACAACACAACCAAATGAAAAAGGTCAGCGACTGCTAACGTTGCAGGTGGTTAAGGAGTCTATAAGTTCTCGTCGCATTGCCTATGATAAAAAGGGCGAAGAATTTTATAATTTAATTTCGGCGCTACATAAATCAATGCGTGGTTCTGATCCTCAAGCAAGTCTTTACTGGCTTGCACGAATGATTGAGGGAGGGGCTGATCCTTTGTATATTGCTCGCAGACTTGTTCGTTTTGCCTCAGAGGATATTGGGCTTGCTGATCCTCAGGCTTTGGTGCAAACGTTGGCGGCGAAGGATACTGTGGATTTTTTGGGATTTCCTGAAGGTGATGTTGCATTAGCTCAGGCAGTGGTATATCTGGCAACTGCCCCCAAATCAAACAGTCTCTATGTGGCCATGAGCCAAGCAAAGCATGATGTACGTGAAAAACCAAATGAACCGGTACCGTTGCACATTTGCAATGCGCCAACCAAAATGATGAAAAATTTTGGGTATGGTGCTGGGTATGCTTATGATCATCAAACGCCAGAGCATTATTCTGGACAGACATTTTTCCCTGATGGAATGGGAGAGCCGGTCTATTATCAACCAGGTCAATTTGGGTTTGAAAAAGAGATTGCTAAACGTCTTGAATATTGGAAAAAGTTAAAAGAACGATTGCATTCGGGAGAATAGAAAAGGGGCGTGCAAATTTGCACGCCCCTTTAAAGTATGATCTTTTTAGCTTTTGAAAATGAATAATGAAACCAATGTATAAACACCAGCCAGCGCAACGATCCCATAAATAATTTTATCAAGACCGGCTACCCCTGCAAGGCTGTCAATATATTTGACTAAATCAAAATTAAAGAAAGTAACAAGTCCCCAGTTGATTGCGCCAATTGAAGAAAACAATGCTGCAAGCCAATAAATAATTTTCATATGGTTTCCTTTCTCCACAATGGGAAATAGAATAAAACTACTCTTTTTTGATTTTAATTTTCCTGATTGTATTTGTAAAGGGAATGAGAAATTGAAGGTTTTTGTTGGTTTATCCGATAAGTTTTTCCCATTCCTTTGTTGCAGTGTCTCGTTGTTGTTTGGCGGCTTGCAGTTGGGCTTCGGCCTGCTGGTGTTCTGGAGAACCCCATTCAAGGGTACCAAGCTGTGCGTACAGTGTTGCTATTTTCTCGTCCAACTTACCAATGGTACGTTCAAGGCTAGCTATTCTCTTTTTGCGTTCATAAGCGTCCCTGCCGCTGCTTGGCGCCGATGATGATCCTTCAACCTTTGGTTGTTGTTTGTTTGATTGTTGTTGTTGGATTGCTGGTGCTGTTTGTTGATGCTTTTTTTGATACAGGTATGATTCATAATTGCCAGGGTAATTGAATACCCCCTCAGGTGTTAGTTCAAGAATACGAGTTGCAAGTTTATCAAGGAAATCACGATCGTGAGAAACAAACAATAGCGTGCCTTTAAATTCTTGAAGAGCTTTTAATAAAATTTCTTTGGATTGAATATCAAGGTGGTTGGTTGGTTCGTCAAGAAGCAATAGATTGGCATGCGTGAGCAATACTTTGACCATGGCAACACGGTTTTTTTCACCACCACTCAAAACGCTAATGCGTTTATATACATCATCACCGGGAAACAAAAATGATCCAAGCAAGGTACGTGCCATGCTGCGTCGTTGGCTGTCAGGGCAAGCCTCCTCAATCTCTTGCAAAATGGTGTTGTTTGGGTTGAGGGATTTATTTTGATCTTGCTCAAAGAGCGCCATTGTAACATTGTGGCCCATTTTTATTGAACCAGTTTCAATAGCATATTTGCCACTGAGTAGATTAAACAATGTTGATTTTCCTGTGCCGTTAGCAGCAACAAGAGCAACCTTTTCACCTCTGACAATTTCAAGTGATGCGTTTTTGAAAATGGTATTGTGATCAAATGTTTTTGAAAGTTTTTCAGCTGTTAAGACAATCTTGCCTGGTTGTGTGATGGATGGCAAAACGATGCTGATGACTTTGAACGTTTGAGGAAGCTCAATGAGCTCCATTTTTTCAAGTTGTTTGATCATTGCTTGAGCCATGGTTGCTTTGGATGCCTTGGCTCGGAAGCGGTCAATCGTTTCCGTTTTTCTTCGTATTTCGCGTTGTTGTTCTTCGTAGGCTTTTTGAATTAATTCGATAGCTTTTTCTTTTTGTTCTAGATACGAGGTGTAGTTTCCACGATAAAACGTTACTTTACCATTTTCCATTTCAAGAATTTGTTCACAGGCATGGTCGAGGAAAAAACGATCGTGTGATACGAGTAAAAAGCCACAATCTGAAGCATTAAGAAAGTCCAAAAACCAATCTTTAGCAACGATATCCAAGTGGTTAGTTGGTTCGTCAAACAGATAAAAATCAGCTTTTTGCAACAGGAGTTTGGCAAGAATAAGACGCATTTGCCACCCCAAACTTAATTGAGAGACGGGTTGGTTGAGCATCTTTTCTTTGAAACCAAGCCCTTGGAGTACGCGTTTGGTTTCTAATTGAGCCGTATTGTAGTCTGATTCTGAAAAATGAGAAATTAATTGAGCATAGTGTTCGGTGATTTCATGATCGGCATTGTTCAATTGAGCTTCGAGTTTTTGTAATTCAGCCCGTTGCTCAACGAGTGTACGAAACGTATCAAGTGCTTCGTCGAAGACCATCTTGGTTGATTCAACAACCAATTCTTGTGGAAGGTAAGCAACCGTTCTGCCTTTATCGATGGTAATGCTTCCTTCATCAAGGTTTTGTAAGCCGGCAATAATTTTTAAAAGGGTAGATTTCCCCGCACCATTGCGTCCAACGAGGCCTATTTTTTGATGAGGAAGAATAGAAAATGTTTGATTAGTAAAGATGGCCTGTTGTCCAAAGGCCAACGTAATATTTCGTGCACCTATCATAGTGAATACATGGTATCAGATATTGATTAACTCGTCAAAATGCTACAATTGAGCCATAAATTCTTAATACTTGCTGAGTGGTAAGGGGGTTGCGTACACTTCCATTGAAATATGTATCAGCAGAGGCAAATCTTTAAAAAATGAGTGGCCATGCAAAGGTACTCTGGGTTGATTAACGAGGAGGGTGTTTAATGAACAATATTTATGGTAACAATCGTTGTTGCAGCTTATGTCGACAAGTTTATATAACATTTGTTTCGGTATGTGTATCCGCAATGCTTTTTGCGGTATCGAGCTATGCCGCTGAACCAAAATATGATGATTTGAGTATCAAAGAGAGGTCCCTTGAACTGTTTGATGGAAAGCCTGGGTTTGATAATCTTTGGAACTATCATGATGATGCGCATATGTTTGAATTAGCGTCTGGCATTGCGGTCAATGAAACAAGCCCTGTTGTTGGGTTTCATTTGCAGATGAATATTGTGAATAAAAAGAATGCAACCGTGTGCATTGATGGAGTAGGGAAAACGCTGAAAGATACGGAGTTAGATCTTATCACTAATGATTATGCGATTGAATGTAAGTCTGGGGTGGTATCAAAAAAGACTATTAAACAGCTAGAAAAGGAGCACACCTTTTTACAGTGGTGCAAAGTATTGTGGGAAGAGATTAGGACTGAACAAGTGACTATCGAATGTATTAAGGGAAGCAAGAGGCCTATATTTGTTGTATGTGGACCATCGACGTACAACAATAAATTTCGCGTTGTTTGTTCTTGGATTGATAACTCATGTGAAACATCTGTAGTAAAGTTTATTAACATTATAAAAAGGTTAGCGCATGTCAAATTGTTAGCATTTTTTGCAAAAGAGGTTTCGCAGCCATTCAAGGATCGAATGCACAATATTGTTTGTAAGATTGCTGATAACATCTCATATGAAGATGGATATGATATGAAAAAAGTGCTTGCACCTCTTATCCCAGATCAGGTGAGTGATCTTGCCTGTGGCATGCAGTGGCTAAGTTTGTGATCAAAACAAACTTAGTGTTTGATCCTTATCAACTTCTGATGCTTGCATGATGGTTGATTGCGCAGATGCCTTTGATGAATTCTTTGATTCGTCGTCTTTTTCCTGTGCAACCTTGAACTCTTTGTTTTCTTGCAAATGTTGTTGACGATACTGTTCAAAGCCAAGCTCAACAATTTTATCAATCAAATCCATTGGCTTGATGCCAACTTCTGCTGCTTGGTGGAACAGACAGGTAGCGGGGGTGAGTGCTGGCAATGTGTTGAATTCCAAGATAACAACGCGTTCTTTACCCGTTGGGCTTTGCGTTGCATCTTGATAGAAGCAGTCAATGCGACTGTAGCCAACACAACCAACAACAGCGAAAGCATCAGCCATTGTTTTTTGAACAAGTTGTAAGACATTAGCAGGTAGTGGAGCGGGAGTTTGATTTTCACCAGCTCCTGGTAAAAACTTTTCTTCAATGGATAAAATACCGCCCTTGGCAACCGCCATACTTGGGGGGAAGGCAATCGGTTTATCATTGCCAACGACACCGACGGTGAGTTCTATACCACAAATAAGTTCTTCAAGCATAGCAGCCTGTTTGTCGCTGGCAAAGAATGTATCAAGTATTGATGAGAGATCGGGCAGCGTTTTTGCTTTACTGACCATCATGCTGCAACCATCGTCATGAGGTTTGACAATCAATGGTGGTGTAAGATTTGCTTGTGTTAAAACCTTGCCCAAATATGCTTCTTTTTCGTTAGTAGTAAGAACCTGCCATTCTTGTTTGCATACCAGCGTGCTGATTGGTACAGCAAAGCCTTGTGTTCGTAAAAAATTATTAGTTTTGAACTTGTCCATGCAAAGAGCGCTTGCCAAGACCCCTGGTCCGTTGTAGGCAAGATCTAACATTTCAAGGGTACCTTGTACAGAGCCATTCTCGCCCTTGCCTCCATGAAGTCCAAGAAATGCAAAGTCACACAATGACGGAAGGTCTGCCCATCCGATTTGCATTTCTGGAGTCACCAATTGTGCAATGGAACGGGTTGCGTTTTTAATAAGAAGTTTTTGAGAAATTTTAAAGAGTTCCATGTTGTCATTAACAAAAACAGGAACAACTTCGTATTTATGCGGTGAAAGCTTATAACACACATTTCGACCAGACTCGAGTGATATTTCCCGTTCATTTGAATCCCCGCCCAAAAGAACAGCTATGCGTATTTTTTGTTGGGGGGCTACTTGCATGGTTGTCTCCTTGTTCTGGGTGGTGTCTTGTGAAAAGATACCGTATGAATGCAATTCGTTTTCAATTAAAAAGTTAATGAGATCGGTGTGACTCATGCCAACTTCAGCGGCTTGGTGGAAGAGGAAGGTTGATGGTGACATGCCGGTAAGGGTGTTTGGATCAATAATGACCGCGCGTCCGTCTTTGGTTAAGAATCCATCAATGCGTGAAATGGTTGAAAAGTGTAAGAGCCGTGTTGTGGCAAGACAGGCTTGTGCAATTTTGTCTTGATCTTCTGATGAACAACGTGCCGGAGTAATCTTAAGTGCTTTGCCAGGCATGTATTTTTGTTCATAATCAAACAGATTGGTTCCTTGCTCAATAACAACTTCGGTAATAGGAAACGTAAACCACTCGCGGTGTATGACGCCATCAATGTTTCGCACTTTTTCCAATGAAACACAAACAAATTCCATGCCCTCAAGCTTTTCTTCAACAAGCACAGCTTGCTTCCTGCGGGTATCAACAGTGCTTGCTTTGACGATTGCCGGTAACAGTTCGTCAAGGGTATGAATAACCGAGATGCCGAGGCTTGATCCTTCGTGTACTGGCTTGACGATAACAGGAAATATAAGGTTGTGTTTTTTGAGAAGGTCATCAAGGGGTTCTTGTTTGATGGTTTCTACTTCATTGGCTGTAAGGTGAAAACCGCGTGCAACGTCAATGCCGTTACCAGCCATAACTGCTTTTTGTACAATCTTGTCCATGCCCAATGCGCTGCCAAGTACTTTGGTACCCAAGTATGGAATTTTAAGAACCTCAAGCATTCCCTGAATGGTTCCATCTTCGGCATATCGTCCATGGACTGCTAAGTACACGAAATCAACTGTTTTTTTGAGGGTGTCCCAAGTGATTTTTTTGGCTTCGTGGTTAAGACGGTGGGCAAAGTCTGCTATTTTCCCTCGATGCAGGAAATGATTGGGCAACACATACAGCGTGCCTGCCTCTGTTTGAAAAAGAGGGATGATGATATACCGTTGGGTATCAAGGTGGTCACAAATAGTTCGCCCTGAATTGAACGATACTTCGCGTTCAATAGAGCGTCCACCCATAAAAACACCTATACGAAGTTTGGTTGGTTGTGCGATATCGGTAGGCACGGCTTATCCTTGGATTAATTCATATAGTTTTCTTAATGCTTGAATCGGATCGGGTTTACTAAAAAGAGCCGATGCAGCAGCTGCAATATCAACATTATGGTTAGCAATATCCTTGATGGTGCGTTCATTTATACCACCATCCATTGCAATTGAAAAGCGATATTTATGTACTATTCGCAAGCCATCAAGGCGTTTGACGGTATTGAGCGCATGGGGAATAAACGCTTGCCCTGAAAAACCTGGTTCTACCGACATAACAAGAACAGAATCGATCAAAGGTAAACAATCGGCAATCAAATCGACCGAGGTATTGGGATTGAGTGCAATACCGGCCAATATGCCCTTGCTATGAATGTGATCAATAAGTTTTTTTTGGTCACGTTGATTAGGGAGTGCTTCATAATGGAACACAATAGTGTCTTCATGTTTGAGTTCAAGACGATCAGGCCATGCGAAAGGGTTATCAACCATAAGATGTACATAGAGAGAGAGGTTGGTTGTCTGCCTGATGGCGTTGATAAAAGAAGGTCCCCACGTAAGATTAGGGACAAAATGATCATCCATGACGTCAAGATGATACCCTTTGCAATGCGGATCTAAGAGTTTGATGGTTGCCTTGAGGTCAAGGAGGTCTGATGATATGAGAGAAGGATGTATGTGCATAATATTCTACTTCTATTTTTGTTCCAACGTACCAATAACTTCCCCCATTTTTACCTCAGTTTCAAATCCCTGTAAAGAATGTTGTAGAAATAATGGGTTTGTTTTGAGCATGCCCTGTTTGCACAAAAGAACTATTGTTGAGCCACCAAAGGCAAAGTATCCAGCGGTATCGCCTTTTTTACAGAGAGCATGTGGGGTATAGGTTTCAACAATCTTACCAACAATCATGGCTCCGACCAGGATCATAGCAATAAGGTTTTGGGCGGATGTTTGGAGCAAGATGACATGTCGTTCATTCTCAATTAATGGCTGTACTCCCGACTTAAAGGCAATTGGATTGACCGATTCCAAGGATCCGGTGATGTTTGATGCTGGTGATGGCGTGCACTCAATGGGAAAATGAAAGTGGTGGTAGTCATAGGGAGCCAACCGGAACATGAGCAATGTGCCTTTATCGAAATATTCTGCCATTGTGGCATTGCCAACAAAGCGTTCAAGATTGAAGGGTTGTTGTTTAACATAAAATATCGAATCAGGTGTCAATGTTGGAATGGCATATATTTTGCTATCTGCTGGTGCGGCGAGATTGTTTGGTGATGGATCGATAACGCGTTTGCCCGGCTTAAGCTTTCGGATGAAGAAATCATTAAATGAGGAAAATCCTTTTTTAGGCACTTCAAAATCATCCATGACAATATGATATTTATCGATGAACGGCTTGATGAGTTTAATACTTCGCGGGCTGTTATAGTGGCGAGCTACCAGGTTTGCAAACCATCGGTGACGCATACAGTGTCGCCGGAAAAACTTGCCAAGCGGATTTTTATATAAAAACCAAAGCGATCGTTGCGATTCATTTGGCTCTTGAACAAGCTCGGTTTTTTTATAGAAGTAAATATTTTTTGGGTCGTTGAGAGGTGTTTGATTCATAGGATTTATCATATGGTTACAAGGGGGTTGAGGAAGGGGAAACATATTATTAATTACTTTGGTTAATGTGGTTTGTTTCTTCTTGGGTGTTAACGCTTGGTTGCTGTTCAGACAAACCACTTATGTATGAGGTGATCTGCTCCTTGATAGCCAGCATCAACTCTGGAATATGTTCATTGATGTAGGTACCAACGAGGGTGAATAATTCACTAAGATATTGTTGGGCGGTTTGTTGAGAGGACAGCAAAAGGTTAATAGCTGAAAGTTTCTTTTCTGTAGAATCTAGACCATTGATAAGGGCAAGCGTTGGGGGGAGTTGGCTTTGGTCTTTAAGTGGCGTTGCTTTTAGTTCTGTAATCAGAAGATCGGTGAGGTATGCTAACTTAGTTGGCAATGGCTCAGGTGTTGGTTGTGGCTGAACGTTGTTTGATGGTTGTTGTGTATTGGGCTGTGGGGCAACAACAATGATTTGTGTCGTTTGACTATTTTGTGGGGTACTCAGTTGTGCGGCGGTGTTAAAAACGGTACCAAGAATATTGAGGATGCCTTGTTGCTTTTCTTTTTGATTGTTTGCAACAACAACAGTGCCAAGATTGTTGCATGATTGCGCAAGCCCTTGGAGTAAAATGGGTACAGCTGTGTGCTTTTTGCGTGTTTGAACCTGGTTTTCTGGCGGGGTATCATTGGAGATTGTTACTATTTTAACATTAGGTCCAAAATAAACGCTGCTGCCGTACAGGGTGCTGACGAGTATACCCGCCATTGATAGCATTGTACGTAGTGGTGCTTTCATATGGTCTCCTTTTTGACGAATGATTATTCTTTTTATTAATCCTAACACCGGTCAGAAAATTGACAATATTTTCTGGACCCCCCAGGTCAAACAACGGTAGACTTTGGGGTGTTTAATGTTGAACTTAACGCTTTCAAGCGAGGGGATTTTATGAAAAAGATGATTGTGGGAGTATTCTTTGGGGTAGGATTAATGACGCATGTTCTTCATTCAATGGAAAATAAACAGGTGGCTCTTAATCAGTTCATTGAATATTATGCAAACATCACCACTCGACTCTTTAAACAAGCTCCGAAGCATATTGATCATATGGCACCAGGGTTGTGTGCAACATTAGTATTGAAAGATTGGAATGATTGTCAGATTTGTGAAATTTTAAACAATAATATTATACCGCAGTATGAAAATTGTGGGTGGCTTATTGATACTTTTGATAATGGTTCATTAGGTTCACAACATGGCATTCGCGTGTGGTATTCCCATAAAGAATCTTTGTATTCATATGAAAAACTTAAAGAAGCGTATACAAAAATTATTTTTTGCTTGAAACATTCTTGGGAAGGCGTCGGTGAATCAAAAAAGCCAGGGTATTATCTTATGAGAAAAGAAAAATCTTTGTCGTTATATAAAGAACAATCGTTGATTGAATTAATGATTAAAAAACTTGGCTGGAAAGATACCGTCATTGGTGGGGATGATGAGACAACGTTTTGTTTATGGATGAAAAAGGATGTTGCGAGCGAACTTTTTAGGGTTTTCTTTCGGTGATGACCTTGCTAGCTCACTTCGTAGCAAATTTTTACAGTTCCCTTTTTTGTTTTTATTTTCCGAATGATTATTTTTCCGATTTCTGCTGAGTTTCTTACATGAGTTCCTCCGCAGCCACATCCTTCAAAACCACTGAATGAAACCATGCGAGCGGTTTTACCAAGCGGTATGTTCATGCCGAGTTTGTTTGCTTGTTCGGTTGATAGGTTGGAAACACAGATGTCGATATTTTTAGCAACAAGGGACTCAATTGTTTGTTGAATTTTTTTGATAGTTTCTTCACTCGTATCTATTTCTCCTTTGTATTCAACGTAAGGGCCATCAGCAAAATGGTACCCCTTGGTAACCTGAAGTGGGAACTTTAAAAGAATTACGCCGCAATCAATAAGATGTCCGGCAGAATGAGCTTTTGCATTTTGTATTCTTCGATTTTTATCTATTACAAGTTTAACACGTTCTCCATCTGAGAATTGTCCATTCTTAAAATTACCAAAGTGATACACAACCCCATTGGGATCCATTCTAACATCAGTAACATTAAAGATTGTTGTAGCTGAGTTAATAGTTCCAATGTCACATGGTTGCCCGCCCCCCTGTGGGTAAAAAATTGTTGTATCTAATTGAATTGCAATGCGGCCATCTTCCAACTGTTCGACCTTCTCGATTATTGCATCTGATTCAAAGAGATAGGTGTTTTCAAGGTAGGCTAAGTTAGTCACGTACATTCCTTTTATTATATTCTTTTAATGCAATTTTGAACCAATAGGTATATTTCTCTGGATGCTTCTTTACATCTTGAACCAATTCATCCATGGCAATCCATGCAAAATCTTCAATTTCTTCTGGATTCGGTTGTGGCGTCTGATCGTACGTTCCCTCGAACACGTGGTCATATTCGTGTTCAGTAAGATTCCCTTGCGGTATGTGGGCTTTGTAGATGAAGCTGAAAACTTTTTTGAGTGGACAGTCAAATCCAAATTCTTCTTTCAATCGCCGATGTACTGCATCCTCAAGTGTTTCACCGGGTCTTGGGTGAGAGCAACAAGCATTTGTCCACAACCCACCCGAATGGTATTTGCCTGAGGCTCGCTTATGAATAAGCATCTTGCCTAGTGTATTGAAGATAAAAATTGAAAACGCGCGGTGTAAAAGCCCTTTTTGATGTGCAGTGAGTTTTTCTTCGTTGCCAACTTCGTGGTCGTGTTCATTAACAAGAATCACACGATCGTTCATCGTGATTCCTTTATGGTTAATGGATTAATCGCTCTTGGACGGGAACTGGCTGACTAAAGTCAAGATGATCATCATCCATTGGTTTTTGTTTTACCAAGAAAGTGATGGTTTGGATGTGCATTTGTGCGTGAAGTAACGTTTTAAAAAAACCATCTAGAATACGCCATTTATTAATAATTGGTTGTTCTGGATTCAAAAAACTTCGGTCAAAGGAAACGTATGCTTCATTGCCACTGGAAGAAAGAGCAACTGATTCAAGGGTGACATGTGGTGGAATAAGTCGTTCGTCCTGTAATGTCATGAGCCATTGTTTGATAATGTGTTGGAGATTGTTGGTTGTATTGTCTTCGTGCCAGATGATGCTTACCTCATCACTATTCCATTTTTCATGGTTCCAATAAAAAATTTTAATAGTCTTCTGTTGTGTTGATTGTCCTGTCGTTGGTGCAAGCAATGCATCTGAAAATGGTGTTAAATTCCAATGAATAATAAGCCACCGTTGTTGCAAGAGGAAAAAAAACACTCCTGCGCAGCTGCACAGGAGGATGATAAAGATATAATTACGAAGTTTCACGTTATTTTTCAAAACCTAATGTTTTAAGATCAACTTTTCCGCTGGTTGTGCGTCGATAGGAATCATCTTCCATGTGTAACGTTGAAAATTCAAATACTTCTGCATTGGTGATGGCGGTAATGCGATGCCACATACCAGGAATTATGTGAGCAGTGTCTCCGGCGGTCATCACGCGAGACTCAATTTTTTCTTTGTAATCTGTTTCTAGTAAAACTTTACCTGATTGCAGGTAAAACGTTTCATCTTTAATTTTATGATGGTGCATGGAACATTGATAACCAGCTTTAAATACAAGCTTTTTGCCACAATAGGCAGGTGTATTGGCTATCCATTCCTCGTGGCCCCATTCTTTTTCTGCAACGTGAACGAGTTGTGCTGGCTTAACAAGCACACCATTTTTTGTCATAACCGTATTTTCTTGAGGTGTTTTTTGTGGAGATGTCATTGTCTAATTCCTTGTATTAAAGAGCCTTTTGTTAGTTTGTAAACGGTTGTTGGTCGTCAATGGCGCGTGATGTTGTACGTTTGAGAAACAACGTAACACCTTCTAATGCTGATTTAAACCATGGAGTATAGTTTGTTGGTTGTTCATGAATATCACACATGAGTTTTTTTAGAGCAATCCACTTGGATGTACATGACATAAGAGTTGGTTCCTGGCTGCCCGTACGGGTAAGTGCAATAATAATGTGTTCACAATGCAATGGTTGTGACGGTGTTGTTGGAATAGCTGGATAGAGGGTAAATGCTTCGTGTAATTCTCCGTCAAATCCAATGTCTTGTAGATATTGCTCTGCCCGAGCTATAGCCGAATTTGCAGTATCATTGTAGGAAAGGTAGGGGGCTTGCCATGCATTGTGTTGTAAAAAAGATCCTGTGACTTGTTTGCATACAAGCATTTCATTTTTATCATTAATGACGAACATTCCTATAATTCGCTCCTGTTTGATCTCTTTGTCCTTTTCCATGGTACCTCAGCCCCTTCTCTAAGTGTTATACCGTCCGCCTGAGCGTTGAACGCTTGGTGTTCTGGCGAAGGCGGATAAATGTTCCCCTAGTTTTGCGAGAATAATGATAGACGTCAACAGGGATCTTTAAGGAGTTTTTGCTTCCGGGGTACTTGCTATGGCTTGCAGTGCCTGAGGCACTGTTGCGTATACTTGTTTCTGTTCATGGAGTTGTTTAAAGGTTGGATTTTCAGCAAGTAGAGATTCAACCATAGGCTTGAGGTGTGTTACAAAAACACGAATCTTTTTTCTTGTGAGTGTTTCTATAATCTCGCATAGCGTTTCGATTCCATCAAGGTCAATGAAGTGAACATCATGTAAATTTAAAACGACATTGGTGTATGTTGCAGGGATTGTTTCAAATCGGGCAAGATGTGCTTGTGTATTGATGTAAGCAAGTGCTCCTTTGATAGAATAAATCATGGTGTTTTCTTCTTTGTGCGCCTTTTTTTCTCCAGCTACTGGTTCCGGCTTTTCGGTGGTCATTTCGTGATAGCCTGTTGATAGTCGTTGCATCAACAGAAGCATTGCAACTACCGATCCAAACAAAATGCCAACGACAGCATCTTCATAGACAGTTAAGAAAGCAACGATCATTGAGATAACAAAGCTCTTTTTATCGTTTTTGTACATATGGGTAAAATGTTCTGCTTCGAGCATGCCCACTGCTACAAATACCAGAATGGCGGCGATAACTGCTAATGGGAGGTATTGGAAATAATACAACAAAAAGAGTGATGCAAGTGCTATGAAAATACTACTAATTGTTGCTGATATTTTATCTGTGCCACCACTTACGATATTCAGTGCCGTTCTGCCGAGTGCTGCCGTTGCAGGGATTCCTCCGGCAAGTCCAGAGCCTATGTTTGCAAGACTGAGCCCTAACATTTCTTTGCGTTTGTTGTGTTTGGTTTTGGTAACCCCGTCGGCAACACGAGCAGAAATCATTGTTTCAAGGATTGAAATGGTAGCGATTGATACGGCAGGGAGTAGGTAAGCAATTTTGAAGTGGAAGGATGGCATTTGAAAAACTGCTCCTTGAATGTTGTGAAATTTAGAACCCAATGTTGGAATAACCCAGGGAATTAATCCTTGTGTACACAGATAACCAACTCCAATGCCGATGGGCGTAAGTATAATGGTGCCGGGCAACCATGGTATGAGCCGCTGCGATACAACGAGTCCTATGTAGGTTACCAGAAAGATCATTACTGATGGTAATGAAATAAGTTGAATGTTACGGAGAGCTTCAAGAAGAGTTCCAAAGGGAGTTGCATGCTTAGCCAGTGTGGCAAAGCCAAAGAGCGGTTCGATTTGATTGAGCATAATAATAAGAGCAACCCCTAAAATAAAACCATGCAAGGCGCTTCCAGGGATAAAGGTGAGATATTTTTCGAACATAAAAATATAAGCAATGAAAATAAAAAGGCCGGAGAGAATGGCGAGCATGGGTAAACAACTACCGCCAAAAATATTGACGTAGCCAAACAGAACACCAGCCAAAGCTCCCGTTGGGCCAATAACGTTGTAGTTACTGCCGCCGAAAAGCGATGCAAATAACCCAGACCATATTGCTGTTATAACTCCAGCCAATGGTGTTGTGTGTGAGGCGACGGCTAATGATACGGCCAAGGGTAGTGAAACAAGTCCTACCGTTAGCCCAGCCTTCCAATTTGCAGAAAACTTTTCCTTTAATGAGATATTCATCGAAATCCCCCCTTACATCAAAATTTGGTTTATGAATTTGATATCTTTACCATACCACAGCGATTTGTTAGGTGTCGATTGTTTTACATATGAAGAGCAAAGGTGCCCATCAATCCGATTTATTATCGCGCTATATTTAAAATTTCAATGTGAAATTATTATTAATATGCGAAACGAATTGGTAAGATACCACTAGGGTAAAGAAAATCAAGAGAGCTGGTGCGTTGAGCTAATTATCATGCATCATATTGCGGTGTGTTTGTAATTATATAGTTTTCTGTATTTCATTGCATTGCTGAATAAAGGTTTTGATCATTTCTTGAAACGTTTTAAAGTCGAGGTCAAAGGCTTCAGAGCCTTGAGACGCGATTTTTTTGGCTGATGCCAGCAAAGAGTCAAGATGATTCTTTAATGATATGTTGCTGCATTCTTCTTTTAATTGGCTAAGTTTAGTTACGAGTGGTTTAATCTCTGAATCTGAAAATACAAACAATAATGCACATACTGCATTATCCCAAGGATTGCCAATATAATCTTTGCCTCGGAATTTAAGTTTTTCTAGTGTTTTATTAGTTTCAGTAAGTTTTTTTTGTAGTAATGTACCAAGGGTGTTCACTTGTTTTTTAATCTCAGTAGAACTGGACATTGCATGGGAATTGGTTGTAACTGCACAACAAAGTATAAGTATAATAAAAGCTTGGATTTTCATGACTACTCCGTTTGGTATAGTTGCGGTGCCATTAAGAGGCTGGCCGTGCCAACCGACCTGTCCACCGAAGCCTTTTGCGTAGGTGGAAGCTCGAAAGAGCGATAGCCCTACTACGTTCCTATGGAGTTTCGAAGGGTATACTTCGCTATATTTTTCCTTTTGGTTGGCCTGCCATACGAAGCTTTAGCGAAGTAACTTATTTTTCATTAAGATGCAGTCCGTCTACGTTCCTAACGGAACTACGCCGGACAGTCTTCGCTTTCACTATCAATCTTATTCTTTATATCAATATTTCAAGGTTCTGGCGATAGCCAGGCGTAGCCCGAAGGGCGAAGACTGGTGGAGAGGGTGGGATTTGAACCCACGATTCCGGTTTTGCCGAAATAACCGCTTTCGAGACGGTCGCTTTCAACCACTCAGCCACCTCTCCATGTATCGTTCAATCAGACTCTTGCTTTTTTATTGACTTCGTTCTTAAATTAAAGAACCTAAAACAATTGATTTTTATAAGGGGGCTGTTATTAATAGATATTTTATGCTAAAAAAACGTTTTGTTGAAGATTAGGCCATATTTCCTTTTTTTTAAAATGAAATTGATAAATTTTAACTTTTCAGAGGGAGAAAACATGAGCAACCTTCATACTCGTGCCATTATTTTGGCGGCAGGTAAATCGACTCGATTTAAAACAAAAAAAAGTAAGCTTTTGTTTTCAATTTGTGGGCAACCGATGATCTTGTATCCACTTAATGTTTTACAAGATTTGGCTATTCCAATGACGCTTGTTTTAGGGCATCAAAGTGATGATGTTCTGAACGAGGTTAAGCGTGCTGGGATTAAAAATGTTTCTCATATTATTCAGGAACAACAATTGGGGACGGGACATGCATTGGCGTGTTCTCGCAAGACGTGGGATCAAGATAATATTTTAATTCTCTATGGCGATATGCCACTCATTACCAAAGAACTTATACAGCAACTACTCGATGAACATGCCAAGCGTAATGCGACTGTTACATTCTTTACGTCCTATGTTATTGATCCAACTGGCTACGGTCGCGTTTTGGAACAAGATGGCAAGTTTCAGATTGTTGAAGAAAAGGATTGCACCGAAGAGCAACGGTATATTAATCGTATCAATGCGGGCATTTATGTGATGAAACAATCCTTTTTGAATGAATATTTATTCAAAATCGATAAGAGTGCGGTGACTGGTGAAATCTATTTACCAGAGCTCATTAAAATGGCATGTGATCTTGGTTTAATCGTGCATGCTATTTCAGTGCCATTTGATAATGTTCGCGGTGTTAATACCCTGCAAGAATTGTGGAGTGTTGAACAAATTAAGCGTTCTGAATTTATCAAATATTGGATGTCCAAAGGGGTTCGCTTTGAACTCGCCCAGAGTATTCACATTGATATGCATGTTGACATTGGCCCTGGATCATTCATAGGAACGGGGGTGCATTTGTTGGGGAATACAAAAATAGGGGAAGAGTGTTTTATTGGAGCATTTACCATTATTGATAATGCGACGATTGGCGATTCTACTATGATTCATTCACATACGGTTGTACAAAGCAGTACGGTTGGCAGTAATGTTCATGTTGGGCCATTCGCTCGATTGCATAATAATGTTGTGGTAAGTAACAATGCAGAAATCGGTAATTTTATTGAAATGAAAGATACCACGGTTGGACTTAATTCTATGACCCGACACCTTTGTTATGTTAGTGATACCACCATTGGGGCCAATGTTAAGATAGGGGCTGGTACCATAACGTGCAATTTTGATGGAACTAAACGTAATAAAACAGTAATTAATGATAATTCATTTGTTGGCGGCAATATTACGCTTGTCGCACCGGTTACGATTGGCAAGGGTTCTTACGTTGCTGCTGGATCAACAATCAATCAAGATGTTCCTGATCATACGCTTGCTATTGCTCGTGAAAAGCAAGTAAATAAGGTTGGGTATACTGATCACACCCCAATGATATCTTCTGAAAAAGAAGCAACGTGTTGTTGTGAGACGAATCAAAAAGCAGCTCATTTCAGTGGCGCTGTCAAAGTAGATAAAGATCACAAACTGGATCTTTAATGAAATTTTTTCACACCGCGGATATACATTTTGGCGTTGAGAATTATGGCAAGGTTGATCCAACAACCGGTATTCATACACGGTTGTTGGATTTTGCCAAAAATCTTGAATGTGTTGTTGATCAGGCGATCCAAGAACAGGTCGATTTTTTTCTTTTTTGTGGAGATGCCTATAAAACGGCACAGCCTACACCTACGCAGCAAAAGCTTCTTGCTCAAATTTTATTAAAACTTCATGCCGCGCATATTCCGGTTGTTATTGTTGTTGGTAATCACGATCATCCATTAAGCTTTGGTAAAGCACATGCGCTTGATGTGTTTGCGTATTTACCGCTTGATGGGTTTTATGTTTTCTCAAAACCAGATCTTGTTGTATTACCAACAAAAAGTGGGCCTGTGCAGATTGTTGGTATTCCATGGCCGACGCGCAACCATGTGATAACGAGCGCATTGCATCGCTTTAAGAGCAATAACGAAATAGCTGCTTATATTGCTGAAAAGGTTGGCGAAATTATTGGTGCTTTTGCCCAACAACTCGATGAAACAATTCCCGCCGTGTTAGCTGCTCATCTTTCGGTAAGCACGGGTGTTTTTTCTGGTTCTGAAAAGTGCGCTGTATATGGAACCGATCCTGTCTTTTTGCCTTCGCAATTGGCATTGCCGCAGTTTGATTATGTTGCATTGGGACATTTGCATAATCATCAGAATCTCAATGCTTCTGGCAAACCTCCCATCATTTACGCTGGTTCTCTTGAACGTATTGATTTCGGGGAGCGCAGAGATAGTAAAGGCTTTTGCCGTGTGATTATTGATAAAGAACAAAAAATAAATTCTTATGAATTTATTCCTCTTAAGACAAGGCCGATGGTTCAAATTGAAGTGTTTATTGATGCAGGGCTTGATCATACTCAACAGGTACTTGAAACGTTGCAACGCTACGATATAAATGATGCTATTATAAAAATTCTCTATCATGTTCCCGATGGCAAAAATGATACCGTAGACCTCATGGTGATTCAAGATGCATGTAGTAAGGCACATCACGTAGTTGGTATTTTCCCTGTGTACAAACCGATTAATAAAGAACGTCGTGCTGCTCTTAAAATTGATATGGACCTTGCAACTCTTTTATCTCGATATTTTGAGACAAAAGAATTGAGCAAGGCCCGTAAAGATATTCTGATTGAAAAAGCATTTATGCTTAAGCAACAGTTGGAACAGCAGGAACAGGAATTGTAATAGCTGGAACAACGGGAGCTGGGGTTGTGATTACTTGCTGCTGTTCTGCTGGTAGAAATCCAAATTTTCTCAAGAACGTTAAGAATGCTTCTCGATATTGATACGGAACCTTGGTGTGCATGCGTACATGGCGACCAACATCGAATTGTGCGAACATTTTGGGACATGTTGCTGCTTGAAAGACTTCAATACCCTCAGGTAAAATGGCAAATGGATCATAGGAAAAATGTTCAAAATAACATGGTATTTTGATTGCTTTTATTAACTCGCGAGGTTTTACCTCAAATAAGTCGCCATTTGCTTGATATTCAACAAGCCATCTACCAATACCGAGGTTCATGAGCATACGATACAAGCAACGGTCTTCTGCTTTGACTGCTCGATTATATTGGTTTTCAAAAGCTGAAAAAATACAGTTGATAACAAGAGCATCTGCTGTAGGCCGGCCTTCTTGCTGTGCTTGTATGGTCGAAATCATGTTCATTGCAGCTCCGAAGCAGAAACCTATCAAGATAGTAGGGTTATTATTTTCTCGTTTCATAAATTCGATGGCTGCTTGTATATCAGGATAAGCATTGGTACCAAATGAGTTTTTACGTAAAAAGCCCGTAATGCCTTCACTTGATCCAGCGCCTCTCCAATCAATGCTTAAAATATTAAATTCTGGAAAGAGAGCAGCAAACGGAGCGCACCATTCTTTTGTTGGAGTTTGATCAAAGAAAAAACCTGGAACATAGATAAGATTAATTTTTGCGTTAGGGCGTTTAAAGTATAGGGCAGAAATACGCATAAGATCATCGGTAAGCAACATGACCTCTTGCCCACCGAATTGGCGAACAGCCTTGAGGTAGACATCCATTTTAGGATTTGCGGTATGATCTATTTCGAAAAAAAGTGGCTGCATGACTTTTTTCGTTTCCATATCTTGTGGTACTGGTTTTGTTATGTAGATATCAGGGCTGAACCCTTTAGGAATGACCAACTTGCATGAATCACTATCCGAATGATTACAGCAAGAAAAAATAAATGGAATCAAGAAAGTATAGGAATATATAAGTAATGATGCTATTTTTTTTGTCATAGACATATATTATATTCTTTCTATTAATGAAAAAATCAAAAGACTCTAACCGAGAACAACATAATTGTTTCTTAAAGGAAGTCAATCATTCGTTAATTAGTCGATAATGCTGATGCTGATGAGGCGATGATTAAAGTTTTTTGCTTGACATTGAATGTCCAGCTTGCTACCATGTGGCAAGTAAAATTTTGTATGTTGAAATGAATATTTGGGAAAAATTAAAGCAAGTCCCTAAAAGAACAATACGTAAAAGTATTGTTCGCCCCCCCAACCCTCCAGCTTGTCCTAAGTTGGAGGGTTTTTTTTTAGTAACCGTCCAAAAAATGAATGTTTTACTTACTACATGGGCTGACAATTTTACTTGAAGGTCCTTGTATGATTTGATTGTTGGTGGTAAAGACGCCGCGAACCAAATAACTTGGTAAGATTCCTTTTTTTATTGCAATCTTTTTATCAATAAAAGAAGTTTGTTTTATTGGTTTTTGGGTAATTGGTTTTTTGGGAACAAAATATCCACGCGGAAGACGATAAACGTGATAGCCTATCAACTGAATGGATGTCGAAATATTTTTTTTTAACGAGGTCTCATCAAGCGGTTCCCATTCTAACGTAACTGTTTTTTGTGCATAATGAGCTTGAATATTTTGTACAGCAGGAAACGCTAGCTTAGGAAGTTTAGGTTGTGCTGGCCCCTGGGGAAAATCAAACACACCGCGTTGTTTGCGGCCGCATCCTGCGACAACAAATAGTAAAAAAACAATCACAAAATGCTTGATCAATGATGTCACGTATAATCCTAGGCAGTGCGTGCAAAGATGAGCATAAATTCATCAGCTGCTTTGTGTAATTCTTCGATTGTTTGGTCCGACAGCATTTGATTTTCTTGAATAGTGGTGTAGGTGTCCGGATGAGCTGCTTTGATGTAGGAAGCACATTGTACAGCAAATGGTTTGACATCGTTAAGTTGAAGTTTATCAAGATAATTTTCTTTAAGTAAAAACAAGAAAATCGTTTGGTCGACAAAGGAATAGATTTCGTGTTCTTTTTGCTTAAGAATTTCAATGGCACGGCGACCACGATCCAATGCACGTCGGCTAGTTTTATCAAGCTCAGAACCAAATTGTTCAAATGCTAAAAGTTCATTGTATTGAGCCAAATCAAGTTTAAGTGTTCCTGCAACTTTTTTAATTGCCTTGGTTTGTGCGGCGCCACCGACGCGTGATACTGACAGCCCAATGTTAACTGCTGGTCGAATACCCTTATTAAATAAACTGGTATCAAGGAAAATCTGGCCATCGGTGATTGAGATGAGATTGGTTGGAATGTACGCAGAGATATCATCGCCTTGTGTTTGAATAACGGGAATTGCTGTCATTGAGCCACCGCCAAAGCGTTCATGGAGTTTACCTGCGCGTTCAAGGAGGCGTGAGTGGATGTAAAAAATATCACCAGGATATGCTTCACGTCCAGGTGGTCGTCGTAAAAGCAACGATAATTCACGATATGCAATTGCATGATTACTCAAATCATCATAGATAATAAGAACATCTTGTCCTTTGCGCATAAAATATTCACCAATAGTGCATCCGGTGTAAGGAGCAATATATTGGTTTAATGCAGGATCTTTGGCATCAGCACTGATGACGATTGAGTGATCAAGGGCTTTGTTTTGTTCAAGTTCATAAATGATGCGAGCTGTATGAGATTGTTTGTGACCGATGGAAACATAAATACAAATCACATTTTGATTTTTTTGATGCAAAATAATATCAAGAGCTATCGCTGTTTTGCCCGTGCTTCGGTTGCCGATGAGCAATTCACGTTGTCCGCGACCGATGGGGATAATACAGTCGATGGCAGTGATTCCAGTCTCAAGAGAGCGATTAATAGGTGCACGATCTATGATATTAGGAATAGGCCCTTCAATAGGTGCAAATTCATGTGCATCCAATGCACCTAATGCATCAAGTGGCTTGCCGGTTGCGCCAATGACACGACCAATAAGATTGTCACCAACAGGTACTTTAAAAACCGAGCCAGTTCGTTTGGCTACTTCTTGTTCGATAACAGCTACCGAGCTATCAAGGAGAATAACTGACACAAAGTCTTCATCCAGGTCAAGGACCATGCCTTGCCCGCCCCCTTCAAATTGAATAAGTTCACCGAAAACAGCATTGCTCAAGCCATAAACTTTGCAAATGCCGTCACCGACCTTAATGACGGTGCCAACCTCTTCAAGGTGTTCTTGGGTTTCGGTACGTAACGATTTTTCCAGAAGTGAAATGATATCTGTATCTTTTTGAATCATAGTCCTATCCGTTGCAACATGGTTTGTTTAACGGTACGCAAGGTTTTGCGTATTGATCGTTCCCACAAAAAACGATCACTTTTTATTCTTATTCCGCTGATGAGTTCAGGGGTACAATAAAACTCTGCTTGTATAGTTTTGGATGGTATTTCATGTTTAATAAAGTTGAGGATATGTTGTTTTTCTTGATTATGCAAAGAATGCGATGAATAAATTGAAAATGTTGTGATCGATTGTAAGGTAAGAAATACATCAATAATGTGTTTAATGACCGGGAGAAGGAAATCAATTCGTTTGTGTTTAAGTAAAAGACCAATAAGGTTTTTGTATTCATTTCCTAGTCCAAAGTGTTGGAGTGTTTTTTCAATAAGCGCATGTTTTTCAAGAAGTGTAATGTTAGGAATCGAAAGATATGCGGTAAAGGCTCGTTGATTTTTTAAAAATTCGGCGAATGCGCGCACCTTGGTAATCATGGTTTCATTGGCAAGGTTTCGATTGACCCTGCTAAAGGCGATTGCATATTTTCGAGCGACAGTTTCTGTTGTTATAATCATAGTAACACTACTTTGTATTGTGTTGGGGTTGACTGCCTAACTGCGCAATAACCTTGTTCAACAATGCTTTTCCTTCTTCCGCTTGGTAGAGCGTTGTTAGTTGTTGCCGTGCTTGCTCTACTGCAACCGGGATACTTTCATTAATGGTTGTATAGAGAATCATCTTCTCTGCTTGAAGCTCTCGTTTTTCTTTCAAGCTCTGAATAACTTCTTGGTTTTCCTGCTCCTGTTGATGATTGGCATCCATGGTTGCTTTATGCCATATCTGAACGTTTCGTTCAAGGAGGATAAACATTTGTTTTTGCGTAAATATTTGATTTTTGAGTCGATGCTGTGTTGAAATCAATAACTTTTCCTTGCTGAGCAACTCTGATTGTTGTTTTTTTTCAAGGGCTATTTGTTCAACAAGAAAGGGAATAAAGTATGCCTTAATCAGACTGTACAACTTGTATCCCAGAAGCGAAAATATGCATATCCGAAATATAACATCCACCAAACCTATTTCAGAATGCATGAGGAACCTTTTGAATAATTAATGTTTTAATGGTTGCTTGTAAGGCATCAATTTCTTTTTGATCCTTAACAAAAGTGGAAGTGATGGGAATAGCTTGTAACTGAGGGGTTGTAAAAATGTAGTGTTTTTTTAAATATGATTGAAACTCTTCTTGGTTTT
>CAYUQI010000017.1:0-9149 GCA_964446935.1 uncultured Pseudomonadota bacterium
TTTGAGGGGGAAGTCAGATGGTCAAGAAAAATATTCTATTCTTTTTGTTTATTATGATTAGTTCTTCAACGAGTCTTTTATACAATGTAAATTTCAATACCGAAGTCCAAGAAAAACCAAATAATGGATTTACGATCTACGCTATCGCCGACACTGTTTTATTTGAACCAATTGGCTATATTGACTGCGAGGTAAACACAAAATTACATTATGGGTATATTAAAGAACTTTATATTCAAAAAAAATCATTCATGCAAGAGCTTGAAAAAACCTTACAAAACAAGGCTTTAGAAAAATTTGACGAATATAAATGTGCTAAAATATTCGAATTTTTTACGAGACCCCAAGAAAATTTCTTTACCACCTATATTCGTGTTAGTGATCAAAAAGAAGCAATTGGTGCCATTGAATGCGCATTTGACGAACAAAAAGAACGTTGGACAATTACTAAAAAATATATTCAAGATTCTTATCGTCATAAAACACTTACACAATGTTTGCAATCAATCATTACAACTCAGTCAAAAAAAATCATCCCCACTCAAACATCTAAAGACCTGTTATCAATCGCAGATTATCTTAAGTGATTTTTCAAAAAACATCAGAAACAAGCCCAAAACTATAATTCAAAAGGAAGCGTTTATTATGAAATCATTAAACAATTATTGTTTTTGCATAGTATTATGCCTGTTCCCAACCACATACCTGGCAGGTGCAGAACACAAGCCAGGCATCGATCCATCCTCCATAAAATATGTATTAACAAACACCGGAAATGATGGGGCTTTTTTCATTAAAGCTCATCAATGCACAGAAGAGACATCCCATACAATTAATGGGATAAAAAAAGAGCCATTAATCGGCAGCATTATGTGTAAAATTGATAAAAAAGAGCCATCGGATGGATATATTAATAGTTTCAATGTTGACACGTTGTATCAAGGCTATGGCGTTGATTTAGCATTAGTTACAAAAGCACTCGATGAATTCGAACAAAAAAATTGCTTCTCCGTCTATATTGATATTCCACGCGCTGATGAAACAACAATATTCTTCTTCAAAATTCTCGGGTTTAAAGAACTTGATTCAAATGAACTCGTCGAAGATGACATTGCAATGATAGAAAATATAGCAACACTGAGAAAGACATTAACCCCTTTTCAGGATTTGAAAGAATATCAAGAAATATCAGCAATCAACCCATCCCAGACAGAACGCAATGCATCAGATGCAATCTCTATCCCGATAAAAGGAGTCCCTGCCCCAAAATTTAAACATGGCTGATCAAACGCCGTTGTATCAATCACTTTTTGTATGTTCGTAGGCATGCCAAAGGGAGAGACACCACCAACAGTATACCCCGTCAATTGTTCAACTTCTTGTGCCGTTGCAAGCCGTAGCACCCTTTGGCTAAACAATGTTTTTAATTTTTCAAATGAAACTTTTCGCGGTCCTTGAACCATAGCAACAATCACGGCCGTATCACCAATCAATACAAGTGCCTTAAGGATCTGATCCATGGAGCAACCATACAATTCTTTGATATCATCGGCCGTTTTTGCAATCCGCGGCATATGCAGAATCTTAAACTCAACGTTTTTACTTCGTAAATAAACAACAGTTTTCAGCGTCTCTGCTAATTCTGACGATTTGTTCATAGAGATCCTTAGAAATAGTACAACTTCAAAATATAAACGCTTACCAGCCTATCATAAGACGCCATGCAACAAAATCATTGATTTTTCACACTCACGCTGGGTATTTATTAAAGAGATATTTGTTTAAAAGAAAGGAAATGTTATGAACATAAAAATGCTAGGCGTTTTAACATGCACATTCATCGCACTCACCTGGAACCTCCAGGCTGCAGATAGTAAACTCGTACAACGCGGACGAACCTATGTACGTTCACTTTATAGTCAAGGGCCACACGTAATTCCAGTCGATGATAATGATGTCTATTTAAACTCAATCGTCGCTATCATGCACTATTTATGCTCAAAAATTCCCGATAAAAACAATGGGCAACTTTTTCGTTCGGGTGCACTCATACTTGAAGATACCAATTGGAAAATGCACACCTTCCTTTTGGATTATGTAAAAAGAGTGTACAGAGGAGATACCTGCAAAGAAATTACAACCACCAAATACACGGCCTACCCACGTAAATCAACACATCTAACCGCTTTTTACGAATACACCGGGAAAATAACTAAAAAGTTATTATCAACAAAGAAAAACTGCGATTATGTTCACTATGGTATAGATCTGAACAAGGATCAAGATCTTCCTATTGCCAACAAACACCATGTTCTTTTTGGACGTGTTGGCCTTATAGATGGAACTCCATTGTTATTTATCAAATTTGAAGAAGCCGGCCTTCGATCGGGAGAAGCCGTCACACACTTGATTAATCTCATCAAAACAAGAATTAACGCATACTCACAAAAAGCAAAAACAAAAAAACAACAGGTCGCAATGCCAAAAGAAAAAAAGATCGAAAAAACCCTGAATGAAATGTCGTCCGAAATAAGTACCGACGACTCCCTCACCAAATATCGAAAAGAGCGCGTTCCTGTTGAATTTATGCTTGAATATATTGCATTAATATTGTCTAAAGATGGTGGCATCGATAAAAAAATGCAAAAGGAACTCAAAACGCGCGTTAAGGCGTTGGGGATTCGCGATATTGTTAAAACATCAGATTTGTTATCTAAGTCTCGCAATGGAACCCCTGCATGGCGCGATTCAATGGCTGAATTAGCTCAAAGAATAAAACAACGATACCCCGATTGGCCATTACGCATAGGTAACGAGATCCTCCTCAAACAAAAAGATCTTTTATAAGTATTTTAACAAACAGACCGGGCCTCGCCTTGACCCCTCTGCTACGTCCTGTATCATAAGAATGTCTGTATAGACAACACAATTGCACAGAAATTAAGGTCAAAAGAAGCGAGGATGTATGCGTATCAAAATTAAACAACTTACGACCAAGCAGGTCGGTGAAAAAATAACCGTAAAGGGCTGGATCCGCTCCGTTCGCAGCCAAAAAGATTTTTCTTTCATTACGATCAATGATGGATCAACACTTGCCGGATTGCAGGTAATTTATGAAGCATCAACACACCTGTATGAGCAAACACTTAAACAGGTAACCACGGGAACATCAGCAGCCATCACCGGAACGCTGGTTAAAAGTGTTGGCAAAGAACAGACAATTGAACTAAAAGCAGAAACAATCGAAATTATTGGTGCTTGCGATCCTGAAACCTATCCATTACAAAAGAAACATCACACCTTTGAGTTCTTACGCACCATTGCTCACCTTCGCCCTCGTACTAACACCATGGGCGCCGTCACTCGTGTTCGGCATGCACTTTCCTATGCTACGCATAAATTTTTTAACGATAATGGCTTTTTGTATATTCACACTCCTATCGTCACAGCATCTGACTGCGAAGGCGCAGGACAGATGTTCAATGTCACAACACTTGATATCAACAAACTACCTAGAACTCCACAAGGAACTGTCGATTATGCGCAAGATTTTTTTGGCAAACCAACCTACCTAACCGTCTCTGGACAATTAGAAGTGGAGACCTATGCTTGTGCCTTAACCGACGTTTACACATTCGGTCCAACCTTCCGGGCTGAAAATTCTAATACAGCACGACATTTAGCTGAATTCTGGATGATTGAGCCAGAATTAGCATTTGCCACCTTAAAAGACAACATGGAATGTGCTGAAAAATATCTCAAATACATTTTTGGCTACATACTTGAACATTGTTCTGAAGATATGAAATTTTTCGATGATTTTATCAGCAAAGGGGTCATCAAAAAGCTTGAACATGTTGTTACAAGCCCTTTCCAAGTACTCACCTACACGGAAGCAATAGAATTATTAAAAAAAGCTCCCAAAAAATTTGAGTATTCTGTCGAATGGGGTACCGATTTGCAATCAGAGCATGAACGGTATTTGGCTGAAGAATATTTCAAAAAACCAGTCATCCTGATTAACTATCCACAAAAAATTAAATCCTTTTATATGAAACTCAACGATGATAAAAAAACCGTAGCCGCGATGGATATTCTTGTCCCATCAATTGGTGAAATTATTGGCGGATCGCAACGCGAAGATCAATTAGATATCCTTACAAAACGCATGGATGAACTCAAATTGCCAAAAGATGATTATTGGTGGTATTTGGAGTTACGCAAGTATGGAACCGTTCCTCATGCAGGCTTTGGCTTGGGTCTTGAACGCGCCGTAATGTTTGCCACGGGGATAGAAAATATTCGAGAAGTAATACCATTCCCTCGATATCCAAAACATGCAGAATTTTAATATACTGTGATCAATGAAAGAGCCCCGAAGTTTTCGGGGCTCTTCTTGTTATTATATAATATTTATAAAGCGCCAAGCTCCTTATAAATCTCACTTACCGCATTATCGTATGAATCAGTTTTCTTTAAAACCAATGGTTTGCCAAACGTAATGGTAACGACACCACGCTTGCGTGGAAAAAAACAATCAGATGGAACAAGCTTTTCAATCCCTTTCAAGGAAACAGGCACAACAGCACAACCCATCTCAACTGCTACCAATCCTGCGCCACGCTTAAGTGGCTGTAACCGACCATCTTTACTCACTTGTCCTTCAGGAAACACAACAACTGAATACCCAGCATCAAGCATCGTCCCTATATTGAGCAATCCTGTCGTAACATGTTCTTGTTCTCGACGAGGAAATGGAAATGCATTAAAAAACAGCTCCGCCAGCCATCGAACATAAGAGTATTCTTGATATAAAACATCATACGCTGCAGCAAACGACAATCGTCGACGAAACGCTCGCGGAAGCGCAACGGACACTATAAGCGGATCAATCAGGCTGACATGATTTGGCATAAAAATAACTGGTGCTTTTATGCCATTAAGATTCTCAAGTCCCTCAATGTTAATAATAAAAAATATACGAGACAATGGCCACATAAGCATTTGTCCAAACCCACGAATCATGCGACTCAACAACCATCGAGGCCAACGCTTTACGTGTGGCATTTTAGTCAATGGCATTGCCGTCGCAATAATTACTTCAAGGTCAGCCTCGGTTGTTTTAGAAGTTATTAATCGTTCATCAATCAGAACACCGCGCATTTCTTCAATGCGAGTAATCAGTTCAACACGCATTAATGAATCAAACTTCAAATCATACACCAACGATGTTGTTGGATGTATTTGATGTACCGATACCCCCGATATCTCAGCAAGCAATTGCATCAAAGGACTTACCTGCGCGAGAGATTTTGTAACAGAGATCTGGCCATGTCGTTTCTTCAACCACGCACGAATCTCTTCCTTTTTAACCTTCTGCGTAACCGATCGAGGAAAATCCGTTTCTGTCCACACTGACCAACCAGTAATATGTTGATACGATTCGAGCCGTTGATTTGCTTCATCAATAATTTTTTGTGGATCACTAGCAGTAGCAGTCTCCGCTAACAATAATACAGCGTGAATTTCAACCATACCGGAAGCATGTTCAACACCAAGCACACAACTATCTTTGACCCCCGTAACAGCATTAAGAACTGCTTCAATATCTTCAGGAAAAATATTTTGAGCCCCTGGCCCTTTGATCATATACTTTTTGCGGCCCTTCAAAAATAGAAAACCATCATTATCACAATAACCCATATCATCAGTTTTAAACCAGCCATCGGACGTAAAACTCTCTTTTGTTTTCTCTGGATTATGAAAATAAGCACTAAAAACATTGGGCCCACTTACCTCTATTTCCCCTTGAGCTCCAAGTCGCATATGCGTACCCGGCAAGGCCTTACCTACCGAACCAATTTGTCGCTCTTGAAACGTATTCAGGGTGATGACAGGCGCTGTTTCTGTCAATCCATATCCTTGCACAATACAAACACCCATACCATTCCACCAACGCTCAAGTTCAGGGTCCAGCGCAGCACCACCAGTGGCTATGGTGTTTAAACAATGGCCTAATTGCAATCGTACTGGAAACATAAGCAACCGTTGTAACCAATTAATGGATATTACTTGTGATAAAGCATGAATGCGCAGCATAATTCTGCCAACCAATCGTTCCTGCATACCTGCCTGCAAACGTTGCGACATTAATTTTAAAAATTCGGGAACAGCAATCATCTTAGTAATACAATATTTCTTCAACAAATCTTTGATGGCACCATGCGAATGAGCATAAATAATGTGAGCACCAATTGAAAACGGCAATAAAAAGCCAATCGTCTGCTCAAACATATGACTTAACGGCAAAATTGATAGCAACCGCTCTTTTGTTCCTTGTATAGGAAAAGCCTGCTGCAAAGCAAGCACATTACTCATGATATTACGGTGCGTTAAGACAACCCCCTTAGGATCTCCTGTAGTCCCAGAGGTATACATAATTTCCGCAACATTGTCTGTCTCTAATGATGGCAACTGAAAATGTTGATAACGAAACCCTGCCGTCAGATCTGGAAGCCGCTCAACGGTATACGAAGGCAGAGACGCAAAAGCACGTGAATCATGCTCCGAGATGAATAAAAGTTTTGCTTGTGTTTGAAGAATAATTTTTTCTATCAAAGAAGAACTACTTTGAACCGCAAGTGGCACGACATGATATCCTTGCAATACACACGCCCACCATATACAAACCCAATATGGTGAATTCGATGCACAGATGATAACAGCATCACCCTTTTGCAATCCCTGCGATGCCAAAAAAAGTGCTGCTTTTACAGACAATTCTTCAACATCCTTATAAGTTAACGTCAATGTTCGATATCCCATACGCATGGTAAGTGCTGGATACCGCGCAAATCGACGCGAACTTGCAAACAAAATGTCAGGTAACAACATACCATCCCCATCGGTAGAGCGACAAACCAGTGACTACCTCTTCACTTTACGGGGATGGTATAAGAAATATAAAGAGTTTCGCGATCTTTTTTACAAAATCTTCTTAAAGTCCCCAAACACACTGTCTGGAGATTTGCCTTCTACAGGCAATTGGATCAATGAAACGCCAGCGGTTCGATAAAAGTTAAGTAATGCACCTGCATGCTGTGCATATACCTTCAAGCGCTCTTTAACCACCTCTTCTTTATCATCTTCGCGACGAATAAGTGGGCCCTTGCATCGTGCACATTCGAGTTTCGCTTGATCCTTGAGTGTCTTTTTAGAATAAACAGCCTGACAAGATTTGTTCTCACACACCAAGCGATCTGCCAAGCGATCAATAATTGCTTGATCAGAAATGACAATTTCAACGACACGGAGATTGATCATTGGATACTTTTTCTTTAATAAATCTAAGAACATTTTTGCTTGTACTTCGGTACGTGGATACCCATCCAAAATAAGTTTTTTCAAATTTGCAATATTGGCATCAAACCATTGTTCAACGAGCGCAGCAATAACATCATCAGGTACTAATTTGCCTTCCTTCATGAATGAATGAGCCATTGTACCTAATTCATCTCCACGAGCAACGGCTTCTCGTAACAAATTACCAGTTGAAAGCGTTGTAAATCCCAAATCTTTAACACATTGTTCCGCAATGGTTCCTTTGCCAGAACCTGGGGCTCCTAAAAAGGTTAAAACAGTAATGCCCTGCTTTTCTTTTTTGGAAAAAATGCCACAAATGGAAAGAATAACAACCGCAGCAATCACTATCGCCACTAAACCAAACGCTTTCATAAAACTCCTTCATAAAAAATATTTGTTTCTACAAACAAAAGTAACGAGTTGTTAAGTATAGCACCGAATGATTCATTGTTCAAAATCAACATGAGCTCTATATTTTAGTTGCATCGATTATTATTTCTGCTATGGTCAGCCTCGTTGACATCCCTATAATTCACTCACCACAACACGTGCAACCGGAACCCAGCCATTTAATGACTAACAATAATTAAAAGCGCAATAGTGGCGGTTTTTATTATGTTTTTTCACGGCGTCAGAGTTCTTTTGATAGTCAGGGCAAAACCGCATGGACTATCAAAAATTTCTTGCAATTTGTCGACTCTATGTTATCATGTCACCGAATATACGGACAACCTGGCTCGATAGTTTGTTGTATAGTATACGAGTTTGGGTGGGTTGTTTGGGATGTTTGCTTTTCTGAAATATCTTAATGTGTTCAACCAAAAGATAACGCGCGTTCTTTTGTGTTGCACACAAAGACATTTCAGGAAAATACACGTAAACAGTTAGTTTTTTAAGAGAGGGATATCTGATGAAAAAGATCGTACTCGCATTAGTCGTTGCACTCGGTTGTGCAAATGTTTATGCAAATGATGTCGTAGCACCAAAACAAGATGATGCTACAAAGACATTCAACACCGAAGTTAAACGTTCAGTCGAAGCTCTTAAGCTTTCCAAAGCAGACCAAAATGTCGTCATGACCTGGATCAAAAAGCATCCAGTCATCGTTGGCACAATCGCCGCAACAGCATTAGTTGCAATCGTTGGTGGCGTTTGCTGGTATATGAGCAAAGATCTTAAGCCTACTACCAAAAAAGATGCCAAAGGCGCTGAGGTTACAGTTCCAGTAACTGAAACAAGCAAAGCCGCTTGGATCTGGTCATGTTATACAGCTCCATACACGTATGCCACAGACAAAGCTGGTAAAGCATGGGGCGCTGTCAAAGCACATCCATATATTACCGCTGGCTCAGCTCTTGCTGTCGTCGTAGTAGCAGCAGCTGTCTATGATATCGCTGCACGTGGCGAAGAATCAACATTGAAAGCACTCTGGAAGAAAGCAACAGCTGAAGCCAACAAGGCTCAAGCTCCTGCACAACCAGCAGCTATCTAATTAAGCTACATTAGTTTTAGATAAAAAATAAACCCCAGATGAATGTATTCATCTGGGGTTTATTTTTTTGTATAGCCGGTTTTTTCAGGATCCATAGATTGGGCGAATAATGAATTGGATACGACCAGACAAAATCAGCATTACAAACACAAGCATCACCGGTGTTTAATCACGCCAACACGTTTGCATACATTCCTAATATCGCACTGACTACACTTGGGCGAAACAGGAGTACATATAGATTGTCCCCACATTACCAATAATTGGTTCCAAACACTCCAATATTTCTTTGGTA
>CAYUQI010000017.1:9249-26838 GCA_964446935.1 uncultured Pseudomonadota bacterium
GGTGGCTTTGGTTAGCGCACGAACAATCGTTTCAATATGCATGATTTTAATCCTTGCCTTATATATTTTTATTCATCTGATTGTGTTTATCCAAAATATCTTGTAAAAATATCCATCAGCACCGATCACATCGGTAATTAATAGTAACCCAAAACACACGTAGGGGGAACCGTGGTGGATAAAAGTATCATACAAGCAAAGGTTAAAGACTTTCTTTGCTTTTTGGAGGTGGAAAAAAACTCCTCCAAACATACGCTCCGTGCGTATAAAAGTGACTTAGACCAACTCTTTGAATTTTGGGATCGACTAACAAAACAAAAAACCCCCAATAGCTTATCATTTGAAGAAATTGTCCGACGCTATGTTGTTTCATTATTTTATAAAAAAATTAGCAAGACATCGTTGTCACGAAAGTTTTCATGCATTCGTTCATTCCAGCAATTTTTACAATCGCAGGGCATCATCATCAAACTTTCAATCAAAGCACCTCGAGCCGACCGTAAACTTCCGGTTACGTTATCAGTTGATGAAATATCATTTTTGCTCGATTCTATTAAAATAAACGATCTACCGACCCCCTATCCCCACCGTGATAAAGCAATTTTTGAATTGATGTATGCAACCGGAATCCGTTGCTCAGAACTAACCGGTATTAAACTTTCAGATATCAGTTTTGATGAAAAAATCATTAAAATTCTAGGCAAAGGCAACAAGGAACGTATCGTCTTGTTTGGCGCCAAGGCGGCCAAAATGCTAGAAAAGTACCTTACTATTGAACGGCCTGAGCAGCTAAAAGACCCGCAGCAACCCTATTTATTCCTCAATTATGCCGGGCAGCAGCTCACAACACGCTCAGTTCAGCGAATTTTTGAAATGTTTAGACATTTTCTCAAGATTGACCGTATACTAACACCTCATAAAGTTCGACATTCTTTTGCAACTCATATGCTTCACGAGGGCGTTGATTTGCGTATTATTCAGGAACTTTTGGGGCACAAAACGCTCTCAACAACCGAAATTTATACGCATGTATCGAACCAGCAACTTGCAAAAATGTGCGATGAAAAGCATCCATTAAATAATTTAGATCACCTTGTTTTTGATGAGAGAACATGAACATAGATATACAATATCCCAATACCAATTATCGGCTCCTTGATTCAGGGAACGGACTTCGTTTGGAACAATTTGGCAGTAACATAATTATCAGGCCTGATTCAACATGCATGTGGAAACAACAAAAACCTGCCTCCCTCTGGCAACAAGCAAGCGCTATATGCACCAAAGACAAGGAGGGGGTATGGTCATGGCGCACACTGTCTACCTTTAAAGAACCCTGGTTCTTTACGTGTAATCTTTCCGAGCTTACCGCACAAAAAATGCCATCGTTAACCATACAGCTTCGTTTTGCACAATCAAAAAACATTGGGGTATTTCCAGAGCAATCGGCAAATTGGGCATGGATGACACGCATCATTAACTCAGTATCCTACAGCCCAAATGTCATCAATCTCTTTGGGTACACCGGAGCCGCAACACTTTGTGCTGCTTCCGCAGGAGCTCAAGTGTGTCACGTTGATGCTTCAAAAGCCGCTATCACATGGGCACGAGCCAATCAAAAGCTCAGCAAACTTGATGACGCTCCTATTCGTTGGATTGTTGATGATTGCACAACCTTTCTCACGCGAGAAATCAAGCGAGGCATTGCCTACGATGCCTTAATCATCGATCCTCCAGCCTTCGGACGGACCCCAAAGGGCAAACCGTTCGAATTTGAAAAACATCTCATACAACTCCTAGAGCTCTGTACCAAGGCACTCAAACCTAAGCCTCTTTTTATTTTGTTTAATGGTTATGCCATGGGGCATTCGGCGACAATTCTCCAAAACTTGCTTTTAGACCTATATCCAAAGCAAACTATTGAGTGTGGGGAGTTGCATATCAAGCAAGACGATAGTAATCGAACCTTACCGTGCAGCATCTATGCTCGATTGAGAAATTAATTGTAAAAAATTAATTCGAGGGGGGAAAATGATTAAAGGGACAAAACTAACTATTCGTTTGTCTTTTTTATTTTTCATGCTCATAAGCCTAAATCAGTCAGCAACAGGCATGGATCAAAGCAGTCACATTGTCCAAAAAAGCTGGAATAATTTTGTTGATTCCCGTGAGAAATATCTGGAAAAAATAAACAATGAGACGGTAAGAAAAGAAAAAAAAGCAACGTTAAAAAAGTATATGAACTCGGTAAAAAAAACATGTGATGAAGCAATGATATACTTTAATACTATAAAACAAAAAAAAATAAATAGTAAAACCGCGGTTGCGTTTGATATTGATGATACCGCTTTTGTAAATTGTATACCAACAGATAAATGGTTCCCAGAAGCGCATCTACATTATCATATCGCAAACCCATATATTCTCGAATTATACCGCTATCTCGTAGATAGAGGCATTACCATTTTTTTTATTTCAGCACGAGTTGATTCAACAACGGCCACTCGAACTAATCTTAAAAAAGAAGGTTTTACAGTCTACGAAGATGTTATTTGCATGACAGAGAAAGAATACGAACAAGCAGATAAAAGTGGCAAAAAATTCAAGATTAAGAAGGCTAAAGAAGAACACAAACACGCAGAGAAAAGTGACGAATTCTTCGAGGCTGTTGCTCAATGGAAGGAACATACGCGCGCACACTTATCCGATGCTGAATACTACAACTTTATCGCAACATTCGATGATCAAGAACAAAACTTATATACGTCTTCTGAAAAGGAAAAACCCAGCGAAAAAAGAGCGTTTACTGGCAAGGTTTTTCATCTTCCACGCCGTCCCAATTTGTCCAAAGATTAAAAGATCAAAAAGTTGCATTAAACGCCACCGCAACGGCATACTATTGGTGGCAGCTATGTTGACTTGAGCAATTGATCATAAAAATCTAAATTTATATGTTGAGGGGATGGTATATGAAGATAAATTCAATAAAAAATATCTGTTTAATAACTATAATTTTCACCATTACCGGCACCTTCGATCCGTTTCTTATGGGAATGGATGTAATTAAAGAAAGGATTAAAAAAAGTCAGCAACAATTTAAGGACTATTGCGAAACATATTTAAACAAAGTCGAAGATGACGAGTTAAAAATTGACAGGGCATGGCAAATGAATCAATACATAGAAAGCCTCGACTTGTGCTGTTCTGAAGCAAAAAACTTTTTTGATAATAAACAGGCTCATGATATAAACGAAAAAACAGCCGTCATTTGTGATATCGATGGCACTGCTTTAGCTGATTTTGTTCCAACGGATAAACATTACAATACCATAAACTATTATCCTGCACTTCCTGCTATGCTTAAATTATATTTATATTTGACGCAACGGGAATTTGTCATTTTCTTTATTTCATCACGCTCAGATGCCTTTGTTAATGAAACAATCGATAATCTTAAACGTGAAGCATTTATTGGCTGCAAAAAGGTCATTTGTATGCCACAAGATTTACGAAATCAAGTAAACACAGCTCATAACTCAACAGAAATAATTGCCCAATGGAAAGAGGATATCCGTCGCCATCTGGCCGAAGATGAAAAATACACAATCGTCGCAACGATTGATGACCAAAAAACCAATTTGTTTGACAGCTCCAAAAAGCAAAGAAAATATTTAGGGCACCCAATTCTACTACCACAAGCCCCTGTTTCATGGATCGATATATTTAAATAATCCCTGTGAAAATACCGCAGTCAAACATCCTGCTATTGTTCGCTCTCAGCAACGTTTGAAATAAATGTTTGTTATTTTTGTTGAAAATAATCAATGTTCATTACTCGTCGAACAGAAGCCAATGTTGTGCTTGCAACCATACGGGCCTTTTCGGTACCTTTGCGCACAATATCCATAACAGCTGCGGGATCCTTTGCATAATCTTCACGTCGCTTGCGAATCGGCGCCAAAAATTCTTGTAAAACACCATCGAGTCTTTTTTTAATAACAGTGTCGCCAAGGCCACCACGACGATAATGATCTTTCAAGGCCTCAACTTCTGCTTTGTTCGGATCAAAAATATCAAGATAGGCAAATACCACGTTACCTTCAACAGTACCGGGGTCAGTAACATGAATATGCTTTGGATCGGTATACATACTCATCACTTTTTTGGTAATGGCTTCTGGGGCTTCGCCCAAATATAAGGCATTGCCTAATGATTTGCTCATCTTTGCCTTGCCATCAATACCTGTCAAGCGAGCACCATCCTTTGGTACCATTGCTTGTGGTTCGGTTAACACCTCACCATAAATGCGATTGAATGCCCGAACAATTTCAACCGTTTGCTCAATAAGCGGAACTTGATCTTGTCCTACAGGAACCACGTCAGCCTTAAAAATTGTAATATCTGCTGCTTGATTAACAGGATGAACAAGAAAGCCTGCAGGAATATTCGTACCATACCCTTTTTGCTTTGACTCCTCTTTAATGGTTGGATTCCGTTGCAATCGAGCAACGGTAACAAGATTGAGATAATAGATCGTCAACTCTGCTATCTCTGGAACCATTGATTGGATAAAAATCGTACACAGCGATGGATCAATACCGACCGCCAGATAATCAAGCGTCACCTGTAACACATTGTCACGCAATTCTTTTGGCTGTCCCGCGCTTGATGCAATTCCTTGCACATCAGCAATCATGACAAAAAGATCTAAATTTTTTTGTAGTTCAACACGATTCTTAAGCGAACCAACATAATGCCCGATGTGCAATGGCCCTGTGGGCCGATCACCCGATAAAGCAACTTTTCTTTGTTTATTCATAACCAAGATCCTTTCAATGTAATGATTATATCATTGCATTGAAAGGCTGTATATTGATCATTTTAACAGATTATGAACAGAAACTCTGAATAATTACAAACTACGAAGATTGATCAATGCTTGTTCAGTTGCTGCTTGTAATTGTTTTTTCGTCAAACGCCATGTTTGAGGATTACTCGAGCTATCTATTGGTCCCCAACAGATAAAACCATCATTGGCCAAAAGTGAGAGTAATAACGTTTTAATTTGAGCAATCGTAAAGCGTGCAAATAATCGAGTAAGATCTTTATGTTTAAGAATGATTTTCTTATACGTATGCCCATTAAAGACGTACCCAATATTATCCGAATCAAGAACACCAACAATCGTTGGATTTTTAGCAAGATTAGGACAAATCGTATCATAATCATTTGAATAGTTAACAGAAGAATCATACTCATCAACAAACAATGTATCATGACATGGTTTGCGATTAACAATAACTCCACATCGTGAAAAATATGAACTCATTTCTTGCGGTGTCGTTGTTATGACGATGGTTTTAAGAAGATTACCCATCGAGGACAAATTCATGGTAGTAAACTTCGCGAGGTATCCATTGCTCAAAGCTATGTATCGAGCCATTTTTCGATAATCATCAGAAGATACTGAAGCACATATCGTTGCACCAGGCTGATAATGGTAAACAAAAAATCCCATGCTCAATGTCTCGTCTAAAAATCCCGATTGATCTTTCTTCACTCTTATCTGAAGATCGATTGTCGAACAGCCAAGCCATGTGCACACATCATCAAAATTCGCAGAGCATGATTCTAAATAATGTTGAATCGACGTCATATTTAACAACGCATACAATTTTTCAATATTTTCAATAAAAAATCCTGCTCTGTTTTCAAGAATTTTAAATTCATTCTCCTGGTCATAGTACAATTCATATAAAAAACGATCTGAACAACGTTCTAATTGTTTTTTGGTAACCTTAAAACCAATACCACACTTATTATTTTCGAAGCTCCCCATGTACACAACCCCATCATCAGCCAAAAGGTTAAGCAGCATGATTCGTGTCAATGGGGCCTTTAATACGGTAGCCGAAATATCTTCTAACACTATACGTTTATATTTGTGGCCTTTAAAAACAGGAACAAAATTAACCTTGCCTTCACCAAAACATCCAACAATAGTAGGATTCCGAGCAAAATCAACGTCAATAGTATCACAATTTACATGACCATGCTTATGCCTATAATCAATAGAAAATGTTTTAAGCAAAGAACAATCGAAAGTATCATCAGCTGCATAAGGATTATTATAATCGTCAACACAACATACAAAAATATCGTTCCTATATGCCGGAACATTCCCACACCCAATAACAAGGGTATCATTGAGTGGTTGACGGTTTACAACAACATCAAACTGTTGATACATCTGCTCAATCTCTGTTTTGTCCATCTGAATTTCAAGTGTGTCGAAAATTTTCTTAAGATCTTGATATTGATAACGATCTTTACAATATTGCTTATCAATTTTGCATACTAAATTGAGGTATGCTTGCTTATCTATTTTAGTTGCTGGAACATCGGAGACCTTTGTCTTCTTCATTACACAATCGTCATCCAATCTTCTCACAGCACTTACAAGTACTTGTGAAGTAATACAGATACTTACCACAAAAAAAAGAACTCCATAATGCATTTGTTTCATAAAAATCCTATTTTTAACATTTATTTATGAATAGAACCCCCTTAAAAACCGTATATTAAAATATCCTAACTGTCAATAGTCTCCATCGCTAAAAAGCCATTTTTTATAGGTTTTTAGGCACTAAAACTATCCTCACCAGAAGTAATCTTAATTTCCTGCATCCATCTATGATTAAACTTATGCTATAGTTGCTTATAATTTTAATGAAGTTTGATATCATGCAATCACAAAAATACCTTTATTTCATCCACCGTTTCTTTCAGATGGGCCCTGCAGTGGCAACTCGGCTCCTGATTGGTCGATCAAAAAAACGGCGCTTCCTCAAACGCTTTAAGCACCGTTGGCAGAAGGGCCAGAGTTACCACTCGTGGGATGATATTGCCAATGCTCATTCATCCGATTCGTTTGATGTTTTTTTGAAACACGTTCGAACACACAATATATTCCAATCAATCGCCCAAGCTCCTCATTTTCAACAATCGCTTCCATCAGAATTACGTAACAACGCAACACTCTTTGCCTTGGCAGACAAAGCAACTGAGCCAACTATTAACATCTTAGGATATGGAACATTCCACCTTCCCCATTCTCCAAGCACATGGCACCATGACATTACCCATCATCGGTCTACACCGTCCCAATGGTCCAACGCCTTTTATGCCGACATAACAATTCCAGCATCAGCCCCAGATGATCTAACAACACAACAGCCAGACATCAAAGTTCCTTGGCAACTGGCTCGCTTACAACATTTCTTCACCCTAGGACTTGCATACCAACATGCCATACACATTCATGATGAACCCCGTACACATAAATATGCCCAAGCATTTGTACAACAAACAACCTGGTGGATTGAAAGTAACCCTTTCTTGCAAGGGGTCAACTGGACCAACCCTATGGAAGTAGCAATCCGCGGAATCAACTTGTGCTGGGCTTTTCATCATTTTAAAGATGTAGATACCATTCCAGTATCATTCTGGCAACAATACTTCTGTGTCCTCTATGATCATATGATCTATCTTGAAAACAATTGGGAATTATCAGATAAACCTAATAATCATTATCTCGCTGATCTTGTTGGCTATTGTTATTTGAGCTCGTTGTTTGTTGACATAAAATTTTATTATCAGAAACACTTGAACGTCATTACCACAACCCTCAATCAATTCAGGAATCAAATCAATCACGATGGGACATGCTATGAAGGCTCAACGGCGTATCATGTCCTAGATACTGAACTTTTATTACACGTCATTCTCATGTGCAAACATACCGGTATCACACTGCCCGAGTGGGTCGAACATATGTATAAAACCATGCAACAATTCATATCCGATTGCACTGATTCCAGTGGCACAATAGTACACATTGGTGATGATGATGGGGGTTATGTGTTATTTCCCGCTCATCGTACATCCACGGAACATGTACGACCCGTAGTGCACACCTACCAAAACTTCGGGCTTTCAATTATTAGAACTTCCACACTCCATCTTACCTTCCGTCATCCAAACTACACATCATATCAGCCCTCAGGACACTTTCATTACGATCAACTCGCGATCACACTCAGCATCAATGATAACCCGATCTTGATTGATGCGGGCAGTTATGTCTACACAGCCAATGCCGCATGGCGCAACCGGTTTCGTGATTATGCAGCACACAACACCCTATTTGTAACTTCAGCACAATCATCGTTTAAAAATGCCGATAATCTTTTCCAATTACCGCGGCAAGAACATCTAGCTCCACCATTCATCACGAAACACGATAACATTATTACATTAGTCGATCACAACAATCACTGGATTGATCAGGGATTACAAGCCCATCGCCACGTTGAATGTGATACACATACCAATATCATCACACTTACCGATTGGTGGTCAACAAGGAACCACAGCACATGCAATGTCAGTTGGACACTCCACTTCGCACCCACTATAACCCTTGAACAAAACAACAATGATTGGTTAATAAAAAAAGAAGATCATGTGCTAGCCCGTTGTTCATCAACTTTGAATTTTTCGATTAAAGAAGATTTTTACGCCCCCACGTACGGATTGCGCATACCGTCCTACACACTCGTAGCAAAACTACCAGTTTCAACCCAAACACACACCATCATTATACAACCATTCTGCTAGCACAAACTAAGAAGTGCTGCGCAGTCATGCAAGAGTGTTTTACGGCGAGCAGGAAGCTTTGCTGTATCTTCAACAATTAACAAGCCATAATTTCCATGCCGCATCGGCCACGTAAACAACGATGGACTTTTCATACCCAACACACGGCCAAGCGATTGAACGGCTTCTTCATCAATCTCACCATTCTTCCTTCGAGGTAAATTTTGGTAAACAAAGGATGAAAGTTGTTGATGGAATGGAGCTTTTTTCATATCGTCGGCAAATGCATAGGGGTTTTCCCACATATCATTTTTATGTAATGAACATTCATCACCACAATAACCAGCAATTCCCCGTAAGCAGCCAAAATCAGGATTTTCCATTAAATACCCTGCTTTGGTAAGCCCCAAAGATTCTTGATGGCCCAATTCATGCAAAATAAGTTGCGCAAGACCATCTACGTCATGATGTCGCAAAATTTTGTGATGAAGATGTAACAAGCGGCCCAACACTTCCAATTCATTGTTGTTGTATTCAGGTAGGCCTTGAGATGTCTGTTTCATTGTATCTCCTTTCACCTTTCAACTTTATCCCTTTTTAGTCTCAGGAACAAGAATCTAGTTTTTTAAGGAAAAAAGTCTTCCCAAACACACCATAATTCATTTTTTGCTTTCCCTTAAAAAAATGAATCATCCCGCGAGCATATGTTAGGTGTTTTCAAAAACCACCCAAAATCATTAAATCTCAATAAAAACAGGCCAACTTTGCGTTGCCCTTGGCGTTCTTGACAAATAGAAAAATATGGAATAAAATTGTAACAATTCATAATGATAATTTTTTTATTTTAAAACGAATGAGGATTACTATGAATGTTCGCTTACTTACATTAAAAATGTATTGCCTTCTTTTTCTAGCTCTCGGAGCAACGGCTCTTTCAGCAGCTGAAAAACAACCTATGGTTGAAATGGCCGACCTTGCTGAGTCTTCTTATGATTCTGATACTGAAGCAGTATCAATAGCAGAAGATCCTGATACGTCTGAAACCGTTGATTCTTCTAACGTTGCATCATCTTCAGCTGCTCCTGATAAAACACCTAAAAAAGAAGTTTGGTGTTTTAAAATTAAGGGAGAATATAAATCATTAGTAACAACGCAAAATGCAATAGAAACATGCATTTTCAAGCTTAAACAATTATTCACAGACCATAAAGATGTCTTTCATTACCTTTTCAATCTTTTAATAGACAATACTAGTAATTACATACGTATTACGAGGAATACAGGCAATGAACCCCAAATAATAGATCTACTTAATAAATCTCCGTACGAATTCTTACAAAAAGTTACTACTCGTGATGTAAACCAACCTTTAACAATCAAAGATCTCACACCTTTAACAGTGTATGTCTATAAAACAGCAGTCTCACGAACGTGCGTTCTACAAGCCAATTATCAAACCTTATCAAAAACAAGAAAAATTTGTCCATATAATGAAGTTATGAAATTGATCCAAATATACGCTGATAACAAACAATTCAATGAACTATATCCTAATCCTAGCAACGCTGAAGAATCATTATTCATTTTCAAAGACCAAGGTGGATTCCAAACAACATTAAAAACAACCAGAGAAAAAATAGAAAAAATGCATGACGCATTTAGCTCGTTATCCACACAAGAGATGATTTGCTTTGAAAAATTTACCGCAAGTTATCCAAATATAACATTTGATAAAGACCCCAAGAAAGGTCAAGTCATCGATCCAATCGTTCTTCAGCAGCTTATCGACAAAGGACTCATTTTTGAAAATTCAGAACAGCGTGCCAAAAAGAAACTTCGAGCATTTATTAAAGCCAATCCTGACGTCCATCAGTTGCTACAAAAAAATAATATTATGCCACTTATTAATAATTTCATTAGTGATGAAAAACTTACTATTGAAAAGTCTGATATAAAAACGCTCATTATCACACCACTTGCTCAATGCGTTCATGATGCTGCAGCACTCGTTACAGGTGGTTTAACACCGCTTAAAAAATTATATGCCGATGGGAAAATCATCCAAGTACACATGAGTACTGCATCTACTCTGTAACCGCTTTCACCAATGAGCCCAACCCCATCCCCTGAGAAGCTTTGACGAGCACTGCGCACCCTGATTGGGTGAGTAGTGCTTCAAGTTTTTCTTTTGCCTGTTGCCAATCATCGGCATATACAAGTGGTAGGCTAAATGGTGCTGTTTTGCCAATCATGCGTGCACGAGGCCCAACTAAAATCAATGATTGCAGCTTTACACCCGATTTGGCAATTGATCGGCCAACCTGGCGATGCCAAAAATTCTCACGTGTACCAAGTTCTAACATATCGCCAAGAACCGCTATTTTAGGGCCCTCAGTCTTGAATTGAGCAAAAGCCATCAAGGCTGCTTTCATACTTTCAGGATTAGCATTATAACAATCATTAAGCACAATCCCCTTGTGATTACGCAAGGTACGCACTTCAAAGCGGCACTCTAACCCTTGGTAGTTCTCAAGTCCCTTAACCACCGTCTCAAAAGATAAATGAAGAAAATACGCCACCGTTGCTGCAGCAAGCGCATTGCTTACAAATCCAGGATGGTTGCTATGTAAGCAAACATTTCCTTTATCTTGATACCATTTCATCATAAAGGTTGTGGTAAACCCTGTCATTTCATCGTAATTAACAACAAGCTTTCGTGCTTGTACATGATTTCTTGTTTTTAACCCAAAGCGAGCAATGGGATGTGCATAACACACATCAGTCAACAACGAAACATCGCCGTTGATAATACCAATATCTTGAGGAGTAAAGGAGGAAAATAACTGCCGTTTTTCATACGCCACACATTCAATGGAATTACCAAGACCAGCCAAATGAGCATGTGCAACCGTCGTGATAACACCTATCGTTGGCCGAACAATATCAACCAGTTGGCGCATTTCACCGGTTTCATTAATCCCCATTTCAAGCACAACAACAGAAGTTGCTAATGGTATTCGAAGCAGGTTATAACAAACCCCAAAAACATTGTTGTAATTTTTGTATGAAGCATACACATCTTTTCCTGCTGCTTGCAAAATTGATCGTAGCATTTCCTTGGTGGTTGTTTTTCCAACCGAACCAGTAATACCAACAACCGGGCACGTTAAGCGTTCACGCCACGCTTTTGCCAAAGATATAAATGCTTGCAAAGTATCATCAACAACAATAAAAATCGTTCCCTTTTTCTGCACCGCAGCCAGTACATCAATGCAATCTTTGCGATCACGCGCAATCAAGGCACCACAAGCACCTTTTTTAAGTGCATCAGCGACAAAATCATGACCATCAAAGCTAGGTCCTTTGAGTGGAACAAAAAATTCACCCTGTTTAACAGTGCGGCTATCAATAGAGACATTGATATTTAATTGGGTTTCAAGTGTACGCCAAAGAACATCATTTGCGCCAGTTACAAGTGAGCCATCAATATACATGTGAGCGGTTGGTAGTGCTTGGGCGATAAAATCATGTGTTAATTGCATAAGATACCTTGTTATGGTGTTTGTGGTTCGAGACGGCCACATTGGTGGCCTCCTCACCACAAACGGATTCATTAAAAAACTTTACCATAGAAATCAGATATTATGAATCTCTGAATTCGTATCTTTCACATCTAAAAGTTCATTCTTGGTACCCACCGGCCGAAGCCAGCTCGCGTAGACCAAGGGTGGCTACGGAGGCCTGCGAAGGCTGGAACAAACCATGAACAATTTCGCACAATTCGTATGAAATCTGCGCCGATCTTTCAAGCCGCTTATCGCAGTACCTTACGTGGTTTACTTCCTTGAGCTGGCGCTATCAGCCCATCATGCTCTAAACGTTCAATCAAACGTGCCGATCGGTTAAAACCAATTCGATACATACGTTGCAGCATAGAGATTGATATTTCATCCATAGTTTGCACAGAGTCACGAACCTGAACATACAATTCATCTTCAATATCGTCTTTAGGCATAGCGGCATTGCGCAACATCGCTTCATTCAAATCAAGATATTGAGGTTGCCGTTGGGCACGCAAAAAGTCTGCTACACGCTCAACTTCCTGGTCAGACACATATGCCCCATGCATACGCTTGAGCTCAGGTGATGATGCATGCATAAACAGTAAATCGCCACGTCCCAACAAATGCTCAGCACCTTGACTATCCAAAATCGTTCGCGAATCAACTTTTGATGAAACACGAAATGCCACACGGCTTGGAAAATTAACTTTAATAAGTCCCGTCACAACATCAACTGACGGACGTTGTGTAGCAACAATCAAATGAATACCAGCAGCACGAGCCATCTGTGCAATACGTACAATATGTGTTTCAACCTCTTTACCAGCTACCATCATTAAATCAGCAAGTTCATCGATAATAAGTACAATATACGGCATCGATCGCAATGCAACGCCATCACCATTTGCAGATCCATCTGAGCGACCAGCATGAGCATCACGAACTAATTTTTGATACTCGGTCACATGTCGCACCCCGGCTGATGCCATTGCCTCGTAACGAGCCTCCATCTCTTGCACTACCCAGGCAAGTGCAGCCGCCGCACGAGATGGTTGTGTAACTATTGGAAACAACAAATGAGGAATATCGGAATATGGTGTAAATTCAAGTCGTTTTGGATCAATCAAAATAAGTTTTAATTCATCGGGTGTTCGTTTACACAATAAGCTCACAAGCATACTGTTCAGTTCCACTGATTTTCCTGAACCGGTTGCCCCACCAACTAAAAGGTGCGGCATGGTCGCCAAATCTGCGACTACTGAATTACCTTCACTATCAACCCCCAACACAATCGGCAACGCTGCCTGTGTAGATTCAAACGTTGGCGATGAAAAAATCTGCGAAATAAAAACACTTTGGCGTTCAGCATTAGCAATCTCAAACCCTACAACATTGCGCCCTGGGATTGGGGCCAAAATGCGTAAACTTTGCGCAGTCAATGCCATTGCCAAATCATCCTCAAGTGACAGAATTTTACTAATCTTGCTATCAATGTCGGGCTTATATTCAAACATGGTCACAACAGGACCAGGCTTTATTGCAACAACAGAACCCTTTACACCAAAATGTTGAAGTTTTTCTTCAACTTTGCGAGCGCGAGCTTCTAAGCTTTCTGATGATTCTTGTGCACTATGAACTTCAGGTGGTTGATCAAACAATGAACAATCAGGTAACTGATACACATCGCTGGCTAACGCATAAATCAATTCATATGGACTTTTTTGCATGCCATGGGGCACCGCAAACAAGTTGATCGCAAGAACCGTATTGGGGATTTTAACAAACGGCACACTCAGGACCCTGGTATGCTCAGTCACCCTGCGAATCGCATATGCCGCTCGCCGTGCAATTTGTTCTGGTGATAGACGAGGCTCAATACGCTTCGCATCTTTTGCTTCACCTTGCTCAAGCTCTTCCAACAACGCAACATCAAATTCATCAACTTCAGCCGAAGCAGCAGCACGCACAAGTACATTGCTTGGTTGTTGAGGTTTTTTTGCCCGAACAAGCTTCCTCTTAATCGTTATCCATAATCTTTTCAACATACTCAGCATGTATCGCACAGCCGCCATCATAAGAGCTACAAGTGGAACACGCGCAAAAAGGCTAATCAGAATCCACAAGGTACCCCACAACAGCAATTGACTACCCACAGGCCCAACCACAACACCAAGCCAATAGTTGCTATAAGCCCCAAGCAGCCCTCCTGCTGGCGATTGAAAGAAAAAACCTTCATAACTCGTAGCCAATGGTGCACAGACAAACATCAAACCAACACCAAGAAATATGCGGCCAACAATTTGTCTGCCTGACATTTTAAAAACAAACGACCCCAACAAAAAGAGTATAATGCTGATCAACACATACGTTGCAATACCAAACAAATAAAAAAACAACGCAGCAATACTGGCACCCAAAGAACCTGCCCAATTGGTTACCGCTGCCCCGGCGCTTGAATAATAAAACAGTGTTGCATCAAATGGATTGTATGAAAGCACCGCAAGTAGCGTATAAACCCACAAGACACTTATGCCGACAAAAACAATTTCTCGCTTGTACGATGATTCCTGCGCCAACACAAGTTTACGTGTTGACACATCTACTTTTCGTTGAAACATTGTCACTCCCCCTCGTTTAGAAACCCCTTATGGTATTACTGTAAAATAAAGCATCGTGATGATGCAACACTTGTTTAATTCATGTACCATATCGAGCGATTAAACGCTTCATAAAAAATCTGTTTTATTTTCTTACACAGGCGCTATATTCAACGTTGTTAAAAAATATTACTTTTTTAGAAGAAAGGATTTTTCATGAAGATATTCTCGCGTGGTTCTTTTTGCATACTCTTGTTAATTGCAACATCGCTCCAAGGCGCTGAAAGGCCTCAAAAAAGCTGTTGTTCAATAATTAAACGAATGTTTGGAACCTGTTGGGGCCGAACCACAAAATGTTGCTCGGAACATAAAAAAGAAATAATGATGACAAGCGCGGTCACTTGTTTAGTAGTAGCCTATTTTATAAATAACTATCTGCAACAATATACTCAGACACTTACTCAGACATATCTTCAGACATCTATAAACAAACTAGAGGCCGATCTTCACGTATTGCAGTGCATAAAAGACAAGCACTTTGACATAAATGAAGTTTTTAGCAAAGTATCCGAAATTGGAAACCAATATCTTCGCTGTTTACGCAATATTTCCCCACAAGACATCGCTGCTAACATTAATAACTTTATTAATGCATGTCATGATAAACTTGGAAACGATATACAGTTATATCGTGAGGGCTTTAGGCAGCAAGTAGATGAGTGTCTCAAGCAATTCAATACCCCAAATTGATATCTTTTCAAATTAATGCAAGAGCCAAATGAGTTAATATTCATTTGGCTCTTTTTCATCAAATCAATGTCTTCAGTTGTATCTTACTGTCAAATAGTGCACCAAAGCTATATCTCAGTGTACGAGCAACACTATCGCTGTGATAATTGGCATAGCCATATAGAACGCAAACTTCCAAAGCGTTTCCCGCAGGGCCATTCCAGCAGCCAGCGCAAACAGGGCGTAGGCAACAATTGAAGCCAATCCATAGGTCAGCAACCATGGCATGCTTACAAACTGCCGTGCCCCTGGATGCATCATCATCTCATACCCACTACCAACAAACGCAGAAAGCATCAATGGGAAAAACATGACAAATGAAAATTGTAATGCACGGCGGGAGCTAATACCAAGCCATCGAGCGGCAACAAAGGTTGAAGCAAAGCGGGAGACTCCGGGGAGAAGGTAAACAACGGCTTGGATGATGCCGAGGATGATTGCTTTTGAATAGGTAAGGCCGGAACAACCATCTCCCATTCGTGGTGAGGAGCAGCAACCGTCTCGAACCACAAGGGACGCCAACAACCCCATCGTTATCACAAATCCAATCAACAAAACCGGCAACCCCTGCATAAAAGGCGCATGCTTAAACCTCCACAAAGGAAGCAAAATGCACGTAAAGGCGAGCTCAGCAAGCGCTATCAATACAATAATCTTACTTATGAGTATCACCAGCCGCCGTTGACTATCACGCAGATCATGTCGCATCCATGCTTTTAGGCAGCCCACCAACCGCCTAAGTAATGGCCACCACGCATTAAAAAAATACAAAGAGATAATCAACAATGTCGGGCCATGAATAAAATGATCCAGATAATCAGGCAATGAAATATCGATATCAATGCCAAGACGCTCGAGGAGATGCTGGGTCAGAAGCACATGACCAGAACTACTAACCGGAATTGATTCAATGATAATTTGTATGGCAACAACAAGCATTAAGGGATCAAAGAACATAAGTTTCCTTAATTTTTAAATTTATTTTTTTGACTCAAATAGTTTAACACAAAGTTATTGGGGATTCTCCACAAACCCCCTTACGTTCAAGAAATTCTGCTAAGAGGCTCCACCCCTTTACCCGGGCAGTGGACTGAGTGCCCAAACCCCTGCACCCGTCCGAGGAGGACAAAACCAACCGTCTTGAGCTTGAAAACTCAAAGTTCACAAAAAAGAAAAACCGTATGCTTATGTATGGGACCAGGGGGAGTCTCTCCAATTTATACAAACAATCATTATTCCTTGCGGGGTCACAGGGGTGAGACCCCCTTGGCCGGAAAAAAATCTTGCCAAAATAAAAAAAATCTTTAATCTCGTAGCCATTGAATCGCCAGAAAACGCAGGTTAGGCTAAAGAACCCTGGAAAGCAGGCTGCACACCATGCAAACAGGCATCAGGACGCGCGCAAAGAGCGCTATAACAGGCACAAAGCTGACCTGTTATAAAAAAAGCTTGATATGTTCTTCGGCATTCGCTAACCTATCATCATAATTTAGTATCTGCAGCGTGGGAACACGCGGCTGAAGCTGTGAATAGTGAAATTAACCATTTGTAATTGGGGTAGGTATCGGCGTAAACCGAACCAATTGATGCAAAGAAAGGAGGTCGCAGAACGACAACGCTATCGTATCAGATTTCAGCCTGTGAAATCGTTCGCTGAACTGGGCGCACGCCACACGAAAGCAACGAGTGCACATCACAGATGACAGACGAGAGAGAATATTCGTAAGGGAAATAAGTACAACGTATAGTAGATGTTATTGTGAGGTACCTAGTATGAATAAAGTATTAAAAGGTCTCTTGGTAACTGTACTCGCAGTCGGTGCTGCTCATGCAGATCACCATACCAACAAGACATTCTTGATGCCTCGTCCAACGGGCGTCGATCTTCCTATGGAATATACAACATTTGACGAACTCATCACCAGAAAAGCTGAAGACAAATTCGGCGGCAACTTCCAAGTTGTTCCTTTCTACAAAGATTC
>CAYUQI010000018.1:0-1101 GCA_964446935.1 uncultured Pseudomonadota bacterium
CATTGAGCACGAAGTGATGCTTTGACGTCATCAGGGGCGGTTACCCAAAGAACAAGTGCGAGTGAGGCGACGATGATAGGGGTTGCCAGTGTGTTTACAAGTTTATTTTCTTCAGTAGTTGTTGGGATAGTTTGGTTATGCGGTGGTATCTGTGCAGATGCCATGCTGACCATAAGGCATAAAGAAAGAAGCTTTTTTAGGAGCATTGTGACATCCTTGAATTTCATTCTGACTCACTAAATTCAGAGTGATATTCTCGTTTCAACGTTTGTCATGCTGAACTTGTTTCAGCATCCATGAGGTGTAATGTATGCAGGGTATGGATCCTGAAATAAATTCAGGATGACAATGCTAGCATTATTCCAATAACATAAAAGGCTCCTTAACTCCGATTGTTATCACTTTAAAGCAATGGTTTTTACTGTCAAATAGAGGTTTTTTATTGATATTTTTGGGGTTTACCAGGAGGGTTTAACTTTGATTGGGAGCAAAGCTCCCAATCCCTCAAATTAAGTTCAAGATGTTTTGCTAAGACGCGGAACCCCTTAACCCAAATTTAATTTTAAGATCAAGACGTTTTGTTTTGTCCTCCGCGGACGGCGGCAAAGGGGGTTGTTGCACCCCCTTTGCAATCCAGCAACCAGGGCTGCGCCCTTGGAACCCTTGCGCTTCGAACACATGAAACGGCTCGAACGGATCGCCGTTTCAAGCTTGCGCAAACGGCCTGACATTGTTCGTCGATGCACACTAACGTGTGACATCTGCCTCACTAATAAATTTTGTGCATTGCTACGCATTTGCCGCGATAACGGCTGGATTTTGGCGGAGTCACGCGAAGCGTGTGAAGCCCAAATTGATTTCCTAATGCGCGAGTTTGAGCACCATGAGCATCAGCGATTGGTGATCATTTGTTTGAGCGCAAGGGGTTTGAAGGGGCTTGCCCCTCATGTCTGGGGTACAGGGGTCTGGACAAGCAGACCCCTGTCGCTGTCTGCGCAAGACAAAACAGAATATGAAACTGTGGGTTTGGGAGCAGAGCTCCCAATAAAGTTAAATTTTTCTAATACGGGGTTTGGGCACTCAGGCCCCTGCCCGGGTAAA
>CAYUQI010000018.1:1201-11488 GCA_964446935.1 uncultured Pseudomonadota bacterium
CCCCTTAGCAGAAGTTCTTGAGCTTAAAAACTTAAGGGGTATGGGTGAATCCCCATATAAAAATATTAACATAACGGATAATGGGGTTAGGGGGCGGAAGGCCCCCTTGAAAAGATTACGTCTTTTGTAAAAAACGAGAAAGCACCTTCTTTTTGCCAGCCTTAAATATCGCCGTAACATAAAAATCATCCTCTGGCGCTTTTTCAACCGATACGACAATGCCTACGCCAAAGGTTTGATGAAGCACGGTTTGATTTTTATTCCATGCATGAGGGGCGGCTGCTTTTGTTGTGCTTGCTGGTTTGACTGAAAGTTGTTTTTTTGCTGCTGTTTTTGTTGCAGGAGCTGGGTGAGGAATTTTTGGTGCTGGAGGTGTAACGCCTTTATCGCTAAACCATCGTTCAAAGAAAAGGGGAGCTTGCATGAACGAATTACGATCGATGTTGATGGTATGCATGAGATTTTTGGGAATTTCATCAAGAAACCGTGATGGTGCATGATCAACAACATAACCAAACGTAAAGCGCGAGAATGCATTGGTGATGACCAAGTGATTTTTTGCACGGGTCATGCCAACATACATGAGTCGTCGCTCTTCTTCCAATTCTTCATTGGTTGTTAGCGATTTATTATTGGGTAAAAGGCCTTCATCAAGCCCGGTGAGAATGACCGTATCAAATTCAAGGCCTTTGGCAGCATGCAATGTCATAAGGCTGACAAAGTTATCACCACTTTTTTCATCAACTTTTTCTTGGAGTAGAGATACTTCATACAAGAATGTTTCTAGCATCGAAGATCCTGCAACAACCGTTTGGCCGTCTTCGCGTTGCGACGTGTATTTTTGTTCGAAGATTGTGATTGCTTGCAGCAATTCTTGAATATTTTCTGATTTAGCCTGTGTTTCTTGTGTATCGTATGTTTGTGTTAAGAACGTCAGATAGTTGGTACGAGCCAGGATTGTTTCAAGGAGATAGCTTGGAGAAAGATGGGCGCCTAAATCTTTGAAGAGTGCGAGAAATTGGTCTATTGAATCCTTCTTGCCAGCGGCTTGATTATCTCTCATCCAATGGAGTGCTTGAACGAAGTCGAATAAAGGGTTGGTTGCCAAAGCTTGAATGAGTTCGTCTTCAAATTTTTGTCCTAACCCACGGGTAGGGGTATTGATGATGCGCAGGAGACTTATTTTATCGTATGGATTGGCGATTAGACGTAAATAGGCAATGAGATCTTTGATCTCTTTGCGCTCGTAGAATCGAATGCCACCAACGATGCGGTAGGGGACTGCCTGATGAATAAGCGATTCTTCAATAGGACGAGATTGAAAGTGGGTACGGTAAAGAATGGCTATTGAGTTGAGTCGTTGATGTGGTTGACGATTTTTAATGAGTGCGGCAATAAGTGCGGCTTCTTGGTCACCTGATTGACAGGCTAGGTGAAGGATACGATTAGTAGCCTTACGTGTTGACCATAAATTTTTTTCATTTCTGAGCTTGTTATTGGAAATGACGGTATTCGCTGCTTCAAGAATTGGTTGCACCGAGCGAAAATTTTGTTCGATTTTGATGACGGTGACCGGTGCGAAATCACTTTGAAAGCGGAGCATGTTGGCTACGGTGGCACCGCGCCAGGAATAAATTGATTGATCATCATCACCAACAGCGCACAGTGAATCAAGCACGAGTTTCTTTTTTTTGTTGAGAGCCATGTTGAGCAATAGTTGATGTTGAACATGGCTGGTGTCTTGGTATTCATCGATCAATACATGGCGAACTTTGCTTTGAAACTGCTCTTTAAACGCTGTGTTTGTTTGTAAAAAATGTAACACTTGCACGATTAAATCATCAAAATCAAGGCAATGAGAACGGGCCTTTTCTGACTCATATTCTAAATACACCTCGCGAATTTGTGGCGTAAACCACTCATTCTGATCAGCAACGTTTGCAGCTGCTTTGTTTTTGTATTGCGAAATGCTGTGACAAATTTGAGCAGGCGATGCTTGCTTGCTCATGGCGTATTTTTTGCAAATTTTTTTAATCAGATCATGTTGATCATCGGCATCAAGAATAGAAAAATTGTGAAACGGTAGCAGGTTAGGATTATTACGTAAAAGCAAAAGACAATATGAGTGAAAGGTTCCAATGAAGGGTGGGCGATGGTGCGATTGAAAGGTTTGTACAAGCCGTGTGCGCATTTCCCCGGCTGCTTTGTTGGTAAACGTGAGTGCCACAATAGTGCTTGGGTCTACATCATGGTTGATAACCAGATGAGCGATGCGAGACGTAATGACGCGTGTTTTGCCTGAGCCGGCACCGGCGACAATGAGACAGGCGCCATTTTTTTGAACCACGGCTGCGCGTTGTTGCTCATTAAGACCCTCTTTGAGGAATGAATTAAAATCCTTGGAAAGTGTATCAGCCATGGTACTTATGGTTGGTTAGATGTTTGATAGGTGATGCCCAAATGTTCTGGCCCAAAACGCATGGGATATATATCGCCGATGGTAGTGACTAACACGTCACCGTGTTTGGTGAGTGCCAGTATTTTGACCGTTGGGTCTTCTAAACAATTTTCCCAGATAATTTGTCGGCAATGACCGCATGGCAGTGTTGCTTCTTCAGGTTTGGTAATACAGGAAGTACTAGGTTTTTTGTTGAGTTCAATGGAGTGATTGGCTGGAGCTCCTGCTAAAGCAATCAAGGTAATTTTTACGGGCCCGCATTGCGAAATCATTGAATCAACAGCGTTTTGTTCGGCATGGGTTGTTTGTGTCCAGGTACAACGCTCAACATTACAGCCATGATGCGTCGTTCCTTGTGCACTTACAACAGCGACGCCAACAGTAAAATTTGAATAGGGAGCCTGCGCTTTGGTGCGTGCATGAATTGCACTTTTGATGAGTTCTTGTTCCTGTGGTTCTAAATCTGAAAACTCATGAAGCGTTGCGCAAATTGATTGATTGAATTCCTTTTTTATCATGGCAAAAAACCTTAAAAAAATAATGTATCTTTTAAAGGTCTCTAGTAAACCATATTAAATGGAAAAAGCCAATGAATACAAAAGTTTGTGGTATATGATTTTTAAATCTTTTTCCGAATATTATTATGGACATTCAAGCCTAACCCATGGACATTTAAAACATTTAAGTTATTTTTTTTTGAATAACAAAAAAGATATTGATCTCCGAAAAAGAAATCGCAATGAAAAAAATATTATTTGTTGCTCAAGCAATTTTAGGCTAGAATGCATACCCTTCTCGTTCTCGAATAACAATCTGCAATTAAAATAACGATTCAGCACTTGTTTGCATCGTTCTTTTGCTTTACAAACAAATACTACTCTGATAGGTTTTGCCTGAATTTAATTATAAACAGAACCTACAATACCAAGTTTATTACATTCAAATACTTGGCTCTATTTTTTTGAATTGGGTCGATATTATGAATGATTTTGTTATTTTTGCAATATTTTTTTGCAAGGGGAGATTCCATAATGTCGATCCATAAACTTTTGTTTATTGTAGCTTCAATAGTAAACATCATTACTACTTTTAATTATCAATCTGTTTTTTCTGCTCAACAAGCTGAACATGGAAAGTGTTTAAATCAGATGGTATAGTTGGCGCTAAAAACGGAATTGAAACTCCTTATGTACGCGTTGAAATTAGCGCTGACACTATACATGGGCATCCAATAACCTCTACAGAATATACACAACTTACAAAGTAATTTATGGAGAATCTATGCTGTTTAAAAAATTAGATTTTACGCCCGGAAAGATTGTTTACGATGATTTTGATATTGACCCTGACATACCACTCGAACAACAATTATTTTCTTTGAAAGAGGATATGTTTCAAGTTAATTATGATGATAAATATTTAATTGATGTTGGTTGGGGACCTGAATTCAACTTAAATGGCAAATTTAAAGTTAAAATAATCAAGAACTTTAATTGGGTTAAGCCAATCTACTTCAAACGGACGAATAATTTAGGGACGCTTAGTAAGTTGGTTGAAGAATGCATAAAGAAAATAAAGATGGACCTAAAGTACGGTTAATACTCATTAAGGGGCTGTTGATAAGCCAGAGTTTCTACTTTGCATCTCTTATGCATCTTTGAAATTTCCTGAAAGCTTGCTATCAAAGATCCCTATCAATTTGATCAGCAAGCGTATCGGTTAGTCACCAATCTTGGCAATTATGTACGGGATAATCCAGAAGAAGCAATTGCTGGTGTTGTTGAGTTTTTGGTTCCCCTAAAAGCTGGAAGCCTTGTCAAACTCAAACAAGTTCAAACTGTTGTAAAAGCCTTTCAGGAACAAAAACAGCTTGCAGAGGCCATACAACTTACTACCAACCTTGCCACAAAGATCACAACCCCTCTTCAAGAAATATTAACTGACGTTAGCGCTATCGTAAGTACTGGTATTGAACATGGTAAGGATGCTGTCAGGAACTTGATCCAAGTTGCACAAAAACAACCAGAGATAACCTCGGTTGGCGATATTGCTGCTTTAAAAGTTCCAGGTGAATGCTTTAATGACTTTGAGAAGTTATCTAGAGAAGTTGCAAATAGAATTGCGAAAAAGGCTTATCAACAAAATTTTGAAGAAACTATAGAAGCACTAGAGATGGTTAAAGCCAATCCGACCTTTGCGGCTGCAGATAATGGTGCAATTAAAAGCCCTCTATCTGGTCGAGTTCGTGTTGGTAGCGCTACTAAAGTGGATATTCACCATGCGTTTCCAGATATCGTAGACAATTATGTTGTAGATGCTATGGAGTTTAGTATTCCAACAAAAGGCCCTGGTGGAGCAGTTGTTCGACAATCTAAACTTTATCAAGTCGAGGGGAGCCTAAATGGAAGAAATGGAATTTTCGAATGGGTGGTGGATCAAGAAAAAATAACACATAGAAGGTTTATTGCAGATGGAAAGATCACTGGATACCCAAATCAAATCTCTAAAAATATTAACGGAGCTTGTTATGTTGATATTTAATGTTATGCAAAAATTTGAATTAGTAGATTGGTATACGTTATTAGTTGGGTTAAAACATGGATGGTGTAGCAAAAATAATTTGATCAATTATGGTGAAAAGGTTATTGAGCAAACTGCTGATGATGTGATAGATGAAAACTTAGCAATGATTGCATCAGGGGAGGCTCTTGCTGTTGACGAACTTGTTAGACTTGTATTACAATTTTTATCATGTCACAAAAAAATAATGAATCAAAAAATCGAGGCGAACGCTGTAGAAAAGTGGCGCTTTGCGCATCTTTATTGTTTGCTAAAGAGTGGAGAATCTGAACAACAAAAAATTGACAAACTTCAAGAAATATATGCTGAATTTGGTTTTCCAGAAGATATGTCTTCTTGTAGCATTTACAGCAACGATAGTATCGATCCATTAATTGCTACTGAAAATGTAGTTAGAACGTTATTGCAACAATTGAACATAGCCGCTATTGACCTTTAATGTAATCATAAATAGGAGAGGACAATATGAAACTTGCAGAATTTGAAACAGTTCGTTTGTTGAAAAGCTATCCCAAAGAGGACTTAAAGGTCGGAGATGTAGGCGTTGTTATCATGGTATATACAAATCCTAATGAAGCGTATGAGATCGAATTTGTAGATACCAATGGAAGGACGAAGGCCCAACTAACACTTTTGCCAAATGAGATTGAAAAATACCATGAAAGTAAAAAAAACTGAGAGGTATGCTAATAGACACATAAGTTTTAACATAAATATCCAATTTGGGAGTGATGTTCCGAGCTCTTATAGACCTTTGACATAATCCTCAACTACCAGGGTCTGGCTGGGCTATCAAAGATCCTGATAAATTCGATCAGCAAGCGTATCGGTTGGTAAGCATTTTGGGTCGTTATGTATGGGATAACCCAGAAGAGGCTATCGCTGGAGTTGTTGAATTTTTGGTTCCTCTCAAGGCTGGAAGCCTTGTCAAACTCAAACAAGTTCAAACTGTTGTAAAAGCCTTTCAGGAACAAAAACAGATTGCAGAGGCCATACAACTTACTACCAACCTTGCCACAAAAATCACAACTCCACTCAAAGAAATATTGGTTGATGCGAGCGCAGTCGTAAGCGTTGGGCTGGAGCATGGTAAGGATGCTGTCAGAAATTTGATCACGGTTGCTCAGCAACAACCTGAAATAACCTCGGTTGGTGATATTGTTACTTTAAGGGGCCCAGGTGAATGCTTTAATGATTTTGAGAAGTTGTCGAGAGAAGTTGCAGCGTGTTATGAAAAAGTCACTAGTAAAGAGTTTGAAATATTAGAATCTATTGGAAATGGTGAATGGAAATCGCCGCAAGGTTTAATTTATGGACAAGGTTCAAAACATGGAAACAGGATTAACCATATTTTAGAGCATGCCAACCCAAATCCCAGTAAACCATTGCATAGTGTATTTAATACATCAAAGAATGATGTGTTATCTTTAATTGACGAAGCTTGGGCCAAAAGAACTGGTGTAAAACCTATAATCCAAGCAAATGGTAATGCTGTATACAACATCAAAATGGGACGAATTATAGGAACAGATGGTGAAACACAAATTAGAATTGTTGTAGAAAGCAACACATCAAAGATCGTAACAGCATTCCCTGTAAAAGCTCAAACATAATTTAAAGGAGCCAAAATGGTTTTTTGTCCTTTTTGCGATGGCCAAGGGTTAATAGATAAAGCTGATGTTAAAGGGAAAGGAATTAGAATATACATTTGTGAAGAATGCGATACCATGTGGAAAACTAAAGAAATAAGAGAAGATAATTGTGAAAATTTCAGAAAGTTTATGAATTCTATTGGACTGGTTGGACGTTGGGAAGAATTAATTAACATAGAAAGACTATAATTCTATCAAACAAACTTAATCCAAGTTGCTCAACAACAACCAGAAATAACCTCGGTTGGTGATATTGCTGCGTTAAAAGTTCCAGGCGAATGTTTTAATGACTTTGAGAAGTTGTCAAAACAAGTAACAGCCTTACGAAACGAGCCATTTATAACTACAGAGTTTCAGAAATTGAAACTTATTGGAGACAATGAATGGCAATCACCTGGTAATCTGATCTATGGATGCGATAAAAAATTTGGTAATAATTTTCATCATGTATTGTCGCATACTGTACCTAATCCAGCTAAGGAGCTTCATACAGTTTTTAGTGTTTCTAAAGATAAAATAGTAGAATTGATTGATGAAGCATGGGCTTTGAAGGAAAACCCATTAGTATCTGATCCAGTGGTATACATAGTAAACATGAAAAGAGCTATTGGGACAAATGGTGAAACTGCAATAAGAATAGTAGTTAAAAAAGCAGAAACAGCCGAAATAAAAACAGCTTATCCTGTTAAACTGTAGCCAAAGGAGATTATATGATAATGGCATGTCCAAAATGCAAGGCAGGTGGGGGGCAGGGTGCAATTTACAAAGCAAAGGTCCTTGATTTAGATATCGAATTAAGCATATGTGATGAATGTGAAGCTTGCTGGACCAAGGGACAGATAATAAACGCAAGGAATTTTAAAATACTAACGTCATTTCTTGAAGAACACGAATTAACATACGAGAGTGCTAAAATAGAAGATCTTGGGTACATAAAGGAGAAGTTAAATTAAGAAGTTGGTATCCATCGTAATAGCTAAGGAGCAATCAAAAGCCTGATCCAAGTTGCTCAGCAACAGCCAGAGATAACCTCGGTTGGCGATATTGCTGCTTTAAAAGTTCCAGGTGAATGCTTTAATGACTTTGAGAAGTTATCAACAAAGGTATCTGCATTACGCGCCGAAACCTCCATAGCTTCAGAGTTTAAAACATTGAAATCGATTGGAGACAATACATGGCAATCACCCAGAGGATTAATCTATGGATATGATAGAAAATTTGGGAATACTTTGACTCATACATTGGCACACATGACACCAAATCCACTGAAAAAAATCATACTGTTTTTAGTATTCCCAAAGATAAAGTCATAGAGTTACTTGACGAAGCATGGAAAAATAAGGGGGCCCATGAAATAACTGACTCTCGAGCATATGTTGTGGATATGAAAAGAATTATTGGAACTGGTGGAGAAAGCAAAATACGAATAGTAGTAAAAGAACCAAGAACTGCCGAAATACTAACAGCTTATCCTGTAAAGTAAAGGGACTAATATGATAACCACTTGCCCAGTATGTGAAGGACAAGGAAATATTTACAAAGCAAGGGTACTTGATTTGGGGATCGAGATAAAAATATGTGACGAATGCGAAGCTTGTTGGACTCAAGACCAAACACCTAGTATCAAAAATTTTAAGGGATTAACCTCCTTTCTTAAGGAACATGGACTAACATATAAGAACGCCAGAATAGAAGACTTAGAATACATAGAAGAAAAACTATAGTTAAGAAGTTGGTATCCAAAGTGCAAAAAACCAATCCCAAACTTGATCAAAGTTGCTCAGCAACAGCCAGAAATAACATCGGTTGGTGATATTGCTGCGTTAAAAGTTCCAGGCGAATGTTTTAATGACTTTGAGAAGTTGTCAAAAGAGGTTACTGCTTTACGTGCTGAAGAATTTGTAAGAAACATTGCTCAAAAAATCCGTAAATTTGGCGATGATATCTTGGATACCATGGAGGAAGCTGGCGGGCATACACTTGAAAAGCATGTGAGTCAAACAATTAATAATCTCACCAAGAGAGCTGCTCAAGACCCTAAAGTTAATGTTGCCTCAAGTTTTATTGATAAACACTCAGCCATTAATGCTGTAAAAGAAAATTTAAGAAATAATGCTGAAGAAATCGCTGGATGGCTTAAGAGTAATCCAGCATCAAAAGATCAATTGGTTGTTGACTCTTTACATAAATATCCTGTTGGGAGTAGCGTTTCCAAGGGCAACAAAGCCTCAATGATTATCAAGTTTAAAAATGCATTCTTAACTGAATCATTTAGATCTTTGACATAACCATAAATATTATAGTTGAAAGCAAAATTACTGGATTTTTTAACCCTTTGTGGAATGATTACGCAAATTATGGAAAGTTTTGTCACTAACTATATCAGGCACACATGATTTAAAAACTTAGTGTAGGGTGGATTACAATGTTAGTAGTTGTTTCTAATGCAATAAACCAATTTTATAAAAAAAAAGATTATCAGGCATTTAAAGCAGGGTGCTTTAAATATTTGGAGTTATTTAAAGAGTTACAAAATTATATTGCTTTGCATAATCTTTCTTTTGATGAGGGTCCCCAAAAACCTTCTCCTGTGATAAATTGGTATCTTAATTTTGGCAATTACAAAAAAAATGGATTCGAAATTTCTTATAATACTGTCATTAAGATATCGAAAGTCGCACCGTTATTTTACATTCAACATGAATTCGAAATTGAAAATAAAGATGAAGATAGAATGTCCCCATTATTAGAAGGTTCTAGCGGGCAACCTTATACCAAAAAACAAGCTGATCTACATGATGAAGTAGCTGCGATTTTCAATGAAAAAGGTTATCAAGAACTAATGTATGCTGATCTCACAGAAACAGTAGCGGGCTTTAAAATGCCTAAAGGGATAACTATTTTTGGACCCAATGTTACAGTTGAGCTTTTATTATTTGCAGACATATTTGATTTGTGCAGCAAATAATTCTTTTATTTTGCTAGCGATATTTGTATATCGTTTGTCTTCGGATTAACATTTTCCTTAAAAGGAAAAAACGATTGAAAGCCCTATGATTACTCGAGTATTGTATTGCTGGCGGTGTAGCGTTCGTGTTGTTTGCCAACAAGAAGAGCTATCGTGATCCACGATCCAATTAAACCAAGTGAAAAGAGCGATCCAAAAAACATCATGTTTGGTGTTGATGCAACGAGTGCATTAAAACTTGAGCCGCATGTTTTTGCAAAGCGTTTGCCAAATCCATCAATCCAACTTTTTGTTTTAAATTTAATATCTTTGTTGGTTGGTAAATAAAGAATCTCTTTGGATGGAATATTGAGGGCATAGCTCAATCCTTTGCCGGCAACAATGGCAATAAATAAAACCCATAGCGATGGCTTGAATAAAACGAAAGCGATCAATATGCCAATCAAGAGAGGGTGAAGTACAAGGCAAAATGTTGTTCCAAGGCGCCTCAGCAACAATCCTGTTCCAAAAAAAGAAAGAATAAGCGTGAGCGTCGTTGTGCCTTGCGAACAACGTCCTAAAAATTCAACAATATGTTCAGTTGAAGCAAATGTTTGGTCTGCTTTGATGATAAGTAAATATTCAATGAC
>CAYUQI010000018.1:11588-14530 GCA_964446935.1 uncultured Pseudomonadota bacterium
GCATATGAAGTAGTAATGCACAAAAAGATAATTAAAAGAAAACATAGTTTTGTAACTTCACTGCTGGGAAGGGTTCCCCACAAAAAATTCCTCAATCTGCCAAGCACGAAAACTCCTTTGTGCAAATAAAAAGAGCCGGCCCATTAAAAATATGCCGGCTCTTTACTATCATTTGGAAACCCTGTTATTGAATAATTGTTCCTTCTTTGGTCAACTTTTCGTTTGTTCTGCCAACGTACATAGCAATCAAGATCCATACGCCGACAATACCGAGCGAAATCATTGAACCATAGAACATTAAATCTACCATCTGGGTGAAGAATGCATTAATACCGGAACCGGTAGCTTTGGCAGAGCGGCCGCCAAACATATCAATCCAACCCTTAGCTTTGAATTTAACGTCTTTGCTGGTTGGGATGTACATAATTTCTTTACATGGGTTATTCAATGCATAGCTCAAACCTTTGATAGCAACCATGGCGCCGAATAATGCCCACAATGAAGGATGGAAAAATACATAGAGGACTACGCAACCAATGGTTATAGGGAAGGCTACCATACAGAAGGTGAGGCCGAAGCGACGAATAACGAAGCTTGTGCCGACAAGTGCAAAAACCAATGAAAGAAGGTTTGCACTTTGGCCGAACATACCAAGGAATTGAGTAACTTTTTCAACGGAGCCATAGGCTTCGTCAGCGGCAAATTTCATTTGGTAATCAAGAATGGTACCGATAATTTCATACAATGTTGCAACACCTAAAATGCCGAGCAAATAAGGTTTGCTGAACAAAAGACGAAGACCTTCAATCATACCGGTGGATTTCTTTTCTGATTTTGTTTCAACTGCTGCGGATGGATTAACAAAAGAGACAAAGAACAAGACCAAGAGCGGTACGATAAAGATACCGGCAGCTACGATACGAGCAAGTGTAGGCATACCAATGTATTCTGCATATGTTGCGATTGTTGGTCCGGTGATTGAGCCGATTTGTGCACCGGCGATGATCAACCCATAACCGCGTTTGGCTGAGGCTGAATCAGTGGTACTGGCAACAAATGACCAAAACAATGCAGGCAGTAACGAACCAAAGCTTTCAATACCAAGATAAATAACCCAGCCAAGAAGGCGTGATTTATTTGGTGTGGTATTGGCAAGTCCGATAACTGGATGTGCGAGGAAATATGAAATGACAAGGAACATTCCCGCATAGAACGTGCAAATAACATAAAAAAGCTTATGTTTTGCGACCAAATCGACAAGTTTGGAGTACAGCAAGATTAATGGAATGATGAAGACAAGCGATGCCATCTTGGCATAAGGAATATAAAGCTTGCCAACAATCTTCATGAATAATGCATCCTTAAGAGGGCGCATGAGCCAATACGTTCCAATAATGAACAAGAAGGTGAGTGAGAGCATACTAAACTTTTTTAGCTCTTCTTTTGAAAGATCACCCCATAATGCACGGACAATGCGAGAAAACATATATCCTCCTTAAAAAAAATTAATAATGAATTTAGTAAGATGTTTCTACGACCAATCTATTTTTAAGAATGTTCTCTACTATACCATATTTGCGCTTTGAAACCAAATTTATTCCGCGTCTATAATGAAAAAAAACGGCAAAAAGGATCGTATTCTCCACTTTGTTACAGCGAGAAAACAATAACTTTTCAAGCTGTGACACCGTTGGTTTCTGTTTGTAACAATGCAGGTAATTAATTTATTCAATAAGTTTTTTGTTTGAAACGGCGCGTCTGAAAGTATTGCCGATAAGGCTTGCTATAAATATCCATAGAGCGATAAACCCAAATGCCATTGAACAGGTTAGTGCGACAACCGGGCCTGCAAGGCGGTTGATAACAGAACCTGTGGCTTTGGCAAAACGCATGCCAAACATATCAATCCATGCTTTTGATTTATATTTAATGTTTTTGGAGGTTGGAATATAGAGCACCTCTTTGGCTGGTTGATTGAGCGCATACCCCAATGCTTTGGCAACAAGCATGACATAGAAGATTGTTTGAAGATTAGGGTGCAAAAAGTATCCGACGATGAAAATTCCCAACAAAAGAGGGTAGGCAATGAGAGACGTGCGTATACCGAGCTTTCGTTGAAAAAATGATGTTCCGACAAGACCAAACAAACAGGCAACGATTTGTACACACAGAGCAAAATCAAATAAGAATTTGTTAACAAGCCCTGGCTCTTGATATGTGGTTTTAGCAAGAAAGTTGAGTTGAAAATACATCATGGTTGAAACAATTTCTTGGAAGAAGATAAGGACGAAAATTCCCATAACATAAGGGTGCGTTAGCAGCAGTCGGAGCCCTTCAAAAAAACCTACTTTGACCTCTTCCTCCGGGCTTATTTCTTTATCTGCGCCGATTTCTTCTTCGTAGCTTATTAACGTTTTATAATCGACCACATGTTTGAGGATAAAAACAATAAGTGCAACGCCTGAGAACATCATGATGGAAATAAACGCAACCAGAGGTGCTGAGAATGCATATTGGCTTGCATCATAGGATAGGTAGTTGCCCAGCAGTGTAAAGAGGAATCCTCCCAATTGGGTACCAAAAATAATAAGACCGTACCCTTTTTTAGCTGATTCTGGTGTTGTGATGTCATTAATGAAGGACCAATATAAGGCAAGAATAAGCGAAATATAACTTTCGCAGAAAAGATAAAAGGCCCATCCTATTATGCGGCTAGGATCTACTTGGGTATTTTGTAGTCCTATCGTTGGATGTCGTAGAAAAAATACAAGAATAAGCCCAATGATGGTGAATGCTCCAATGAACACATACATCAATTTTTCTTTAGAAAAGTGATCAACAAGTTTTGAGTACAACAGAACAAGGGGGAAAAATATAAACAGGGACACAATTTTTGCTTCTGGCAAATGAAGAGGCCCTACCATATTTATAAAAATACTGTC
>CAYUQI010000018.1:14630-25522 GCA_964446935.1 uncultured Pseudomonadota bacterium
TACAGAGTGTATCATCTGCGGCAGTGAAAAAGGTCCAACCGCCACATTCCTCATCAAGTTCTTCCAATACAGAGAGTTCAGATAAACCTTTCGGGCTATTGAATCTAGTGGGTTGCTGCTATTTAAACACAGCCATACAGGGTTTGTTGAGCATAGAAACTTTTAGGGTTTGTTGTAAAAAATATGGGCAAAACGGCGATTCTAAAGGTTTGGAATGGAATGTTTTGGCTCAACTATTGAGCGGAGATCCTGAAATTATAGATAAAAAAACAAAATTGCGTACGGCTCAGTCATTGATGGGAATGGTTGATAACGCCGAGCCCTGTATGGACATTTTTTTATACCAATTACTTGAAGAACTTTTGCGTCTTGCTGAAAACAGATCTGATTCCATAGAGTATTATAGCTATGAAAATAACACGTTATATTGTGGTACCCCTTTAAAATCATCTGTGAGCCCTACGGTTGTTTACATTTTTGACAATAACAATGCCCCCAAAATATTTCCTGTGATAGTTGTTGTTGTTCCTCTTTTTAATTTGTTTGTAGTTTTGCCTAAGAAGAATGAGAAAATGCATTGGCATGATGCAGAAAAGCAATATCTTTCAGAGCAATATACTACTCAGATACATAGTCTCCTGAAGGTAATATGGAAACGATCACGATTAAATCGTTCGGATGCCACCCCAGAATTTATGTTACGTGGCTTTGCTGCTGATTTAAGAAGATCTGATGCTGCTCATTCAATAGCCTATGTTCAGCGTAGTACGGGACATCAGCCTAGCTGGTATTTGTGTAATGATGAAGATTGTTATTCATTGGGCGATTGTTGCGTTATAGATCATTTTTACAATCATTTATTTAGTGATGAATGGTTCAAGAAGTTACAACGAGGAGATTCATTTAATGAAGGTTATATAAGAGATTTTTTTTATGAAGTTACAAGTCATCCAATCAGTACCCCGACACAGCAGGTTCAGCAGCAAATTTCTAAATCAGAGGTTTTAAAGAAATTCAAAAAAATCGTTTCCTCTATCTTGTTGCATAAATTGTCGGCGTCAGATCTTTTAGGTATTCTGAAATGCTATTTTAATGAATATCCACAATATTTGAGGGATTTTGAAGAGGTAACGCCCTTAGATATGAGTTGTTATTTATTTCACATGGTTGCTCGAGACGAAAGAGATGAGTATGTGGAGGTTGTTAAGTATTTAATAGAGATGGGATTCAATCCCAATAAGGAAAATTTTAGTAACTTGCGCGTTTTGGATTACGTTCAAAATGCTCATATTAAACAATACTTAATACAGCATGGGGCTACCTGTTTACATTAGACCTCTTCTGAAACCATGAAGTTCATGACAAATTTTTGTGTACAGTGCATATGTCGCACCGGCGAAAGCCGGTGTCCAGAAATACCAATGTAAGCTGGATACCGGCTTTCGCCGGTACGACGTGCAAGGTTGGTCTTTTTTGTCGTACAAAATACGATGATATTCGTGTTAAAAATGAGAGAGACAACTGGTTTCAGAAGAGATCTATTAAAACCAAGATGTTTTAAATTTTGAACAAAAACCGTTTGCATCATGCAAACGGTTTTTTTAATTAAGAGCCTGTACGGAAATTAACTTTGAAAAGTTTGTACGATATATTGCGAGAAATTAATAAATCCGTTCGTGGTGAGTGCCCGAGCCTAGGGCGAGGGTGTATCGAACCATGAACGGGTTCAGTTAGATTTTACAATAATCGTACAGGCTCTAAAGCATGCATGTATCGGATGTTAATCAACAAGAGCAACCGCTTTGTTATCTTTTACGTAAAAAACACCTTTTTGAATGCTTAGGGTACATTCTTCGGCATTTGTTTTTTTGTAAAGAAGTGAGGTTTTTTGTTTAATAATTGAAATAAGTGGGCTGTGACAAGGTCCAACTAAAAAACTACCGGTTGGACTTTCGATTTCAATCCATTCGATACTGTGTACCTCGGTGTTGGTAGGTGATATGATTTCCAGGGTAAAATAGTAATTTTCCATGGTTTACAACGCTTGCGTAACGACTTTTGCCTTTTCCCGCGCTTCATCCAGTGTGCCTACAAGATAAAAAGCTTGTAATGGCATCGAATCGCATTCTCCTGAAATGATTTTTTCAAAGTCATTAACGGTTTGCTCTCGTTTGACATAACGGCCTGGCAAGCCGGTAAATTGTTCAGCAACGAACATAGGTTGAGTGAGAAAATTGTGAATTTTTTTAGCACGATGAACGGTGAGTTTGTCGGCATCTGACAGTTCGTCCATACCCAAAATAGCAATGATGTCTTGGAGTTCGCGATACTTTTGCAGTGTCTGTTGAACAACGCGAGCAATATCATAATGTCGTTGGCCTATGATACTTGGCTTAAGCCCTTTTGATTGTGATTCAAGGGGGTCAACGGCCGGATAAAGACCTGCTTGCGCTATCTTTCGTGAGAGTACCGTGCTTGCGTCAAGGTGTTGAAAGGTAGTGGCTGGTGCAGGATCGGTATAATCGTCTGCAGGAACGTACACAGCCTGAATGGAAGTGATTGACCCGTGGTGTGTGCTTGTGATGCGTTCTTGAAGCATTCCCATTTCAGTAGCAAGGGTTGGTTGATAACCGACTGCTGATGGCATACGTCCAAGGAGTGCAGAAACTTCAAGCCCTGCTTGAACATAGCGAAAGATGTTGTCGATAAAGAGCAGTGTTTCTTTGTGTTGTTCGTCGCGGAAATATTCTGCCATGGTCAGTCCAGTAAGACCTGCTCGTAAGCGAGCTCCCGGCATTTCACCCATCTGACCAAAAACAAGGGCTGTTTTTTCAAGAACTCCGGATGATTTCATTTCCAACCACAATTCGTTACCCTCGCGGGTTCGTTCTCCAATCCCAACAAACACCGAATAACCGCCGTGTTCCTTAGCAACGTTACGTATAAGTTCTTGAACAATGATTGTTTTGCCAACGCCAGCGCCGCCGAACAGGCCAATTTTGGAACCTTTTACGTAAGGAGTCAATAAATCAAGGACCTTAATGCCTGTTTCAAGGAGTTCTTCGGTTGTTTTTTGTTCAATTAGGCTCGGGGCGGGGCGATAGATTGATTTGTAGTGTGTTGTGAGTATTCCCTTGGTGTCATCAATGGTACGGCCCATGGCATCAAAAATGTGACCCAGTACTTCCGTGCCAACAGGAACTTGAATAGGTGCGCCGGTATCAAGGACGTCTAGCCCGCGTTTAATACCATCAAGTGGTTCAAGTGCAATACAACGAACGGCCCCATCGCCCAAGTGTTGGGCTACTTCTAAGCTGACAATTTCAGGATTAAAGGAATGTTGTGCAAGGGCATGTTTATAAGCGGCAGGAGTGTTATTTTCTGTTCGTAAAATAAGGAGTTTAAATGAAATTTCCGGAACCTGTTGCTCGTTGAATTGTACGTCAACGACAGTGCCACTCACGCGCATTACTTTACCAATATTAAATTTTTCTGATGAGTTTGACGTTGGACTTGGGGAAGCCATTGTTTCCTTTGATACCTAAAGTTTTGGTATACTATTAAAACATATATGAAATACCTTATTCCTTCAGCGGTCTTTTGTAAAGATCTGAGCGAAAAAGATGCATCTTGGGACTTGTCTTAACTATTTAAATTCAGAAAGGCGGGGGATGGGCTTTAGATGGTTGTTGCTCGTACTGAGTATGTTGATGAGTGTTCATAGGGCACACCCTATGGTGCGTTTTGCCAATGGGCTCAAAACACCTATTGAAATAGGATTTGACTGCTTATGGGTTCTTGAACCGGATCATTCATGTGGGTTTATGGTGCCTGATGGAACGCTAAGAATTATAATTTCCGCATGTGGAATTAGAAAATCTGTCAAGATTAAATGGAAGGAGCTGAAGCAGGGGTATACGTATTGTATTATGATGATGGTTACACAACAATCGGCATCAACGCCACGTTGGCTTGGGGATGATTTAACCCCTATCGTAGTGGACAAACTAAGGAGACACTCCTTGGAAATTAAGCCTTATACTGTAGAGATGCCTGAAACGTTGGATGATATTCCTGATCTGCTTGTAAGTAGTGATAGTAAAGTATCAACAAAACAGAAACAGTATGTAAATTTAGATAGTTTTAAAGAAGACGTGGGTAGGCAGCTACAGAAAGATGAGGTAAGGGAAGATGAGGTTGAGTATAAGCTTATGTTGGTGGGTTGCAAGAAGAATAAAAGGCATATGCTTACCTATGTAGTGGACTAGCAAGGAGGATGAAAACATCCTTATGTCATCGTTGAGGCTTAAAAAGTGAAGATGCGTAAATAGTTTTTTCAAAGCGTCTTTTTGTGTTAGAATTACAATTGCAACGATGAGTGGCTCAGTTCAATAAAAGTGTTTTGTTAAATGTGGGATGAGACAATGATTGCACAATTATTAGCCAAAATTTTCGGAACAAAAAATGAACGTGAATTGCGTCGAATATCGCCCATTGTTCATCGTATTAATGAACTTGAGCCATCAATACAGATGCTTTCTGACGAAGAGTTGGCAGCAAAAACAATTCCTTTCCGTGAGCGCATTGCCCAAGGTGAATCATTAGATAGCATCTTACCTGAGGCATTTGCTGTTGTTCGTGAAGTGGGTAAGCGAAAATTGAATATGCGCCACTTTGATGTGCAGTTGATGGGTGGCGTGGTGCTTCACGAAGGCAAAATCTCCGAAATGAAAACCGGTGAAGGTAAAACGCTGGTTGCTACATTGCCACTGTATTTGAATGCATTGGAAGGAAAAGGCGCGCACCTGGTTACTGTTAACGACTATTTGGCAAAACGTGACTCTGAATGGATGGGAGAAATTTACAAATTTTTGGGCCTTGAGGTGGGGTTGATCCAGAACCAGATGGAAGATGATGAGCGCAAAAAGGCATATGCAGCCGATATCACCTATGGAACCAATAACGAGTTTGGTTTTGATTATCTGCGCGATAATATGAAATTTTACATGAATGATTTAGCGCAGCGTGATTTGCATTATGCCATTGTTGACGAAGTAGACTCAATTCTTATTGATGAAGCGAGAACCCCTCTTATTATTTCTGGACCAAGTGAACGTGGTAGCAATTTATATGAAATTGCCAATCGTGCGGTAGTGCACCTGCAAAAAGGCGATTACGAAATCGACGAAAAAGCCCGTACCGTGCATTTGTCCGATCAGGGCAATGACAAAATAGAGCAATTGCTCAAGCTTGACAATCTCTATGCACCTGAAAATATTCTGACGCTCCATCACGTGACGCAGGCATTGCGAGCTAATACATTGTTTAAGCGTGATGTTGATTATGTGGTAGCAGAAGATGAAGTGCTGATCGTTGATGAGTTTACCGGTCGAATTCTGCAGGGACGTCGATACAGCGATGGCTTGCACCAAGCACTTGAAGCTAAGGAAGGGGTAAAGGTTGAGCGAGAAAATCAAACATTAGCTACGATAACACTCCAAAACCTCTTTAGAATGTATAAAAAGTTGGCAGGTATGACCGGTACAGCTGAAACAGAAGCGGCTGAATTTTGGAAGATTTATAAACTTGCTGTTATTGTGGTTCCAACTAATCAACCTATGATTCGTGACGATCAGGCCGATTCAATATTCTTAACCAGACTAGATAAATTTAATGCTGTTATTACCGATATTAAAGATTGTTATCATCGTGGCCAACCGGTACTCGTTGGTACGATTGCCATTGAAACATCTGAATATTTGAGCTATTTGCTTAATCAAGCTGCCATTCCTCACAATGTGTTGAATGCTAAGCAGCATGAGCGTGAAGCCGATATTATCAAAGAGGCTGGCGAAAAACATAAAGTTACCATTGCAACCAACATGGCTGGCCGTGGTACCGATATTAAACTTGGTGCTGGCGTTGTTGATCTTGGTGGATTACGTATTGTGGGTACCGAACGGCATGAAAGTAGACGTATTGATAATCAGCTGCGAGGTCGTGCGGGTCGTCAAGGTGACCCCGGATCATCAAAATTTTATATAGCACTTGAAGATGATTTAATGCGCATCTTTGGTGGGGAACGGCTCAAGAAAACCATGGAGCGCTTGGGTATGAAGCCGGGCGAGAGTATTGAACATCGTATGGTTTCACGCAGTATTGAAAAAGCCCAGGAACGTGTTGAAAAAAACAACTTCGATATTCGTAAGCACTTGCTTGAATATGATGACGTGCTTAATCAACAACGAATGGTTATTTATCGTTATCGCCGCGAGATATTGGAAGGTGGGGATCAAGTATTGGTGCTTGCCAAAGATATGATTGTCGATGTGGTACGTCGGTTGTTTGCTATTTATTGTCCGGGCAAGCAATGTGGCGGTGAAGGCCTTAATGAATTGTTACATGCGCTTGAAGGGCTTACACAAATTAAACAATCGAGTTTCGAACAGGTGTTAGGTGGTCATCGAGATGTTGAGCCTGCTGCGCAAGCACTTATCGATTATCTTATTTATCAATATGAACAGTATCGAGGGCAAATGTCTGCTGAATTAATTGATCAAGCTGAAAAGTGGATTTTGCTTGAAACAATTGATCATGCATGGCGTTTGCATCTGCAAAATATCGATCATTTGCGCGAAGGTATAGGGCTGCGTGGTTATGGACAAAAGAACCCATTGATTGAATACAAAAAGGAATCGTTCTATGAATTCGAAAAGATGATGGAACAAATCAGATGGGATATTGTTCAACGGCTCTTTAGAATGCGCCCTGATGAATATTCGGCAGAAGTCATTGAAGAAATTGAACGAGAAAAAGAAAAAGAACTTGATACCCTACAACTAGCTGGCGCAGGAGATGCAACAGGTCAAGCCAAACAGCCGGTTAAACGTGCTGCTCCAAAAGTTGGACGCAATGAGCCCTGCCCTTGCGGTTCCGGAAAGAAGTACAAGCATTGTTGCGGTAAGGCGTAAATCGATGGTTGATGGCTTCTTAACGATCTGCTTGTGGACATCCCAAATTTGTTATTTAATTTGTTTTGTTCCGCAAATTATTACTAATTTTCGGATGAAATCTGGTAAAGGTATTAGTGAATTCCTTTTAATATGTTATTTGAATACCTACCTGTTTTTTATGTTTTATATTTTTGGTTTGCATTTGCCTATGGCATATAAAATTATAGTGCCGTTACAGGCGGTTGCGACGATTGTTCTGATTGCACAGCGCATGTATTATGATCCATCTGAATTTACCAATAAGTGGTTCTGGTATGTTTCGAACGTATTATTGTTCGCTCTTATTGTTCCCTATGCGTTTAAAGAACCTCTTGTTATTGCTTTTCCTTTCGGTTGGATAACGTTTGGGCTTTCTTTGGTTAATCAATTACCGCAGGTCGTTAAAATTTATCAAGAAAAAAGTGTTATTGGGTTCAGCTTTTTGTTCGTTGCGTTTACAGGTTTTGCAGCATTCGTAGAAACGATTGCTGTTTTTGCAGCGCATCTACCACTTCAATCAATTGTTATGGCGCTTCGTGGCGTTGTATTATTTTTTGTTTTTTGTGGGCTGTTTTTGATATATCGCACTAACAATGCTTGATCGTACTAAAATTATTCACAAAGTTAATACTCTCGCTTCAACGCTTTTTAAAGAACCATTATCATTGGCATGGTTTAATCATTTGCAATGGCAGTCTCTTGTTGGGCATCCGGCATTTGTACAGGCAGTTGATGCAAAGAGACAAGCTCAACAACTTGCGTACTGGCAAGGAGATTTGGGATTAGTTACGTCCATTTCAGATCGTGTTGACCATTATACATTGTGTGCCGTTGATGGTTCGCAAATTTATCCCGATAAGCATCTGCAGGGTTTGGACTGTTTTGTCATCAATGTTGCTGGTTGCTGTTTGGATTATGGGATAGCGAGTAAAGCACATTTTTTTTCAGAACCATTTGTCTATGGTTCTGACTATTATGCAACGCTTGGTTCATTATTTTCACCGGATATTGTTGATTTGGTGCGTGAAGAACATGAATTTGTGGCGTTGGCTGGATGGGCTGCAGACATGGTACACAAGGCGGCTGAGGCTAGACTTGTTCTTTTTGATGGCAACTTATTGCTATGGCACCTTGAAAGTAAGCCTACTGCTATCAGAGATTTGTTTTTAAATAAATATCTTTCGAGCCTTGCAGAGCTTTATCAGCGGCGCATTCCTATTGCAGGATATTTGAGTGCTCCTCAATTTCATGATCTTGCCAATATAGTGCGGGCAGGATTGTCTTCGGTACAAGAAATCTTAGATGCTCCACAAATTCAAATCTTGCATCATGTGCTTACATCAATAACAGATATTGAATTATTGACCAATGTGTTAGTACCAGGGCAACGAACAGCGGTGTTGCAGAGTAATGGATCGATTGTTGCGCGCTATCCAGACTCATTGAAGCCATATTTCTTGTATCTTCATACGGGGAGTGAGATTGTACGGCTCGAGATACCTGGTTGGGTTGCGAATGATGCAATACTGGTTAATCAATTGTGTGCGTTGTGTATTGATCAATGCGAGAAGGGGTTTGGGTATCCAGTGGCGTTGGCTGAAGCACATGCGCATGCAGTGATCAAAACAGCAGATCGTGACTTTTTTTTCCAACTCATGCAGCGCAAAGCGTCCATGACCGGTAAACATGTTGGGTTGTCGCAAAAAAGTTTGAAGAAAAAGATTCTGGGCTTTTAGATCTTTGATGAATTAAGAAATTAATAGTTTGGTGAACGTTTTCTAAAGGTTTGGGGAGAATAAGAATAGGCCCATTTTTTGTCATCCTGAACTCGTTTCAGGATCTATGGTTGGGTGGATGCTGAAATAAATTCAGCATGACAAAAACGAAAAGCCCCTTGTTTTTCAGAGCCGTGATGCAAATTTCCTGATTTTCTTAGACATTAAACTTAATATTCAGTAAATCCCCATCTTGAACAATGTAATCTCGTCCCTCGGTTCTAATTTTTCCAACGTTACGCAGCTGCGCTTCGCTGCCATGTTCAAAAATGTCTTTGCAATTATAAACTTCAGCACAGATAAAACCACGTTCAAGATCGGAGTGAATTTCTCCCGCAGCCTTTTGTACGTTCGTGCCGTTGCGTAAACTCCAGGCATGAGCTTCTTTGGGGCCACAGGTAAAGAAGGTGATGAGTCCAAGATTGCTGTAGGCTTTGGCAATAATATCATCAAGCCCTCGGTGGGTGATACCAAGTGACGACATCATATCTTGTGCGTCTTGTTCACTCATTTGAGCCAGTTCAGCTTCGATTTTTGCGGATACTGGAATGACTTTGTCTTTGCCAAATTTTTGAATAAGTTGTTGATAATACACATTTTTTTCGTAATTGGTACCGACATAATCATCTTCAGATAGGTTGGCGATGATGAGATAATTTTTACCTGATAACAGATGAATGGTTGGGATATGATCAACTTTTGCTTTGGCAACAAGTTGTTGGACCTGGGCAATATCGCCCTTATTGATTGCTTCTTTGATGGCAACCAAGACACTGAGCTCTTGTTCCCATTCTTTGACTTGTTGGGAGCTGGCATTTTTATTTTTTGCACCTTTGAGGAATCCGTTGAGGCGCTCTTCGCGTTTGATGACTGATTCAAGATCTTTAAGCATTAATTCAGCACAAATGACTTCAAAATCATTGAAGGGATCTATTTTATTGTGAACATGGGTTACGTTTGGGTCTTCAAAGCAGCGGACAATGTGCATGATCAGGTCAACTTCCATAATGTGGCCCAAAAATTGGTTGCCGAGGCCTTCCCCTTCGGCGGCACCTTTAACCAAGCCGGCGATATCTACAAATGTAACAGAGGTAGGGATATTTTTTTGTGATTTGAAAACCGCGGCTAGTTTATCAAGGCGAGCATCAGGAACGTTGGTGATGGCTACGTGAGGATCAATAGTACAAAAAGGGTAGTTTTCAGCAGGAATACCTGCTTTGGTTAGTGCGTTGAAAAGGGTTGATTTACCGACGTTTGGAAGTCCTACTAAGCCTGCTTGAATAGCCATACATACCTTTCACATGTGGTTAGAAAGCTTTATTGTAGCAGGTTTTGATAGTTTTTATAAGGGGGGCTTATTGCTATATGATTTACTAAATGCCTAGTCCAAAGAACCGCTTTGATGAACTTGCAGATGGGTAATAATATCTTGCTGTTGATTGATAAACCATAAGAGTTCATTTTCTGATGCACATAACGATGTTCGTTTTAACATAATGTTAAACGTCTTCCAAAACCAGCATACATTGTTTATGAACTCTTTATCATCCCATCCCAAGAAAAATGGGCAATAATCATAAAATTGTGCATTAAATACTTTGAGAGCATTAAAACATTCTTGTGAGAATGCTTTTGCTGTTTTACAAGCGTTGGCATGATTGTTGGCGAAGTCTCTCATAATGATCAAATATTCATCTTTTCGTGGAGAGGCATCAATCATTTTTTTAACGATTATTTCTTGAGCGGATAAGATTTTATTTTTTTGTTCGGCTGTTAAGTTCTTATAGCGTTGAGCAATATCTTGAAACTCAGAGGTCAATACATTCCATTCATGGAGCATTCTTGTATATTCTTGTATGAATTGGTGCTGTTGAAATGGTTGAAGCTTGCAAATAGCTCGATGCATGTGGGAAAGTTTCTCAATGATTTGTTTTTGGTTAAGATTGTCAATCTTGTTAAACAAGCCTGATGTTATACGATAAACTTTGAGCCATTGTTCTTGGGAGCATTGGGTTGCGGTAGCATCTTGGGTCATTGCTGTGAGGTTTGGTGTAATCAAGAGAACGCAGGCAAATACAACGGATCGTTTAAAGCAGTCAAAAGCCTTCATCATGATTTTTCTCCT
>CAYUQI010000019.1:0-24907 GCA_964446935.1 uncultured Pseudomonadota bacterium
AAGATTTCAGTGATGGGGTGGTAAAGTCAATCTTTGCGTCAAACTGTTTTAAAGTACCACTTTAAAACAGTCGAGCGTCTGTGACTCAAAAGTCAGACTGTTTTAAAGTTTTGGCGGGAAAAATTCGATTTTTGATAACTTTGCAAGGAGCCCATGTGTTCCATGTGTCATCCTCGCGAAAGCGGGGATCTAGGCAACGCTTTCATCTTGCTCTCCATAAAAAATTATGTAGACTGGCCGCATGAATAATTTTTATGTTTATATTTTATGCTCTAGCCGGAATGGGACCCTATACATTGGGGTTACAAACGATCTTGACAGGCGTATTCGAATTCATAAACAGGGATTAAATCGAGGTTTTACAAAACGATACGATGTTCATCACTTAGTGTATTTTGAAACCTTTGAATCGATTACAGAAGCGATTCATCGTGAAAAACAATTAAAAAAGTGGAATCGATTGTGGAAGATACAACTCATCGAAACAGTAAATCCAACGTGGAAGCATCTCTATGGTGATGAAACGTTTGAAGTGTAAGCAAATGCGGGAAGTTTTGCCTGGATCCCCGCTTTCGCGAGGATGACGTAAGCGTGACAAAACTTTACCTGAATAAGCTAACGTTTATTTCTAAAGGTTTTTTATCGTAAAATAAAAGCTTCTGGAGTCGTACCGGCGGAGGCCGGTATCCAGTCCTTGCTTCCTTGTTTCACCAAAAAGTATTCAGTTATTCATCTCGTTTGTCTTTAAGTCTTCGACAGTAATGGATGCGATTCATAGAAAAAAATGTCTCAAGGAATGGCACCGCTCATGGAAGCTTGACTCATTGAAAAAAGAAATCTGATGTGGATAGATTTACTTACACTCGGAAATAATTGATTGATTTGTGCATAATGTTATAGGTATTTCTCTGGATACCGGCCTCCGCCGGTACGACGTGCAAGATTGCATGAGTGTAAAATGAGAGATGACTGATTTCAGAAGAGGCCTATTACTCTAATGCTGTTACTTTCTTTTCAAAAACCACCAGGCAACAAGAGCCCCTATGCCAAGGACGACCATAAGAACAAATTTTGCGCAGGCGCAGCATCCGCCGGGACAGTTGCCGCAGCAGCCTTTGCATGATGGCGGCGTGTTGTTCATGGCAAAGAGGGTGAATGGGCTGATGTTTGCAAGGAATGCGAGGAACTTCTTTTTCATTGTTTTCTCCTATAATTAATCTGATATTCCGTTCGTGGTGAGGAGCCCGTAGGGCGTCTCGAACCATGAATTCATTAAAAACTAGTTTTTATACGGTTGTACTGCTAGCTGTAAGCCTACCCCAATAGAATTTGTTGGCAAGATGCCTGTTTTTGCTATGATGGGGGCAAATTGTTAAAGGTTTTTACGTTTGAAAGGGTAGTTGTGATGTCAATCAAATCAATAATTGCTGTTGCCGTTGTAGTGATCATGTTTCCTCATTGTCATGCGCAGGAGGATGTATCTAATGCACAACAAACGTCGTGCAATATAGAACATAATCTTCAACAATTGTTGTATCAAAAAAATCCGTCTTTGTTTATTAAGGATAAACTTAGCAATACAATGAGCCCTAAGAACAAATTAGTATTAATGTCGACGATTGCTATAGCAGGAGCATTAGCAATAGAGATTGTTTTTTTGATGGCCAGTTATCCTTTGCTACGTGATTATATGGAAAATGCTATGGATATAGATAAGTTAAGCGATCTGAAAAAACCTGTAATTGAATTGTTACTTTTTACTGTGATCAATATGCTTGTTATGAGTGGATCTGTCTGGCTTTGGCGAAAGTTTTTAGTTATGATGAAAGATAATTTTGATGAATTTGATATTGCAGTATTAAAAGAGATTTTGGTGCATTATCATCCAAGTAACTCTGCTGTCGTTATTGTCGATAATCAACAGTACTATAACTATAGAACATGTATCCCAGCTACACTGGTTCCTCTTTTTGACGCTTTGTATGAGCAATATAAACAGCATGGGGTGGATTATCTGAAACAGAATGCAGCTGGAATTGTTAGGTGGCTTGAGGGTTGGTTAGAAATGCATAAACGCGATGTGGCGGTGGTGGAATAGCGAAGCAATGTTACATTGCAAAAAATAAACAGAATTAATAGATCAAAGTTCTTATGGAATAATAAGGGCAGCTCTTTTAGCTGCCCTTATGTAATTTAAATGATGCCTTGTTGTCGTGCTAACCTTAGGGCAAAATTTTGAGCATTTGCTGCTTCTGTGCGAACTGTATTGAGGCGATTTGATATATCATTTAATTGCGACTGTAAATTCTCAATTTTCGCTTGAGCCCTTCCTGCGCGATATGCTTCTTGTACAGCTCCATTTATGCGATTTTCCTCATTTTCTCTTCTGTAATTTTCATATGCCCAAGGCGAAAGCTCTGTTCTGAAAAATGAGTCAAGCATATCTGGTGTACTTGAAATTTGATGAGGTTGGAAGCGTTCGGCATATTGCGTTTGCTCCAAAGTGTTATTAACATTCCCAGCTTTATTCTCTAACGCTGTAACAGCCCTATTGTACGCGTCGACAGTTTCCCATGCCCTCCTGAGCTGATCTCCCTGCGGTCGTTGTAGGGCCACGGTACGAGCATGGTTTATTATTGCTAACCTGCGCGCGGCTTCTTGTTCTTGTTTTTGGCGTTCTTGCTCTGCAATTTCTCTATTGCGAGCATCTTCTTTCTCGCGAATTTTTCTTTCTCGAGCTTCCTTTTTTTCTCTGATTCTTTGCTCGCGGGCTTCTTTTTTTTCACGAATACTGCGTGTGCGAGCCTCTTCGGCTTCCCGTACTGCAGCTTCTTTTTCTCTGATTTGTCTGAGGCGGTTCTCTTCTTCTTGTCTAAGGACTGTTTCTTTTTCATTAATTTCATAGATATCTTTGATCGATGCTATGATGCTGAGTGCAAGCGCGGTTGCATAAGCGATTTTCTCTTTGTTATTTTCTTTGCAGCTTCTTATGTAGTCGATGAGGCGGAGCACAGAATTGAGTGATTTCAACATTAATCGAGATCGCGCATCTTCAATCGCTTGTCCTTTGTCTACTGCCGCAATAAATCTGCACAACCCATCTGCTACCAAAAGCATATTTGAAACAAGTCGATCGTTATTATTAGGTTGAGTTTCAGGCTTGTTGAACAAATCATATAAATGTTTTACCAAGCTTGCTGCATCATAGGCCGCCCAACTTGCATCATATTTGTGATATTCAAATTCGTTCTGAGTATTGATGATGGCAAGAATTTCACTTGTTAATCGCAGTGCATCGACCGATATGTTTGCGAGGTGATGGGCGTTGTTTTGGGGATCAGTGGTTACATTATTTTGCACCATCGTTGCGGGGATTGTTAAAAGTGCTGCGACAGCTTCGATGGTATGCGTATCAACAGCAGAACAGACATTGCAATACAGCAGAAAGCTAAAAAACATTTTCTTGAACATAAAAATTCCTTGTAAATGGCTATACGTCGGTTTTTCGGCAGGATAGAATATTTTTTTAAAAAAGGGAACGGAAAATGGTGGAAATATCGAAAAGCCAGCATTGACATGTCTCTTTTTTTATCTATTCTGGGGCAAATTGACGTTAACTACTATTTGGTGATGGTTATGATGGAATATGTTATGAAAATAAAACGAAAAGTACTGCTTGTTGGATTACTTGCTTTTTTGATTGGGTTTAGCAATAGCATTAATGCTTACACACGTGAAGATCTTGAAAAATACAGAACAATAAATGCAGTTATCTCAATAGGTTCAATAGCCTCTGCTATTGATATAAAGGAGCATGGCAGGCACTTCAATAGAATATTAGCTGATTTTTCAATGGCCTCTATGCTTGCTGATAATATTTTAAGTGCAGCGCTTGAAAAAAATAACCATATTTTAACGCAAATAATTGATCAAGCAAACGGCATAATCATGTCAAGAGGACAGGAGCTTCTGGCCGCAAAAATTGTTATGGGAATCGTTCGAATAATACTTACGTATTGGTTATTCGATGTGATCAAAGAAAAATATCCGCTTGCTGAACAAGGGTTTACACGTAGAAAATTACGAGTTTTTGTTCAGGCGACATTAGAAACGATTTTTTCTCCATTAAATGAACGAGAGCGTCGAGGTTTTATTGATTTATTTTTTTCCAGAGCGACTGCTTTTGCAGGAAGCTTTTTGGGAGGGGCTATTATTGAATGTTTTGGTGCAGCAATTGCCAATAATATAGAAGAAAAAGCCCAGCGGGAGCCTTTGAAACAGTCTGCCAATCTTGTTTGAGGGTGTAGCGGGGGTTAGGTGGGGTTGAGGAGGGCCTTAACTTATTTCTTTTTGAAGGTCAATAACGGCTCTTGTCCAAGCAATGCTGCGATGTGTGCTAAGCTTGCCAGTGTTAAATTTGCTGTTCCACGTTGAATCTTAATGAGTTGCGTTGGATTTGAATTAAGACGTTTAATCATCTCATTGAAACCGACCTTATTTTTTTCCATGTAGTCAGAGATTACTTCACTAATGCTTTGTTGCAAAGAACGAAGAGCTTTTGCCTCAAGTTCTGCTTGGTGTTCAATTTCAGCAATTTCTTTTTTAGTAAAACGCTTTTCTATAAGGTCTTGAAAATTTTTCAGTTTCATAAAAAGTCATCCTTGCGTGCGTTCAATTCCTCTATTCGTTTACGAGCCAGAAGGATATCGTTTTTTAGCGCTAAACCACCCGCCATAAGCCTAACCCAATAGATTTTGTTGGCAAGATGCCTGTTTTTGCTATGATGGGGGCAATTTGTTAAAGGTTTTTACGTTTGAAAGGGTCATATTATGATATCAATCAAATCAGTAATTGCGGCTGTTATGGCCATGAGCGTTATGTCCAATTGCTGTGCCCAACAGGATCCATTACGAGTGTTGTACAAAAAAGATCCACGATTGTTTGTTAAAGATAAGCTTGTTGATATTGTTAGAGAGCAAACGAAAAGCAAGCGCAAAGCTTCTGCTAGCTCTGCATTTGTAGTTCCAGCGGTAGCAGTTGGAATGATAGCTCTTATTTCCTATGGATTGGAATATCACCCGTATAGGGAACCGTCTATTAGAGATGATTTAAAAAAGGTAGCATTAGGATTAGGTATATCGTTATCAGTAGGTGCTTTCTGTTGGCTTATGTATCGTCTAGCATTGGCTACTATGAATCAAGATTGTGCAGCCTTGCCCTTGACAAGTATCTTGAACTATTACTACCCAAGCGATTCAGAAATCATTATTGTTAATAACCAACGATACTACAATTTTAGATCATACATTCCTACAGACTTAATCCCTGTTTTTGATGCTTTGTATGAACAATATCATAAACAAGGTTCAGACTATGTGCACCAACATGCTGCCGAGATTATCAGGGGCCTTAAGAATTGGCTGGAATTACACAAGAATGATGTTGCGGTGGGGGAATAGAGGAACGAGTTTTTTGCTTGTAAGTATGTTTGAGAAACAGGATAGCAAAATAATAGTTTATAGAATCAAAGGAGAAGTGTATGCGTATGGAACAAGTTGTTTTTGTGGTGACAGCGCAGATTATAATGCTTGGTTCAGCCATGTGTTGTGGGCGTATTGATGCAACAGAAGTGTTTACTTTACAGAAGGACCCTGCTCCAGTAATCAAAGAGATTAAAAAGGTAGAAGCTGAGACTGAAGTGCTTAATTTTGATGAATGTATCTCGATTGATGAAGGCAATTATAAAACTCTGGATATATCGCGTAAAAATTTATCATATGTTCCACTGTGTGTTACCAAGCTTCCTGATGTTGATTATCTTAATTTGTCATACAATAAGCTTAATAGTCTTCCTCTTGAGGTGGGAATGATGAATAGTCTTGAGGGTCTGATCCTTGATTACAATAACTTTTCAACAATCCCGGCTGAAATTTTAAATCTTTCGAATTTGAGATCTTTGTCGCTTGAACATAATCAATTAAGTGGGGTTCCTCCTGAAATTGAAAAACTTGAGCATCTTAATGTTCTATCGATTAGCAGCAATAATTTAACGTATTTTCCTTATGAGATCTTTGCATTAAAGAATTTAGAGGGACTTTACTTGCAGGATAACATCCTCGTTCTTGTTCCCACTCTTATTAAAAAGCTTAAAAATCTTTCTGTCTTATGGCTTGGGTATAATCAGCTTGAATACTTACCATCGGAAATGCGTGAACTTGAATTTCTTGAGAACCTTTTTCTTTCAAAAAATAAATTTACTTCGGTGCCAGACGTTGTATGGACTCTTAAAAATCTTACGTTTTTAGATTTTTCTTATAACAATATTGGCGAAATAGCCCCAGAAATTAGTAAACTTGCAAGATTGGAAAATTTATCTTTGTGTAATTGTGGATTGCGAGCACTTCCTATCGAAATTGGTAGTCTTACTAATTTAGAGTTTCTTGATTTGAGTAAAAATAAGTTGAATGAATTACCGGCAGAAATTGGATTACTTAAAAACCTCAAAATTCTCAACCTCAATAATTGCGGATTCAGACGCTTGCCCGTTGAAATTGGAGATCTTACCAATTTGGAGGAACTGTATCTTAATGGTAATCCGCTAGAATCACTTCCTGCAGAAATTGCTAATCTTTCTCATCTGCGAATTCTTGATATACGAAAGTGCCGATTTAATCCGGTTCCATCGATTATTGGGCAGCTATCAAATCTTGAGTCATTATTGGTAGATGGCAATTTGCCAACGTATGTAATGGATGATATGACTTATACCTGGGTTCCAGCGGAGATATGTGCATTGCCTAATCTTCAGCGATATGATTTTGCTCCTGCAATGTCACGATATGATGATAAAAAATATATTGAAGATCTTTATTGGCGGCACGTTTTCATCAGTGTTTCGCATTCAGAGGATAAGATTTTGACCTTATCCAAAACGCCTAAAACAGAGGGTACTGTTAAGTTTCGTTTCGTCATCGATAAATATGGTCAAATTGAAAACCTAGAATTGCTTGAATCATCAGGGAATAAGGAGTTGGAAGATTTTCGACGAAATGTTATTAATGATGCTGCTCCATTTGCACCGCTTCCAAATATCCTTTGGCCAAGGGTTACTTTAGAGATGAACTATCAAATAGATCAGTCTGGTGTCCGAATTGAAAGCGGTAACTTATTACACCAAGATAGCCAAGGAGATTGCTATGACTAAGATAAGAATCTTTGGAGCGATATGTGTCCTGACGTTGAATACAGCGATGCATGGCTCAGGTACAATCAATTTTGGTGAGTGTATTCGAGCAAGCCGCTCTAATCCAAACTACAAGATGCTTGATTTAGCCCACAAAAATTTATCAATGATCCCACAACACATTGCAAAGCTAGTAGACCTGGATGAAATTGATGCATCACACAACGCGCTTGCTGCACTTCCATCAGAGATAGGCACAATGTACAATCTTGAAAACTTGAATTTTGATTATAATAATCTTTCCAGTATTCCAGAGGAGATTTTTAATCTTACTCATTTGAAGTTTTTATGTGTTGCGCACAATCATTTAAAAAAGATTCCTTCGCAAATCAATAAACTTAAACATTTAAGAGCGCTTTCTTTGAGTACAAATGATTTTGATGTATTTCCTCTTGAGATATGCTCATTGGAAAATCTTGGCGGGCTCAATTTTACAGACAATGATCTTAAAGTTATTCCTCCCAATATTAAGAATCTCAAAAATCTTTCGTGTTTATATTTGAGTTGGAATAATCTTAAAAATCTTCCTATTGAAATAGGTGTACTTACGGATTTGGAATATCTTATTCTTAAAGGTAACAAAATCACTTCATTTCCGAATGTAATTATTGCATTAAAAAACCTTAAGGTTTTAGATCTTTCATCTAACAAGATTGATGAATTACCATCTAGCATAGGAAATTTAAAACAGCTAGAGCATCTTGAGCTTGTTGATTGTGATCTTCGTTCTCTTCCACAAGAAATCGGCAATCTTACGAATCTTGAGGTACTTGATTTGAAAGGAAACAAACTGACCACATTGCCAAAAGAAATTGGATTGCTCAAAAACCTTAGGGTTCTCAGTCTTAATGATTGCAATCTTAACGAGTTGCCTGCTGAGATTGGAAATCTTACTGCGTTGGAAGAGTTGTATCTTGATGGCAATCTATTGAGTTCATTGCCATCAGAGATTGTTCATCTGCGGAATTTGAGGATGTTGAGTTTAAGAAACTGTAAATTTGATCCTATTCCTGCGCTGATTGCTCAACTTACTAATTTAGAAGCGCTTGGTGTTGAAGGTAATCATCCAATGCATACGTTTGATAATAAGATTTATACATGGGTTCCTGAAGAAATTCGTCGAATACCCAAACTTCATTATTATGACTTTGTTCCATTGTCGCCGTGCGATGGCGATGATAAAAAGTGTATAGAAGCCATTTACCGTGAACATGTTTGTGCAAACTTTCTGCAAAAAATGAGGTCAATGCTAGTGCCAAACGCTGCTGGGCGCATCAAATTTGAAGTTACCGTTAATAAGCATGGCAAAGTTGAGAATTTGAAGCTACTTGAATCATTTGGCAACAACGAGTGGAGTGTTTTTTGGAAAAGTGTTACTAACGATACCGTTTCTTTTGTTCCACTCCCAAGCACACTTTGGCCCCTTTTCACTATTACCATAGATTATGAAAATAATGTGAAAAGTTTGAAGATGGATAAGGGTGAGTTTGATAAGGCAGTCCAAATGGCGCTTGATCAAATTAACGCTCAAAAAGCAGAAAAGAACAATGAAAAGAAGTAGCTGGAACGCTGTCTTGAGTGGTCATGACTATAGGGAGCTCAAATGTTTTTTATCTGGGGAACAAAAGGGATCGAAGGTATTATTGTAGAGAATAATCAACCCAACCAATAGTGATTTCCCCTTCATGATAAAATTCAATGACCCATCCATTTGAAGGACAAAAAAGCCATGTATTTGGGCTCATGGCTTCAACATCATCAAAAAATTCAAGTATTTTATCTAAAGAACACTCTAAAATTGGAATTGTTGGGTCACTTCCAATGATGTAAACAGGTCCCGTGAAATTTCTTTTTTGATCTGTGAGCGTAGGGATAATATCTTCAATTGAAGATATTATCTTTTTCTCTTTAATTTTGTTCCAATCAATTCGCCCCCAAGAAGTAAGTGGAAAATTTTGATCAAAATTAGCCAAAATTTTTTCGGCAACATCTTGTTTGCAAATGCATACAGATTGGCCCAATGCCCCTAGACATTCTTCAAATAAATTCATAGTTACTCTATCGATTTAAATGTTTCAATAATGATTCAAACGTTTCTTCTGTTCCTTCAAATGGTATAACATATTTTTTTGCATTAAGCCCTTTGCCTTGTCTAAAATCATGCACGTTAAGATGCATACCTTTTGTGGGATCGTAGTCAAGGTACCAACGTACTTTCCCATCTGATGATACCCTTCCAATTATTTTTCCAAAGCCCTTGCTGGTGCTTAGTCGACCATAGTAGGGCGTGGCGTTATTTCCCATATTCCCAACAAGCTCTAATGCTTTATTTCTTGCTTGCTCGTAAGTTTTTACTCTTTCAAGAACTTTTTCAATTTTTTTTGCAGATTCAAAATTAGCAACCTTTTGCATAGCCTCAGCAACAGAGGATCCACTATTTGCAACAAGGCCAGGATTGTTTTCAACTGTCTCGAAAGCTTGTTTAGCCACCCCAAGGCCTTCTTCTTGAGCAATCTTAGCTGTTGTTTCTACTGTTTTGAGATTTTGATAAATACTATTGGAAAAAGGTGCACAGATCTGCTTCATTGTCATATTGGTACCGGCAAGCTCTACCGCATGAGCATACTCTGCTTGTAGCGCTGTGGTGATGGAATTGACAACTTGTGATACGGTTGCTGCTTCTTGGATGCCGACCATGCCGCCTAAGTAACGAGAAATACCTCCCGGCATGCACATATACCCCTCGATACAATGGCCCTTGGGCCATCACTCGGGGCAAGCGGCGGGGATTGTTGAGGCATAGTGCTGAGGTGTTTTGAGAGCGCATCAAGGGTTGTCTTGGCGCTGTCAGCCAGTGCTTCTTGATCAAAGAGGAATTGTAGGCTCAACAGAGTCTTGGAGCTATGGCGTGATATTGAGGTGAAAGAAAGAAGGGTAGCGCAAGAATGGCTACCTCTGCATAGATTTACCATGCTTTAGTTGCTTTAAGACTTTCTTCAAGCAAGGATTTTTCTTCTTCTGTAATATCTCTGACCTCAACACTGCAGAGAATATTGTCTTTATTAAAACCAAAAATAACTCTGTCATTGATAATTTTAAATTCGATTTTGTGTGGCAATAAAACAATGAGAGCACGATCATGTTTGATGTAGACATCGAAATCATGTATTACACTTGTGTGATAATCATCACGTGACCATTCTTGTGTTTCAAAAATGGGTACTCCGATTTTAGTTTTTATGTGATCTTGATCTGTTGGCATCTCATGATGAATTTTGGGTGCATTGACGAGGGTGATGTATTTAACTTCTCCAGTTATTTCTCCGATTGATATCTCAAAGATTGCGCTTTTATCAGAGCTATAAATTCCCCAGCAGTGGCGTGGTTCGGTTGCAAGATCCCAACGTTCGAATCTAATTTTTATAGGAATGTAAAAATCAGATTCGACGTATATTTGCTTGGGGCTTGATAATCCTGTTTGCTTTAACATATTTAAAATCCTTTGGGTTTATACATCGCATGCTTGATTACCGGCAATAATCCTTCAGATCGAGGTGGACTAAATTGTAATTCCCAACAATCAATGACAAATGGCTCTTGAGTGTATTGAATTCCAGATTCAATTGCTTTCTCTACCGATGATTTAAAACTGTTGAGTAAACTTTGGCTATTCATCGGCATACCATGAGAAATGTTTTTTGCTTGCGTTAAGTATTCCCACATGTGATCAGTTGCATTTGGGTGGACCCAGAACTTTTGGTTGCCAATTGTGAGCTCAAATGACTTTGGGATCCGAGTGTTAGTATACATCGGATCTGTTGCTTTGATAAATTCCCAAACCGTGCCCCCTTTTTTAATTTCATCAGAGATTTCTCTTACTGCACCAGCAACTGCCCCTTCAGTAACAAGGCCAGGATTGTTTTCAACCGTTTCGAAGGCACGTTGAGCTGCTTCACGGCCTTGCTTTTTGGCAATGTCAGTTACAGTCTCTACTGTTTTGAGATTTTGATAAATACTGTTGGAAAAAGGTGCGCAGATCTGTCGCATTGTCATATTGGTACCGGCAAGCTCTACCGCATGGGCGTATTCTGCTTGTAGCGCTGTGGTGATGGAATCGACAACTTGAGAGACGGTGGCTGCTTCTTGAATGCCGACCATGCCGCCTAAGTAACGAGAAATACCTCCCGGCATGCACATATACCCCTCGATACAATGGCCCTTGGGCCATCACTCGGGGCAAGCGGTGGGGATTGTTGAGGCATGGTGCTGATGTGTTTTGAGAGCGCGTTAAGGGTTGCCTTGGTGTTGTCAGCCAGCGCTTCTTGATCAAAGAGAAATTGTAAACTTAACTTGCTGAGTTGAAGGGCTGAGCGAGTGCTAAAATTGGCAAACGCTTGTGTTGCTTTAACTGGGTCTTGGAGACGTGGCGTGATATTGAGGTGAAAGAGGGAAGGGTAGCGCAAGAACGGCTACCCCTGAATAAATTATGAACGCCAAAAACTGGTGATGATTTGTATCGCGTGAAAAGCCATTAAACTTTTTGATTTTATATTTGATCTGCAGCGCTTTTCAAATTCATTAAGGTTTTACTTGTTGCGAATGATTTGTTTATTGCACAGAGTTCGTTAATGTATTGGTTCACTTTAGTTTTAATTTCATGAGATAGCTCATTAAATGTTACAATTTCATTTTTCCATTCATATGAATCGATCTCATTTAAAGGTACTTTGGTTATTTGACCAAGCCCGCCCCATTTTTTAGCTCTTAAATAACTGATGCATACTTGTTTATCATCTAGGCGCTTGAATTCTAGCCAGGCATTATATGATTCTATGTCATTTATAGCGACGTATTGACTTCCTTTCTTGAATTCAATGAGAAGTTCGAGTAGTGATTCGAACCAGGTTGTTAGCAAGTCCATTCCTTCCTCGCCAGGTTGGAGGGTTTCTTTGTTATAATATCCATAACTTTTGTCGTTGACCTTTAACTCAAAATACCCTTCAACTGGTTCTCCTGCAGCTACTTCTTGCGGTGAAAAATTTTTTAATTTTTCTTCATTATCTGTTATTCGATAATTAATTTTAAACATTCCTGTCCTTGAAAAATCATTTAATAAAATAATTTATCGAGAGTTTATGTAGGCCATATGCTGTACTTATTTTCCCATTGGGTTTTATGTGTACCATTATTTTTTCTCCGTGTATTACATATTCATTTAACCCGGTAGCTCCTTGTTCTCTTAATTTAGTATAAGCCTCATTAACATATTTTATTATATCTTCTTTACTCCAGGATGGATTGAAAAATGATTGATCTGTTAGTCTTGCCTCTAGGATATTAGTTGGCATGTTTTTGGCTTGCTGCGCAAATTCAGCTGGAATATGTTTGCTAAAGTGCTGAATATCATTCTTGCTTAAACACCTTCCAGTCAAACTTGCTTTCTCTGCAGCACCTATTGGCCCAACCTCCGTATTAGCAACCTTTTGCATAGCCTCAGCAACAGAGGATCCATTATTAGCAACAAGGCCAGGATTGTTTTCAACCGTTTCGAAGGCACGTTGAGCTGCTTCACGGCCTTGCTTTTTGGCAATGTCAGTTACAGTCTCTACTGTTTTGAGATTTTGATAAATACTGTTGGAAAAAGGTGCGCAGATCTGTCGCATTGTCATATTGGTACCGGCAAGCTCTACCGCATGGGCGTATTCTGCTTGTAGCGCTGTGGTGATGGAATCGACAACTTGAGAGACGGTGGCTGCTTCTTGAATGCCGACCATGCCGCCTAAGTAACGAGAAATACCTCCCGGCATGCACATGTATAATGTTAACTCGACAGACTTTTCAAGCAATTGTCCTTTGGACATGGTGCTGATGTGTTTTGAGAGTGCATCAAGGGTTGCCTGAGTGCTGTCGGCCAACGCTTCTTGATCAAAGAGAAGGGGATTGGGTGAATTTGAGCTAGGGCAGCATTCATGCTGCCCTGAGTAGTTTTATTAAAGCTAATGAATTATCATTCTTGATTTTTCTCTTTAAACTCTTCGATAAGCCGATGAATTTTTTTTATGCTTATATTAATAAGATTTTGTTCTAATTCAGTATATGTGGTTCGATTTTCGTAAATGAAATTAGCATAAACAGTATCAAGTGTTCCTAGTTGAGATTGAAATTTTTCACCCCATTCTTTTCCATAATTTTGTATACAATGTAATAGCCCTGTAAGATCGGTCATAAGTTCATAAAGATTAATGGTTCCATTTTTGAAAGAGTCGAGCTTGTTTTCCATTAATTTTATTTGGCGGTGATTATATTCAATAGTTTCATTGGTCATTTTATTTCCCAAAACGTGCCGTAATTACGCGGCCTGTTTGTTGATCTGTTATAACGGTTATATTATTGACGTGATCGTAATGCATCAGCCTTCCTGGCAGTGGTGCTTGACTTGTTACTCCGTTTTTTATCGTATTTTCAATACTTAAAGGAGTCAAGCCTCTTGCTTGCATGCTATCTAAGGCATGCCCAGTGTATTCTCGTCCATAGATTATTGTTTTTTTATTTATTTTAGATTGATATTTAGTTCTTTTTAACTCCCAACCAGAACTTCCGATTGGTGTTGATTGATGTTTAAACGCTTGTTCAAGTTCAATTACCTCCTGCATAGCCCTCGCTGCTGAACCTTCCGCAGCAACAAGCCCGGGATTGTTTTCAACAGTCTCGAAGGTACGTTTTGCCACCCCAAGACCTTCTTCCTGAGCGATTTTAGCCGTTGTTTCTACTGTTTTGAGATTTTGATAAATACTGTTGGAAAAAGGTGCACAGATCTGCTTCATTGTCATATTGGTACCGGCAAGCTCTACCGCATGAGCATACTCTGCTTGTAGCGCTGTGGTGATGGAATTGACAACTTGTGATACGGTTGCTGCTTCTTGGATGCCGACCATGCCGCCTAAGTAACGAGAAATACCTCCCGGCATGCACATATACAATGTTAATTCGACAGACTTTTCAAGCAATTGCCCCTTGGACATAGTGCTGATGTGTTTTGAGAGTGCATCAAGGGTTGCCTGAGTGCTGTCGGCCAACGCTTCTTGATCAAAGAGAAATTGTAGGCTCAATTTGCTGAGTTGGAGCGCTGAGCGAGTGCTAAAATCAGCAAACGCTTGAGAAGCCTTAACTGGATCTTGGAGACGTGGCGTGATATTGAGGTGAAAGGAGGCAGGGTAGCGCAAGAATGGCTACCCCTGAATAAATTATGAACGCCCAGAAATGGTGATGATTTTTATCGCGTGAAAAGCCATTAAACTTTTTGATTTTATATTTGATCTGCAGCGCTTTTCAGATTCATTAAGGTTTGACTTGTTGAGAATGATTTGTTTATTGCACAGAGTTCGTTAATGTATTGGTTTACTTTAATTAAGATCTCATTGCGTAATTCATCGAAGGTAATTATTTCATTGGACCAATCAGAAGGAGTTGCCGTTTTTGGTTCTTCTGTGATTACTAGATCGGTACCATCTGGCGCTTTAAATTCGATAACACTAATGTTTACATGCTCATCATGAAGTCTCTTAAATTCTATCCACGTTGCAAATGTGTCTATAGCGTATAGGGCAATATATTTGTGGTTTTGTTTTAACTTAATCAAAACATCAATAAGCTCCTCGAACCAATCTGTGAGTAAATCCAAGCCAGTTTCTTCTGGTGCTAGAGGCTGTTTGGGACAATATCCATATTTTTTATCATTTACCTCTATCTCGATATATCCCTCGATATAACAACGGGCCAATTCTTCTTGTGATAATGATTTCAGTTCTTCTGAGTTGTTTGCTATTCGATAATTAATTTTAAACATAGCACCTCTCGACTTGTCATTTGGTAAAATAATTTATAGGTAGCTTATGCAGTCCCCAAGCAGAACCAAGATCTCCGTTAGGTTTGATCATAATTTTAATAATTTCTCCTTTGAAATTGTACGATTGTACTTTTGTTAGGCCTTGGCCTTTTAGGATTTTATATCCTTCATTTACGGCTTGCAAGATATCTTGTTCGCTCCAAGCTGGATTAAAAAATGTTCGTTTTTTAAGAATTGCTTCAAGAGCTTCTTTTGGCATGCGCTTAGCCTGCTGCGCAAATTCGGCTGGAATATGTTTGCTAAAGTGCTGAATATCGTTCTTGCTTAAACACCTTCCAGTCAAACTTGCTTTCTCTGCAGCACCTATTGGCCCAACCTCCGTATTAGCAACCTTTTGCATAGCCTCAGCAACAGAGGATCCACTATTAGCAACAATTTCAGGGTTGTTGCTAATAGTTTCTAATCCTGCTTTAGTTGATTCAGGGCCTTGCTCGGTCATAACCTTAAGTGTAGACATAACATCTCGTGATGCGGCGTCAACAACAGCAACCTTGTGGGCTCGTGCGGCAGATCGGTGTGCCAGCGTCATGCTCTTTTTGGTCAAATCAAGTTTTTTAAGCAAGTTTGCTGCTTTGGTTGCAGGACCAAGTAAAATGTTGAGTGTTACAGCGTCAAGGATGAATGACATACCAAGAGATGCCGTATCCTCAAGAATTTCTTGCCAACTCATCGAACGAATATGGTTGATATGATTGCTGATAAGCTTAATTTGCTCGCGCAATGCTTTCTTTTCTGCGTCTGTTCCACAACCTTGGAGGTTTTCGAAATGAGCATTCATTTTTTCAGCAAACGTGACAACTGCCTTGCAGAGATTTAGAGAGGTGGTTACCGGATGAAATATGAAACTGCCTTGTGAGCCATCAGCAAGAATTTTTTGTCCTTCAGAAAAAACAGCTTGCCCAAATTTTGAAAGTATATCGCTTGAAACCTCGTCTCCGTCTTGAAAGCAGAGTAGTGCAAAATTATTAATACTTTCAATAGCGCGACATGTTCTTTGAGCAAGTGGATTGTTTGGGTTTGCTTGCTGCAAGGCTTGTAAGGCCTGTGTTGTTGAGTCAATCGTTTGCTTGATGAGATCTACGCGGACCGATTCGCCACTGCTTGTTGTGATTGTGGTTAGATCCTCAAGGATCATAGGCTGAGGGGCGAGGGGGGTAGATGGGGACGAAGATGATGATGGATGTAACGTTGTAGCTTCGGTTGGGAATGTGTTGGAAGTTGATGCAAGTTCTCGTGTATTCGAGGATATTTTTTTAATGAGGCTATCTCCATGGCTGAGAGATGAAAAGACATCATATCCCTGGGAATCAAATGCAATTAATGGATGGTTTGCAGAGACTGGCGGAAATGCACAATCTATTAAATAATCAATAGCGGCTGTTTCTACATGCTTGAGACATTGATAGCTTGTATCTATTACGATGTCAGCTACTTTTTTAGAAAAAGTTTGTGGTGGTTCTGGGTTTGATGAATCATCATTTTTTGTTTCACCTTGCTTATCATTGTTAGCTTTTTGAGGATCTATTTTTTCTTTGTAAGGTGATCCATCGTCTTCAGCCTTTTTCTTTTCTTTGTCAGCCATTGCAATATCATCATTTTCTTGGGCTTGACCATTATCTTCTTTTGCGCCATCTTCTTCGGGCTTGTCCTTATCTGTATTATAGGGTTGAGCACCATTTGTTTGCGAGTTTGGTTGAGATTGTCCCTGTTCCGCGTTATTGTTGGTTCCTTGATCGGTGTTGGCTGACGCATTACTAGCATTGGCATCTTTTGGCGCTGTTGGAATATGACCTATTATTTCTTGTTGGGTGCCATCGTCCTTTGATTTTGGGGTACCATCGATTGTTCTCTTCATTCCGCCACGTCTCCATCGGTTCCAACCTCTTCCTCGATGGCTACTTCTTCCTCGAGCAGGTGCAGCTTCGTTTTTTATTGCGATGGTGCCAATTGAAGGTTTTTTGGTAGTATCTGGTTGCACGGCAAGCGTCGAATTATTAAGAGACGTTGGAATGAGCTTGGGTTTAGGGCTTGCTGTTGTAACAGGAGCTTCTTTTTGTTGAGTTGCTTCTTGCTGCGGTATTTTGCCTATTGGCATGGATCGAAATGGTTTATCACATAAATCCCCGGATTCAACCTTAATTTCTCCTGCCAAAAAAGGGATTTGGTCTACGTTGGCAAGTGGTAGTATAATTTTGCAATAACGTCCATTTGGGCCAATGTGATCTTTTTCTACTATTAATAATTCACAAACGTCAGGGGTTGAAGAACCTGCTTTTTGATGTTCTAAGGTTAGACTTTCACTATGTCGTGAGATGAAATTATATTTTTGTTCTTCCGGGTTTGGCTTGTCTGTTTTAATGTAGAAACCATCCGGATTGATTTGCATAAAAACAGGAAGCTTTTTTTTGTCTTTTATCATTTGAAGTGTTTGTTCAAGCAAAGCATTTTGATTTTGGGCATAGGTCAAATTTTGTTCGGTTACGATCGATGGCCTTTGGGCATCATACCGGTGAAGCCTGTTATAACAGGTGCTGTCTGGGGGTGTTTTCTCATGGTATTCTTGTGTGGAGGAACTTGAACTTTGTTGGGTTGATGGAAAACGAGCTTGATTGTTGGTTAGTTGGATGGATGGCGGAGCTGGCAGTGCTGGTGTTGGTGTGAGGGTGAGAGGGGGTGGGGTGGGAAGTAATGGGGTATCTTGGCTTGGAACGCCGATGATTGTTGGTTGAGGGGGCGTTAAATCTTGTATTTTCTGTTTGCTACGTTGTGATAATTCGTTTAATATTTTTTCGGTTTCGCCCTTAAGAGGGCTGGGTGGATTTTCTTGTAGCAATTTTATTGTGTCAGAAATGGATGTGTCCTTTGGATGTTTTCTTAATTGTGTATTCAAAGCTCTTAATTGTTCTTGTCTATTCAATAGCACTTGATCTTTGTAAACAGCAATGTCGTCTGTTAGTTGACGCGAAAGCGTTTGCAATCTTTCTAAAGAACCGTTTTCTTCGCGTAAAAGGGCATCTGTGGTGATGATAATGTTATTCAGAGAATAAATAATATTTTGTCTTGCTCTCGTATCGCAAAAAAATTCTAGATCTTTTCTAAGATCATTGATAGTTGAATATAGTTTTGCTTGAAAGCTATTTTGGGGATATGGATTTTTGGGTTCAGATTGACGGGCTCGTCGAGATTGGCGGGGTATTATTGGTGTTGCACTAATACTAAACGAGGATGTTGTGCCACCGGGGGATGGTAAGTAAAGGTGTTCTGCAGCCTGTGTCGAATAAATGGTGCTTAATGTTGAAAATAAAAAAACTGCTTGTAAAAAACGATAAAAGAAGTTCCTTTTCATGATAACCTCCGAGAAATATTGCTTTTTAAATTTTTTACAAAAGAGTCGAAATACCGGACTGAACAATTTTTGTGAGCCCGCCAGCTATAGTTGGTGTGCAAAGGTGTAAAAGTTCATTAAAAAATTTGTTGTTGTCTATTGGGCTCCAAAATTGACCAAATTGTTCGTGATCATAATCAGAATTTACTTTGGCACCTTTTGATCTAAGAAGGCTTTCTAAATTGTCTGATAATAATGCTTCCTCAAAAATAACATGATTGAATATGCTTTCTGCTGCTTGGGTGATTTTATTGATTCCCGTGCAATTTTTGAAGAGTGTATAAGACCACCAGACATTTCTAAATTTGGTGTTGGAAAAATTTACATTAGTTATAATGCTATTTATACTCCATTTTTCAAGTGGGCCTTCTCCTGTAAGTACTGCTTGAACAAACTCAACTGATATTGAAATTGGGAAAAAAATAATTTCAGCGGCTCCTTTCCAATTGTTAGGCATAAGATCCCATTGTGGTTTTATTTCATTAATACGGTTACTATTGGCGGTGCTTTTTCCCAAAATGATACTGTTTTCTATTGTTGCCTTTTCAAAATTTAAATTTGATCCTATGTAATGATTATTGAAGAGTAATAATCCATTAATAGTGGCGCCTTTGAAATTGATAGAATTAAGAACCGTAGCATTGAAGCATACCTTGATTAAAGTAGCCCCCTGCATGTTAAGGTCTTTTAATGTGCAATTGAGAAGATCAAGATTGTTGAAGGTTACTGATATAAGAAGTGAATGCTTAATTTTTAGTTTCTCACAATTGAAATTTTTCAAAATGGCATTTGAAAGATCGGAATTCTTTATTGTTGTCTTGTCTATGAATGCATTATCAATAGTTGTATTGGATAGATTACATTCTATGAATTTTGTTCTTTCTAATCTGATTTGTTCAAGCGTAGCCTGTATAATTTTGACACGAGTTAATGTTGTTTCGGTAAGATCTGTATTCTTCATGCGTGTTCCACTGAAATTTGTATCAATTAATATTGCTCGACTGAGATTCACATGCTCAAAAACAGTTCCTGTCAAATCAGCTCCAGAAAAATCTACGCCACTTAAGTCTATTGGGTGTTCCATCGTGCCAATGAATTTGGCACCCCGTAAATTTGCACCTCTCAAATCTTTGCCCCCTTTACACGCTTTTTCATAATCTTGTTGATTATATGATGGTTGTAGTTGTGGTGGTTGGGGCTGTTGCGCTAGCAGGGGGCTTGATGATGAACTTATTGCTGTTGTAGTAGTGGTTGTAAATGAATGTAAAGGTGAGACGGTTGAATTTGCTGACTCTTCAATGTAAAAATTGGGGGTATTATCAGTTGCTGGTTGCAACTCGTAAAATAAAAGGTATGAAACTGTAGTTGAACCCAATTGTTGTTGTGCTGTGCGCATAATGGCGGTAATTGGGCATGTCATTTGGGTGACATATTCATCATTGCATAAAAACCATGAATTATTACGTTTAACAAGTGCCCCATAATGTCCGCTGTATATGCTGATTCCGTTATGCCAAACAAGTGCTTTGAGGCTGTAATTGCGGGTGAATGTGGTTTGGTGATGAACAATGTCCTTAAAGGTCAAGGCCATAGTTGTAGCGATACTGACCGGTGTAAAAATTTTTTTTCCTCCATCATTATAATCAAAACGTTTAAGTTGAATTGCGAGAATTGATGGAGGGGTTGATTGATTGGCTACTAATGTTCGTTGTTCGATGCAGTGTTTTTCTAGGGAGGAGGGGTTTTGATTACATTGATGGCATCTGACTTTTTTATTAATTTCATCGTAGCAATAATCACAATGATAGTCTTGGGGATGTTCATGTGGTGCTAAAAAATTGTTGATACAATTATATACAAATGTTCGTGGTTGCCCTTCTTGAGGCTGGGTAATATTGAGTGAAATAATGTAATTTGATTCTAGCGTTGGATTTTTTTTCTTTTTCGAGTGCTTACAGGTAATTTGATATTTGGTAGGGATACTGAATAATTGCTGCAAAGCCCCTGGTTGCGATTGATTAAAACATCGATTGCCAATAAGTCCTGAAAAAAATTCTTGCGCATCTTGTTGTTGATATTCTGGTGTTTCAAATAATGTTTGAGCTGCTTGTTGTGCAAAATTGAGTGGATTGAACGGTAGGCTATTTGGTACTGGTGATCTCATAGCTCTGAGTGTTTGAATAAGTTGTTTTTGTAAAACTGTTAATGTGTTGGGTATTTTGTTTATGAGGGGATTCAAGTGTTCAAGACTACAGAGGCATTGAAGAACAGCATTTATGTAACAGCTGCATCCGAGTGAATTAACAAGCCCTGCCGGGGGAGGTAAAATATTTGTGTTTGTAGATGATGAAGAGGAAACAGGACTTGTGGTTGGTGCGGTTATTGACTTTGTAGTAGATTGGCTTATTTGAGAAAGGAGTTGAGTAAAGGGGTTTGTAATTGCATCATTGCTATCATCAGTATCCTGCGTCTTCCTTCGTTTTGTTGGGCCGCGTTGAGCTGCTTTTAATTTGTTTGCGAGTGATTGAGCGAGTGTCGTTGTATCTGCTTGTGCAATTCGTGCAGATCTTCGATGTGGTGTTGATTTGTCTGGGCGAGTGCGTTTCATTGATAACAAGTCTGTTGATTGCGTGGTTGCGGAAACAAGAAGGATGATTGACAGAATACGAGATAGGTTCATGATAACCCCATTTTGGTTATACGGTTAATAATACAAAATATAAACCGTTTTTTATCTTGACAAATATAAAAATTAATCGCAAATGGGTTGGAGAAACCATGAAAATTCAAGGTTTTGTGTGTTCAACATTTCAGTGTGGCCACGCGAGAGGTTCGCTGAATGATTGATTGTTTCAGGCTGAAATTTTCAGATTCTCTAGCCCCGTCAAAATCCCAATGATTTCTTGAGTTTTTAAGAGGTATTATCTCAAAAATTCGAAGACGTAGGTATGTATTATTGACAAATGTGCAATGAGGCGTATGCTGAATTTAGGTATTCGTTTTTCGTTATTACCATGAAAAAGGACAAAAAGTAGGAGTGGTATAGTGTAATTTATTAACCACGGGGGGGATCCTATGAAAAAATCATTGATAAGCTTTTTTTTACTTGTAACCGTTTTGCGTAATGGGTGTCCAATGGATGATAGCTCTTATCATTCCACCTATAAACCAACCCCTCTTGCTGAAGAGGTTCTGCGTAGTGGCAAAATTATTGCTTCTGATGAGACGCCACAACAGATGATGGAGCGTGTGGTTTCGACACTTTTCGGCGTAGAATCAAAATTTAATACCGATTCAAAGGAAACTCAGCAATTGTCACATGAATTTGGTCGGTACTTAGATGCCGGGTATTGCATTATGAGTACCCCTGTCTTAACCAATGCCGGTCGCTATAAGAATAAACCACTTTCTGCATGCACCGTTCCGCCAATTGATTTAAGAAAAAGTATGACTGCGATTAAAAAGGATGTTGATCTGTTGCATCAAGACGGCATGGGAACAGGCTTTAATCTTGATGATTGCAATGATCCTGTAAAAATTCTAAAAGCTCTCAATAAAATTGCTGTTGATGGAGCTGCCAGTGGAAAAGAAGATCGTCCTGTTGGTAACATTGCCGTTCTTTCAATAAATCATCCAAAGATCGAGGAATTTATTGAAGTAAAAAATCATGTTAATGAAACCGGTGAGGATTGGAAATTCAATATCTCCATCAATGTTGATGATGCTTTTATGAAAGCTCTTAGTGATGAGACTGATTATACCTTACGAAATGGTAAAAAGGTATCTGCGCGTACGCTATGGAAAAAAATAGCTCAAAGCATATATCTTTGTGCCGATCCTGGAATTCTTTTTTTAGATCGTATTAATCAGGGAAATCCTACTCCCGCTGTTGGCTCCTATCGTGCGGTTGCACCATGTGGAGAAGTTGGGCTGGCGGCCGGGGAAAGTTGTCAATTCGGTTACATCAATGTTTCAAAATTCTTTGTTAAAAAAAGTGGCTCACACTATGAGATTGATTTTGACGCATTAAAGAAAGTAACGCATTTGATGGTAAGAGTTCTTGATAATGCTATCGAGATAAGTATTGAGCGTTATGCTTTTTCAGAACAAAAAGAAATCATGCAAGCAAAGCGTAAAATTGGTGTAGGTATTTGTGGGCTTGCAGATCTTTTACTTGCATGTGGGCTTTCTTATGCGGATCAAGAAGCACGAGCACTTGCTCAAGACCTGGTTGCTTTTATTAATTATCATTCAAAATTAGCATCACACGAACTCGCACAGAAACGAGGATCTTTTACTGCAATGTACTTATCAAAAGGGTGCCGATACAATGAAATTCCTGGATATATAGAACAACGATATGGGAAGATAGCTACGCAGCATGTTTCTCCACACATGTGGCAGGATTTAGCTGCAACGATTAGAGAGACTAAGCTCTTGCGTAATGCGTCTACTGTTGCATTGCCACCAACCGGCAGAAGTGCAATGCTTATAAATGCTTCTCAGTCGATAGAACCGCTTTTTTCTCTTGTAGAAATGAATGGAAAACAAAAGGGACTCAATCCTCTGTTAGAAAAAGCGCTTACTGATAGCGGCGTACTAAGTGAATCGCTTAAAGAAAAAATCTATGCATCTGGCCAAATACAGGGCTTATCCGAAATCCCGCAACATATTCGAAACATCTTTAAAACAGGGTTAGATCTTTCCTCTGAAGAGCATCTTGCCATGCTTGAGGCTTTGCAATCTGTTGTCGATGAGTCGATTTCAAAGACCATCAATGTAAAAGAGTCTATCAGTGTGCAAGAAATTGAAGATATTCTGTACAAATCGTACACAAAAGGCCTCAAGGGAGTGACCCTCTACAGAGATGGTAGTAGAAAATCTCAACCAAAAACGCTTGGTAAGGCAAATATTAAAACAAAGTAATCATAGTTCAGCGTGGTCACATGAAAAGCCCGTTGAATGAGTGATTGGTGGAAGCTGAAGCGTTGATAACAAGCACCCGGTTGAAAAAGTCCCGGCGTATTGATAAGGTAATACGCATGTTTTGTGGTTAAAAATGCTTTATTCGCCTTCGCTCCTGCAGTGCTACGGCGGAATTGTGCTGAATACAATAGTTTCTAAGCAGTTGTTCGCTTCATTTGACGAGTGGTAGCTGATTTGTGGATACTAAAGAAAATGGTTTGTGGGGATTTGGGCGGGGGATTGATCTATGTTTAAAAAAATGACTAATGTATTTCGTTCTATTGTTAAAAAATTTCGTAAGACATATTCAGATGATGAATTGCGAGAGATTATCAAAACCAAGGGATTGCATCATATTGCAATAATTTGTGATGGAAACAGGCGATGGGCAAAGAAGCGAGGTTTGTCTCCTCTTGAAGGTCATAGGGTTGGTTTTGTTGAAACACTGCCTTACATATGCTCGCAATTATTTGCCTGGGATGTGCATACGCTAACATTTTGGTGTTTCTCGACGGGGAATATGAAAAGGGCCCCTGTAGAGGTTGATAATCTTATGAACTCATTTGCTCAAATGATTGAGGCTCTGAAAAATATTGCAAAAACATATCAAGTGAATGTGACGCACATGGGAAAAAAAGATAGAATTCCTCAATTTTTATTGAATAAAATAATTGAGATTGAAAAAGAAACTGCTCATTTTTCTAAACATAATTTAAATCTTGCGATTGATTATAGTGGCCCTGATGAAATTGCCCGAACTTATAAAAGAATTTTAGATTCTGGAACAGCATTGGATACTATTTCTGAAGAAAATATTATGAAGTTTGGTGATGTTGGTAAACAATCATGTCCGTCGCCAGACTTTCTCATTAGGTCATCTGCGGCTTTGCGAACATCTGATTTTATGCCATTCAATACGGTTTATACAGAATTATATTTTCCAGAAATATTCTTTCCAGATTTTGATAGAGATGTTTTACAAAATGCTGTTCTTAATTTCGCACATAGAAAACGGACTTTTGCAAAATAATAATTGTAACGCCACCTAATTCTGTTGAGGTGATGGTCCGAAAAAGCTAAAGCTTCGTTTCTGAAATGTTTTATTTTGAACATTCATAACATTTTTGTTATAAAGTATGATTTTCCAATCCTCCTGTTTTGGGGCTGGCTCGATAATAACAAAGGCGTCATAGAAGAATTTAATACTTAATCTATATGGTTCTGCGGCTGTTGATAGAACAGTCCACGTGGTGATCCCCTTTGTTGGCGGCATTAGTCTTAAGCCGTCCATCTCCTCATAACTGTCCCTTTTCCGTATATCTCTTACAATGGCTAAAGATTTAAGATTATTTGCTTCTGGATCATTATCCTTGCCATTGTGTAGATCGAAGGCAACTAATTTGTGTGG
>CAYUQI010000020.1:0-23674 GCA_964446935.1 uncultured Pseudomonadota bacterium
GCTGTATGCTGATATGTTTTTATGTTCCCGTTTGAAAGTCCAACCGCCATATAGGTGCTTGTTTGAGCCCAATCAAGAGAGGCAACAGCCGTACCTTGTGGATAATTTTTTCGGTGAAATAACATAGTGGACGTTGGTGTAAAACTATACAGATGCAAGCTTCCACCACTTGATCCGGTAATGAGATCGTTTTTATTTCCAACGGGAGCCCATCGTAATACGTTGTTTGTAATGGTTCCATTAAATTGTGCTGTTGTAGTATTTGAGTTTGTAGACGTAAGTGACATTAAGCCGCCAGTATCAACAGAATAAACTTTTACATAAGTATTTGATGCATTCGATCCACCGGCAGCTAAATAATTTCCTCGGCCCTGCCAACTAACTGCGTAACAAGGGGCTCCAAATGCTGCTGTATTTATGGAACTCAGTGTAGATGGAGGGGTAAATAAATATGTTACAATATTAGTATCTGCGGCTACGGCAAGTTGATAACTGTTTGGTCTCCATCTAACAGAATTACCGCTAGCATTACCTGGTAGATTAACAGATGATCGTAAAGTTAATGTGGTTCCTGTGAATTCGTAGATGTATAAATCACTACTAGGTCCGGAAACAATACCATATGCAACGTATTTTCCATCATAAGACCAATCTACCGAAAGTATATTTCTCGTTCCCGTTATTCTTGCAACAAGAGAGAGAACAATTGCCCCACTTGCCTGAGTTCCACCAGCAAAACTTGTCATACTTTCAGGCAAACCAATGGCGTGTTGTTGTCCTTTTATTCTTCCAAGATCGGTAAACATACCGGTATTTGTTAACGTCAGATCTTTTATCAAAGAATCGATTTTTTTATTTGAGCCCATTCACCTTCTTTGCATTTTTGGATGCTTGAGCTAAGGTGTCAAAGAAGTCCTAACAAATTGTTTCCGAGGAAAGGAGTTTGGTGTAATGGAAATGAAATGGCTTATTGGCCTGAGTGCCTTGATATTCGGCGTTGCTCTTGCGTGGTTGAACAAAGCAAGCTCAAAAATAGTTCATAATCCATCCAGTGTTTGCCTGACAAGTGGAAATATTAAAAACGGCGACCAATTGCCAGTTGACCAGACGTGCGTAGGAAGAAACATTTCGCCTCACTTGGCATGGTCCAATGTTCCAACAGGGGCCAAGAGCTTTTCGATTATTTGCGACGATCCTGATGCGCCTGCTGGAATATGGGTGCACTGGGTGATTTTTAATATACCTCCAACAGTAAACGAGCTCTCAGCAGCAATTCCGGTGAAGGGTGTGTTAGATAATGGCGCACGGCATGGAAAAAATGATTTTGGCAATCTTGGATATGGTGGAGCGTGTCCTCCCAAGGGTCATGGTAAGCATCGTTACTTTTTTAAACTTTATGCACTTGATGTGATGCTTGATTTGCAACCTGGTGCAACCAAGACTGATGTTGAAAACGCCATGGAAGGACACATTCTTGCGACGGCTCAATTACAAGGGTGGTACGAACGAAAGTGATTGCTTGTTACCATAGTTTTATCAATGTCCATATACCATATAAGCAAATGATACTTCCAGATATGTAATTAATTATTGCATGTAATTTCTGATTCATCATTGATCGTAATGATCCAGTTATCAATGCCAAAAATATCCACCACAACATTGATCCAATAAACACACCACTAACAAACAAACTATTAGTAAGGAGTGTTCCCTGTGTTGTTGTATATACACTGATGCTCGTGAGCATTGCTGCAAAGGCAAGCATTGTCATAGGATTAGTGAGCGTTAGCGCAAAGGTTGATAAAAAATTGTGTGTTAGCGTTGTTGCTTGCATTGTATGATCAGTGAGTGATGGTGATTTTTGTAACAATGTTTTTACACCAAGGTATATAAGAAACAAGCCACCAAATAGCGCAAGTAACTTTTGATTGGTGAGCAAACATTGTGTAAGCGATGTCAGTCCTACAACAACAACCATGCCATAGAATGCGTCAGCGAGTGCTGCACCAAGTCCAGAAGCAATGCCTGCCAATCGTCCATAGCGCAGTGTTCGCTGAATACATAACACGCCAATCGGTCCAACGGGTGCGGCGATTGAGAAGCCAAGCATAAGCCCTTTAAAAAAAATGTTCATACAATTCCTTTGGAATTCTACAATCTATTTTTGATAGTAAAAAGATCAGCGCAAAGCCTTTCGGCTGTCAGCTCAACACCTGCCCCTGCGCCACGAATTATGAGTGGATCTGTTTGCCCACAGACCTGGATAACAATAACGTTTTCTGGACCTGATACATCAAAGAAGGGACTTGCTTTTTCAACTGATTCTACTGCTGTTTCAAGCTTATAACCCTTACCGGTTTTTAAAATACTTCCTACATAGCGCACTCTTTTTCCAGAAGTAACTGGTATTAAATTTTTTTCTTTTGCTGCAAAACTCTGCATAAAGTCTTTTGGATCCAATTTTTCCATATCCGATGAATATAAAGGGACAATGCTTACGGCTTGTGGTTCCACCGTAATCCCCATAACTCGTGCCATTATCAAAAGCTTTCGTGCTACATCCATACCGGATAAATCATCTTTGGGATGAGGCTCTGTAAAACCACGGTTATATGCACCCACTACGGCGTGAGCAAGGGGAATTCCTTTGTCCATCTCAGAAAAAACAAACCCTAGTGTTCCACTCAGTATTCCTTTAATCGATAATATTTCAGCATGTTGCGACATGAGATTCTTGATTGTTTCTATAATAGGAAGCCCCGCTCCAACTGTTGTATTATAAAACAACCTATCTGCACCAAGAGTATGCAGTTCATCAAACTTTGCTTGCCCTTGTGAAAAATGTTTTTTATTGGCGGTAACAACATATCCGCCACGCTTCAATGCTGCTTTGAGCACGTCAAACGAGGCAGAGCTACTCGACGTATCAACTAAAATGAAGGGGCTCGGTAGTGTTGAAATAAGCTCCATTTCTTTTGCCATAATCTGAGAATCGCTCATATTGCTACGTTTACTTGTTAAGTCCCCTTGCGTGTTAAAAAATTTACACGTTTTTGAGGTGAATAATCCACGAACAATAAAAGCAGGATCTGTCTGCAGTTTTTCTCGAACAGCATTTCCAACTCTACCAAAACCAACAATAACAACAGATATTTTTTTCTTCACAGCAGCAAAGGCACGTGGGCCATGAAGCATCATAAGCGTCAAGCAGAAAAAAAGGCTTGCGATTCGCTTAGTGATCATATTCATCATTTTTTTCCTAAATCTTTGATTTAGTACCCGACATATTTTTGTCCTAAAAAAAGCAAATATTCTTTTTGGCGAGTGCTGAATATTTTTGTCATGCTGAACTTGTTTCAGCATCCATACCAAGAAATGAATTATGGACCCTGAAACGAGTTCAGGGTGACAAAATTCTAGCTTTGTCAAAAACCGCGATTTTTACTACGTTTTTTGTCAGGTACTAAGAATCTTTGATTAAAAAATTTTTATAACAACATTTTGATCATTGTAGCCATCATCATCTACAACAGTTCAATTCCTTGTTTGTGACATTCCTCATGAATTCGTTCGGGCCACACACTGCTTTGTACTTGTCCAATATGTTTCTTTTTGAGCAAGAGCATGCATAGTCGCGATTGTCCGATGCCGCCACCAATGCTCAAAGGTATTAGATCATGCATGAGTAAGTGATGGAACGGTAATGTAATTCGTTCTGGGCAGCCGCGGATGTCGAGTTGTTTGACGAGCGCTGTTTTATCAACACGTATTCCCATTGAAGAAAGTTCAAAGCTTGTTTTCAGTACAGGGTTCCATACCAAAATGTCACCGTTTAACCCCTTAAATCCATCATTGGTTTGTGTTGTCCAATCATCATAATCCGGAGCGCGTCCATCGTGAGGGATGCCACTTTCCAGAACACCCCCGATGCCAATTATAAAAACAGCCCCATGCTTTTTGCATATTTCATGTTCGCGTTGTTTTGGCGTGAGCGATGGATATTGATCCTCAAGCTCTTGACTATGAATAAAGTAAATGTCTGACGGAAGTGTGGCAATCAAATGTGGGTACCATTTTTGGACTTCTAATTCTGTTTGTTTGATGACTTTGTAAATCTTTCGAACGATTGTTTTAAGAAAATCAATTGTTCGATCTTGTACCACGATAACGCGTTCCCAATCCCATTGGTCAACGTATAATGAATGAATGGCATCAAGTTCCTCATCAGCGCGAATGGCTTTCATATCAGTATAAATACCCTCACCTGGTGTGAATTGGTAACGCCCCAGGGTCATGCGTTTCCACTTAGCAAGTGAATGGACAATGACCGCCTTTGCATCATTATCAGATTTGATGTGAAAGCTAACAGGGCGTTCAATGCCATTCAGATCATCCTGTAAACCTGATTCTGGTCGTACAAAAAGTGGTGCTGAGGTGTGTATTAAATTGAGTTCTTGAGCCAACTGTTCCTGAAAGAGACGTTTAGTGCGATACAAGACAATTTCTTTTTCACGTTTGTTTAAAAAGTCGGTCCCATGTACTGGTTTTTTATCGGTCGATAGTGTTGTCATTGTGACTCCTCTGATTATATGGTTAAAAAAAAGAGCCCCGCTTTATTCAGCCAAAGCCACAATGAAAAAGCCCCGGCTGCTTTGGCCGGGGCTTTGCTTTCTTCGCTTATATATCAATGTTTTAAAGCAGCATCACCCCAGCCGTCTGGTTATTATTTTGTTGTTGTTGATTATTATTGAAAGTAGGGATGATGTTTATGAATAAAGCATCGGTTACCTTGCTCAGGCAAGGTTTGGTGTTTGATGAAAAAAGGTAAGTAACCGAATGCTTCATAATAAAAATTTCTTCTTTAGTATAAAAAGTTATTAAACTTTACTATGTAAAAAAAGTATAGCAACCATCTGCTGCTAAAGCAAAAAGATTGCTAAAAACGTCTATTAGAGCCTTTTTGAAGCAAAAAGTCATTTTTTTACAGTAATATTTATACTATCTTTATTCTATAATATGAGATGGTTGAAACATGTTTTAAAATTTGAGTACTACAAGGACACACAATGTTTAATTTTATTAAAGATAAAATAAAAAAAGTTTATACATCGATGAGCCAAAAGGTTTCATCGCTTTTTTCTGGTAACAAACTTGATGAAGAGTTTTTACAAGCGCTTTCGCGTTTATTACTTACTGCTGATACTGGTGTTCAGACGACCAACACGATTATCAAAAAACTTTCTGATGATGTGCACAATGCTTCTATTACCACTCTTGAACAGGCTAAAGACGAATTAAAAAAACAACTTGTTGGTGTTCTGCAAAAACCAGTTGTTGGAGAGGTAATACCAAAAATTGTTTTGTTGGCTGGCGTTAATGGCAGCGGGAAGACAACGTTTATTTCAAAGTATGTGCATCTGCTTAAACAACAAGGTAAGAAGGTTCTTGTCGTTGCAGGAGATACGTTCCGTGCCGCTGCAACGCAGCAATTGCATGAATGGGCAGACCGTGTTGGTGTTGCTATTTTTATTGGCAAAGAGCAACAGGACCCTGCGTCGGTTGTGTTTGATGCATGCGAAGTGTTTAAGAAAGGTGGCTATGACAACTTGGTCATTGATACTGCAGGTAGGTTGCAAACAAAAGTTAATTTGATGCGTGAGCTTGAAAAAATCAAACGCATTATTGAAAAACAATTACCGGGCGAATCAATCAATACGTGGCTTACTATTGATGCCATGCTTGGGCAAAATGGTATGACGCAAGCACAAGTATTTTATGAGGCTACCAAGGTTAATGCAATCATTCTGACCAAGCTTGATGGGACGGGCAAAGGGGGCATTGTGTTTGCCATCTGTTCCGCCTTGAATCTGCCTATTTTATATGTAACCTATGGGGAGGGACTTGAGGATATTAAACGGTTTGATGCCAATGAATATGTAGATGGATTGCTTAATGTGTAGAGGGAGTTGGGGTGATAAATGTTGCCTTTTGTCATCCTGAATTTATTTCAGGATCCATTTCACTGTATTATCATTAATAATGTGGATGCTGAAACAAGTTCAGTATGACTGAATAACAAAAACAGAGGGACTATTATTAGTATTGAATTGAGTTAAACAAAGGAGTCCATATGAAAAAAACATGTTTAATAATGGTGTTATGTTGCCTAACTATCTCATTGTCTGCACGTCCGAAGGTACCATCACTTGGCCAGGTACGTAAAAAAATCGATACTGCGGTGCAATCGGGTAGCTCTGTTCCTCTGAAAGATTTACTTGGTAAGAGCAAAGGGGATCAGAAAGGGCCTATTGCCATCAAGGGTATTATTACAGCCGATAAAAACTGTTTAAAAACGCCTGCAGAAAAAGCACAGGAAGATATGGATGTTTTGTATTGGGCTGGCCAAAAGAGTTTTGGTGATGAGCTTGCTGCGTTGGCTGCGCAATCGAATAACAATGCTGTTATTCGATTGCGAGATAAAATCATGGAACGACATGGTGGCGCTAAGGTACCATTGATTGCATTTGTTCAAGCACTGGCTCAAGAAGAGCTGCAGTTAACAACGATTCGGAACACTCTCTTTACATTAATGAATGATAGCAGACCTCGTGCTGAAGGTTCGGTAAAAGCTTTGTTTGATCGGCATGCATTGTTGGAGCGGACGTTGCAACAATTATTACAGAATGTTAACAAAATTTTAATTGGTTAGGGTTTTATTCACATGAAACGTGAATTGCATTATGTAACAACCAACCCCGGAAAGTTTGCTGAAGTGTCTCGCTTTCTTCAGCGTAATGCGCCTGAAATTGTGCTCAAACCGTGTTCAGTTGATATAGAAGAAATCCAGAGTTTTGATCAGCAAGCGATTGCTATTGATAAAGCAAAAAAAGCATGGGCGCTGGTAAAAAAACCATTGTTGATTGATGATGCGGCTATTTATTTTGATGCCTACAATAAATTTCCTGGTACGTTATCGAAGTTTGTATCGCAGGGGCTTGGCTTTGAAGGAATTAAGCGGTTGGTCGATTCGGGTGCACAGGCTCATTTCTTATTGTATATGATTTATATTCAAGCGCCGGATGAACTTCATGTTTTCGAAGGAATGTGTAAGGGTACGCTTACTAAACCAGATGTTTTTTCGGGGCATCCACATTTGCCATTTGATGTTTTTTTTGTTCCGGAAGGTGCTAACATTACCTATGCTGCTATGTACGAACAGTTTGATCGGTATGCAGATTTCTTTTACCGTATTAAGGCTTTGCAAGCATTTTTAACGTGGTATAAGAATAATTAGGACGTGATAATGACAACGCTAATCCATCGTCTTATCAATGATATTGCTCAACAACTGCGAACATGTTGTTATTCTGATGATGCTGCCTATCATGAAGCATGGTGGATACTGGAATCGATAACAGGTAAAACAAAAGCGTGGTTACTGGTACAAGCAAATTATACCCTCACTGATGAACAACAGAAAACGTTGCAAGAATGGGTTCATGCTCGTGTTACCGACCAAAAACCCTTGCAATATCTGATAGGGAATGTTCCTTTTTGTGGCCTAAATATTCAGGTGGAACCACCGTTGTTGATTCCACGGCCCGAAACAGAAGAGTGGGTGAGTTGGTTAATCGAACGACTCAAGCCTCTTGGCAATAAATCAATTACTCTTCTTGATATTGGTACCGGGACTGGATGTATAGCACTTGCACTTGCTGCAGCATTGCCACAGGCAACTGTTGTTGGGGTGGATATCAATCCACAGGCAATCGCCTTGGCTGAAGTGAATAAAAAAAATAATGCGCTTACTAATGTGGTATTCAGCCAATCTGATCTTTTTGCAGCATTGGCCCCTGGAAAAACATTTGATTTTATTGTTTCAAATCCTCCGTATGTAACGCGTGAAGAATACAACAAGCTTGTTCCTTCAGTGAAGCAGTGGGAAGATGTGATGGCGCTTGTTGGCGGTGATAGTGGATTAGTCTTTTATGAACGTATTGCTCAACAAGCCGCAGTACATTTGAAAGAGCAGAAATACAATCTGCCAAGTGTCGTTGTTGAGCTTGGTAATGATCCATATGCCGTTAAGACGTTATTTGAAAAGAATGGTTTTAGAGAGGTACAAATATATAAGGACATGCAAGGCGTAGATCGATGGCTTGCATGTTATAGGTGAGGGAGCATTCTCTCTTGTCATGCTGAACCTGTTTCAGCATCCATTCATGGATCCTGAAATAAATTCAGGATGACAAAAAAATCAAGGCCGAAGAGGGAGTCATGAATATGAAAAAAATATTAGCATGGTTATTCACAGGTTTAATGGTTACGAACAGTTTTTGTCAAACGAATGAGCAAGGAACTATGGTATCTGAAAAAAAACGTGTAAGAGCAATTGTTTTAGCAGCAGGTCGAGCAACGCGATTTAAAACTAAGAAGAGCAAAATGTTATTTCCCATTTGTGGACGGCCAATGGTGTTGTATCCCTTACGTGCTGTTGAAAGTTTACACATTCCGATAACCGTTGTTTTGGGATATCAACATGAGCTTGTTCGTTCTACCATAGAAAATAACTCCGTAAAAAATACGAGTTTTGTTATTCAAAAGGAGTTGCTTGGAACGGGGCATGCAGTTATGTGCACTGCTGAGACGTGGGCCGATGCTGATGATCTCATTATATTAAATGGTGATATGCCGCTTGTAAAAGAAGGTACCCTTAAAAAGGTACTTGAGGTTCATGAGCAGGCTCATGCAACGATAACCTTTGTAACAACGTATGCCCAAAATCCTAAAGGGTATGGGCGTGTTATTGAACATGATGGTCGATATACACTTGTGGAAGAAAAGGATTGTACGCCGGAGCAGCGATTGGTACAAGAAGTTAATGCCGGGATTTATGTTATTAATCGAGCATGGCTTGAGCAGAATATTAGCTTGATTGTGCCAAGCAAGGTGACCGGTGAATATTATTTGCCTGATTGGATTAATCTTGCTTCGCAACAAAACAAAGTTATTAAAACGGTTGCCGTTGCCTATGATGAGATACGAGGGGTCAATACCTTTCAAGAGTTATGGGTTGCTGAGCGGTTTAAACGTGATGAACTCATTACTGGATGGATGTTGCAAGGAGTGTATTTTGCTAATCCCGAAACCGTGCGCATTGAGGGTGATGTTACTATTGGAGCGGGAACTATGATTGATGCCGGTGTTCATTTGAAAGGACATACTACTATTGGTTCTGAGTGTATGATTGGTATGTCATCAATTATTGACAATAGTACCATTGGTGATGAAACCGAGATTTATCCATTCTCATATGTTCAGGATAGTGTAATTCAAAATCAGGTGCACGTTGGTCCCTATGCGCGTCTGCGTGGTAATGTGGTATTAGAGAACAAGGCTGAGATTGGTAATTTTGTTGAGTTAAAGAATACCATTATTGGACAAGGATCAAAGGCAAAACATCTTGCCTACCTTGGTGATGCTACGATTGGAGAAAAGGTTAATATTGGTGCTGGGACAATAACGTGCAATTATGACGGGTTTAAGAAACACAAAACGTGCATTGAAAATAATGTGTTTGTTGGTAGCAATAATACCTTGGTTGCTCCGGTGTGCTTGGAGGAGGGATGCTATACAGCAGCGGGTTCGACGATTACCCAAGATGTGCCTGCTGATAGTTTAGCTATAGCTCGTGCTCGCCAAACGAACAAAGTTGATTATGTGCATCGTTTGCAGGCTGCTACCAAACAAACAGCCCAAAAAGATGATGAGATGAGCATAGAGGTCCCATAACAGATGCTTTATGGGGATTTGACAGGCATTGTGCTTTAGGGTATGGTAAATGCACCTTTTATGAAGGCATTCAATAAAAATTCAATAATTGAAAAAAATCACTAAACATTCCTTTGTTTCAACATTTTTTGAAATAAAACCATGAGGTTGTTCACAAAACCTTTTCAAATAGACTATCTTGGAAGGTAGAGACTATAAAAATAATTGGGGGATTACCGAGTGGGAGATTTGCATACGTTTTAAAAAGCTAGGTTATTAAAGTAGATAAAAAGAGGTTTTTTATGAAGTTTTTAATTACATTGAAAATTCTTTGCCTGATGTGTGTGAGTATTGCTATCTTGCGCGCAAAGCAAGCTGAACAAGAAACAAACATTAAGAATAATGTGGAGGTTCGAACAGGTCTTAGTGAAGACTCCCTTATTCAAAGTGCTGTCAGTAAACTTAAAAAAGCAAAAGGAACCACGACGGGCCATTTCCATAGAATTTCATGTGAATTACGCTTGTGCGGTGATCAGCTTTTGAAAGAAGAAACGAGCACATACTATACTGATTATCGTAAAAAGAAGGATTGTTCGATAATCAATTACGCTGAAGGCCTTCCAACTCGAACATTAGAAGTGATTTATAAACCATATGAAAAATATCTTGCGGTAATTGATAAGCGACATAATATGAAGCGCCAAGAACGACGTATCGAATTGCCAGAAGGTGTTTTATAATAAGCAAAGAAGAAAAGGGTGAAAGGGTATTAATAATGCAAGCGTACATGTGTACTGTGTGCGGGTACTTGTATGACGTGCAGAGTGCTGAGAAGGATCCTGAGGGGAATTTGATTGCTTTTGAAAATCTTGATCCTGAATGGACCTGTCCAGTGTGTGGTGTGCCCGAAGAGCTTTTTCTGCCGTCCGAGTCAGACCGTGTTCCAGATGTCATCATTTCAAAAAAATAAGTATATATCTTACATAAGGGTTTGGTATGGAGTCTAAAAACAAGCGTTCACGTACCGAAACGTTTTTTTCAGTTTTAAAGAATATTTTTATTGTGCTTCTTTTTCTTCAATTTGCACCGATGATTCTCTCTAGTCTTAAAAATTCAATTAAAGATTCATTAGTTGCTAAAACCCACGTTGGGTATTTGACCATCAATGGTGTTATTGATGATTCTGCTTATTATGTTAAAAAGATTGATGAATTTTATAAGGATCCAGACATCAAGGCACTTCTTATCAAAATCAATTCCCCTGGTGGGTATACTGGTTCGAGCCAAATTATTTTCAATGAATTAAAGCGATTCAAAAAAGAAAAACCCGTTGTAGCATTGATTGAAAATGTTGGTGCTTCCGGGGCATATTATGTTGCATTGGCTGCTCATAGTATCATTGCCAGCCCTATCTCCTTAGTTGGCAGTATTGGTATATTTATGGAGTTACCAAATGTTAAGGAGTTATTAGGTTCCTGGAAGGTTTCATATCGATATGTTCAATCGGGTACTTATAAAACAGTTGGCAGTATGGTCAAAGATGTTTCAAATGCTGAGTTAGCATATCTGCAAAATATGTCTGATGATCAGTATAATTATTTTATTAAAGATGTTGCAGCGTGCCGAAATCTTGTTCTTAAAGATCACAAGACATGGGCGGACGGTAAGGCATTTACTGGCAATCAGGCATTAAAACTAAAATTGATTGATAAGCTTGGATCGTTTAGTGATGCTCTTGAAGAAGTTAAACGTTTGGCCAAGATTAAAGATGAGATAAAACTTATACAGCCTAAAAAGCCATCAGGGTTTATGCGTTTGTTTGCAGGTGATGATGAAACCGGGTATGACCAGATGTCATTGGCTGGCAAAGTTGCATGGTTTTTAAAGGATGTTACCGCACAATTTTCTGCTCAACAACAATGCAGTCAGCCATCCATGAGTTAAGTTTGGTTTTTTTAGGCTAAAAACCTTGCCGGGGGTCTGTTTTTGCTACAATTTCCTGAAATGGCATTGGTTGTTTGAATAGCACAAAAAGGCGGATTGCGAGCAAGATCTTGTGTTTTGAGTGATTATACGGTTGAATTAATACAAGACACGTTAAATGATACTACATGGTGGCAATAGGCAAAATTTAATTATTCAGTATGCATGTTCAAAATCACAGGGGAAATCATGGACGCGGCGCCCACAGTGCTTAAAAATAGTGATTTTTTAAAACAAGCTAAAGACATCGTCAAATCGTTGGGGGTTGTTTTTGGTGATATTGGAACAAGCCCTATCTACACACTTGTTACTATTTTTTCTAATTTTTTAATTGAACCAACCTTGCCAAGTATTTTGGGGATTATTTCACTGGTCATTTGGACATTGGTGGTGCTGGTCATGATTCAATATGCCTGGCTTGCCATGAGCCTTGGTAAAAAGGGTGAAGGTGGTACGATTGTGCTTAAAGAACTTTTAGTGCCGCTTTTGAAGTCTCCCCAACGTGTGTATATTGTAACCATTCTTTCTTTTGTTGGTATAGCACTTTTTTTTGGTGACGGTGTTATTACCCCAGCAATTAGTATTCTGAGTGCCGTTGAGGGGATCCTATTGGTTCCAGGGTGTAGTCATTTTGCTCACTACACAATGTTTTTTGCATGTTTGATAACAGTGTTACTTTTTATTTTGCAGCATCGTGGAACTGAAAGAATATCCATAGCATTTGGGCCCATTATGTCTACGTGGTTTATTTCGCTTGCGGTATTTGGATTAATTTCATTATATCAAGCGCCTGTGCTTTTGATGGCTGTTAGTCCATGGTATGGACTTGCTTTTATTGTTAAACATAAATTTACTGGCTTTCTAGTTTTGTCGGGCGTTATTTTGTGTGCTACCGGAGGTGAGGCGTTGTATGCTGACATGGGCCACTTAGGCCGTAAACCTATCCGGCGTGCCTGGTACCTCGTTTTTGTTGCACTTATTCTAAATTATTTGGGACAGGGGGCTTTTTTATTGCAGAATCCGCATGCAGCTGGTCGGGCGAGCGTATTGTATGAAATGATAATGGGCCACACGTCCTTGACCGTCTATATTGTTTTTCTGGTGCTCAGTTTGATGGCGACCGTTATTGCTTCTCAATCTTTAATAAGTGGTATGTTCTCGGTTGTTTATCAGGGTATTACGACGAATATTATGCCTATGTTTAAGGTTGATTATACGTCAAGCAAGCTTCGAACACAGGTATACATCAGATCGGTTAATTGGGTTTTGATGTTTTCGGTTTTATTTATGATTCTGTTGTTTAAACATTCTAATAATTTAGCGAGTGCTTACGGATTAGCGGTGACCGGAACCATGTCGATTACGGGTATTATGATAACGTGGATTTTTTGGTTACGACATAACATGCTTAAGATGCTGATGTCATCTGGGTGCACGATCGTTGGGCTCACTTTTTTCTTGGCAGGCTTAAGTAAGTTCCCTGAAGGTGGTTATTGGTCAGTGATCATAGCCTTATGCCCATTGCTACTTATTTTGACCTATACCGCTGGGCAGCGTCGTTTGCTGAATGCGTTACAACCTACTCCGGTTGAACTGTTTTTAGAAAATTATGAAACACATTATGAGACAGCGACGAAGTTAAAGGGCTCAGCCCTGTTCTTTGTGCGTGATATCAAAATGGTGCCTCCATATATTACGCAAACCATGTTTAAAAATAATATTTTATATGAAGATAACATTTTGATTTCTGTCGTAACGCGTGATGATCCATTTGGGGTTATTGGATTCTTTAAAGGGAATCTAGCGCCAGGCTTCCGTGTATTCGAAATTCATATGGGGTATATGGAAATGCTTGATATTGAAAAGATTCTTCGTAATGCAGGTATAGAACCAACCGTTATGTTCTATGGCCTTGAAGAAATTGTTACGAAGAATTTTGTTTGGAAAGTCTTTTCCTTTATCAAACACATATCGCCCTCGTTTGTGCAGTTTTATAAATTGCCGCCAGAAAAACTTCATGGCGTTATTACTGCTATAGAGTTGTAAGATTCTCCCGAAGGATACTCTTTCAATTCTTAACCTGGAAAACCAGTAAAAACGTAGAATTTATGCGGCTTTTGGGTATTCTTTTGCCGATTCTTTTTCTATTTGGTAATATTAATAGTACGAATTACTATAAGCAGCGCTTGAGCTAGAAACCCGCTGTTTATTATTAAAATGTGAGGTTTGATCATGAATGTTAATATCAAGAAAATAATGTATTTTTTGGTGGTACTTATAATTGTAAGTATAGCCTCAGTTATGGATGCCGCTGTAAAGCATTCTTCTTCAAAACAATTTCAGTATTCAATCAATCTCATGTGGATGAATAAAACATTAGATAAGGACCAGCTTTATATTTTCCCATTAAGTAAAACTGATCTTGATAAAAATGCGACTGATCTAAAAATGTATAAAGCTGATCTTGATAGTTATAAAGCTATTTTAGAAAAGAAAACTCTTGATACCTACAAAGGTAAGCTGGATCACTACAAATTGGCGCTGTGGACGCTGTATCAGTTTTTGGCTGTAGGTGAGTGGTCTTGTAAGGCCTTTAGTTGGCAGTTGGAATGCCAGACGCAGGCTGAATGGGATAGCGTTAATCTGGTTGCCTATAAAGCTGTTTTGGATAAATATAAAACAGCTTTGGATACATATAAAGAAAAGATAGAAACCGATGAAGATTTTCCAGAGCGGTATAATGATCGATATAAAATGTCTAAGAATAAGTTTAAGATCGATAAGACGTATCTTGATGAAGCTAAAGCTATTGCTGATCGTTATAAGACTGAGCTTGAACAATGTAAAGCCGTGTTGGATACATACAAAGATGCTCAGGAGCAAGCCGGTCTGACTAAGGCTAATCTTGATATCTATAAAGATAATCTGATAAAAATTGATCTCGATAAAAACTTTTTTAATCATATCTATGCATGGGCTGAGGCGAATCAAGAAGGGGTTGTTAATGTATGGTTTGACAGTGAACTAGTCCCAAAAAATGCTGTGAGCAATACACAAGCATTAATTAATGACTATATTGATAAACATCCCAAAATGGCTCCCATTAGATTGCAAGATATAAGGAAGCTTCCCTGTGTTATTGATCACCCAAAAGTTTTTAGTGAAAAAATACCAGTTTATTTTCGTGTTGATCTTCTGCGTCCTATTATAGCGCTTTATATGCTATCACATGGAACAAGCTTTTTTGTACATGCAGATTTCGATATGGAACCGCTTGCTCAAGCGCAACTATTTGATACTTATACAATGCAGAATCTTAAAAGATATGGCATTGTTATGGCCTATGCTGATGGTTTTTTCGAAAATTCGTTTCAGATGGTGAGCAATAACAATGAAAATCTTATTACGGCTATGGAATATACTGTTGTAGAGCTTAATATTCAAAGAGCCTATAATGCGTTGGAGGGGCGTTTTCACGGTAAGAGCTCTCCTCTAGGGGCTTTGGAACAGGCTGTTTATTTCAGTTATCACAATATGTTTTTGTATTTTTATTATTTGGAAAAAACGTATCAACTAAAAATACATAAGAGATGTTGTGGTATTGGTAGCGATAGAGTTTTTAATAAAGATGATTGTACTGACTATGATAAAGAGAAAGATGGATTGAAACCATTTGGTCTTTATGAAATTCCAGCCATTGGGCAGTGGCTGATTTTGGACAGCGTATGGGTTACCGATGATGTTGTGGCGAACAAAATGCCAGTAAAGATGGTGCATTGTCCTCCGTCCAGATTTGATTTTTTAAATAAGCGAATTTGATGCACGAACTAACGTTCATATTACCATGTTCCACTTTCATATTCATAGGATGATGGCTGCTGTGTATCTCTTATTGAGGATTCAAGTTCAAGAATCCTTTGTTCTGCGGTAAGTGCCCGTTCTTCTGCTGTCATTGCGCGTTGCTCCATTGTTTTCATGTCAGATTGTAACTTTTCAATACGTTGTTCGGCGGTCGATGCTCGTTGTTCAGCTTCTTGAAGCGCTTGTTGTGTTCTACTAATTTGTTCTTTTGCTTTTTCTTCTGCGGCAGCAATACGTTGCGCAGCGCTTTGTTGTGCTTGTTGGGTAGCAACGCTCAGCTCCTGAATGCGTTGATCTGCTGTCTGTTGTGTTTGTGTTGCTGTCTGTGCTGCTTGTGTAAGTGTTGCTATGCGTTGTTGGGCTTCTAGATAACGTTTTTCAGCATCAGTTGCTCGTTTTTCCATATCTTTAAGCTTTGTATCAGCCTCTTTTTGTTTTTGATCATAATCATTACGAAGATCGCTGAGTTGTTTATCGGTATCAGTGGTTTTTTGTTCAAGATCTTTTGTTTTTTGAGTAAGGGCTTGCTGTAGTTCAGTTATTTTTTTCTCAGAATCTGTAAGTTTTGCTGTTTGCTGTGTGGCATTTTGTAATTGCGTTTGCAAACTTGTTATATTGGTTTGTAAATCCTTGATTGTTTTTTGATATTGATCTGATGATGTGGAATATTTTTCTAGATCGGCTTTTGTTTTTGTTAGTGATTCATTCAGCGTCTTGTTTTGTTGATCGAGCGTTGTGTTAGATTGGGTGAGTTCATTGACTTTCGTGGTTAACTCAGTGGCTTTTTGTTCAGCGGTCAATCGTGCTTGCTCTGCTGTTTGTTGAGCTGTAAGGATCTGTTGTTCTGCATTGACTGCTCTTGTTTCATAATCCTTAGCCTTTTGTTCTGCTATTTGTTGCGCCTTGACTGCTACTTGATAAGCTTTCTGGCTATCCTGCAATTTTGTTTGAGTTGTTGATAAATTACTTGTAAGTGTTTTTACCTTTTGTTCTGCCGTTGAAACTTGTTGCTCCAATGTCTTAGAATTTTGTTGGCAAGTAGCCAGCTCTGCCTGTGCCTTCTCAAGGGAGCCTTGGGTTGCTGTTAGCGATACTTGAGCTGCTGATGATATAGCTACCGCCTCAGCTTGTGCCTTTTTGGCTAAAGCATATTCGGTAATTGATATAGGTGATGATGAAACTGATATCGCACCCCAAAGGCTAAAAGAAACGGAGGCGAACCAACAGGCAAGGGGTATGTAATATTTGAGAAAAACACCATAATTCATAGTTTTGTCCTTATTTTAGATAAATCATGTTCTTAAGGGTCCTTATTTTTACTTTAAAATAGAGCGTCCAGAAAGATCAAATAAATGATTAAAAAGCTTTAACCATAAGGAAGTGTTAATTTTGCGTAAAAGTTTGACTTTTTGGCAGTTTTTTGTACATTTTACATAGATTTTGATTCTTTTATGCGGGAATAGCTCAGTGGTAGAGCATTGCCTTGCCAAGGCAAGGGTCGCGGGTTCGAATCCCGTTTCCCGCTCCATTTTGGCTGAATACAATTGCTTGCGGGGGCAAATTCTGTTAGAGTTTATCGTATATAAACATTGAAAACGCTAAAATACCTGTCAATATCGTTTGTGGACATCTTAATAACATGTATCACTTGTTCTTAGTTTTACACCTACTGAAAGGTTTGCTCTGATGAAATCTATGCTTCATGAGGCTTCAACTATTCTTAAGGCAATTGAAAAAGCTTGGGTTGAATCTGGAAAGCCTCGTGCGTTTACGATCAATGTTCTTGAGATGGGGGAAAAAAATTTCTTAGGTTTTGCTAAGCATCCTGCCATTGTATCTATTACCTATGATCCTGTCTCGGCGACAGAAGGAAAGATTGATGAAAAGAAACAACAGGTAAAACGAGAGTTTGCACCTAGGCCGCAACGCCCTTTACCTGATCGTGGCATAAAAAAAGATTATCGAGATTCCAGAGATGTGCGGGAACCGAGAAAAGTAGACGATCGGAGGATTGAGGAACGGAGACGGGTCGAACAACCAGAAACATTTTGGGCTCCTGAGTTGGTTAATGATATTCGAACATGGTTCAAGGAGCTTGTTGATTTGATGGATATACAAATAACCTATGAATACAACGTTGATAAACGTATGTTGTTTGTTACCTTTCAAAAAAATATTATGTCGACACCGGATGAAGATCGTCAATTATTTGTGGGGTTGTCACATCTTCTTATTCAATTTCTTAAGAAAAAATACAAGAGAAAGCTCCAAGGCTATCATCTTGTGATTAAAACAAAGGACTATGCAGCCAACAATTAAAAATACTCACCTTTTGAGTAATGACGAACAAGCTATAGTTGCTCTTTGTACGCCGCGGGGAAGTGGGGCTCTAGCATTAATCCGTATAAGTGGAAGTAATGCATACGAAGTGGTTGATACGTTTGCCCGTCTTTCTTCAGGACAACGTGTACAAACCGTTCCTTCTCATACCATTCATTATGGTTCAGTTATTGATCATGAACATGGTGATCGTTGTGTTGATACTGTGTTGTTTTTGATTATGCATGGACCCAAAACATTCACCGGTCAGAACACCGTTGAGATTTCGTGCCACAATAATCCATTTATTATTGAACACATTGTTACCATTGCTGTTGCACATGGTGCTCGACATGCTGGGCAAGGGGAATTTTCACGGCGTGCATATCTGAATGGTAAAATTGATCTTGTTCAAGCAGAGGCAATCAACGAGCTTATTCATGCTCAAACGGAGCAGGCGCTTGTCAATTCCCTTGCTATGTTGGGTGGCTCGCTGTCACAGAGCTTTCGTGATGTTGAAGGACGTCTGATTACACTTTTAAGCCATGTTGAAGCGAGTTTTGAGTTTTTAGATGAAGAGCAGCGAGATTTAGATTTTGATGCCGCTATCAAGCATCGTATAGATCAGCTCTGTGTCCATATTGATCAACTTAAGCAACAATTTGCCCAACAAAAGCAGATCAAAGAGGGTGTTCGCATTGCTATTGTTGGGATAACCAACGCGGGTAAATCAACATTATTTAATGCATTGGTTGGTCAAGATCGAGCTATTGTTGCCGATGTTGCAGGAACAACGCGAGATAGCATCGAAACAAGTGTCTACCGCAAGGGTACCTTTTGGCTTGTGATTGATACGGCAGGTATTCGTCAGACCGATGATGTTCTTGAACAAAAGGGTATCGAACGATCGTTCCACGAGGCTGCTGGTGCTGATATTATTGTATTGCTTATCGATCCAACACAATCATTAACGGAACAACAACGTATTTTACATCAATCATTTATTGACGAACACAAGAATAAAATTATTCTTGTGATAAATAAAATTGATCAAGTGGAAACGGTAACAGGGTTACCATTGATGTGTAATGATGGTCAGTATTTTTCTATCGCCGCACAATCGCGGTTAGGGATTGATGTGCTCGAGAAAGCTATAGAAGAAAAGATTCAAAAGATTTTTGCCCAGGCAACGTCCCCCTTCCTTCTCAATCAGCGACACTTTAATTTACTGACTGAAATTGAGCAAGGGTTAGAATTTATTGCAAATAGTTATTCATCCTCGGTACACTATGAATTGATAGCATATCAGTTGAGGGATCTGATTGAAAAAGTGTCTGAACTTACTGGAAAGCATGTTACCGAGCAAACACTAGATGCCGTGTTTAAACAATTTTGTATTGGAAAATGACATGAATAAAAAGTAGGGGTTTGGGGGAGTTTGTTATGAAGCCATTGAAACATTTACTTTTAGGGGGCGGTGGCGTGTGGCTTGTTCTGATGGGCTGCAGCAGTTCAATCAACGCAAAGGTGTTTCCGGTTACTAAGCGTTCGTATATCAAAGAAATTAATAATAATTTTTCAACAGCAACGCCATCATTGCCAGCCACTGGTGTGGTAAAACGACAGCCGCCGGTGGTGGAAAAAGATAAGCCATCTATACCATCTAATAATCTCTTCTCATTCACACGGTCTAAGTTTTTTGTCGATAATGATTTTGAGCGTTTGCTTGGGCAACAAACGCCAGAAATTGTCTGGGAAGAACCAACAACGGATCCATTTAGTGAATTAATTATGAGTTGGAATGCCTTACGGCCATCTCAAGGGTATATGGCGGTGTGGGTAAGCCTCAAGTACAAAGGTCAGTGGCGGCCATGGCAGCGTTTGGCGCAATGGGGCCCTCATTTTCAAAAAACATTTGTTAATAAATTGGATGGTTTTGCACATACCAAACATTGCCGTGCTGAAATGCAACGACGAACGGTTGCTCGTGGTTTTCGAATAAAAGTTGCATTTCACAAAGGAGCTGAACCCAAGAATCTCAAGGCACTTTTTGCTTGTTGTTCTCGTCCAAACAAACTTCGTATTGTGCGCCCTCGCCGCTCACTGCCTTCGGTGGCGGTACGCGGAGTCCCTCGTCAATCGCAAATGGTGCTCAAGCATCCTCGTTGTGGTGATTTGTGTTCTCCTGTGAGCACGAGTATGATTATTGCCTATTTTTATCAAAACCTTTTGGGTGTTATGCCACGAAGCTCCATGTATGATTTTGCGCTTGATTTTGCTTCACGTGCTCATGACCAAGGGTATTTGGATATTTATGGCAATTGGATTTTAAACGTTGCCCAAGCATTTGATTCGAGTAATGGCCTTGTGTATTTTCATGTTGAACGGTTGCATAGCTTTTATGATTTGTATCATTACTTGGCTCAAAAAGTTCCTGTTGCGGTGAGTGTTCGAAGGTTGCGTGGTGGAGCCACCCCCTATGCTAATGGACATTTTATGGTGGTCGTTGGTTGGAACCGCGAAAAACGTTGTGTATTGTGCTTAGACCCTGCCTTCAGTCGTGGAATATTAAAAGCATATCGTATCAATGACTTCTTGCGCGCCTGGAGCCGTTCAAGTAATTTGGCCTATGTGCCGATGATGCGATGAAGCGTTAACCATCGCCATCTGCAGTTTCAGCGACGGTTTCTCTGCAAAAAGTTATTTTCATTGTATCGGCCAATTGAATATTGCATTTATAAATATCGGTTGCATTGGCATTAATCTTGAACTGTGCGCTGTAAAATTCGCCCGCAACACCACCACGGATAATAAAAACATCATACAATGTTGTGCATGGTTTATCATGGTTATCTATTGTAATAATAGTTGGTTCTTTAAGAACAAGCTCTTTAATAAAAAAAATATTTTCTTGAGGGGTTTTTGTAAAAATGCCAGGGCCGCGTATTGCATCTGACATAAAGGTAGTAAAGTTTCCATGAGGAATCTCTACTTTTTGAAAAAAGAAGGTATGAACCATAATGCCTGCAAAAAAAAGAGGAATTTTCCCTACAAATTTTATTGGAATATCAATGTTTGATGTATTGAGGATCAAAGCCAATTCATCGGTTACAACAAACGACGTCGTTTCATTGTTTTTAGTTTGAGCGGCGTATTGGCTTTTAGCAAAGGGTTTGTATTCGCATAGTTGGTCAGAATTTTTATCAATCGATGCGGCGCATGAATAAACCTTGGAGTCTTTGTCCTGAATGAGGATTTGAGGTATCGTGGTTAAATGGGAATTGTGATTCAAATGTCGATCAACCTCAATTTGATCAGCAATCTTTTCTGAAAAGTATTTATAGACATCATTTGAAGAATGCATTTGATTGGTTGATTCTGTGCGTAGGTATTCTTTAGAAATATCAAAAAATTTTTCAGGCGAAACGGGAGAACCGTATGAAATGACTTCAGCGGTGGAACCAGCTATAAAAATCATACGATTAGATGCCTGGGTGTGCTGATCCTTTAACGTTCTCTGTATTTCGCAAAGATTTCTTCCACTGATTTGACAAGTCTGCCCTAAAACGCAGCGTACGTTCTTTTGTTGTAAAACACGAAGAAGCGTGAGGGCATCGTTTACGAGGAGTCCTGCAATGGAACCGGTTTTAATTTTTTTACATGCCATGCCATGGCCCCCAAGAAAAACACATTGTTGCTTGTTTAATAGTAACTCACATAGTTCTGGCACTAATCGACTAAGTTCTGCTTGTAATAGACGTTGTATTCGATTACGTTTTAGTTCTAATGCATAAGATGCTATACGGTCTGATCTTAACACATAAGATGCCAATTCGAGCCCTCGTCTTAACCCATAAAATCCTATATCAGAAGGCAGTCTGAGCAATGAAAAGTTAGGATTAACTTTTGACATGGCTGTTTCATCCATGGCTTTTCTATCGGTAATAGCTTTAATAGTGAAATTTTCAGAAGGCAGAGCAAAACCTATTCCGTTCATGATTTCTTTAATTTTCTCTCTTGAAGTAAGGTCAAATGAACGTATATCTTTTTCAAGAAAATATTCTGCATATATTATTGGGATTACCAAAAAACCTTCGAGCTTTTTTTTGTAAACAAAATAAAAAACAATGTATCTGTCAAACACGAATCCGGTTGATCTGTTAGTTAATAGATGTTTGCCGAAAATAAGCCAAGGTGCGGTATATTTGTATAGCTGCGATGACAATGTATCAGTAAAAGCTGTATTCTGCCCTTCAACCTCGTTGAAAAAATCAATCAGTATATGTAGATTGAACGTTTTATTGGGAGGTAAAAATTGATCAATGACTGCATAATCGCGTTTTTTTGCAAAGGCTAAATCTTTAGGCGTTTTACCGTCGAGATCTGTAATGGTTGTGCTTGCTTGTGCTGTAGTAACAAGGTAGGCAATAAAAAGAGGATGCGTTGAGCGTTTTTCTACGGCTACGTGTAGAGGAGTTTTTTTCTTGTGATCTTGTTGATTAATGTTTGCGCCAGCAGCTAAAAGAGATTTCGCGATTTTGTAGCGACCAAAATGTGCAGCGAGGTGAAGTGGCGTTTGGCCATCAATATTCTGCTTGTTAACATATTCATGAGCTTTATTATCTTTTTTAGCTTTCTCAATAAGAAGCTCTGTACACTCCTCTTCATTAGGTGCAGATGCATATTTAATAAATACATGTAAGGGGGTTTCTTTTCTTTCGTCTTCACTATAAATGTTGGCGCCAGCATTTAAAAGGGTTCTCACTATGGTTGGCTGATTAATAGCGTAATAGAGAGGGGTCTTTTTTTGATTGTTTGTTGCATTGAGGGTAGCCCCGGCTGATATAAGCAATTGTACCATGTGATTATCAAAGGCCGCTGCATAATGCAATGGCTGATCGCCGTCTTGGTTAGGGTGATTGATCCATTTTTTAAAATATTTACGGCATTCGTAGCGGTTATATTTTTTAGAAAATTTTGTGAATGCTTTTGTAATGAGAAGTTTAGCTAGGTTACTATTTCCACTCTTTGTTGCCGCAAGCAAAGGAGTCTCCCCTTTTTTGTTTATATGATAAATATCTGCACCGGCAGCGAAAAGATCTTCTACTCCTGCGAGGCTCTCATTGGTTCTTGTGTAATACAAAGGGGTAGATCCGTCCGCATCCTCTGCGTTAACGTTTGCTTTGTTGTTAATGAAAAACTTTATTAATGCGTTACTTTTAGAATAACTACAAGCGTAATGAAGAAGCGAGTCTTGCTTATCACCACCGAGACGATAATTAACAATATCTTTTAATGTAGTTGAACGCTGCATGCTTAACTCAATGAGCTTTTTCTCTAAACCGTCTAGATTTCCGTCTCTCATTAAAGATTGTAATGTTTCAGTTTCTGTAGGGGTAAATGACCGATTGTCCATTCCATTAAGACTAAAAACAGAGGGCAACCCGGCTAAAAAAACCATTGTTGTTAAAAACAAAATGTTCCTCGCTGTTTTAAAAAGATACATGATAATAACCTCGCATTTTGAATGGTTGTGGTGTTGGCGGTGTATTTCTAATAGTATATCAGTTCATGATTTAATTCAATTTGAGTTGGAAAAAACATTTTTTGGCGAAGTTTTGTTGGTGGGTGGATGCGATTGTTTCTATTTGAAAACATCGCCTATATGAGAAATGGTTAATTTTATAACAGACTTCTTACGAGCTTGGAGCCGTTCAAGTAACTTGGCCTATGTGCC
>CAYUQI010000021.1:0-2581 GCA_964446935.1 uncultured Pseudomonadota bacterium
TGCTCAGATAGCAATTCGCAAAATAACAGAATTAAGCAGACTTTATACAGAAAACCCACTTCTTTTCTTTGAGCGCCAAGGCTATACCCTTGACGACCAAATCCGTTCCGGCTTAGGGGACATTGATTTGGATCTGTTCTATGAACATACCTTCAACAAAGAGTGGATGGGTGAATTGATGCTTGGTGTTCGCTTCCCAACCGGTGGCGATCAAGACAAGTATGGTTCCCCATACAAAGTTATGCTTGGCAATGGCGAACACTGGGAAATCAAACTTGGTGGCTTAATTGCATGGCAACCAATCAAGTGGATGAACATCAAAGTTGATGCTAAGTACTCCTTCGTTATCGAAGGTGACGAGCATCGCATGGCAGCATTCAAAGGTGCCAAGATCAAGAACTTTGGTCCTCGTGCCGATGCTGATGTTGACTGGGGCTACTTTGTAGGTCACGTCGACTTCAACTTCTTCCATCCAAAGACCAGTGATATTCGTGCAATGATGGGTTATGAATTCTACTACAAGACCGAAGATCATGTTGATTACAAACAAAGCAAGATGCAATCATGGCTTGGTCGTGTATGGGATCCTGTGAACTTGGTCTGGAAGGACAACCCACAAGATCTTGATAGCCACTTGGCTCGCAAGAATACCGAAGCGATTTCACATAAATGCCGTGGCGAAATCTCCTGGCAGGCTCATAAGTATCTTGAACTCTTTGCTGGTGTCAGCTCAACATTTGCTGGCCAGAACGCGTTCAGAGATCGTGATGCACACGGTGGTGTGAATATCAGATTCTAGTTGTGTAAAGGGGTTTATTCCCTATACCAACCCATTTGAAAAAATGGATTTTTATAGAGGGGCCGGTGAAGACCGGCCCCTCTATGTTTTTGAAGTTTTTGTTTTCTTGGGATATTAGTTTTTTGTTACCCTGAATTTATTTCAGGGTCCATGCTGCAACTTAATGTAATAGCATTCTATCTTAATTTTTAAGCTCAAGACGTTTTGTTAAAGGGGTTCCACCCCTTTACCCGGGCAGGGGCCTGGGGGCAAGCCCCTTCAAACCCCTTGCGCTTCGAACACATGAAACGGCTCGAACGGGTGGTTCGAGACGCCCGCCTTCGCTCTTCGAGCTACGGTGAGGCTCCTCACTATGACCGGAAAAATGGCTTACCTGTCCTACATAGCTTTAGCGAAGTAGGACGCAAAAGACCTGACACGGTTTAGCGATGCGCACTGCGTGCGACATCTGCCTCACCAATATTAAGCCCCGTTCAGAGCTACAATAGGCAGCCTGTCCGCCATAGCTCGAAGAGCGACGGTGGACCCCTTGAGTAGTCTGGTTTGAACGTACATTCAGAAGTTTACGAGACCTTCTTCGTTACTATCAGAAATAAAGTATTTTGCGCTTCTTTACAAACCACTATCCAGATGCTACAATCGGCCGTTCTTTTTGGGCATTTTGGCGGGGTTGGTGATGTTTATCAAACGATGTATTTTCAGTTTATTTTTGTGCGTACATATGCTGAGCGCACAGGAGCCTGCTGTTATCAGTCAGGAAAAGATTGATGCAATACTGTTTGCTTACCGTGATGTTTTAGAGCGTGTGCAGTCGGATGAATTTATTGCTGAATGTATACACAAGGGAGAGGAGTATGCCGCACGATATACGACTCCTGAATTCCTTGAACCGTACCTTGATCCCGACGGTTATCGTGACCGGAAACAAAAAGAATTTAACAACAAGCCGCTCTTTGATATTGCTTTGCCTGGTGAGTTAGGAACACTGCTTGTGCGTCGTGGTGATGCGTTGTGTGCTGTACAGTTAGGTCTCGGATGGGGCTTAGAATGGTGGTTGTATAATGTCATTACTGCGCATGCAACGACGCGGGTGCTTACAACACTTTTACATCAAGATGCGACGGTTATTCCTCAGCGATGGGTTCTTGTACCAACGGCACTTAACAAAAAATTATTTCAGGCCTTGTTTATGTATGCAGTGGTGAGTGTGTTGCTTGAACGACTCAAGGATCGGTTACTTGTTACTCAAATGATGACGGATAAGGTCAAACTTGTTGAACCATTCGTTCCCCCTGCTGTTATGCGTGGGATGCTGTTTGCATTGTCACCACAGTCATGGATGAAGATGATTAACAAAGTGTTTAAAAAAATCGGTTGGTTTCCCGAATGGTCGGAGCACTTAGGCGTGGAGATTGCCAAGGAATTTGTTGTAACCGTTGTGTGGCTGTGGCATTACGAACAAAAGATAGTAGCACGTAAATTAAATGAAGTTTTGCAAAACAAAGAAAGTGTTATTGGTACGTCGGTGCAGATGGTTAAAACGTTGGGCAAGCAAGCAACGTTGCCTGAACAGGATAAACAAAAATTACGTGAAATACAGACAGCCCTGGAGACATACGTTCGTCAGAATGTTGCGTTGCCATTTGACCAATGGTTGCTGAACAAGGCTGCATACACGAATGTGTATAACGGAATTGCGAATGTTGTTATTACGTTGCCGGCGTGGGTGAAGATGGGCAAAGGGGCTTATCAGACGTACAAGGCGATATGGGGGAATGGGGG
>CAYUQI010000021.1:2681-23417 GCA_964446935.1 uncultured Pseudomonadota bacterium
TTTTGTCATCCTGAACTTGTTTCAGGATCCATCCCAATACAGTGGATGCTGAACTGAATTCAGCATGACAAAAAGGCGTCAACCCTACAAGCGAGGCAAAAGAAGATTCATTATTTAGATAAACAAGTATGAAAAAGATTTACGCAGTGTACATTCTTGCTAATAAAAAACGTGGAACACTTTATATTGGGTTTACTAACAATTTGAAACGACGAATGTTTGAACATCGACGTGAACGTGTTGAAGGTTTTACAAAAAAATATGGGTTGAAAAATTTGATGCATGTTGAACAATTTGAATATGTGAACAATGCAATAAGTAGAGAAAAACAGCTTAAACGTTGGCATCGAGAATGGAAAATAAATTTGATTGAATCAACCAATCCTGAATGGGTTGATTTATATGAGAAGATATTTGGTTTTGAGGATGATGAGTTATTTGAAATGGATCCTGAAACGAGTTCAGGATGACAAAAATCATCATATGTATTCATTTGCATTTGTTACCCTGAATTTATTTCAGGGGCAAGATGACAAAGCTGTGCTTGTTGAACCGTTGTTCAGGATCAACCACTGTTAAATCGAAGTTAAGATGATTGTAAACCAAGGAATTATATGAAACGCATACTACTTATTCTCGTATTCATCACCATGTGTGCATATGCATTAGGTGCCCCACAAACCGCCTTGGATGTCAACATCGGTGGGGTGCATATCAAACCGCAAGACTTGGTTGAGGTGATAACTTCAGCTGCTGCGGAAATTGAAAAGGCTGCACAACAGTCACGCAAGGCTAAAGAATCGGCCATTGTACAATTGGAGTCGCAACGTGTTGAACTCGGTCGGCAAAAGGACCGTGGGGGAATGGGGGATGCTGAATATGAACAGGCTCGGGCGGTGTTGTCTGGCAAAATAGAGCGGCTCTATAAGGAAATTGAACAACAGGATCAGTCTGCTACGACGGTGAGCAACAACATACAAAGTGTTTTGATGAATGGGTGGCAGGCGGTGCTTGATAATTATCGCGACGAACAACAGCGTAAGACGCAGATTGGGGCGGCCGCGGCAACGCAGGCAGTGGCAAATGAAGGACGCAAAGAGCAGGTACGTATGGAGCTTGATGCTTCAATGCAAAAATTACGTTTTATGTCGGATCCAACCAATCTCAAATATTATGCGCTCTTTGCTGCTGGGGCTGCTGCGGGTATTGCCGGCGGTTATTATGGTGTCAGATTTGCGTATCGTTGGGCCGAACAAAAGCTTGAAAAACTTCCCGAGTTGGCACTTAAGACGTCGCGAATAGGGTGGCTTGCCGGCGTGAAAGCTTCGTTTTGGTCGTTGTTTGGGTATGAAAAACCGGTTGTGACGTTGGAAGAAAATGTTATTTTTGCACCTGATCTTGAAGAGCAACTGAAAGCAGTTGCACAAACAACACAACTCATTCATGACAAAGGGCTTACCTATCCTGCTATGTTACTTTATGGTCCTCCCGGAACTGGTAAAACGTGGTATGCAACACTGCTCGCGCAAATGTCTGGCATGGATTATGTCATTACATCAGCTGATCGTTTTGCGCAGTTTGCCGAAGGGCATGATGTACAAGCTGTGCATGAACTGTTTGATTGGGCTGAATCGAGCCCGCGGGGAATGATTATTTTTGTTGATGAAATTGATGCCCTAGGATGCAAGCGTGACAAGCTTGATCAACGGTGGGTACGATTGCTTAATGCTTTCTTGGCACGTACCGGAACGAGTTCGGATAAGTTCAAAGTTGTTGGTGCAACCAACAGGATCGATGCACTTGATCCTGCATTCGTTGATCGTTTTGCTCAAAGGTTTTATATTGGCTTGCCTGCAGCAGCAGAGCGTGAACGTATGTTTAATCTGTACCTGGATAAATATATTCGTCATGACAAACGAACGATTATCATGAACGGCGAAAAGGTTGAGGCTCAGTTGACAATCAATCCGGACATTACGCCGGAGTACGTTAAAGAAGTTGCTCAAAAGACTGAAGGTTGGTCAGGGCGTACCATTGAGCAACTGGTTGATGATGTTCGGACTCGTTGTTATATGTCAGACGGTCTGACGTTGACGAAGAAGATCTTTGATGATGCTGTGGCTGCAATGAATACGTCACGAGGTGTTTCTAAAGCCTCTTAACCCTGAAATGAATTCAGGGTGACAAATGGATGAGTGCAGATAATTGTAGTTTTGTCATTCCCGAAACAAGTTCCGGACAGGCTATGACTTGGTTTAGGGTTGCTAATTGGAATAACTGTTAGTATTGAGAGTTTTGTCATCCTGAACTTGTTTCAGGATCCACCATAATGATTATGTTGATTTCAAGCCTTCGCACAGGCCGACCATGAAAAAAAATTACGCAGTGTACATTCTTGCTAATAAAAAATATGGAACACTTTATATCGGAATTACTAACCATTTGAAGCGGCGAATGTTTGAACATCGACGTGAACGTGTTGAAGGTTTTACAAAAAAATATGGTTTGAAAAATTTAGTGTATGTTGAACAGTTTGAATATGTAAACAATGCAATAAGCAGAGAAAAGCAGCTTAAGCGTTGGCATCGAGAATGGAAAATAAATCTGATTGAATCAGCCAATCCTGAATGGGCTGATTTATATGAGAAGATATTTGGCTCTGAGGATGATGAGTTACTTGAAATGGATCCTGAAACAAGTTCAGGATGACAAGATGATGCCGTGGCTGCAATGAATACGTCACGAGGTTTTTCTAAAGCCTCTTAAGATATTTCATGAATTCAGGATACTGATCCTCTTTCATACCAGGTTGCTCTATGGACATCCAGTTACCCTGCGTTTGCGGTTCGATGAAGCGCGAAAAGCGGTTGAACCATACACTTGGATTTCGGCTTAAAATCTCTTCGACCCAGGTAAAGTCTTGGGGCTCTCGTACTTTGGAAAGCATCAAAACGCTTGAATGATAGACAGGAATACGATTGCGATCGAACCATTCTTTATGCGCAAAGAATTCACTATTGAAGGTGAGCAGGTGGAGCGGAGCTCCGTCGATTGTCAATCCTTTGTACAATCCTTTGTAAAACCAAGAAACATTAATTTGTGGTAGATAACACATGAACTGGCATTCAGGAATGAGTCGTTGGCATCGATCATGAATGTCACGGCCAATTGAGGCCGCCTGCTGCTCAAGGAAGGTGAAGTAGGATGTGGTGCGGTTGGCTTCCATAAGCATGAGAGGACGATCTCGCAGAGCCACTGATTTCCATGGCAGCTTCATTGTTTGTGCATAACGATTGAATGTGAGTGCGTCAAATCCCATGGTGTTTAAGAAGGTGCCAGATTTTTTTCGGCAATACATTTCTAGATCAAGAACAATACCGGCTAGTGGTATGTCGTGAGAGATGCTCGGATCTTTCCATTTTTTTATAAAGGTGGCTAGCGGGTCAGTGATCTCTTGCCGCCAGAAGGAACGATCGAGCGGAATAGGAAGATCCTTGTAATCATGTTCGTACATATCAACAGCGTACTGTTTAGGCATGTTCGGTTCGTAGATGTTATTGGTAATTTCATAGCCGACGAGAATGCTTGGTGGTTTTGTGTCATGGCGTTGAGCCCCAGCTCTCAATTTTTCTGTAAAGCGCGAAATACTTTGCAACCATGCTTGTTCTTCATTTTTAATACGAGCGATAGGGCTATAGTACATATGGGGATTGAACGTAATCCACAAAGCATTCATTCCTGATTGATAAATATAATCTATGATCTGATTTTGCCTTTGTTCTTGATCAGGCTGTGGGTTTTTTTGATCCTGAAAAATATTTAGTTCCATCCACGCTATGGTACGCATGAGCGGGGATGATTTGCTTGGTGGTTCTTGCGTGCTGAATGATAAAACGTTAACCCCTTCCAATGGCATTGTGGTTTTTTTGAGCGTCGTTATGGTTGGTTGTAGATTGGTTGGGTTGGTTGCTCGCATCAGGTATGTAAGCTCCCAAAGCATGCGTTGCATCATCATGAGCATTTCATTGCGGAGAATAAAATTAACAGGGCACAGGTGAAAATTTTCAGTAATACCAGCAAAAGTGAAGAGTGAACGAGAGGTAATAAGAATGTGATTTTTGCGAAGAGGGTTAAACCAATAAAGGCCATAAGGAAATTGCTGGCGGATGGCCATGGAAGCATCATTTTTAATGGGTAATAACAAGAGTGGATGTTGTGTTTTTCGTAATGCTTGCTCTATCTGATCTATATCAAATTGGAAGCCATGATGTGGTGCACAGAGCGTGGTGTGATAAAGTAATGGGCGCCGTTCGGGTGGTGTAGACAGAAATACATTGGTCAAATAAAGAAACGTACCAATGGAGCGTGCTTGTGGATTGAGAGTGGTATCATTTTGTATGAAGCTGATTGAGCGCGGTGCTACTGGTGGCATAGGCAACCCAAGACAGTGAAAGACGGCAGAGCAGGCCCCGATTATGTTAGAACCTGGTTGGGTATTTAGTGTAGGGAAGACCAGCCCGACGAGTACTCCTTTTTGTTGTGCATACTGATTAAGAAGGCGCAATACTTTAGTGCAGATGTGGGATTGGGTTGCAAGGCCTGATAAAAATTCTGCGCCGAGTAGAAAAAATACGGCGTTATAGCGAGGTAAGGCGAGGCGTTGTTGTGATTGATCCATGACGGCATCAAGCGGCTTGTAAACAACGTTAAAGCCGACGGCTTTGAGACTATCGGTGAGTGGTTTATAGAGCCACGGATCTCGTTCAGTTGTATCAAGTAAAGCTGCTGAAAAGGTATGAGCATTGATGCTGTTTGTAGTAAGACATACGACGACGATAAGTTTAAGAAAGGCCCCCACGCGCATTTTTTTTACTCCCCCCCAAGTTCCCTTTTGGTAATTTTAGACTAGCCGGCTGACTCCTCGTGAGTCAATGAATAAGAAATAAGGGGTGTTTGTTGTTGCGTAATGGGGTTTTTTGGCTGTATGAGTTTTTTACTTTCTTCATCGAGGACAAATGCGGCTACCTTAGCATCAAGGAAGGAATATCGAATACCAACAAATGGAACATTCATGGATAGGGTTATTTTTTGCACCGAAAGCAGATATTTTTCTTTATCATCAATGAACACAATTTTATTTGGTGTGAATGCCAGTTCTTTCAAAAGAGCTTGCAAGGCTTCACCCTTATCATTGTTGGAACAAAAGAGGATTCCTTTGTGGAATTGTGCAGGGTGTTTAATGGCGAGAGTAATATTCTTTGTGCAGAGAGGGGACTTGGTTAAATCAATATTAAGTGATGCAAATTGTTGAGGAGTACATTCAAGGAACGGGAGCGAGCGCGATGTGAGAGCAATAACGGTATTACCGTTTTGTTGGAAGTTTGATATCACCGTGCTTACTATGGCTTCGACAGCTTTAACTGTCGTTGCTTTCTGCGCTGCTTCGTAAAAAGGCAGGACGGCATTAACGGCATCAAGTCCTTGATAGCCATTGTTTTGTGCGTAGGTGACCATTGCAGAGAACCATTGATCGGTGGCACGAATTTCGTTAGCTTCCATGATGGTATTATCGATATCAAAGACAACGAGCGTTTTTTGATCGGTGACATGTTGTGTAACGCTTGCAATGGATGATGATTCAATGATTTCAGCAGAAATTGATGAGAAGATGAGTGCGGTGGCAAGGATGAGGTATTTCTTGAAGAACATAGAGTCCCTTCTTTTTTTGTCATGCTGAAACAAGTTCAGGATGACAAAATTTGTACAGACGTTTCATACTTTCAGCGTTTCGAACTTTCTAAAGTGCGGATAAGTATACGAGAAAAATTTTTTTACGCTAGACTGTGGTAATTATGTGGAAGGATACAAATGAACAAAATTGTTTGCGGTTTATTGGCATGCATGTTAATAGCCCTGCCTAATTGTAGTAAGACTCAAAAATACACACCACCACCTCGTGTTGTTCATGAGTCGGCATTGCCGGAGGGATGGTATCCAAAGGATGCTGAAATACTTAAGAAGGATATTGAGCAGTATTTGACGTTTGCGCATCATTTCTTTTCGGTACCGCTTAAATCAACAGATGTTCGTGCGCTCATTGTTCCTCATGCAGGCATGTACTTTTCTGGGCTATGCGCAGCCTCGTCCTATCAATCGTTACTTGAGGCCGACGAGAAACAATCGTATGAACAACGGAAAAACAAAACAATATCGCGTGTTGTTATTTTGGCACCAACACATGGAACGTTTTATAACGGCATAGCCTTGCCTGACTATACGGTGTATCAGACAGTCTTTGGTGAAATTCCTGTTGATACGCAGGCAGTGGAAAAATTGAAGAAGTGCCACTTGTGCAGAGAATATGGCGAGGCACATGATAAGGAACATTCCCTTGATATTCAATTACCTTTTTTGCAATCAGTGATTAAAGATTTTTCGATAGTTCCTCTTGTTGTTGGTTTTATTCCTCCGGAAGATGTGGGGACTCTTGTTGAACATTTGCAGCGTATCATAGATGATACAACACTTGTGGTGGTGAGCTCTGATTTTATTCATCACGGCAAAATGTATGAGTATGAAGTGTTTGATAAACACATTACGGCTAATATTCGCATGCTGGATTCATTTGCTGTACAAACCATTACCCATCAATCTTTGGAAGCTTTTGAAAATTTGTTAGAACAAACGAATGCTAATATTTGTGGCCGTGAGGCAATAAAGTTATTGTTGGCGCTCATGCAAACACCTGTATTGGCTGACACCAATGTTCATCTTGGGTGTTACTATACCTCGGCGCATATACAATTAGCACGTAACGATCAATGGAATATGCGATGGTTGTTTGATGAGGTGCCTGATCGGTTGGCCCAAAGTTGTGTGAGCTATGCAGGTCTTGTGGTTGCTAAAAAGCAACATGACAACGTGTTGATGATCCCTCTGACAGGATATGAAGAACGGGCGTTGGTGCATATGGCTCGTGCTACGATTGAGAATGTTTTTAAGGAGCAACAAGACAAGTTAACTGAACGACTTGCAAGTCCTTTGGTAAGCCTGGGGCTCATGCAGCGTGCTGGTGCTTTTGTTACGCTCAATACTAAAAATGGTCAGTTGCGTGGGTGTATTGGTAGGATTGTCAGTGATGAACCATTGTTTCAGACAGTGGTAGATATGAGCTTGGCTGCTGCTTTTAATGATTCACGATTTAAGCCAATTGAAGTCGAAGAGCTTGATAAGGTGCTTTTTGATGTTACCGTGCTTACGCCGCCACATACGGTTAATAGTTATAAAGATATTGTTATTGGCAAGCACGGAGTTGTTTTGAATAAAAAAGATAAGAGTGGCGCTGTGTATGCTTCGGCCGTATTCTTGCCGCAGGTGCCGCGTGACTATCATTGGGACTTGCAGACAACGCTTGAACAGTTAAGTTTGAAGGCGGGGCTTGGGCATGATGATTGGAAAAAGGATTGTTCCTTTGAGGTGTTTGAGGGGATTGAGTTGCATGAGGGATAAGGTTGTTATTCAGGCTCACCTTTGGTAAAGGCCATGTGATCAAGATAGTTTTGGAGAATAAAGGCAGCAGCGATTGAGTGACTTTTCTTTTTTTCTTCAGGTGAATGCGCTCCACGGTGCAACTCTTCGGCGCGCTTGCTACTCAGGCGTTCGTCCCACAGTACCCACGTGATGGTGCGACCTTCAAGGGCGTTGAGTTGTTGTTCGAGGTCTTCTTTTTGTTTAATAATCCGCAACGTTTGTTCGCTCTGTCCGCCCGAAAATGTTTTAGGGTAACCAACAACAATTGTTGAAATGTTTTCCAGGGGGACGGTGCGCATGAGGAATTCTTGGAGCAAGTTGGTTGCTACTGTCTGATACGGACGACAGGTGATACCCAGGGGGTCTGCGATAGCGCTGCCCACCCATCGATCGCCAAGGTCTAAGGCTAAAATCTTCATAATTTTTATGTCTCTACCTCTTTTTAAAATGCACGGTATACTTCAGTTTAGCGCAATTTTCTAAAAGTAAAAAGGAATGGTGTGCCATGCATAGAATAAAAAAAGATGCCCTTTTTATTGTCGATGGCTCGTACCTTTTGTATCGATCTTTTTATGCCATACGTCCTTTGTATACCTCAACTGGTATTCCAACGCAAGCAACGTATGGATTTTGTCGAACCATTAAGAAACTCGTTGATGATTTTGATCCCCAGTACATAGCACTTGCATGGGATAGCCGAGGCAAGACGTTCCGTAACGAGATGTATGCAGAATATAAAGCAACGCGACAAAAACCGCCGAACGAATTGTTCGTTCAAAAAGAGTACATTTTTAAATTTCTTGATGCAATTGGATTGGCGCAGATTGCAGAGGAAGGGTATGAGGCGGATGATATTATTGCTGCCTTGGCACAACGTTGCAAAGACCGTCAGGTTATCTTGGTATGTCCTGATAAGGATATGTTCCAGCTTCTTTCGGATAATCTTTTGATTTTTGATCCATTCAAAGAACGCCTTATCGATCAGGATGTTTATAAAGCAGAGCAAGGGTTTGCTTCTGAAAAAGTTCCTTTTTACTATGCTTTGTTGGGTGATGCATCGGATAACATCCCCGGGGTATCTGGCATTGGTAAAAAGACGGCTCAAGAATTGGTTGTTCAGTTTAATTCACTTGATGATTTGTATAAAAATTTGGATAAAGTTGCCAAGGAGCGAACGCGGACTTTGCTTACAGAGCAAAAGGAACAAGCATACTTGAGTCTTAAGCTCTTTACCCTTCGGCCACCTCCGGTGCGTATGAACATAAAAGATTTAGCTTTTGACAAACAGCAATGGTATAACGCAGCGCCGTTGTTTGAAGAACTTGAATTCAAAAGTATGGTGGCTGATATTCAACGACGCTTTCCTGATGCGGTTATAAAAAAAGTTAAAGAAGAGCAGGTAAGTTTATTTGAAATACATCCAAAAGAGCGTACGTGGAAGTTGATTGTGGTGCAGGATGAAGCAGCGTTGACTTTGCTCATTGAATATTTAAAGAAAGCAAAAAGCTTTGGGTTTGATACCGAAACAACCGGATGTGAGCCGCTACGGGATGAACTGGTAGGCATGTCATTTTCTGCTGATAACGAGACAGCATACTACATCCCCCTTGCGCATCAGGGAGCTGAAAAGCAACTTGATCGCACGCAAACGTTAGAGAAGCTTCGCCCTATTTTGGAAAATGGGAAAGACATGATTATGCACAATGCCAAGTTTGATCAATTGGTATTGGCAAACAATGGAATTGCTATAAGCCCGATAGCTTTTGATACGTTATTGGCTGCTAATTTATTACGTAAAGATTGGCAAAAGATTAATCTTAAAGATCTTTCATTGTTGCGTTTGGGCGAGCCAATGAAAAAGTTTAAGGAAATTCTGGGCAAACATACAACCTTTGCAGAGGTTCCCTTTGATGTCGCTTGTGAGTATGGAGCTCACGATGCTGTTCAGACTTTTAAGCTCAAGGCGGTTCTTGAAAAAGATCTGAATGAAGAAAAAACATTAAAAAAGATTTTCTATGAAATAGAGATGCCTTTTTATTGGGTTTTATTACGCATGGAATTGATGGGCATTGCGCTTGATGTTGATAAATTAAAAGAAATCGGTGATGCAGTTGATAAAGATTTAACACATATTGAAAAAAAGATTTTTAGTGCGATCAGTGATAAAAAGGGATTTAGCCCGGAAGAGTTTAACCTCAATTCACCTAAGCAAATCGAACGACTGTTATTTGATGAACTGTGTTTGCCTGTTGTTAAAAAAAGTCATAAGGGGCAACGGTCAACTGATCAGGATGTGTTGCAGGAACTGAGTAAATTGCATCCTGTGCCGGCGTTGCTTATTCAGCATCGCGAATTATCTAAACTAAAAAATACGTACATTCGACCATTGCCTGGTTTTGTAAATCCAAAAACGGGTCGCATACACACGAGTTACAGTCAGACCATGGTAGCTACTGGGCGTCTGTCTAGTACCGATCCGAATATGCAAAATATTCCGGCATCAGCTGGTTATGGTATGCAGATACGTTCAGCCTTTGTTTCGCCTTATGGCAAGATGTTTATGTCGGCAGACTATTCACAAATTGAGTTGCGTGTACTTGCTTTTCTGTCACAAGATCCTGTATTGATTTCTATTTTTAAACAACAACGCGATATTCATACGGAGACTGCGGCACAGTTGTTTGGGGTACCAATGGATAAGGTGACGGGCGAGCAACGGCAGCTGGGTAAGCGTATTAATTTTAGTATTATGTATGGTATGAGTCCGTTTGGGCTTGCCAAGGATTTGGATATTAAACAGGGTGATGCCAAAACGTATATTGAAAAATATTTTGCAACGTATCCTAAGGTAGCAGAATGGATGGACAAGACGGTGCGCGAAGCAATTATTCATGGCTATGTCGAAACGTGGTTTGGACGACGTCGCTATATCAGAGAGCTGCAGGAAAAAAATAAAACAATCTTTGAATCGGGGCGGCGCATGGCCATCAACACGCCGGTACAGGGAACGCAGGCCGAGATTATGAAAATAGCCATGATTAATATCAATAATCTTTTTATTGATAAAAAGCTTGAAGCGAGTATGATTTTGCAAATTCATGATGAAATTATTATTGAACTGCCCAAGGATGAGCTTGAAACGGTACAATCGATTGTTAAACGAGAAATGGAACGCGTTGTGGAATGGAATGTGCCGCTTGATGTAAGTATCAGGAGCGGCAAAAATTGGGCAGATATTAGTAAATAAATATTTTACCATGGCGGTTGCGTATGAAAAAAATATTTACAATATCGTTGCTCTTGATAGCACTCAACTCTTTTGGCGTTCCAATTTTTGCTATGAAGAAACAAGCGTTTTTCTTAGATCTAAAAAAAGTTACGGATACAGGAGATGACAAAGATGAAGGAACTGCGTTTGTTCTTTCATTTTGCAAGGCTTGTGGCGAGAGTGATGCCGAAGCGATAAAGCGACTACTTACGAACAATCTCCTTATAGATCTTTTATATGACAGTAGAGCGGTGGGAGCCTTTTGTAATGCGATTGAAAACAATCGGCTCAGCGTGGTCACTATGATTTTAAATAGTGAAGAAGCCTCGACATCTTTGATAAAAAAAGGGGCTGCGTTTTCTGAATACTTCAAGAGTGCACTTCAGGTTATAGATAAACCTCAATATTCGGATATGGCAACAATGTTGCTGAAAAACACCCATATCAGGATTTGGTTGAAGGAATCTATGAGGGCTGAAAAAGATCATTTTTTGGAGGGAAATGGTATTTGGGTGAAATTGAAGCAGATAAATCAATAAATGCTTACCCTTGAGCTTTGATATCCTTAATAACCACATTATCATTATTATCATTACATTGAATTGAAAAACAATGGAAAATCAAGTAAAATCAACCATGTTTTGACAAATTGCAATTGTTGGAATATGTTGATTTTATCCATTTTTTATGAATAAATCTTAGAATAATACAAAAATCCTTTAAATGGGGGTTATAAATTTTATGAAAAAATATGTGTATTTTCTTCCCATAAGTGTCCTTTTTTTATTTAGTAGTGTTATGCAACTACTAATTGCTGCAGAGAAACCGCCTTTAGCAAGTTCTGATCTTTCTTCAAATATGAGTCAATTGAAGGTAAGTGATTCTAGCGGTTCAAATTTAAGCAGCAGTTCGAGTACAAGCTATGCAAAAAAGATAACGAGCGAAGAGTATGTTCGTCTTTTCTGTGAATATTGTAAAAAAGATGAGGGACAGCTGATAACATCATTGTTATCAACAAACCAATCGTTGGCTTTTAGTTTATCGGAAGAAGATGCTGTAGAAGCATTTTGTTGGGCAATTGAAGGCAATCGTTATCATGTAGTTGAGGCTATTATAAATAACAAAGATGCTTTGCGATATCTGATAAAGGGAAAATGTTTTCGTCGTGAATTTTGTTCCGCCCTTCAAATGATTTTTCACACATTAAAAGATCAAACAAATATGGTGAAAGTTCTTTTGACCAATCAAAATATATTAGAGATTGTTTTATTAAATAAAGATTGCGGGCTTATAGTGGGAAGCTTACAAAGATTAAAGTTTGATCAAATCAAACTTTTTATTCTTTATTTATTCATGCATATAGTATGGGTTTATGATGATTTGAATTGTAGGGTTAAAGAAGAAAAAAATTATAGCAGCATTCTTCAATTATTAAGAAGCATCATTGTAATTTTTTTAACAAATAAGGATGTATTAAGCGATGTTGTTTTTGGAAAAAAAGGTTTGATGCAAAGGTTATTAGATAATTTGAGCGCAGATCAATCTGGGCAGTCTTCTGGGATGCTATTAACAATTACCTATCGATTGTATGTAATGGCGAATGAGTTTATAAGATGGTCTTGTGATGATACACCTGTACGAACAATGTTATTAAAGATAGTTCGTACATTAGATGCCAATGAACATTTTAAAAAGGCGTTTAAACGGTATTTAAATTCATGTGATAAGAAGAGCTCTTATCCAGAGAAATCATCAGATGTTGCTTCAGATGCAGATGATAAAACGTATGCAAATGAGTCAGATTCTGATACTGATTCTGACAATTATTAATTTTAATGGGGGTATTTTTATGAAAAAGTTTTTACCATTATTTTTTATTGGTTCTAGTTTGGTTTTTGGTGCACAATTGTTTGCTATGGACAGTGCACAAGAAACAGACAAGCTTATAGTTATTACACCGCCAACGAGTCCAGCTCCTTGTCGTCTTTCACCTTATTCACCAAGTGATCCTTCTCTCATTGCTTCGAGTTCTTTACTTAGTCCTCGTTCAAGTCGTTGGCCAAGCCCTTCTTTGAGCTCAACTCGATGCTCTAGTTCTTCTTTGAGTCCAACCGGTAGCAAGAAGAACAGTCAGCAACTTTCCCCTCGTAGTCAGAGCCCTTGTGGGGGTCTTCGTTTAAATATGGCCAAATTAAGTCTTAGTCCTAGGGAGGGGGCAAGAAAGCAAGATTTATTTGGATCGAACCAAGATAACGTACAGGTACCAATACAGACTTTAGAAGAGGCTTATGTACATTGCTTTTGCGAATATTGCAAAGAAAACAATGCTTCATCAATGGAAGCTTTGTTTGTTACCAATCAACAGTTGGAACATTGTTTGTCTAACAGCAATGCGGTGCGTGCTTTTTGTTCAGCAATGAGCAATGATCATTGTGCTGTTATTGAATCTATTATGAAAAATGATAGTGCTTTGCTTAATTTGATTCGTGGGAAAAATTTCAGCAAATGTTTCAGCCTTGCCTTTCAAAAGGTTTGTTTTGAGAAATGTAAAGATATGGTGACTATTCTTTTGAGCAATCAATCTATATTGAAGAAAGCCATTCTTGATAAATCAACCGGTTTGATAGCTCGATTCTCATGGAATTTAAATGCATTGGATCCTGAGAGCCTCAATGAGTCTTTTTGGCAACAACCTAATGCTCTATTAACACTATGCCGTCTGTATACAGCTGCAATTATGCTTTACGATAGGGTTGGTAACTCGATACGTAGTCATTTATCTACAATAACGGACAGTCTATTGAGTAATGAGCGTTTTCTAGTATTGATAAATTGGTTTTTCGCAAAAGGAAGATGGGTTCCTAACAAAAACGCCAAGAATGCACAATACATTCTTATAGATGTATCACCATATATTGGTCAAAATATTGGTAAAACGCCTAAGGAAGAATGTTCCAGCAGTAGCTTAAGGAGTAGCAGCTCATCTAGTGGTGATTAAGTTCTTTCCACAAAATGGCAGCTAAGTCCAAAAAACTGAAAATCATTACTATTAATTGAGAAAAAGAGTTTTGGTTTGAAAAATCGAAAAAAATGCGATTTTAGCGCTTAAGAGCAAAAGTTTTTGACTTTTGGGTTAAAAAACGGCATAGTTAGACCAACTTTGTTCTTATTAATCTTCTATAAAAAATCTAGTTTTAGCGTCAAATTTATAAGGGAATTACGATGGCAACGAGTAAAAGTGGCGGTTCTACGAGTAATGGCCGTGAAAGTATATCCAAACGTCTTGGTTGCAAGCGTTTTGATGGTCAGCTTGTTAATGCAGGCGAGGTAATTGTCCGTCAGCGTGGTACGAGAATTCATGCAGGCCGTGGCGTTTGCCGTGGTGGTGATGACACCTTGTTCGCTGGTATCAGCGGCCATGTTAAATTCCATTCCGGTCTCAAAGGGAGAAGATACGTTTCTGTGTTGCACGTGTCATAAAACATGTACATGTGCTTGCTGCAAAAATTTAATGAATAGACGGAGAGATTATGCAAGAAATGACAACTGAAACAGTTAAATATCGTATAGATTTCTTAAAGTATCGTTATATTTGGCTCGCAATTTCTATTGGCTATCTCTTGGTAGGTTTAGGTGCCTATTTTGTAAAGGGTGGCTTTAAATATTCCATTGATTTTACAGGTGGTGCCGAAATTAGATTATCCTTTGAAAAACAGCTTGATACAGGAAGCCTTCGCAGTGTTATGAGTGCCAAAGGCTTTAAAGATGCAATTATTCAAAGTGTTGGTAACACCAACCGAGACTTTTTGATTCGTGTTGGCAGTATGTCAAACCAAACTGAATCTCAGATTAAAACTGCCTTGTCTGAAGGATTGGCTGATAATAAGGTAACAATTAGTGGAATTCAGTGGGTTGGTTCAGAAGTTGGAAAAGATACGACCAAAAACGCAATTATTGCAGTATTGCTGAGTATGTTAGTTTTGCTGTTTTATATTGCTATCAGATTTGAATTTCGTTTTGGTGTCGGGGCTGTTGCCGAATTGATTCACGATGTGTTGGCATTGTTAGTTTTTATCTTGCTTTTTGACATACCTATATCGTTGCATGTGTTGGCCTCTGTGCTTTCGGTTTTAGGCTATTCCCTGCACGATTCAATTGTTATTTTTAGTAGAATTCGTGAAAATTTTAAAAAAATACATGGCGTGCCTGAGTATGACATTGTCAATCTTAGTACTAACCAGACATTGAAGCGAACTATTCTTACCAGCTTTGCAACTCTGCTTTCGGTTGCAGCAATGTTAGTACTGGGTGGTGAGTCATTGCATGGCCTTTCGCTTATTTTATTTGTAGGCATTATTGTTGGTACGTACTCCTCGCTTTATATTGCAAACCCAGTAATGTTACTCTTTAAGGGCAAAAAACACTCCTCATAAATTTAAAATACTTGCAAAACCTGTAAGTATAATTTACAATGAGAATAAAAGGAGCTTCTGCTTTGCTCTTGCTATGAGCCAAAAACTTACATTAAATTTAAGTTTTGAATATTGAAAACAGTTTCAAGCTACAGTTTGCAGAATTTTGTCTCTTAGTTTGAAAATAATAAATCAGAAATTTTTAAGTATTTGAAGCATTTATGAGAATGCTCATGTTGTATCATCTCTTTTTATTCAATTGTGCGGGGTATAATGAATAACAAACGTCCCACCCAAGAACTAGACCCATCGGTTACGGTTCAAGAACCTTTATCTAAAATTGTTCCTTTGGAAGCAAAGAAACAGGAACCAGTCTCTTCTGGCACAACGCCAGCTCCTGCTGTAGAAAAACGGACCACGGTTCGTCACAGTAGCACTGAAGGAAAAACGAGTATTGCTGCCACCCAACCAAAGGTGCAGCAACCGGTTTCGCCAGCCCCAAAACCTGTTGTTTCTCAACCAGTATCACCAGTGCTAAAACCTGTTGCGCCTCAACCAGCTCCCGCAAAAGCTGTTGCTGCGAGCAATAGTAATAACAATGGTAATGGCGATGCGTTAACAACCGATGAGCAGCCAAAGGGTGGCACAGAGGCTCAACCTATCAAATCGATGAATGTTCAAAAACTCAAAGAGATGAACATTACTAATTTAATTGCCTATGCTCAGGAACTCGGTATTCCTGAAGTTGCCTCACTTAAAAAACAAGAAATTATTTTTAGAATTCTCGAATCTCAATCTGACCAACGTGTTGAAATTTGGGGTGATGGTATTTTGGAACGATTACCTGATGGATTCGGGTTTCTTCGTTCTCCCAAGTTTAATTATGTTCCAGGTCCTGATGATATTTATGTTTCCCCTGCGCATATTAAACGTTTTGGCTTGCGCACCGGTGATTGTCTTCGCGGAACGATCAGAAAACCAAAAGATGGTGAAAAATATTTTGCTCTGCAACGTGTTGAAAGTATTAACTTTCAACCGCCAACGCATCTTTCTACCAAAACGGTATTTGAAAATTTAACGCCACTGTTCCCTAATCAAAAATTTAATCTTGAAGGTGATCCTTCGATCATTTCAACTCGTATCATGGACATATTGTGTCCAATTGGTAAAGGGCAACGTGGTCTTATTGTTGCACCACCGAAGACCGGTAAAACGTTATTGATGAAAGAACTTGCCAATACCATTCAGCAAAACCATCCAGAAGTGATTTTGATGGTACTCCTCATTGATGAACGTCCAGAGGAAGTGACTGATATGGAGCGTTCGGTCAAAGCAGAAGTTGTCAGTTCTACCTTCGATGAATATGCAACGCGTCACGTACAAGTTGCAGAAATCGTTCTTGAAAAAGCAAAACGATTGGTTGAGGCTGGTCATGATGTTGTTATCTTGCTTGACTCGTTAACACGTCTTGCTCGTGCCTACAATACCTTGGCACCAGCATCAGGTAAGGTGTTAACTGGCGGTATTGATGCAAACGCATTACAACGACCAAAACGATTCTTTGGTGCTGCGCGTAACATCGAAGAGGGTGGCTCGTTGACAATTATAGCTACTGCACTGGTGGAAACCGGATCCCGTATGGACGAAGTTATCTTTGAAGAGTTCAAAGGTACGGGTAACATGGAAATTCACCTGACGCGTAAACTTTCTAACAAGCGTGTATTCCCAGCCTTTGATTTACAAATGTCTGGTACTCGTCGTGAAGAGTTGATGCTTCCTGAAGATGCTCTCAAGAATATGTGGGTATTGCAGAAGTTTATCGCTACGATGAGCACAACCGAAGGTATGGATTTCTTGATTGATAAAATGCGTAAGACCAAATCAAATCAAGAATTCTGGGATATGATGCTCAAGAAAAAATCAGAAAATAAATAAACGATGCTTATCCTCGGCATAGAAACATCGTGTGATGAAACAGGGGCAGCTGTTTATGACACAGCTGCCAAAAAAATTCTTTCCAATGTTCTTTTTTCACAAATTGCCTTACATGAACAGTATGGTGGGGTTGTGCCGGAGATAGCTTCTCGTTCGCAGCTTGAAAAGATTAATCCCATTATTGAACGAGCTTTGCACGATGCGGGCCTGACTATACATGACATTGATGCCATTGCTGTCACCAATAAGCCTGGACTTGTAGGGTCCTTGCTTGTTGGGGTTTGTTTTGCCAAAGGGCTTGCTTGGGCATTGCAAAAAAAAATCATTGCCGTTGATCATCTTGAAGCACATATTTTTTCACCGTTTTTGCAAAATGATTGTTCAATTAACAATGACATTATATTCCCTGTTATTACGCTTTCTGCTTCTGGCGGTCATACCGCTTTGCATTACGTTAAAAACTTTGGTGATTATGAATTGATTGGCCAGACGCACGACGATGCCGCCGGCGAAGCATTTGATAAAATCGCTAAAGTGTTAGGGCTTGGCTATCCTGGTGGCGCTTTGATTGAATCATTAGCCGAACAAGTAAATTTTCACGATTTCTTTTCATATCCGCGTACTAAAAGTTTCGCTGGCAACATAGCATTCAGCTTTTCCGGTCTTAAGACTGCAGTTCTGTATGATTTGGTTAAAAAGGGTGCTTATGATTTGGCGAAGGGCCCAATCTTTAGTGCCTTGACAAAATCGCTTCAACAGCAGGTAGCTAGTTCATTGCTTGTGTGTATAGCAGATATCTTTTGTGATAATGTAAAACGTGCGGTGCGACAGCATCCTGAGGTTAACACAATTACCTTTGGCGGTGGCGTTGCATGTAACAAATATTTACGTTCTCGATTAGCGCAAACGTGTGAGCAGCTTGGTAAAACGTTTGTCGTTGCCCCCCCTGCATTTTGTACTGACAATGGTGCGATGGTTGCATTTGTTGGCGGTTATAAAGCGGAGCAAGGGTTGTTTTCAGATTATTCATTAGATGTTTTTACGGGATAAATTATGTCATTACAAGGTTTTTTATTCATCAATAAGCCGGCCGGTGTATCGTCATACGATTGCGTTCGTTATATCAAAAAATTATTACCACCGCGTACTAAAATTGGACACACTGGCACGTTAGATGTCTTTGCATCCGGGCTATTAATCATTTGTATCGGCCGAGGTGCAACTAAGCAGTCACAGACATTGCTTGATTCTGATAAAGCATATGTTGTTAAAGCAAAATTAGGTGAATTGACTGATACGCTTGATTATACCGGCATTGTGACGCAGACAGTTGCTGTTCCTGCGGTAACTAAAGATGAGCTTGTGACTGCCATGCATTCATTGCAACCGTCTTATCTGCAAGTACCGCCTGTTTTTTCAGCGCTTAAGCATAAAGGACAACCACTTTATAAACTTGCGCGTACTAAACAATTGTCAGAGCATGATATTGATACGATTGCTCAACAAAAAGCGCGAACCGTTTCGATTTATACCATTGATTTAATTGCGTTCGAACCGCCGTTCTTTTCGTTCAACGTTTTTGTTTCAAAGGGAACGTACGTTCGTTCTCTTGCCAATGACATTGCGCAAAAACTTGGGATACCAGCAACAACCTACCAGCTAGAACGGACTAAGATTGGGAGCGCTTTGTTAACAGAAGCCATTGCATTGCATGATTTTAAAAATTATGATGATGTAGTTCGTGCGATTAAAACTGAGGTTAAATAATTCTCTAAGTATTACAGCGGATTCTTGACTCTCAGGTAGCTTTATACCTTATTATGTGATTTATGGAAGTTAGGTTTATGGCAGAAAATTATAGATGAGGTGTATTGTGATAACAACATATAAATTTGGACCATTAAAATTTTTTCTAATAACTTTTATTCTTAGCTGGATAAGTTGGGGCATGGCCATTTATGTAAGTTGGCAACCAGCAATGCAGCACTATCTTACCCCCTTAATTCTTGGTGGGTTGTTTGGTCCTGCAATGTGTACGTTACTAATGCTCATCATGTCAAAGAATAAAAAGTTGTGGCGTGATTTTTTTCAAAGATTAAAACCAGATAGAATTAACAAAAAGTTTATTCTGTTTGCTTTGTTTTTATTTCCTTGTCAGCTGCTATTCGCAATATTTTTATCCTTATTTTTTGGGCAACCAACAAATCAATTCTCTATCATTACCCAATCCACTGATATAGCGCTACAAGGAATAAATTTTCTGCTTACTATATTTTTTATATTTCTTGTTGGCCCATTTGAAGAAATAGGCTGGCGTTATGCCAATGATCTCTTACGACTTAAATGTAACTTATTAAAAACATCTTTAATTTTTGGTGTTATTTGGGGGTTGTGGCATTTACCAGTATTCTTCGTAAAAAACAGTGCTTTTCAAGAAATTTGGGCGATGGGGTTACTGTATACAGTTGTTTATTTTATTGATGTGATCCTCCTTGCTATCATCCTAAATTGGTTTTATTTTAAAAATAATCGCAGCATTCTAATTGCTATCATGTTTCATAGTGCTTATGACATTTGTATTAGCATTTTTCATATAACAGCAGTTACATGGTACATTCTTATGTTGATTTTACTTTTAACAGCAATCCTTATTGTTAAAAAAAATAAAGAGTTGTTTTTTAGGGAGGGTTAAGGGAATACCATGCAAACCTTTATATGGATTGTTTTACTTGCCATCATTTTCTTTCTTTTTATCAGTATCATGTGGCGCTTTTTATCTAAAAAATTTAACCTTCCACATCCTTCTTGTTTAAGCTGGATGGTTGATATGGAGAATCCTTTTATCAAGGCAAATCGAGCCAGCACAATTATTCCACAACTAGAACTTCAGCCGGATATGCATGTTTTGGATGCAGGATGTGGGCCTGGTCGGCTTACCATTCCCATGGCAGAAAAAATAGGTCCAAAGGGGGAAGTAACCGCTCTGGATATTCAGCAAGAAATGCTCAATAAAGTTCAAGAAAAAGCATGTGCAAAGAGTTTGCACAACATCAGATATCTTCAAGCTGGATTAGGTCAAGGTAATTTAGAACAAAACAAATATGACAGAGCGATCCTAATCTCTGTTTTAGGCGAAATACCAGATCAACTGACGGCTCTGAAGGAGCTATTTAACGCTCTGAAACCTGGTGGATTTTTATCAATAACAGAAGTAATTGCCGATCCACATTTCCAACGGCAGAATACCGTTCGCGCATTGGCTAAAGCTGCTGGATTTCAAGAAAAAAATCTTTTTGGGAATCGGTTTGCGTATACGATGCAATTGTACAAAATGGAGTAGACTTTGATTTCTTTTGGATATCAATACATTTACTCTAAATAAAACATAAGTCCTTGTATTCTTGTCATCCGGAACTTGTTTCAGGATCCATTTAATTTAACTTTGTGGATGCTGAATTTATTCTGCATGACAAAATAGTACAAATTTATTTGGGGGTATGTGAGAAAGCGGGAAAATAAAATGAAAAAAATTTGGTTGCGGGGGCTGGATTTGAACCAGCGACCTTTGGGTTATGAGCCCAACGAGCTACC
>CAYUQI010000022.1:0-20426 GCA_964446935.1 uncultured Pseudomonadota bacterium
TAAATCAAATACTAATGTTAAATGAATACAAATATGATATCCTTTTACAAAGCATCTCAAACAAAAAAGGAAGCATAGGAGATCTTCATGATTAATAAATTTTTCAATGAACGTTTTTGGGGAACACTTGCACACGTCCCTATCGTCACCATCATTTGGACCGCATATGTCGTTTATAAACTTTACAACAACGGCGGCATATGGTCGTTTATTTCACATTTCAAAATTGACCATATACCTTCACTCCCCATCACTCCACTCATATTGACCCTGCTCAGTATTCCAATCGCCCTAACAATTATGCATATGAAAAAACGATCACGTTTTGTGCACGATAACGCTCAAGAAGCATACTTATTTAATCTATGGCTTCTCAAAAGTTACTGTATTCTTTTTGTTGTCGCCACATGCGGCTTATTCTTTGGAAGCAAAATTCTTTTTTGGATCGCAACCGTATGCGGGGTAGGAATATCACTGCTGTGTTTTTGCCAAGCAATTCACGGCATCGCCGTTGCATCAGCAGGGAACGTGTTCAGATATTGGTATCCAGGACGATAAACTATGTTCATCAAGAGAAACGCCTACAAAAGACTCGTTCCTTTCCTTTGCAAAAGCTCCTTGATCTTCGCACGAGCTTCATCGGTACCTGAAAAACATTTCTCAAAAATTTGCAACGGCGTAAGGCCTTTAAATTTTCTTGCTGAGAACTTTGCTCCATGATCAAGCAGCAATTTAACAAAAACCGGATCCCCCTTCTGAATACTTATTTCCAGTAACGTTTCTCCATTGGGATCTTCGGCGTTAATATATTTTCTTGCTTCTCGGCGTAAAAGTAGTTTTTCCAAAAGGTAGAACTCAGAATCTTTAATACTCATAGCCATGGCTCTTTGCTGGAATTGAACCTCTGGATGATCAAGAAAAATATAACTGATATAAGTCTTATTTCGTAAAATGGTAAGTTCAAAAGCAGACAAAGCATTCCCTTCTATTACACATGTATCATTAACATGCGCTTTGCCTTGTGGAGATAATAACAATGCCGTAATGCATTCAGGAATATTAGGTGAGAACGATTGCACAACATAGTGAAAAATCGTAAAGCCATCAGAACGAACAACTGAAACATTTTGTTTAAGCAACCATTCAATAACCCTTACATTACCCCTATCCACCGCACTACATAATATTTTAAAACCCACATCAGCCTTTAAGCGATTTTGTAACAATTTTTGTAACAATGGATCATTCTTGTCATTACTCAGTAATGCTTCAAGCAATCGCTCCAATATTTTATCTTCACACAATTTAAGGCAATCATTAATGTATTCTGTCACCTCAGCACCGTGTTTTGATAATAATTCAACATAATTGAACCGGACTGATTTAACAGCATAATCTAGTGCCGTTCTTCCTTGACCATCTAATTTATTGAGTAATTTCTTTCCTTGCTCAGAAGACAACATTGTATTAATAACTGCTTCGATTTCATTGGACATATCAAAGTCTTCACTCTTCCCAATAAAGTGAAAAATCGTAAAGCCATCAGAACGGACAAATGGAACACCTTGCTTGAGCAACCATTTAATAGCTTCTACGTTTTTACATCTTATAGCATGGCATAGCACATCAAAACCGTTATCACTTTTCAAAAAATTTTGTGTTACGTGGTGTTCATCGAGCAACTTTTCAAGTAATGGTTGCGCGTTATTATTCCAATCTTGAAGATCTATTACTTTCTCAAAAAGTTCAAAAGATAAACCATGGTGGGATAATAATTTAAACAAATCACTGTTACTAGCCGCAATAGCATAATCAATAGCATCTTCCTCATGAATATCTTTTTCATCTACCATTGCATAGTTGTGGTTTAATAAAAATTCAACAGCGCAACGATTACCAGCAAGGACAGCAAGCTGAAACAATGATTTTTTTGATGCAAAATACCTTTTTTTCAAATCAAAACCATTTTGAGCAAAAAGCTCAAGAACTGTTTTATCAATTGCTAATGATTCTACACAAGAACATCGACCGATTTTCATACCATCTATATCGTCTGACTCAATATCAGGAGGTAATGGTAACCCATGTGAAACAGCATATAAAAGAAAAAGTTCAAGAGCCGCTGTATTACCATCATTTTTACAACGAGCAAAGGCTTCTTGTAACTTGGTACAATTACCATCAGCAAACGCCTCAAACATATCAGTACACAACGTTGCCTTTGGTGGTATTCGAGTGCCCCAAAATATTTTATTAAATTGCTCAAGCGCTTTCTTGCGATCATATCCAGGTACAACTCCTGGCAATGGTTGTGCTTCATACCATAATCGGTAGACGTTCATCAAGCTCGCAAAATCTTTATAATCGTATCTCAGCACACAGGAATAATTAAAGTCGAGAATAACATGTTGTACATCATTCATTTGATTAACAAAAACAACTTTCCGCATTTGTGGATCGTATTCTAATTCAATGTTAAAACTCTTATCCAGAGGCTTAATAACGTCATTCCCATCTTTAATAGTTACCTGAGAAATAACACGATACGATGACCCTGGAATGTGTGAAAGGAATGTTGCAACCATCTGACTCAATGAATCAAAAGCAAATTTATACGGTAAAAATAAATCTTTTAGATGGGGATACATCCCCTTGACGATAAAGCCACCGTAAGAAGAACTGCTTCGATTTTCAATAGAAAACTTCCCGTATTCAATTGGCACATTTTTTGCACGATCATCTATCGTAATTAAACGTTCACCTAATGCTGCCGGTTCAAAAGTTTGTTTATTTGCTTCCCTTACCATCGGAAAAGATCCTGCAAATAATTGTTCTTGACCAAAAGCATCTCTAAATATTGTGTTTATATCGCTATTGGCGGATGCTGCAAATGTCTTTAATAATTTAGAGCTTGAATTCAAAAAACTAGTTTCCGGCATATCAGCCGAACTTAGTATACCAACAGTAAATGGAAGTAACTTCGGTTGGCTACCATTATCAGTAAAAAATCTCACACTATTGTAACCGCCAGAAAAACATGATCGCAATATGAGACCTTCAACACTACAATCTCTGCCACCCCAAACACATAATCTATTCAACAAGGCTCGGAACTCAGAGATTTTCAATGATACCATTCTGGCAATCACTTCATTTCCACCATTACCATGCCCAGCAATGAAAACCCTTTTTTTAATAGCAGAATTTTCATCCAAAAGATTTGATAAAGAATCGATGACATTTTTTTGTCTCTGCTCTCTGCTATAATTTAACCAAGTATCATATCCAAATCCGCACGGTTTTAGCTGATCAGGATTCAATCCAAGAGCCGTGATCTCAGATAATCTTTCAAAGTTTCCATCTGAAAAAAATTTTGAAGGAATACAAACAAAAAAAGCATTATCAATCGATTGCAAAAAAAGAACATTCGGCGCCCCTGCAACAGTCATTTGATGCGCCAAGGCCATATCTTTTTCAATAATAAAAATTACATTATCAAGTTTACCAAAAAGCTCGATTTCTGTTATAAATGCCTGCTGGCTATCTTTCCCTAACAACATTACATAACAAATACAATCAGGAAGTTTTATAACGGTATTAATAACGCTACACAGTTTTGGATCTATAAAATTCTGAGCCCATTTCTTAACCAAACATAGGTCATGGTTCTTACGCCTCGAATATTCAACTAAACTTATTGCACATCGTCCAAAATTTTTTAACACATCATTTTTGATTGTTTCATCAATAACTGAATCAAGAGCAGCACCAAGTTGTTCTGCTGTAATCGTAATTGCATAATGATTGTTTGAATGCTCTGCAATAAACGCCTGCACATAAAAATCAGTAGAAACTGTTCTAATAAAGATTACCGTAAGTACTTTTAAAATATGCTGACAACCAAGCCAGTTTGCTGCAAGTGTTGCATCACAACATAACTGATTATCGGCCCAATCATTATCAGCAACAATCCCATTTAAAAGTGTGTTAATAATAATTGATTCACCATGGTTCTGCGCTTGTAATTGAGCTTCTTGCTCTAGAAGCGGAACTATTTTCTGTAATACTTGGTGTGAGACCATAGGTAATGGAACAAGATCGTTCTGTTCATCGGGAAGATCCTCTAAGATGTTCTTGATATTTGGAGATACATGGGCAGCAGCAACAGAGATATCAACACATTTTTTATCACTGGACTCAAGCTTAATCAGCTTAGCAGCAACAGCATTGGTTGTGTTTGTGGTCGCGCAAGATAAAGAAACAGGAGGTTGCGGCTGCGGTTCTTCTTCTATCTTTTGACGTTTCGTAGGAGGCATGGACGAGTTTTGACGCTTCATAGGAAATGCTACTGTTGTTGCCAACAGAGCACATAAGAGCATAGAAAAAAACTTCGCAAGTTTCATGATAACCTCTCATTGAAACACCTTATCGATCAACTATATTTAATAATAGCAAATAATACAAAATCGACAAAAAACTAGCACCAACACTGATTTTACGACATTTTCAGGCAGAATGTTTTCAGGCTGAAACGTTTGGATAGGGTTTGTTTATGCCCGCCGGGCCATCAATTGCTTGAGCCCAAAGGCCAGCAATCCCAGACAAAACACAAACAAGAATGAGAGAGAAATACCAGATTTAACAATATGACTGATGCTCACACCCATCGCAAAAAGACAGCAACCAATCGCCAGCACCGGAACCCAGCGGTACAACCGCGTAATGGCTCCAGAACGTACTGCAATTAATGCCGCGATGACCGTAAACAGGAACGCTATTAATTGAGAAAAAACTGACATACTTTGCAACGGTACTTGATCGAGGGTAATCCACAAAATAAAACTTCCAAGACATGCTTCAACAATTAAACTCACCCAGGGCACATTAAAACGATTAATACGGGTCAACCAGCCAGCTCCCGGCAAATGTCCAAAACGTGCAAGCGTATGCAAATTCCAACAGTTACTCGTCAACAATGAAAACGTTGCACCAGTGATCGATGCAAACACGGCACCATTGATACACTGCGCAAGCAAAGAATGTACCGAAAACACATGCATGCCAAATGCAAGCACCGGTTCGTTAAGCTCAGTCAATGCATGCCCCATTACACCAAAGATGCTAATCTGAAAAAGAATATCAGCCAAGGCAACAACACAGAATGCCGAGAGAATAATGCGTCGCATATTTCGAGCAGGATCTTCGATCATATTGCCAATCGAGCAAATTACTTCAAAACCAAACAACGTAAACATTGCGATGGAAACGGTAGCGATAATGCCATGCAACTCTGCCACATCGACAAAGTTAGCAGGGTTGCAATACACAAATCCGGCAATAAAAACAAAGAACAGTGGAATTGCTTTGAGTGTTGTAAACATATATTGAATGCGGCCACCAATTGAAACCCCAACAATATTTAAAAACACAATAAAAAAAAGTGCGCTGACATCAAGTGAGAATGTTGGCACGCCATGCAACAGCGGTATGCGTGCTTGGAAAAACTGAATCACCTTGTGCAACAGCACCGTTGCCGATGTGGTCTTGCCAACAAAGTATCCCCACGCGCCAAGAAAGCCTGCAAAGGAACCAACATAGGTTTTACTAAAAACATACAAACCACCAGCAACCGGATGCAACGCCGCCAACTCTGCAACGCACAAAATAATAGGGAATACAATGCAACCAGCGAGCACATAGCCCATAAATCCAAATGCACCAGCAAAGGCCGTTAAAGGCTTAGGATTAATAAAAAGCCCTGCACCGATCATTGAATTGAGGCAGATGAGAACTGCCGTTAATGGTGATATTTTCTTGGTTAGCATGAGTAACAGCCTTTACGGTTTTGAAGTGTATAAATTTATCCCGTTCGTGGTGAGGAGCCCGAAGGGCGTCTCGAACCATGAACTCAAAATTAGCTTGCTATCATTAAAAATAACATTAGAGTCAACAAAAAATTTTACGGTGTTCATGGTTCGAGACAGCTGCTATGCAGCTTCCTCACCACGAACGGAATTAATTGATCTTTCAAAAACCTAGCACATACAACATATTGAAAAATGCAATGTAAACTATCACACAACCCTTAATATGCGACAATCTTACATCGTTGCTAAAAGCAACGAAAGCATCGAAACAAGTTTAATTAAAATATTGAGTGATGGGCCAGATGTATCTTTAAATGGATCACCAACGGTGTCACCAACAACAGCAGCGCGGTGAGCATCTGATCCCTTGCCGCCAAAATTACCTGCTTCAATATATTTTTTAGCATTATCCCATGCACCGCCAGCATTCGCCATGGTCAATGCAAGGCACACACCAGTAAGTGTTGCACCTGCAAGGAAGCCTCCAACAGCCAAACCACCCTGAACACCAAATGCATATTTGATAGCAATTGGTGAGGCAATGGCAATGATACCTGGAAGCAACATTTCAATGATTGCGGCACGCGTGCTAATACTAATACAACGTGCATAATCTGGTTCCGCTGTTCCTTCAAGCAATCCCTTGATATCAACAAATTGACGACGTACTTCCATCACCATCTTCCATGCGGTACGGCCAACGGAGCGCATGGTAAAAGCTGAAAGCAAGAATGGTAATGCACCACCAAGGAAAAATCCTGCTATGACAACGGGGTCAAACAAATCAAGATGTGGAATTTTTGCTTCTTGGCAATAGGCAGCAAAAATAGCCAATGCTGCAAACACCGCTGAACCAATGGCAAAACCTTTACCAAGAGCAGCCGTCATATTACCAAGAGAATCAAGTTTATCAGTAATTTTTCTTACACCAGGACCATAGCCAGACATTTCTGAAATTCCGCCGGCATTGTCTGCTATTGGGCCATAACCATCAACGGTCATCGTAATACCAACCGTAGCAAGCATAGAAACAGCAGCTAATGCAACCCCGAACAAATCACCAAAATAGGTATGAGCGATAAACACAATCACGGCAATTGAACACACCGGAATAACAACAGATTCAAAACCAATTGAAAGACCATAAATCAAATTGGTACCGGCGCCAGTTTGTGATGTCTCTGCCAGTTTTCTAATCGGAGCCCCGCTCGTGTAGTGGTCCGTAACAAGGCCTATGATAATTCCAGAAAAAGCACCTAATGCTATCGAGCCAAATAAACGCATATCAAGGCCCATGATATGTAAATATCCATATGCACCGGCAATGAAAAGAAGTATTGAAAGATAGGTAGCCTTTTGGAGCATTGTTTCGACTTTTGCTTTAAACAAAAAGCATGAGAAAAAGCCAAGCAATGAAGCAACAAGACCTATAGCACACAGTACAATAGGAAGCGCTAAATAGGAAAGTTGCCCGGCATAGGCATTAACAGCCAATGCCATCGCACCAACAACAGAAGCAATGTATGATTCGAAAATATCAGCGCCCATACCAGCGGTATCACCAACACAGTCACCAACGTTATCAGCAATAACAGCTGGATTGCGTGGATCATCTTCTGGTATACCCATTTCAACTTTACCAACAAGGTCGGCACCAACGTCAGCAGCCTTGGTATAAATACCGCCACCAACACGTGCAAAAAGTGCTATTGAGCTTGCACCAAAACCATAGCAGGTAAGAATTCTCACAATGTCATACGTCGAACTTTGCACAAAAAGGAAGAAAATTATTCCAAGTCCCAACAAACCAAGACTTGCAACCATGAAACCCATTACCGAGCCACCCATCAAAGCGGTCAGAAATGCTGCGCGTTCTCCCTGGTCTTTGGCAGCAACAGTTGCTGCTTCATTTGCTCGTGTGGCTGCTTTCATGCCAACATAGCCAGCGAACATCGAAGATAATGCACCGCAAGCATAGGCAATGGCAGCGACGTTGTTAATGGCATACGCCAAAACTCCACCAACAACAGCAATCACACACAGTAAAATAATGTACTCTTGACGCAAAAATGTCATTGCTCCTTGACGAATCAACTGAGCAATGTGAGCTGATTTCTCATCAGGGTTCTTTCTACGCATAATCAATGCATACATAACTACGGTAAGGGCAAAGCCTATTACCGTAATTCCAACAAATGCAGCCAGATAATAAAAAAGAATCATAACAACTCCTTAACTGTGCTTTATCATACTTTTCAGCGATGTATGAGTTTATTGGCTGAAAGCGGTTTTGTAAAGTATGAATAATCCGATGCGTTCATTGGAAATACGCCTTTTTGTTGCTAAAGGAAATGTTTTTTTTGTACAGATTAGGGGAATGTTGTTTGGCTAGCTGCGAAGAATTTAAGAATACAAATGTATTTTTGTCATCCTGAACTTGTTTCAGGATCCATTCAGTCCCTTACTTCATATGTATGTTTTTAACGTATGAAAGAAAAAGGTCTTTTGTATTCAAGGTTTCTTCAATTACTGACAACTGTATTATTGATTAGGGGATCAATAAATCAACGTGGATCCTGAAACGAGTTCAGGATGACAAAATGTTGTTGTAGCAAAGTTTCTACGTTGTAACCCAAAACTCGTTTCACGGTTAGCATGATAAAAACGGAAACAACTTGTTTGTAGGTATTGCTGGAGCTCGGGGGCAGGAACAGCAAAACAAGGTTCTTCGTAACACATATAACAAAGGAGAAATCGTGAACCAACCAAATACCAAATTCTGGTGGGCATATACAACCGAAAACCTCTGCTCACACCTTGCCACCAATGCTCAGCAAGGGTTACCATCGACTGACGCCGAATCTCGATTAGCACGAGACGGGCTTAATCAGTTACCCGAAGCGCAGCGTTATTCTGTTTTCAACCTTTTTATTCATCAATTTGCAAGCCCACTTGTTATCATACTCATCGCGGCATTGATTATCGCCGGTTTCATGGGTGAATGGGTTGATGCCATTGCTATTGGCGTCATTGTCATAGCCAATGCTATCATTGGTTTCATGCAGGAGTATTCAGCCGAACATTCGTTAGCAGCGTTACGACGATTAACCAAACCAATGTCGCGCGTCATTCGCAATAATATTTTGCAAGTCATCCCTTCAAATCATTTGGTCGTTGGGGACATTGTGCAACTTGAAGCCGGTGATTATGTTCCCGCTGATGGCAGAATTATCCAATCAATACAACTCACTACACAAGAAGCAACCTTAACCGGCGAATCTAATACGGTGAGAAAACATGCCGAACCGCTTGAAAACAAACCGTTTCCCCTTGCGGAACAAACCAACATGGCTTTTATGGGAACCGTTGTTACAAGCGGCAAGGGATACATGCTCATCACGGCAACAGCTCTGCACACCGAACTTGGAAAAATCGCCACCGTGTTGCAACAACAACCTGAAGAGCCAACACCACTTCAAATACAGCTCAAGCGTTTCGGTACTCATCTGATTGGTGGTTGCTTGGGCATCGTCACATTCATTTTCATCCTTGGGCTTATTCGCGGACACGCTCTCATGCCCATGTTTTTGAGTGCTGTCAGCTTAGCGGTAGCCGCAATCCCAGAAGGGTTACCCGCCGTTGTCACCATTACACTTGCTATTGGCATGCGAAGAATGGCTAAAAAAAAGACACTCATCAGACGATTAGCCTCAATCGAAACCCTTGGTTGCGCCACCGTTATCTGCACTGATAAAACAGGAACACTCACCAAAAATGAAATGTCGGTTCGACATGTGTGGGTTAATGACATGCTCATTAATGTTACCGGTGCTGGCTATGCACCTCAAGGCTCCTTCAAACACAATGATGCCATCATTAATCCATTATCCAACGCAGAACTCATGACCACTTTGCGCATCAGCATGCTCTGCAACAATGCAAGTCTTTATGCAACCAATGGACACTGGCAGATAGCAGGAGATCCAACTGAAGGAGCATTAATTGTTGCTTCTGCAAAAGCAGGACTCGAAAAACAACGTATTGATTCTGAATATCAACGGACGGACGAAATTCCTTTTGATTCTGAACGCAAACGAATGAGCATCGCATGCACAACGCCACAGGGACGCATGCTCTTTGTCAAGGGAGCACCCGACATTATCTTGCAACGATCAAGTAGTATGCTTATGCATGGTAAAACGCTTGCCATGGATGATGCACACAAAAAGCAAATTCTCTCGACCAATGATCAACTTGCTCGCCAAGCACTACGGGTATTGGCCGTAGCCTACCGACCGCTTGATCCTCACCAACAATATGAAGAATCGTTAGAACAGGAACTTGTCTTTGTCGGCATGCTTGCCATGATGGACCCTCCTCGTCCGGAAGCTCAAAAAGCTATTGCCCTATGCAAACGCGCCGGTATTCGTGTCATCATGATTACGGGAGATCACAAACAAACCGCTTCCGCCGTTGCACGAGAACTCGGCATGATCACCAACGATGGCACAGCACTCAGTGGCTCTGAACTCGATCAGTTAACCGAAGATGAATTCAAAAAAGTTGTTACCACGACCGTTGTCTATGCCCGCACGACAGCTGAACACAAAATGCGCATCATACACATGCTCAAGGCATTAGGAGAGGTGGTAGCAATGACCGGTGACGGCGTCAATGATGCACCGGCAATCAAAGCAGCAGATATCGGTGTGGCCATGGGAATAACAGGCACAGAGGTAACCAAAGAAGCTTCTGATATGGTCATCACCGATGATAATTTCGCAACGATTGTTTCTGCCATCGAAGAAGGCCGCGGCATCTATGACAACATTGTCAAATGTATCAATTACCTTCTTACCTCAAACATAGCAGAGCTTCTGATCATTTTACTCGGCACCATCATCGGCTTTACCGATCAACACGGAAACATATTTGTTGTTCTTCTTCCTATTCACCTCCTGTGGCTCAACCTGATCACCGACGGGTTGCCTTCACTTGCTCTCGGCATCGATCCATTACATCCTCATGCTATGGCCAGACCACCACGAGCACCACAAGAACGAATCCTTTCACCTATGCTTGTTCAGCACATGATCACCATTGGGATGCTCATCGCATTGGGAACATTGGGAGTATGTTGGTATGGGTTACGGCAAAGCTCAATGCTCGCACACACCATGGCACTTACAACACTTGTCATGCTCGAGCTGGTGCGTATCCATATGATTCGTGCAGACTATGGCATTCGCTTTTTATCTAATCCATGGCTCATCGCATCACTTGCTAGTTCATTTGGTTTGCAAATGTTGATTGTGTATCATGCCCCATTTCAAGCAATCTTCAAAACTGTTGCTTTAGGTTGGCGCGAATGGCTAGTGATGATAGTAGCAGTGCTTATGGTATGGATTGTTGGAAGTTGGTTGCAAAATACACTGAATAAAAAAAGGAGAAAAAAACATGCTTGATAATTGTACCTACAATAAAGTTAAACTCATTCACGACCTAAGCGGCATTGCATGGTTTATGAAACATTTTTGTCACAAGGATGCCAAAGGATGCTCAAAAGAGTGCTGCAAAATGTTTGCTGACGTACAAAAGGATCTTGAAAAAACAATAGAACGTCTTGAAAAAAATTTATAATCTCGCCTAAAACTCCCCCCTACCCGTTTGCATACAGTTTTCGCCCACGATAGCCTGTATGAGTTTTAAAAACGTTTCAAACCGGTAGGGGTTTTTTTTATGGTTTATTATTTTTTATTCACCTCATCAACCAAGAGTGCCTTCATTGCTCGCACGCTTCTTCTTTCATGGCTCTATGCAGCCTGTTCGCAAATTATCATTCCGTTGCCATTCAACATTGTTCCACTCAGTCTTCAACCAGCACCGTTGTTCATAGCAACATTCTTTTTTGGTTGGCATGCGGTTAATGCCTACTGGATTTATCTTATCCAAGGAGCCTGCGGCTTGCCGTTTTTTTCACGCTTCGGCGGCGGGCTTGCTCATTTATTAGGTCCAACCGGTGGGTATTTAATTGGGTGGGGTCTTGCAATGATGTTCATTGCATGGGCACAAACATGGGCAAGAAAATCATTCACAAACACCATCGCAACATTGAGTGTTACGTTTATTATGTATTTTGCCTGCGGATTGTTCCAGTTAGCTCTCTTTGTTCCCATTAACAAAGTTTTAGTCTGCGGCCTCTATCCATTTTTGATTGGTGATTTGCTGATCAAGCCGGCGATGGTAGTGTCGGCGTTGGGGTGTTTGAATAATTATCACCACCTACTGAATAAGCCACGAAAATGAATTGCCCACAACAAAGGCAATAACAGCCGAAACGCCACCCATGCCCAGCATCTCAAGCCCTGACAAGAACCAATTTCTTCCCGTAAATTTTGTTTTAACGGCGCCCAGCATAAACAGCGTACACGCTGTCAGCACGCAATTAATAACAAAGCTCAAAGGCCGAATTTCAGGAACTATCATAGCAACAACATAGGTCAGCAAGGGAATCGAACCAAAAAGAATGAATGAACTAAACGTATATAAACTCTTGATCACAATACGGTCATTGATACCGCCGCCTCTGCCATTTTGACGTTCCATCAATGCTTGTAATGCTAACGGTTTTTTCTTCAATATGATCCTGGTCATTGTTTCAACATCGGTACGGCTCAAGCCCTTGACCTTAAGGTGTGCCTTGATCTCTTTACTTGCCTGTTCAAGGTCATGATCAAGCATGTACGACAACCGTTGTTGATCCTTGGCATGCACCTCGTTCTCTGCACGCGAACTGACCATGTCGCCAAAACCCATCGAAAAACCATCGGCCAGCACATTGGCAAGGCCTAACACCAGCAAAATGCTGCTCGAAAGCGCTGCCCCCGCACCGCCAGCGATAACGGCAAAGGTGGTAATGATCCCATCAATACCCCCATAGACAATGTTTTTAAGATAACGGCCACCGCTGGACTGTTTTGCTTGCATTCTCATAATCCTCTCTTCTTTCAATCTAAACCCTTGTTTGATTACCCATACATCGGTATTATTCAAAGAAAAGAACGACGTTGGCGTCAAGTATATGTTGGTTTTTTATGAAATATGGGGTCCTGACATGATGTTAGAAGCAGCTTCACATCACATAGAAATTTTTAAAGAGATCGGTGTTTTATGTGATCAAAATGTGGCATCATTGTACAATAAACTTACCGCACAAGAACGCATTTTTATGTACTATCTCCTACGTGCGAGCCTGCCAGGCAACCGAATTGCAACCGACCAGCTTCATCATCATGCCCTTGCTGTCAAAGAACTCTTCCAGACGATTTACAAAAACCAAGATAAAATTCAAACGATCAACCAAGAAAAAAAGCTTTTGCCAAAAAATTTTAATATCAAAAAATTCATCCAAGAAACAAAAATTTACTTAGTCTATCTCTGGTCAAACCATAGCAACTATTTTGCACGCGAATGCTCACAAGAAAAAAGAACCCCTGCACGGCTCAAACTCACCACACTCACGCAGCAAAACATTGACCTTGTTCTACGGTTACTTGGCTTTGACACGCTGGCTCACCAACTGCCAGAACTTGCCCCGGCACTCTTCGATCAAACGTATCAACCAACACTCACCGTACCAAACAATATTGAGCAAAGTGCTATTAATTTTTATTCACCCGATTTCACTGAAAAAGATTTTCAAAAACTTTCCCACCATGACCGTACCAAACTCAATGCCTATTTTTATGTTGAGCAAACGGAGAGTAAGCGTACCCCCAAAATGGTACCTTATTCTCTGCAGGGCCGCTACAAAGATGAACTCACAGTGGCAGTATTTTGGCTCACCCAAGCACTTGAACATGCACGCAAATATCCTAAAAACTTTGATGAACATCTGATCAAAAGCTTTGAATATCTCATTCAATTCTTAAACACTGGTGATGAGGAACTGTTTAAACAACACTCCATCGAATGGCTCCAAAGTTCTGGAACTGTTGATTATAACTTCGGTTTCATCGAGACATATCACGATCCTAAATCATACCGCGGTTTTTTCCAGGCCGAGGCAACCATGACCGCCGTTGATCTAAGCCAATTGAATACCCTCGCACCAATGATTGAGTCAAAGCTCCCCTTTCCTCCGGCCTTCAAACACGGTAATGGCAATGAGTCAAAAGCCGTTACAAATGCACGCATCAATACAAAATTATTTGCAACCGGTGGACTAGGCCCCATGCATATCACGGCAGCGTACTGTCTCCCTAACTACGAAGACATTCGTGCTACCCATGGCTCTAAACAAATCATCTATCCGGCCGTTAAAAACCTTGGGGTCATGCTTGACCCAAGCATGAGTCATAAACTTTTCTTTCTCAAAGACGAAGCCGAATGGCTCGAAGAACATGATCCATCATGGGATTTCTTTGATGAACTGTTAACCATACACACCATCTTGCACGAAACGATCGGCCACGGCAGCGGAGCGCTTGCCACACATACCTTCAAGGACGGTGAATCGTTGACCATTGGTGACAACACCTATGCCGCCGGCGATACCATCACCGTCAACCACGAAAATCTTCCGGAACTTTTAATGGGTTGCGAACAAACTATTGAAGAATTACGCGCGGAAATCATTGCTGTCTACGTGAGCATTCAACATTTTGACGAACTCCTTAAGGCCGGTTTTCTCAAACAATGGCATCACCAATTTGGCAAAGCACGTCTGACCGAATGGCTCTTGTTCCGCATGGTTGATGTTGGCATTGTCCGCATTATCCAACAAAGTGATACCGCTACTGAGGTATCTGGTGACCATGCACGTGCCAATTGCATTATCATGAATTATCTTGCCACGAAAGGTGGCGTTGCCATTCGTGAAGAGACAACAACGGTTGATGATAAGCCCTTTAATGTTGTTGGGGTTACCGTCACCAACTTTGACCAAGCCTTCAAAAATGTCATCACCCTCATGCAGGAAGTGCAACGTATCAAATCGACAGGTGATGGGCTGGCTGCACACGAACTCGTAGAAACATATGGCAAGCCACTCAATCAGAATTATCTCAAGACATTAAAAACAAATGAAAAGTTTATTGTTGGTGATCTGAAAGCACGTGTCTATTTGTATCCACAACTGACACCGGTTACCAATGAAAAAGGAGAGATTATTGATATCAATGCACAATGGCCTAACAACATTTTTGAGCAGTATGAAACGTATACGAAACTTGAAATGTCAAAGCGGTAGACCATGAAAGAATGGCTTTTATACACGCTTTCAGCAATCACACTAACAAGTGGAGGCATCTACATCATGCAACAACAGTATCACAATCAACCAAGCGTCGCTCTCGATCAACGGCCGTTTATTCTTTTTGATTTTGATGGCACCTTGGCCGATTCCCTTGACACTGCACTATCATTTTTTAACACACTTCGGGCCGAACATGGGAACACTGACATCCAACCGCTTCAACGAGAACAACTGCGCATGAAAACAGCGCAAGAAATTTTAAAACATTATCAAATACCGTGGTACCAGCTACCGTTTATTCATAAGCAAGCGCTCTCATACATGGAAAAAAACTTACCACACTACCCTCTCATTCCCGGCATCAAAGAAGCACTTATGCAACTCAAGCAACAGGGTTTTAGGCTTGGCATCCTCACTTCAAATTCAGAAACGGTTGTTCGTCATTTTTTAAATAAACACGATATGAATCTCTTTGAAGTCATTTATGCTCAATCAAGTATCTTCGGAAAACACGTTGTGCTTAATCGCTTTTTAAGCGATTACCACCTTACATCTGACCAGGTTATTTATGTTGGTGATGAGATTCGCGACATAGAAGCAGCACATAAAGCACATATCAAAATAATAGCAGTAAGTTGGGGATTTAATGACATGGCGGTACTAACACCGCGCAAGCCATATGCACTCGCACGCACACCCCAGGACCTTCTGCTGTTCAGTAATCAAATACGGGCAGCAGACACCCACATGCAACACGCTACAATGACTCAGCTATAAAAATAGAATTGCTATGACGGCCTACGCAAAGGCTTGAATGGCTACAAGGAATTAAGTGTACAAATTTACTTTTGTCATCCTGAACTCGTTTCAGGATCCACAACTGAGTAGATGCTGAAATAAATTCCAAGCCTTCGCACAGGCTCGCCGTAGCCTTGCCTGCGCAACGAAGCCTTGGCGAAGTTGGGGCGAAGGTAAGCCGCTTCGGCTGGCAGGCAGCATGACAAAAAGGAGCATTCTATGAACAAATTAATAGCCACACTGTCCTATTTTCTTTCTCTCACCACGCTCGGCTACGGTATGGAGTTCGCAACAACTAACACTGAGCCATTCGAAGACATCATTATCGTTTGCCCTGGCACCTATACCATAACATCAGCACCAAAAAACACCTATTACGTTAAACATGCCCCTGCAGAACAATTCCATTCTGTATCCCAAGACACCCTCGTCATTAGAAAGCACACTCAAAAAACCCCCATTGAAATAGGCGTACCGAAAATTCAAACCATCAAGATCTTGGATCAAGCAACAATTACCTGCGTCAATGTAAACTTTGGAGCAAAGCCTCAAATTATTGCACAAAAAAACACACGCCTTTGGATCAAAAAAGCCAATTCCGGCTCTCTCACAATCGCAATGATAGGTAACTGTACGGTACGTCTTGAAGATATAAAAATTAAAACGTTGTCAGTCTTTTTAGACAAGCAATCAACACTTATTATTGATAAAGCAACAATTGATACCTTGTTGCTTAGCCTCAAGAATCAATCCAAAGCTTCACATACCCAGCATAGCTTCATTATGAAACAACTACTTGTTCTTTCAAAAGACAGTGGCTATGAAGCGGAAAAAGTTGAAAGCAAAGAAGTCGAGATTTCTATAGAAGACGAATCATTCGCACACCTCGGAATGATAGCAGAAAAACTTACCTATGAAGGCAATTTGAAGAATGTTAAATGGTCCGGCGCCCCCAGGATCATCAAATTGCAGTAACCATCATACAATAATTTCACGTTCAAGAAGTTCTAAGTATGGAGTGTATTATCCGTAATTCACGCGAATGAGCCCCCGTATTGTTCTTACCAATCCTTGTTTCTATTTTAAAAATCCGCCGTCGTATGCTATGGTACTTTTAGTGTGTCCACATTAAAGGAGAATTGTTTAACCATAACGAAGGAGGGTTTAATGAAACATTTTCTTAAGGTAATTGCACTATTGATACTATCAATATATATCACTAATCCGTTGTTAAGTTACAGCGGAAATCTTGATACCTCTCTAACAGGCACGATCAAAAGCTGGGATTTTAGTGATACCTATACTATTTACACCGGGTACACCGCAGGAGATCAATACTTACGTGGAGTTATCAAACTACGAAAAGGGCTTTCGCTTGTAAACCCAAACGGCTCAGGTACTGGCAGCATTTATGCCTCCATTAAAGTTACTGAACCAATCGATGGGGACATCTGGCTGAATGGCAACACACTTATCCTTGAAGGTGATATTTTCCTCGGCCGCAATGTACGCATTCATGGCGGTGACCAAGACTATAATGGTACGATTGAGGGAGAGTATGAACCCGGGAAAGTTTTTTCTATGAATCTTACCAGTTGGCCCTTGATAATGAAAGATTACCCAATATGGGTAACCGGGAAAATTTATGGAAATGGAAACGGACTTACAATAGACGAAGCAAGTGGAGGAAAGCTCGTAAAGCCATTTTATTCAGGACAATCGCTCACGCTGTCTAACATAGTACTTACCAATCTTTCAGAGACTACGTATGGTCTCTCCGGGGGTAATCCGCTCACACTTGATAATGCTAAAATTTTTATTAATCAAAACCCTGTCTTCAAATGGATTTACACTATATATATTCAAGGAATAACCCAATTTATCGGAGATGAAAAAACATCAGTAACACTTCAAGGTTCGACCTTTCATATCTTGCCTCAATCAGAATTACGCTTTGATCAAGGAATTAATGTTATTTTCGAACCTGACTTTGTTGGTCCTCCCCTCGAGCTTGGGTATTTACCATCCGCATGTAGTTTTTCTGATAAGAGTTCTATGTTAACGATTAACAATAGTACCGTTACGTTCAATCGCGGCCCCGTTGCTCATCAACAAACAAATTTTGGGTTTACATCCGGCACCATCAACATTAATGGTAAAGTAAATTTTGATACTGACAGAACTGACGGATATACAATCAAAATGGGGGATGGAACCGTTGTAGGAAACACTGATCTACGCTTTGGAGTATCATCGCGACTCGCTGTTAATGATTACATAGACTTACAAATTCGCTCGCCAAAATAAGATCCAAAAAATGGTAAGGGGCTCAGCATCGCAATGCTGAGCCCCTCTTTGCTATCTGTGGGTATTAAATTCTTTAGTAACCTTTATTCATCAATTGAATATAGGTTTTAATTTTATTTAACCCTTTATCAAGATTCCATTTATCAATACCAATAAAATTCAATGGTTTTAATTTTTGAATTTCTATCTCTTTTTGAATAGCTTCTATAAACAGGCCTGCCTCATAGGCAATTCCTTGTCCCATACCCAAAAAACAATAATCGCATGCGCAAGACGGCGATCCATTCACGCAAATAAAACCACCAACTTTATGCCCACTCGCTAGAAAAGCTTTATACTGAAGTACGAATTTTTGAGCCATTTCTTTGCATATCTTTAAATATGCTTCTTTCTGATAGACACATTTTCCACAAGCCTTTCTATCTAAACCCTCATAAGCAATTTCTGGGCACGCTACTGTTGTAATCCCAATTCCATATTGAATTAACAACTCTACTACAGGAGCAAAAGCCCCTTCTCCAAGAATATTATGTACCCCTTTAGCTCGTATATTTTGATTTAATAAACATTCACTCAAAAAGAACATCTTGTTTGATCGTGACGGTTCATCCTTTTTTCTTCTTTTGTAAGTCGGCTGAGGTGAAGAGGGTTCAGAATCATTTGACCTCTTTTTTAATGATCCCTCATCTTTTGAATTATCTGCTACACTTTTACTTCCATCATTTTTTTCACTTGCTTCTTTTCTTGGCTCCATAGAAAAAAGACATTCATTTAAACAAGCGAAACTAAACACCAAAAAAAATAAATATTTACATCTTCTTTTATACGCAGAGAATTTCATAACCATTTTTACCCCTTTATTCTTAATATCATTTCATTTATTTTTTTTAGCGCAATATCTAATTCTTTCATTCGTACGCCAATAAAATCTAACTCTAAATTACAAGCTTTCAACTTTGCTTGGAGTTCTTCAATCAGAACTCCAGCCTCTAGACATTTACGCTTGTCACAATAGCAATAATCTATTGCGCATGATGGAGATCCATTCACACAGATAAAACCCCCAACCGTATATCCATCATCCAAATACATTTTATATCGATCTAAAACATAGTCGGCTATCTGCGAACACATTGTTCTATACGTGCTGTTATTATAATATTCTTTATCGCACGCATTTCTTTTTAACCCCTGACAAAATATTTCCGGGCAAGGAACAACCGTTAATCCTATGCCATTCTTTGACAACAAATCTAAAATTTCACAACAAGGGCCTTCCCCTTGAACATTGCCAACTCCATAAGCCCTAATATTCTGATTAACAAGGCATTCGCTAATAAAAACAACATGTTTTGATTTTATGAAAGTCATAAAAAATACCATTAATTCTTATAAAAAAAAGTCAATCCTCTTTCACTAAAATAATCTTTTATAAAATCTACGATTATAGATGCTTTTGCCTTTGCATAAGCCGCTATAGATTGGCTATCCCCTTTAGAAAAAGTTCCGCCGAATAGACATTCACCTTCTATACTTTTGGTTGAAAGCCCATATTTTGCCAAAAGATCTTTGGTAGCGTCTTTAGATTTTAATACATCATAAAGAGGACTTTCGTACCTTATGTTAAATTTTGAATATATAGCTTTCATTTCCTGTATAGCACTTATATCTTGCTCGGGAAAATCATCCTGTCTTTTGGCATAACCATCAGCAACCATTCCTATCTTATTCTCAAGTGCATAAATTATTGCCATTGCATGCATAGCCATTTTGCACCCAACACAAATCAAATTCGTTTTATATTTTACAAAATCACTTTCAATATCCACAAGAGCAACCTTTTTAAAAAGATAGCTACTATTTTTTATTGAATGAATAAAATGTGTTTTAGGGAAAGTCGATCGAAATTCATCGATTTTTACATTACACAGACTTAGATTCTTTTGCGCACCATTATCAAATGTAAGCAAATGGATTGTATCGTATCCTTTGATCGCATAATATCCTACAACAGCGCTTGAATCCAAACCTCCTGAATATAAAACAACTACCTCTTGTTTCGAAAAAACAAAACTAAAAGAAGAACAAAGAGCTAATGCTAAAAATAGAAACAGTTTTTTTTTCATATAATCAACCTAAAATTTATTTACAAAAACAAACTGAAAAACAACACCTGGATTCGTCACAAAATATTTTTG
>CAYUQI010000022.1:20526-22414 GCA_964446935.1 uncultured Pseudomonadota bacterium
AGAAACCTAGCGTTGACGCACAGAACCATTGAGAGATAAAAACATAACCATAGAGATAAAACCCTATCTTTAATATTTTTATCATCACACGAAAACCAAGAAAATTCGTTATTTTCAAAAAATACCTAAAATGAAAATAAGCAACCTTCATTTTGGAGAAAAGGGCCGACTTTAAAAAGTTCCCTGTAAATCGGAAGTCGGGGTTCAAATTTCTTTAATCCCTCTAAAAACCATAAAAAATGATCTAAATGCTTCAAATTCTTGAATCTACCCTTAATTTTAGCCATATTATTTAAAAATCACCTTGATTTTTGACCATTTTAACCGCCAAACAACCTTGAATTTTAACCAAAAGTCTTGATTCTCTACAAGATTCCTTGTAAGTTTGAAGCTGGGATTCAAAAATACAAGGAGTTTTATGATAAGAAAAATATATTTACAAAAAATTGATGTTACATTCAGTGCTCATCCGATTACCGCAATACTTGGGCCACGGCAAGTTGGAAAAACAACATTGGCCAAAACATACTTTGAAGCCAAGCAAGAAAAAACTCTTTTTTTTGATCTCGAAAACCCATTAGATTTAGCACGTTTGGAAAATCCAATGCTTACGCTTTCAGCAACGTCTCATCAATTAATTGTCATTGACGAGATTCAACGAAAGCCAGAACTTTTTCCTATTCTTCGTGTTCTTGTTGACGAAGAAGAAAAAAAACGAAAATTTTTAATCTTAGGGAGTGCATCACGAGATCTCATTCGTCAATCTTCCGAAACACTCGCCGGGCGTATTGGTTACATCGAGCTTCCACCTTTTGGATTATTCGAAGTTAAAGACAGTAAAAAACTTTGGATTCGCGGAGGATTCCCTCGCTCTTATTTGGCACCAGATAACGATGCCAGTTATTTGTGGCGACAAAATTATATTTCAACATTCCTAGAACGCGATATTCCTTCACTTGGATTTAACATACCTGCCCAACAACTACGCAGATTTTGGCTGATGCTTGCGCATTATCATGGTCAAATCTTTAATGCAAGCGAGCTAGGAAAATCACTAGGAATATCTGGTCACACGGTACGCAAATATCTTGATATCCTTACAGGAACCTTCATGGTTCGAGAACTACAACCTTGGTTTGAAAACTTACAAAAACGACAAGTAAAGTCTCCTAAAGTTTATTTTAGAGACAGTGGAATTTTACATGCACTGGTTGGAATTAAAGATCTGGAGCAACTTCATACTTATCCAAAACTTGGATCATATTGGGAAGGTTTTGCGCTTGAGGAGATCATTCGTACACACCAAGCAACATCAGAAGAATGTTATTTTTGGGCCACACAAGCGGATGCTGAGCTCGATCTCCTGATTATGAAAAATGGCAAACGCCTTGGGTTTGAATTTAAATACATCGACGCACCAAAAGTAACCAAATCTATGCTCATTGCATTAAAGGACTTAAAGCTTGATCACCTTCACGTAGTATATCCAGGCAGGGAATCATTCCCATTGGAAGAAAAAATAACAGCGTATGGATTTGAAGCAAAGGAACAAAATGAATAATAATATGAGTGCCTATGAAACAAAAATCTATGATTTCATTAAATCAGAAGAAGAACAATTAAGCGTACGACCTCCTATAAATAGTTGTGAAAAGTACAACCTCGACAGAGGTTTTTTATCATTTCTCTTGCATTGCAGTAGAAAAATCGAGAAAAGCTCTGAGCTTGGAAAATACCTCGATGAAACAATCAGCTCTTTAAAAAAACAAATTGAAGATTATGAGCAAGAACAGTATGCAAGCGGCGCTTGGTTAACAGAAGAACGCAAGCAACAGCTTCGCAAAGAAATGTACGAAGCCCAAAAAAATTTGTAACAAAACCCTACCGC
>CAYUQI010000023.1:0-20739 GCA_964446935.1 uncultured Pseudomonadota bacterium
TTTTTCCTGAATATACTGATCGACAACCTCTTCAAGAATTGTCAGCGGTACTGCTCCTAGTTTCAATACAGTATTATGAAACTCTCGAATATCAAACTTCTTGCCTAAAGCATCCTTAGCTCGTTGTCTAAGCTCAAGAATTTTTAATTGGCCTATTTTATAAGAACATGCTTGCCCCGGATATACGAAATATCTATCTACCTCAGAAATCACCATGCTTTTTGGATGGCCAGTAGTTTGCATCATATAATCAATTGCTTGTTCCCGTGTCCATTTTTTTCTATGAATGCCTGTATCAACAACAAGTCGAGCTGCACGTAACAGATCAGCAAGCCAATACCCTAATTGAGATAATCGAGAAGAATAAAATCCTTGTTCATAAGCAAGTTTTTCAACATACAATGCCCATCCTTCAACATATGCTGTATATAACCAAAGCTTTCGAAGAATTGGCATATTCGACTCTAGTTCAAGTGATATTTGAAAATGGTGTCCAGGTTCAGCTTCATGCACAATAGTCGCTTCCATCATAAATTTGGGTTCGTCATGCATATAATGGAGATTGACAAAAACAACGCCTGGGCGAGATCCATCAATGGTAGGAAATTCGTAATGAGGAGCCCCACACGCAGTTTCCTCTTCATATGAAGGAACGGCTTGAATTTTTACACCAGCATGTGGCGTAAGGTCAAAAAGAGGCGATAGCTCTTTTCTGCTGCGTTCTAAAATAGTTTGATAATCCGTCAAGCATTGTCGACGCCCATCCTCTATTTCAGGATAATAAAACTTAGGGTCCTTAAAAAGATCCTGCATTGACACATGTTCTTCCCTTAAAATTTTACGCACCTCTTCTTGAGCTTTTTGAACCTCCTGCAGCCCTAATTCATGGATTTGATCAGCAGTTAAATCTGTTGTTGTGTGCTCTTTAAGTTTATAGGCGTAATATTCATCACCATAGGGCAATGCCCACACACCATTATTCTGAGTTGTTTGATTCACCATTGTTTCCAAATACTGCTGTAAGGCTTGATACGCAGGATAAACTGATTTTTTAATGACATCCGCAGCTCGTGCCACATATTGGTCTTTATTTGACAGTTGGATGTTCTGAATGCACTGCGCAAGATGCGCATAAAAACTATTATCTTCAACGGCTGGTGGCAGCAATGCCTTAATCATGTTTATAACAGTGGAAAGCGTAAAGGCAGGAGGAACAATACCCATCTTCTTTTGATGTTCAAGTAAAGCGATACACTGTTGTAGTTGCTCAGCAACACGTCCTAGACGAGTAATATAAAGATCGACATGTTCGGGTGTTTTGAGTGGATGGAATTGAATAAATACTGCCGTCAAATCTGGAATAATTCCAAATAGATGACAGATGTGGTAATCATGAAACAAAAACTTTTCTCCATTGACTGCGTGCTGTAAGCCCCATAGAAAGACCTTGTATGATATCTTTTGATCATAGGTAAGAGCTTCATCAGAGAGTTGTTGCAAACGTTGAAGATTTACTTTTTTTTCTTCAAGTGCTGACACCATTGCCAGTGGAGAAACATCATTGAGATATGCATTATATTCGTAGTTATCAATAGGCAAACCAATGACACTTAATTTTTGTGGTTTGGTAGCCACTTCGGATATAAAGAGCTTATAAAAGAAATCATCAATACTTTCCTGTGACTGTTTTTTTATTGTTGCCTTTAAATCAAACTGAGCAACTCCTTGCATTCCAGAAGCTCCTTGGATTATAGAACAACAGATGATGAGAACAAGAAAACTCCTCATTCGCCTTAAAATCTTCATCCCAAGCCTTTCTTAAACTTTTACAAAGTCATACAGACATTCTTTGTTCAACACCCATTTCAAATTTTTTATTTTATCAAAAAGTGGCAAAGTTTGACCTTTCAGGCACATGTCAGAAAAGCTATTGATACAACGGTTGATATAGGCGAAATTCCTTTGAGATAACTTAAAAATTTCATGAAAGATTCCTCATCTACTATGGTTTAACGCCTCACTTCAATCTTTGAAATAATCTAACCCCCATGGTTAAGAAATCCGCAAGATAACAAACAATGCAGATAAGATAAGTATACTAACCCTAAAAAACATTGCCCATGAGAGTAAAACACTCAAAAAACTTAATAAAAATCAGCATCCCATGATTTAATTGACTAATATAATTAATTCCATAGACTTGTGCTTAAGAATAGTATTTTTCAATCAGGAGGTTATATATGAGTATACTTACAAAAAACATAAAAATTATAATAATAGGTTCTGCCTTTTCGTTGCTATTTATCTATTCAAAGCCAGCAGTAAAAAAACATTCCCAACCAATGAAATTTACAACCTGCGTAGATTTAGGAGTTGATACAGAATTAAGCAATGACGAATTATTGTTGTTAGATTTACACCTTCTGGTTGGCAAGGGTAAACTCAAAACGCTCAAAAAAATAGCAGCTCAAAAACCAGAATTATTCAAAAAGTATCTCAATCAACCATTAGCAGAAACCGGAAAAACATTGCTTATGTCCGCTTTGAGCGCCGGGTGTCCTAAAATAAAAACAGATGCAGCGGTTTTAAAAATCAAAAGGAAAATGGCTTACTTCTTGATTACAAAATGTAAAGCAGACCTTAGGGCCCGTGACGCAGTCGGTCAAACCTGTTTATATGACGCAGTCCAATCGGATGATATTAAACTGGTTGTATATGTTTTAGACAATGTTTATCATCAAGCTCATGCATTTTTTTCTCACGAAACAGCCAATAAAATTCTTGTTGATTTTGTAAACTCAAAAAACAACGCTGGTCAAACAGCTTGTGATTATGCAATACAAAGAAAATCCGCAGAATCAAAGATAGCAAAAACCCTACTCCTCGCATCCAAACTAGAAACGCTAGGTCAATACTCAGGTGAAACTGCTTTTATCAATTTAGAGGCAGATATCTAATAAATTTAAAAAGCACACAAGTTTTTAACTTGTGTGCTTTTTCTCCTAAGCGTTCAAAATCAAAACACTTTCAATACAAGGCTATCAGGCAACCACTTCAAAACTCTGAGCAAACAAGAATAAAACCAGGATGGTTCAATCTGCTTTTTATCCTTAAAACCTGTTCAACAATGTATTGCGCTTCATCGGCTGCATTGTACGTAAACGGTGTTTATACGACCATTAACCATAAAAATTCTTCAATCCCATAGCTTATTTTTATTCTCTCATGTGAATTTCTTTACAAACCACAAAACCAAATCATCGTCTACTCGAACAGTGTCCCATGGCTCGACCGACTTATTTTCATAGGTTACCCCGCAACCATCTGGAACATACCCTCGTTTAACGTAGAGTCTTTGCGCATTTCCATAGTCAGCATACAATCCCACACCAATACCAACACAAGGACTTATCGTGCTTGCCTCAGTTTCCGCCAAATCAAGCAACGTTGAGCCAACTCCCTGTTGTCTAAATTTTGGTAGCACATTTAAATCACTGATTTCAGGAATGTTTTGAGAGGAAAAAGGCTGGTAATCAGAATGCCATTTTAGAGTGACATAGCCAACAAAATTGTTTTCGCCCCATGCTATCCAAACACGACGCTGATTGTTTTCTTGTTCTTTCAGATACTGTTGATATATCAACGCTGGTTTATCCCACCCAATTTCGGCAAATGACGCAACTATTAATGGGATATCTTGTGCCGCAAGTGCGGTATAGCGTATTTCTGAAATATTCAACATGCATGGTCCCATTTAAAATATGTTTAAAACAATACTATCGGGCAACCAGTTTAATATTCTAAGCAAGCAGGAGTAAAACCACGATGGTTCAATCTGTTTTTTGCCTTTAAAAACTTGTTCAACAATGTATCGCGCTTCATCAGTTGCATTGTGGGTAAATGGCAATGTTTTTGGAGCTTTAAGCATCGGCGTTGCTACAGGGCCAGGAAGCACAAGAACAAAGCCTATGCCATCATTAAAATATCGTAATCGCAATGATTTAAAACATCCATTGAGCGCTGCCTTGCTAGCACCATAGCCATCGCAACCAGGTGGCGCAAAGATCGCATTGACTGATGATGTTGCAACAAACGTTCCGCCACCATACGCCTTCACGTCATTGATCCACTCATCAACCCATGCAATAACACCAAAGTAATTGGTATCAAAACATTCCTTATGCATCGGCATCATTGGTTGGAATTTATGGTACGGAGCTCCGGTGCCTGCATTCAAGAAAAATAATGTTGGTTGTAACCCCTGCTTTTTAATCGCATCGGAAGCGTCATGAATCTGTACAGGAATGCTCACATCGCACTGGTATGGAATAAAGCCAAAACCAAGTTCTGCGGCCAGTTCCTTAAGCTTCTCTTGTCTGCGTGCAACACCAATAACTTTCCAGCCACGCTTGATCATTTCGCGTGAAATTTCAAGGCCAATGCCTGATGAAGCACCGGTAACTAAACAGGTCTTGGTCGACTGGTTGATTGGCAGTCTGTCGAATCTGATTAAAAATATATATCCTGCCGTTAAAAAAAAGAATATAAATGAAGCAATAATCAAAGTTTTTTTCATCGTTTCTCTTTCACAAATTTGATAATCAGCTCGGCCGCTTGCTCAGGGGTCTCCTTGCTGGTATCAACCATCACATCATAGCGCATTCCCTGATGAACGGTATGATAATGACTACGAGCATGACCTTCCGGGGAAGTACCACGTTTCTTTTCTCGCTGTTCTATTATTTCCAATGGAGCCGTAACGCCAACCCAAATAACGTTAATTCCCTTCAATGCTTCTTGTAAATCAGTAATCCACGCATCTTCATATTTTATGTAATCAACAATTACATTGTTACCCATGTGTGCATAAGCAGCAATAGCTCGATGCATGCCTCTGATGACTTTCTGACCTTCCGGGCCAAACACAGCGGTCATAATTTTGCCTTTCGCATCGTGTGTGGTAACAACCTTCATCATTGCATCATGTTCTGGTTTATCATCCAACCACTGCTGAGGAATGACGCCAACATATAAATGATCAATGCCTGTCCCAAGCCATGGGGTAGGCTGTTTAGCTTGAAATGCTTTGATAATACTTGATTTACCAACTGATGAGGGGCCATTAAGTATGATCACTGTGCCAGGTTTAATTTGATCTGCACTATTCCGGCAAGCTCCCATCAATGCAAGCATTGATAGAAGACCAATCCCGCATGTCACATATTTTGTTAACATACAATATATCCTTACTTTTTTTTATAAAGCTTGTCAGGTAATGCCGCAACGCAAGCAACATCACCTGACAATAACAGTTATTTAACCTCTTTCAGACCTGCAGCAACTTTTTCCAAAACACCATCAGATGTTGTTTTATATTCCAAGAATTTCCAATGGTTAAAATTATGCGGGTGATCCAATATTGGGTTGTCAGTATAAACAAATCCCCACGATTGATAGGTTGTAAGCGCGATACTATTTGTTACCCGCACACACAAACATATACGTTTGATGTCTGGCTTAATAGCATATATTGAACTCATCAGAAGCTTGCCAATCCCACGTCCTTGATACGCTTGATCAATAGTAAAGATCGTAAGTTTAATATCGCCCAAGGCGTAACATGGGCGCATCATGAACGAAATAAAACCGCGTATTTCTTTAGTTTGTTGATCTCTGGCAATCACTGCATAACAAACATCATTCGCAAACATTGCCGCAACTTCCGGCCCCCATGTTGAAGTATCAAAAATAAAATGCATCTTAAGAAGATCTCGCATAATAATTTCGACCTGTAGCCAATCGACGTTATCAAGGCCATTTTTAAACAACGGCCTGAATGGTTTGTAATACTCTTCTTCGTTAACAACCTCCGGATGCGCCCGTAAAAATTCCATTTCTGGAGCCATGTACGATACACAACCCATTGGCCAGACTGCTCTTAATACTTCTGCAAATTCTGGTGCAAAGAGTGTTGTTTTGAGCCACTCGATAATCACAGGATAATCTTGTTTATCGGTCGCTGTGAATTGACCACTATTTTTTATTATTTCTTTTTGATTCATTGTTTTCGTTCTTCCGGTTTCTTCAATTAACAATTACCTACTGATCCGCTTACAAACTGTTTATTGAAGTTTGCATGGTTAGTAACATTTTTGTCATGCTGAACTCGTTTCAGCATCCACTCAATTCGTGACAAAGAAATGGATCCTGAAATAAATTCAGGATGACAAAAGCATTTGCAGTATTACATGTGCCTACAAAACACAGCAGTAAAAATATACGATACGCATAGTTCATGCGGATTCTTTTCTCTTAAAAAATAAAATCATAATGCACACACCCATAAGAGGCATGTACGTAGACAATTAACAAGAAAACACGTTATTGAGCAAAAAACCCAACACCGGTTTATTTAGATACAATGAGAAGAAACTTTCATAACGGCCCCGCTTTAATTAAGGGGTCTGTATTAAAAACAATGCTGGTTGTAAGTATAAACGAACAAGCCTGTTGTCGCAAAAAGCAACTCTTTTTATTATTTTTCAGGCTGTTTTGCTTACCAAGCCTTTAACAAAATCAGCAAATTCCTCAACATTTTTGTAATGATGGCACACCCATCCACGTTCAGAGGCAGCAGTGACATGAGACAGTGTATCATCAATGAATGCAATTTCATGTGCAGGAAGGCCAAGCGTTGTTTCAATATGCTTAAAAAACTCAAACTCAGGTTTCATTGCACCTATTTGGTAAGAACAAAAAATTCCATCAATGTACGGTCCAAATGTTTTTTGAAGAAAGGAAGCTCGATATTGTTCCTGATTTGTTCCCAAATAACGTTTGTAGTTACTCAACAATGAAAGTATTGGTAATATCTCTTTGTTGATGTTTAAATCATGCGTAAGCCAATAATCAATAAACGTATCAACCGGCACATCTATCTTGAGCTGATTGAAAACCGTCGTAAAGTAATGTTTTGCATCAACACAACCTTTGATAACATCTGACCAATTGCTCATAAAAACTTGGCTCGCCAGATCAGGATCAAGCCCCAAATCCTGTTTGATATTTTCCCGCCATAGATATTTTCCATGCTCATCTTTTCCTTTGATGAGAACACCATCAACATCAATAATAATAGCTTTCACAAACACCTTTCAAAAAGTCATATTTTTAGCACGCGATCAAACAGTATGCAATAATTATAACCTCCATTTATACCTTGTTACTGTTCCTCTTCAAGCAAAACCATTTGCTCTGCAGCTTGCTCGGGAGCTAGGACAGGAACATCAATGTGTTTTCTTTTTCGTCGATGTAAAAACCGATACATCAGATACCCTGCAGGAATTCCAATCAGCATTGGCGTTGCATACAGCAATCGCTCTGCTGTTGTGTCACCAAGTTTTGTTGTCCATGTTAAGAAAAACAAAATCCCCAATGATATAAAGCCAAGCAATGTCACAGCCAAGGTTCCATACATTTTTTTGCGTCGGCTTTGTACAAAAACAGCAAGAACTGTCAAAAGAAATGTTGTGCACACGCCAAGGCAGGTAATCGCTGACAAAGTAGTTGTGCTTGGAATAAACAGAATTAACCCAACAATGGCAACCGAGTGAACAAGCGCTGCATTGGCAGGCATGCCATTTGCATTAAGCTTTTTCAGAAATTTTGACTGAAAAATCAAGCCGCATTTAGCAAACGTATTGATATTGGTAATATTGGTAAGCGAGGCACCATATGAAGTATTCATGAAGCTCAACATCATATCAATAAGCAGAACGACAGCGCACAGGTTGGCAATTGCATCTGAAAAACCCATAAAGCGAGGAAACGATTGCACCCCTTGCGCGGCCAATGCGTCGCTACCCATGATATGTAAAATACCCAAGTGGAACACGGTATACAGCAACACAGCAATTGAGAATGCAAGCAAAATCACCTTGAATGCTTTGGTCGAACCACCACGAATATAGTGACTAATGCTGCAGCAACTTTCAAAACCCAAGAAAGAGAACAATACCAAAGGAACGGTCCCCGGTAGAAATCCAATGTTGCCAATTTGGTAATCAAATGATGGGTTCCAGTAGAAAAAGATTGCACCGAGCATAAACAACAGTGGAACCAACTTAAGTACGGTAATGGTACTTTGAATTTTACCAATCATGCGAATGCTAATCATGTTCAAAAGAGACAGAAACAGCATAAACATAAGATAAAACAAGAACGGATGATCTTTGACCATACTCAAGCCAACCGGGCTGATAAGTCGATCACGGATAACACTGACCAATGTTGCAACGGTCCCCATGTATCCAATCAAGTAGGCCCAGTTAGCAATAAAACCAACATCTTGCCCTAAGGCTGTTGTACAATAGTTATAAAATCCACCTTCTCCTGGGAAAATACGAGCAGCCTGCGCGATGGTTATAACAATCGGTAGCAACAGTAACCCAGCCAATGCCCACCCAAGAAAGCTGATACCGCCGGCTTGATGCGTCATCAATTGGGGGAAAATATAAATACCGCTTCCGACAATAATGTTGATATTCATAAGCACTGCAGCTAGAAACGATATCTTTTTTGGTTCTATCATTGTTTTCCTTCACCGTAAGAACCACAAAAAAAAATCCCCGGCTGCTCTAGGCCGGGGATTCACACTTTTTTATTTTCGTTTTTATATTATAGTGCAAACCTTTCCCGGCCAAAGTATGCATTCCAACAATTATGGAGGGAGGCCGTAGACGTTAATGCAAAGGTAACCATGGCAGCGGAAGCGCTGGCCATAACATGAGATAAACAGGCATTGTTCTTAAGAACGAACATTACATTACCTTTGCGATTTGTAGTATATTTACACTTAGTAAAAACATAGCGGTTAATTCGGGCAAAGTCAATCATTCATGCAAACAAGGAACTATCCATGAAAGAATTAAGGATCTCAGCAGCAGCAATCATCATTCATAAAACCAAGCTGTTACTCGTCAAATACAACGATAAGGATTGTAAAACATTTCTTGTCGGTCCCGGTGGAGGGGTTAAGGTTGAAGAATCACTTACCCATGGGCTTAAGAGAGAAGTATGGGAAGAAACTCGGCTTGAGGTACAACCAGGCAGGATACTCTTGGTTGAAGATCTCCTTTCTCAGAAATACCGCTTACTTAAGATTTGGTTTCTTTGCTCCATTATTGGTGGACAATTAGAAAAAACGCCTGAAGCGCAAGAAGAAGGAATCATCGATGTCAATTGGTACACCAAAGAGCAACTAGTCAACCAAACTGTTTATCCATCAATCATCATGGGCATTGATTGGAAAACACTCATAAACAAAGACTGGGAAACACAATACTTAGATCTCAAGCATGCTAATTTTTAATATTACACAAGGGGGCGATTAACGCCCCCTTGTTTCAGTCTCTTTTACAAAATACAAATCACTATTTTTTGATCCATGCTCGATACACTGATATTACAAAAACAAGACTCCATGCAAACAAAATTATGAGATTAATATTTTTTGATATTTCAAAGCCAAAACAACGCAAAGGCAAAACATTGCTTATGGCCAAGTAAGCATGATTTAAAACCTCAACCGCAGCCACACCTGAAACAAATTTTGCAATCTCTTGGACGGTAGATTTTTTAGGACACCAAAAACACATACATTCTCCTCTCTATAGTACTAACCAAGCAATCAACATTTATTGAAGAAACCAGCTTTTGATAAAATTGAATATCGCTTTAAAGACATCAATGATCGCATTGAACACATTTGCTATCGCATCAACGATCGTTGACACCTGGCCATCGGACGCTTTCTTTTCAACAACAACAATCTCTTTTTCTTTATATTGATCTTTAACAACAAGCGGTATTACGGTTGATTCTTCTTCGTTTTTTTTTTAGCATCAACATGTTGAGCCGCAATATCTGTCGTCTTTAAGGAAGGTTCTTTCGCCTTTTCAACCATTAATTCATCAATCTTGTTCAAATACCACGCTTTTTCATCACCCGTCGTTTTATCAATTCCACAAATGACAACATGACGTGGAACTAACAATATTTCTTGTGTCGTTCCATCTAATGATGTTTTCGCTATCTCACAAAAATCTTTTTCTGGATATTTTTTACTTGTTGCAATTTCTTGAAGAACCTTTATCGACTTGATTTTTCCTAAATCGAGTCTCGTAACAGCATCACCTGGTTCCTGGCGAACCCCACCAACCTTTGTATGACCAAAGAATGAAACCTGCTTCAATTCGGTAACAACGCCTTCATCTTTAACCGTCCCATCATACAACTCTTCCCCTTCTTCCAATTCAGCGTATGATGGCTCCTTTAAAACACTTGTTTGTGTAGTATCCCCCATCGACATGAGTGCAGGCCACAATAGCAATGCAACCCACCAACAACGCATATTAATTTTGCCAATATGCATTTACTCTCCTTCCTCTTACTAATTGATTGACTGCTTGTACGAAATCTTACTGTAGCACCGCTTTTTAGTAAAAAACAAGTTTTGAAATCATTTATTGTTTCTAGCAATTTCCTGCATTACTTTACGAAAAGTGCTTGTCATTTGTGCTTTATCAAAAAAATGATCTATAATGCAGCCCCTTAGGCGTTTTCAACCTATCATCCTTAAATTAAGGATTTTATCACTATGAAGTTTATATCAACATCTCAACTAACCAGGTATGCAAAAACCATCATACTAACAATAAGTATGTTTGGAATCATACATGCCGAGCAACCAGCACCCTCAACAACTCAAAAGCATACTAAACAGAATTCTCCCGAAACAATTATTGATGGGTACAAAAACCAAGATACTGAATCAGATATCAAAACAGCAATTTCATTGGCAGAATTGCAAGAAATTCTTATTAGACTTAATGAAGATCTTGAAGATCGCATCGATGCACTTGAGCATGATAACAAACATGAAATAGCAAACATGCTTCGTACCAAGCAACAAGTAATTAAAGAAAAGCTCATGCAGTTAGGCAATCTTGATGAAGAACTTTTAGAGGTCTATTTAAACCAAACGAAAAAAAAGAAAGACCAAACAATATGGTGGATCGTTGGTGGCGTTGTCGTTGCCCTCACAGCAACAACATTAGTCATGGCATCGTATGATCCTGATCATGGATGGTCAAAGCCATCGTTCATAACATTGAAATCAAATTTCAATCGGATTATTAAAAAAATTCAGAATCTATGGAATAGCGATGGAACCCCAACACCCGCCCCACAAGTATCGGTACCAACAAATGATTCTCAACAAACAACACCTACGATAACAACGCCATCTGATCCTGTAATAACAATTGATGATGATAGCAATCAACAAACACACGTTACTCGTAAATCTTCACGCAGAAAAAAACAGCAGGTAACGACATCTGATGCCCCCCCCCAGAAAACTACTACCGTAACGCAACCACCAATGCAATCAAAAACTAAAAAACAACAATCTAAAAAACGTCGTACCGAAAAACCGGCCACACTAGATCCAGTAATTCCAGAACAGCCGGTAAACAACAATGCAACAGCTCCGCAGCAACCAATACCTGTTGCTGTACCACCTGTTGTTGCTCCACTAGTTGTTGTCCCTCCAGTTGTACCTCCTGTTCAACAGCCAATACCAGTCGCTCAGGTTGTTCCGAACAATCCTCCGGTCATTACCCCCCCTCCAACAATACAAACAAAGCAATCCTCGTGGCATTGGTATAATCCATGGTCTTGGGGTAGAAAGTAAATCAGCAAGTAAATTAGATAAAAAAATTTATTGTAAAGATAGCTAGAAATAGTTCGAAGAGCGAAGGTAAAAAACCTTCGCTCTTCGTTTAGATAGCAATTCTAATTATGTTGATTTTTTACTGGCCCCCGCCGTCGCGCTTCGCGCTATGGCTGACAGGCATGCCATAATGACAAGGAAAGTCCAGCCTTCGCCAAGGCTTCGGCGGACAACCTTCGCTTTTGCAAAGATACTAATTTAAAATATGAAAAAATCCTTTACTGGCCGTGCCAACCGTAGCTCGTAAGAGCGAAGGTTGGTGGAGAGGGGGAGATTCGAACTCCCGATCCCGGTTTCCCGGGATGGCGGTTTTCAAGACCGCTGCTTTCAACCACTCAGCCACCTCTCCAGAAAAGATCAAAGATACTTAGATTTTACCCTATTTTATATACACCAGCAACTATTTTAAAAGATCTTTATTTGTTGTAAATCCTGCAGTTTATTTGGTTTAGGGCCAAAAAATATCTGCGATTCTATCCCCAGTGCTTTGGAAAAAAGCTCTATTTCACGCTTTAACGACAACCAATATGTATGATTTGATGAGAACAGAATAGATGCATAGGAATCCAACAACTGGGGTTGATAACGCTCAAGCCATACCTTTATCGATGGCCACAAAGGCCCACGAATGTTCAATTTATCAAACATATAATAGCTGGTATATGGCTTAGTATCTCTAATTATGGTCTGCCAATCAGAAAGATACGGCAGTAATGGAGCTATAAAGACATAGGTCGTCAACCCTGCCTGATGTACCTGCTTAAGCGCTTCAAGCCGCTGTTGATACGTACAAGCCCCCGGTTCAACCTGTCCACCTAGTTCAGCATTGGTCGACGTCATAGTAAAACCAACATCACACTCATTAAATTGCCTGAGAATATCAATGTCTCTGACAACAACATTAGATTTAGTCAAAATTGATAAGGCAGGCTGTAATCGAACCAATTTTTCTAATACTTTCCGTGTAAGCCCATATTTCTTTTCAAGCGGCATGTAGGCATCAGTCACCGAAGCTATAAGTATCCTTTTGCCACGATATCGGTTTGATACCGGAACAAGATCAGCTGCATTAATTTTAACATCGACAAACTGCCCCCAGGGTTCAGTATGTCCCGTAAACTTTTTCATAAATCGGGCATAGCAATACACACACGAATGCGAACAACCGACATAAGGGTTGATAACGTAATCGATGCCAGGGATGTTGGATTTGGTGATGATGGAGGAAGCTTTGATTTCTCGTATGATCATGGTTATTCAGATCAAGACTAACGAGCAGCATTGTCCGTCTTCGCATTTCATTCCGATAAACTACACACATAACATACAAGCTTCGACGGGACAGCCTCAAACTGGTTCTTTCAATCTTTACCCCTCTACCTTAGCAAGCTGGCCTGCCCAGCCGTAGCCTTGGCGGAGGCTGGTGGAGAGAGAGGGATTCGAACCCTCGATCCGGGTTCCCCCAGATACTTGCTTAGCAGGCAAGTGCTTTCGGCCACTCAGCCATCTCTCCCAAATATATATGCGCTCAAGAGGAGTCGAACCTCTAACCTTCAGATCCGTAGTCTGATGCTCTATCCAGTTGAGCTATGAGCGCATTATGACACTCCTGCAAAGAGAGTGTTAATTTTCAAAGAAAACTATTGTCTAAGAGCTTAGTAAATAGTATAAAAAATCTTATAACATTTGTCTTGTTTTTTTTACCGCTTTTTATTCAAAAGGAACTCAATGCCCATTCTTTTAGAAATCAAAGTAGTACCCCAATCGGGTAAACAACGCTTTGTAACGGATAAATCCGGAATCCTCAAGTGTTTCCTCAAAAGCCCGCCAGAGGATGGAAAAGCTAATAAAGAGCTTATAAAACTCCTTTCTGAGGCCCTTTCGATCCCACAAGACCATATAAAGATCGTCCTCGGGGCAACATTTCGCAAAAAAGTATTAAAAATTGACACACCCCTCGACCAAAAGGCAATCTGGAAAAAGTTAGGAATTGAAGAACAATTGAGGATATAATGCCGTTATATCGTTGGACAGGTATCAATCACGCGGGTACTCCCATTCGTGGTGCCATCCAGGCAAATACCCCTGAAGAACTCAAACACGACCTCCTGGCCCAAGGAATAGCTCTCCTTGATATTGATCAAGGCAATCCAATTTTTTACAACATTCAACCATTGTTCAACAAAATCGCGACAGAGCATGTCGGTGATTTTTTCCAACGGCTTTCACTCTTGCTGTCCAACGGCGTGGAGCTTGTCCATGCATTAGAAATCACAACGCCATATTTGAATAAGCGCCTTCAGCCTATTGTTTCGACTATCACCACCAACATCCGTCAAGGGCAACATCTGTACACATCGCTCACCTTATATCCCACAGTATTTTCACCATTTATGACGCACATCATTGCATCAGGCGAACAAACAGGCAAATTGGCGCAAGCACTTGAACAACTAACGATACATATGCAACAACAAACAACCATAAAGCAGCATCTCAAACGCGCCGCGCTTGCACCGCTCCTCACCCTAAGTATTGCATTGATCATGGTCATCAGTATCATATACTTCCTTGTCCCGCACTTTGAATCGTTATATCAATCGCTCAACAGTCCAATTCCAGCATCAACTCAATTACTTTTAACCATTAGCACTGTGTTGCATTCATGGCAAGGGTTGATCGTAGTCTTACTTGGGCTAATGCTCATAAGTACCAGTTCAATGCTCATGCGTATCCCATCAATTAAGCGTTTTTTAGATAAAATCATGCTACACATACCATTGCTTAAGACGATTATTATCCAACACAATATGATACTGGTTCTTCAAACAATCACTATATTCCTTGAATCAGGACTTTCGCTTGCAACAGCACTTGAACAAGCGCAGAAGACTATACACAATGAAGTCTTCCGCAGGGAATTATGCATCCTCATCAACGCAATTTTTGCAGGAAAAGACTTGAGTGCGATCATGCAAACACATACCTTCTTGCTCTTTGATAAAGAAATTGCAGCACTTGTGCATGTTGGTGAACAATCAGGAACACTCACACAAACGCTGCAAAAAGTTATCGCTCAACAGCAAAAAAGTTTATCTGACCGGTTGCATGCTATCACAACACTTCTATCACCCGTATTGATGATTGTTGTTGGCTTGATCATCGGCGGCATTATGGTCATGCTCTACATGCCTCTCTTCAATCTTGGCAATGTCATGCGGTGAAGAGGCTCACTTTTGGTCAGTCGCTGTCGCCTTTACTTCAGATGTTAACAATTTTAGAATGTCATCGTTCGCTTTACGGTCTCTTGCTTCAATCAAAGGAGTTTTCCCTTTAGAATCCGGAATGGTTATATCAGCCTTAGCTTCTTCAACTAAATATTTTACTATAGTAAAATTGCCAGCTGCTGTAGCAAAAAACAACGGGGTTCGACCGAATTTATCGCGTACGTTTATCTTTGCCTGAGCATTGACAAGTTTCTTTACTTTATCGAGATTGTCAGGGCTTGATGATCCTGCCGCAGCATGCAGAGGGGTTTGTTTAGTCCAAGAATCTTCTACATTCACTAATGCCTTATTATCAAGCAAATACTGCACAATACCTGCATCACCATAGCCAGCAGCAAAAAACAACGGTGTTTCATTATCATCATTTGGTTCATTGACATTAGCACCAGCTTCCACAAGCATTTTTACCACAGCCAAGGTTCCAGCATCTTGTGCCGCATAATGCAAGGCCGTTATTCCAAATTTGTTTTTTGCTTTTACATTTGCTTGAGCATCAAGAAGCACTTTTACAGCAGCCGAATTCTTAGACAGTGCAGCACAATGTAACGGCGTCTGCCCTTTCGCATTTACAGCCGCTACATCAGCCCCTAAGGCAATAAGCTTCGTCATCAAATCAACATTTCCAGCCTGTGCAGCATTATGCAGGGGAGTATTTCCATCCGCATCTTTTTCATCTATACCCGTTAGCGCGATATACGTCGAAAGATAGCGTGAAAGATATTTGGAATATTCTTGAGAAAACTCTCTAGAGAACATCGTATTGAAGGTTACATTATAAAAAGAATCAGATTCTTCCCCTGTACCAATTATTTTTTCAAATTTATAATAATATCCGTTGGTTTTTTCTTTATCTTCCAAGGTAAATATCATATCTACACATTCACCATCATAGCTCACGCCACCCTTTTTTATCTTGCCAGATCTACTCACAAAAACATTATATAAAATCTCGGGAAATTGAATTTCTTTCCCATCGATTATGACATTAGTTTTTTGAGTCAATGTAAGTTTTTTTATAAAAAAAACATCTTCATAGGGACGAAATACAAAAAAACCATGAGAGCCTCGCATACTTGATTCTACAAATGTTTTAATATCACAATTAGCTACCTCAACGCTTAGCTGATCGATCGAAATATAGCGACGCGACCCACCTTGAATCAACAAAGGAAGAGCCTCTTTTAAAATTATAGGGCTGTCCACATGAGATACATCAACAACAAGTAATCGTTCGTTAGAATATTCAAGAGTTTTAACCTTAGGTTTTTTCCCAGCAAAAGGAATGCCTCTGGCAAGTCCTAATGCAATGTCATCAATTACTGCTGGAGCAAGTGAATAAAAGCGAGCATCTGGCATAGGAAATCTAATTTGAGGAAATGCCGATAGATCCTGATACTTCCCAAACCCAACAAGCCATGGGGTAATATATTTCGCAAAATAATCACGCTTTGCTCTCAAAGTTTTAATTTCGTTTATTTTTTCCTTACGTAAATATGTTTTAAACGCATCAAAAAACGTACTGAGATCTGATGGAATTTGTCGAGTTGCAACATCAGTCGTTGCACCTGAAATAACAATCATTGTTCGTGGATCTTTAAACTTAGCATTGGGGTCTTTAGCAAGCTGTCCAAGCTTTTTATTCAAAGTTTCATTCAACGAATCTTGAACCTCTGCTAGATTTTTTCCCCCTAAAAAACATGTCGTTATATAGACAAGTTTGGTATTTTTTTCATCTAATGTAGAAAATAATTTGAGAGCATCCTTAAGATAAAGATTAGCAATAGAGCTTTGACCCCAAGTTGTGGATTGCCCATGCCCCGCTACATAAATACATTTTTGATCTGATGATAACATATGCACAAGACTCTCTGGAACCAAACGACTAAAAGCACGGCGATCTACACCAGCAATTTTCTTTCCAAGCGCTGTTATTTCATCTTTGTTATTTATGGGCTTAATAGCTACATCTGACAATAAAAAACCAAGACTTACAAAATCATCTTGTGTAAGTGTGTTTACACTTTGTTTTTTCAATTGAAGAGAGGCATGCATCTTGGGTATAAGAAGAAAACCCTCAAGGTTTTTATAAGAAAATATAAACGCTAACCACTTTGACAGATCAAGAGAATCTACTGCGTTAACCAAAACATGTTTGCCAAAAATTACTGTTGGCGCCACTTGTTGTTCGAGTATTCTTTTTAAGACAGGAACCATTGGTTGTTGATAGTATCCCATTATCATTTTATTACTGAGTTCATCGGCATAATCAATTAATAGTATCAAATTAAAAATTTTAACAGGAATGCTTAATTCTTTGGCCGTACTACCAGTACTATTTTTTATGGTATCCTCTGCCCCCTGGCCACGTAAGAAAGTATAAATTGTTTCATTTTCTATTGTTGCCGCTAAATGCAACAACGTATTCCCTTCTTGATCAATTTTTGCATTAAGAAGTGCCGGATTTCTTGCTACTATTTTTTTTATCGTATCGATATCCCCTGATTTAACAGCAGAAACAATATCCTTCTTATCGTTTTCAAAGACTAATGCAGCTTTTGCAACCCCTTGAAAAGATGCAAAACAACATGCAAGAATCATTACTATAAAAAATGAATACTTCTTCATCAAATGCTCCTTTTTTTAATAATCTAAACGATCATCGGGCCTTATTTTATATAAAAAAACAATTACAAGGCAATTAATAGAAATAATGATTACCAGCTAAAATGAAAGCAAAGAACAATCTATTCAAACATGATCATGCGCTACTCTCTCCTTTTTAGTCTGGGCAATACCATGCAATAATGAAGGTACTTTGAGCGAGCCAATAAGATGATGTAATAAAAGATCTGCTATTTCTTGATGTTCAGGACAATAATGAGTACCATTTTTGCAACAAGCCGAACACCTTTCGGTTGCATATTGCTCAGGCGTTTGCTGCTTGTTGTTGAGCGCTCCAACATCCGCCCCGCGATGTAACAAAAGCTTCACTATACCAAGATGCCCGCTTCGCACAGCCTCATGCAAAGGAGTATTCCCTGCATTATTCTTTGCCGTAATAACAGCACCATAATCAAGAAGAATGCATGTAAACACATTGTTCGCATTATAGAAAGCTGCAAAATGAAGAGGGGTATCACCATTCTTATCAGTCACATTAATAAATTTTGATAAAAATTTTTTCTGAAGATGTTCTTGTGCTTCCTGTTGATTACCGGCTGCATACCGTTTAATACACATTATCATATGCCAAGCAGCTGTCGTGATTTCACCTCGTGCTATATGATGAAGCAATGAAGCCCCGCATATTTGTTGCATATCAGCACGCTTCCGCCCAATATTATTCGCAACATAACTGTCAATCATTGGATGTACGTACTGTTTACTGAGGATCAAATATTCAAGATCATGTCGCAGATCCTGAGGTCGATTGTTGTTTTTATACCAACGTCTAATAGCTGAAAGTCTTTCAAGCATAGAAATGATATCACCCTTAAGGGTTTTTATTCGATGAATAATAAAACCTTTAACTAAAATAAATTGACTCTTATTAACATAAGCCATAGTTGTTAATCCATATGGATCCAAATTATTGAAAATATCGAATAATTTCTCAGGAGGTAACGATTCAAGTTTTTGTGACGAACTACTTGGACTATCATTAAAAGCATTTGCATCATCATCAAAGAGATCACCTTGCGAATCTGGATTATCAAAAGAAGCATCTTCAATATCAAAAATATCATCCTGATAATCGTTATTATGATTATTGCTTTCATGAGGAAGCAAAGCACATTTACAATAATAGAAACTAAACATGAACAATAGTAATAGATAGGTTCTTATCTTCATAACACCCCCCGGTTAGATAAGACTTATGATCATTTTGATTGTAATTCGTTTTATGCCGCAAGAGCAATAGAAGAAAAAGTGGGGTACAATGTTGCTTTTCTTGACGTCTTTGTCCATTTTGTTAGCATATAAATACTTTGATTTTTATGGGAAAAATGCCGAAGTGGCGAAACTGGCAGACGCACGGGACTCAAAATCCCGCGGTAGCAATACCGTGTCGGTTCAACTCCGACCTTCGGCACCAGTCTTCGCGGCCTTGCAGCTTCGCCTGGCTTACGCCAGTTAAATGCGAAGACTGTCCGGCGTAGTTCCGCCAGGAACGTAGACGGACCAGCTTATAGAAAATGACAAACAAGCCTGCCTTCGTTCTATCCACCGAAGCTATGGAAAAGCGAAGGAGGAAGGAACCATGGTGCTTAGCAATTCATGCATTTTCTGCAAAATTATTCAAAAAACCATCCCCAGCACAATCATCAAAGAAAACGATCATACTCTTGTTATCCAAGATATTACGCCGAAAGCTCCCATACATTATCTGATCATGCCTAAAAAACACATTGAATCTATTCTTGCACTTACTGAACAAGATCAGGCGTACTGGTGGAGCATGCTCGCCATGGCTAAAGAGCTAGGGACCCATATACCATCAAAGGCATTCAACCTTATTTCAAACAATGGGGCGGCTGCAGGCCAAAGTGTTTTTCATGCACATTTTCATTTGTTATCTGGTAAAAATCTTTATGAAGGTGGATTAAAGCTGTGAGAAGACGAGGATCTCGACGATTATTGTTACCGGTTATTGTTGGACTTGCTATTGTTACAGGAATAACCTTTGGTATTTCATATTATGCAATGCGCAAAATGACCTTTGTTGGAGAACGCGAGCTCTATGGTAAAAAACTTTCTATTCTTGCCCAAGAAATTCGCAGTGAATTACTCAAACGGTCCGATATTTCTGAAGTAACATTCAAAACCCACGACAATTTGACATTGGCAGGCCTTTTAATTAAACGACAACATCCTCAAGCAAATCTTATTGTATGTCATGGGTACAAAAGTAATAAAGAGCTCTCATATGGACTCATTGACTTGTATCCTTCATGGAACATTCTTTTATTTGATTTTCGAGCTCACGGACAAAGTGAAGGACTTATCACTACAATAGGTTACCATGAAGCAAACGATGTCATAGCAGCAAGCAACTTTCTGCGCGACTATACACAAAAAACATATAATAAAAAAATGCCACTTATTATTTTGGGCCTATCAATGGGTGGGGCTGCGCTCCTCAGGGCTGCCGAGTTGGAACCTGGCTTGTGCGATGCGCTTGTTGTTGATTCAAGTTATGCAAAGCTCGGTACCACAGTATTCAAAGCCTTTTCAATGAAATCGAGCCTGCCTCGCTATCCATTCCTTCTTATTGCTCAAGAAATGTTTCAATATTTAGCCAATTGCGATATCCATGCCATGAATCCAAAAGACAGTGTCAAAACAATCACTAAACCGATTCTTTTTATTCATTCATGTGATGATAACTACATCTCTCCTAAAAACGCTATCACACTTTTTAGTAATTCGGTCAATAAACAATCTAAGTTATGGATTGGACCTCATTGTAGACATGCCTGGTTACATTCATATTACAGTGAGCTCTATAAGAAGAAAACAACCAAGTTCCTACAACAGGTGATACCTAATTTAGTTGCTTAAGCCAAAATACGAGAAGGGGCGGATGCATACATCCGCCCCTTCTCGTTTCAGATTCCGCTTCTATTGTAAAATATTAATACGTACAGCATCATGTGC
>CAYUQI010000024.1:0-18331 GCA_964446935.1 uncultured Pseudomonadota bacterium
GTTTTTTGAAACATCACAATAGAATCCGCACGGTTAAAAACAAAACTGGAGCGGGTTCACCGCTCCAGACCGATTATCTACCATCCTTAAAAAATGTATTCATCATTGTTTAAAAAATTACTTTTCGTTTGCTTCTTTTTTTGACTTTTTTGGTGCACCAGATTTTGGGGCGGCAGATTTTGGGGTAACAGTTTTGGGTACAACATCAATACCAAAACCCCTCAATTGTGCATCATGGGTGTGTTTATCACCAACATACAAACGTAATTTCTTAAGAATTTGTCGATTAAGTTTATTTTTAGGAAGCATTCCGCGAACACCAAGCATTACAAGTTCACAAGGATCTTTCTTAAACAGATCTTGAGCTGGCGTAAGCTTTAAACCACTACGATAGCCAGAAAAAGATGCATACTTTTTGTCTGTCCACTTTTTTCCGGTCAATTTGATCTTGTCACAATTTGTAACAATAACATAATCTCCACCATCCGTGTGGGGAGTGTAATTTGGTTTGTCCTTACCACGCAACATGGTAGCAAGTTGTGTACATAAACGACCCAAGACCTTGCCCGAAGCATCAATAACATGCCATCGAGGAGCGCGGTCTTCCTTGTGCAAAAAAAACGTTTTATTAAAATCCATGGTGATTCCACAATCAATAAACTACTAATAAACTAGATTTTCATTCAGCATTTTTGAAAAGATTTTTCTAGTTTATGTAAAAAATAAGCTTTGGTCAAATAAAAATACGCATTTCTTTGTGTTTTTTGCCTATAACCCTAATAATGTTATTTTTTGCATAAAGAATACTCCGCTCGACCAGACTTGACAAATGGAAAATATGATTTTAAGCTTTAAATACAGTTAAATCTTGTAATGCTTATCACAAAAATTGGGGTTATTACTATGAAATCTTTTCCAATTCTAGCGCTTATCTCAACACTTTTTACCTTTGATAACAATACATTATTTGCCATGGAACAAAACACACCAAACGTTTCAGAAGAATTATTTGATTGTAGTAATTTTGTGCAATACTGTTATGAAGCACTAACATTATAAAAATTATTTAAACCACAAAGATGAGATCATGAAAAAAGTATATATCATCATTTTTTATTCTATCTTTTCTTTGTTACAAGCACCTCTACAAAGTGAAGAACCTATGTATGAGGAAGCAGAACCTGTTGTCATACACCCAAACACAGATGGTTTGATCATTGCACGTCCTGTTACCGAAATCCCCTACTCCATTAACACCGATTTAACACTTGAACCATGTAATATTAGGTATTACCAAACAACAACACAGGAACTTACGAAACTTTTCAATATTTTAGGGCGACAAAAGGCTGTAGAGCTCTCAAACAACAATGATGCATTCCTGTATGCACCAACCATCCATAAGCTTCTTCACGCCAAAGTTACAACTATTGCCACCCGCATGGGGCTTGACCCCGCAACGATCACCATTTGTATTCAGCCTATACCTAATGATCAAAAGGGACTTTTTAACGCTCACGCGCAACAGATGAGAAGTATTTCGGTCAATATAGAGATTATTAAAGATCAAAACGGCTCAATACTTTCAAAAAAAATCATAGGACACAATGTATTGTCATCCTCTCGTCTTACCGTCAACGAAGAAACGTTACGACTTTTACTCTGGCTTGAAGGAAATAACCAGTACGAACACAGCGAAGGACTTCTTGATGGAGTTCTTGCTCATGAACTCGGCCATATTTATCACCAACACACCGATTGTAACGTAACCAATGAATTCCAAGCAGACGCTACCGGAGGCCGCAACCTCAGCATTCCACAAAACGTTATCAACTCAGTTGATATGTTGTATTTTGCGGGCAATCTCTTTGCAAGCCTTGTATCATGCAAGCAACACCTACCCATCGTTAATGATGGACTCTTGGAAGTCCTACAGATTATCATTAAAACACTCTTTAAGAATGTTGGGGGCATTGGTTCATTAAGCATGAGCTCATCTCATAACCAATTTAGTAATGAAATTCATCGCGCCGTGTGTCATGCCGTTGAACGGGTTGTTAACCGAAAAGTCCGCGATCAACTCACCATTGTTTCATTGCTCTATGATGAATTAAAAGGCTGTTGCCAACATGAACTGGTAAGCACCAATACAGAGGAAGAACACTTTTATCAAGCACTTGATAGAACCTTGGCACTCTTTTCACCACAAACCCATCCGGATCCAAAAACACGTCGTGAGCACTTTAACGCGGCTCTAAATATTGCTGCTTAAGCACAGATTTTCGAATTCAAAAACAATGTTCAATTAACCATTGAAACAAGGTAATTTATTTCCCAACAACCGCTTTCATAAACGCCATAAATAATGGATGAACCTTGAGTGGAAACGATTGAAATTCTGGATGAAACTGAGTTCCAAGCATAAATGGATGATTCTTAAGCTCTGTAATTTCAACTAAATCTTTTTCTTTATAGATGCCAGAAAACACAAAGCCTGCTTTTTCAAGCCGTTTTTTATACGCATTATTAACTTCATAGCGATGACGATGACGTTCAACAATTTTGTCCTTACCATAGGCATCATAAGCCTTGGTACGCTTGACGAGGGTACAAGGGTACCCACCAAGACGCATGGTACCACCCTTGTGAACAACCCCCTTTTGTTCAAGCATTAAATCAATAACAGGGGCTGTTGTCTTTGGATCAAATTCAGTACTGTTGGCTCGCTTTAATCCTGCCAATGAGCGAGCACCTTCAATCACCATCACTTGCATACCCAAACAAAGGCCAAAATATGGCACTTTATGTTCACGAGCCCACCGAGCAGCGGCGATTTTGCCCTCAATACCCCGTTTATCAAAGCCACCTGGTACCACAATACCGTCAAGCGCTTTAAGTTTTTTCCATGCTGCATTGGTTCCACCATAACGATCTTTTTCCAACTCTTCAGCCTCTATGACCACAATGGTTGCCTTGTGTTTATTGTGAAACGCCGCCGCTTTAATGGCTTCAACAACACTGATGTAAGGATCATTACTTCCTACATATTTAGCAACCAAGCCGATAGAAACAGGAGTCTTGCTTTTATCAATCAGTGCAATAAAATCTCGCCATGAAGAAAGATCTGATTTTTGTACCGGACTTATTTTGAAATGTTGTTGAATTTTAGAGCCAACACTTTGTTTCTCTAAATCAAGAAAAATACGATATGTCGGTTCAAATGTGAGCATTTGAAAAATAAGTTCTGGTTTTACTTCACACATCATAGAAAGTTTATTAACAGCACCAACATCAATAGCACGGTCAGCACGTAACACCAAACTATCAGGTGTTAAGCCAACACGTTTGAGAGCAATAACACTATGCTGGGTTGGTTTGGTTTTTACTTCGCCAGTCCAGCTGAGAAAGGGAACATAACTCAAATGAGCATGAAACATGCGATGAGCTCCAAGCTCCATACGCAATTGACGTATGGCCTCAAGAAATACTTCACCTTCCATATCCCCGACGGTTCCACCAATTTCAAGCAACACAAAATCAGCGTGATGATTAATAATAAACGTTAATAGTCGTTTTTTTGCTACATCAACAACATGAGGAACCAATTGAATGCACTTACCTAAAAATACGCCCTGCCGCTCGCCATCCAGAACTTCTTGGTAAATTTGTCCAGAAGATACTGATGAATCCCGTTCTACCTGAAGTTCAATATTGCGCTCGTAATGCCCCAAATCAAGATCAGTTTCTGCCCCATCAGCAGTAACAAAAACCTCTCCATGCACCAAAGGCGACATGGTACCAGGATCAACATTAAGATAGGGATCCCATTTGCAAACAGCCAGTGAATATCCTGCATTTTTCAGTAGAACGCCGATTGAAGAAACAAGGACCCCTTTACCAATCGACGAGCAAACACCACCAGTAACAACAATAATATTCGTTTTTGATTTTTTTACTTTTTCAAGCAGCACAGAAACACTTGGTATTGTTTTCATAATCACAATCCTTTCTTCCCTCTCAATTGCTAAAATATACCAATAAGTGTATCAGGCTCTTGAAAGAATCTGAAATGATTAATTGCGCATCGTCACTTAGCTGACATCAATTGCTCAATTTCTTCTGCTTGTTTTGGTAATTCATAACTGAGGCATACAGCCCCATCGTCAGCCATCACAAAATCATCTTCAATACGGATACCAATATTTTCTTGCGGAATATAGACTCCTGGCTCCAAAGTAAAGATATCGCCAGGCATTAATGGCGATGCCAGATCACCAACATCATGCACATCAAGCCCCAAAAAGTGCCCAATACCATGATAAAAATATTGGCCCAAGCCCCGTTTTTCTAAGAATTTAACTGCCAAATGATGCAACGATTTCTCTGGAAATTGAGGATTTTTAAGATACATACCCGGACGAGCTTGAGCCTCAACATACGCCTGAGCCTCAAGCACAATGTTATATATTTCGCGTTGGCGCGCTGAAAATTTCTTTCCAACAGGAAATGTGCGCGTTACATCGGAGGCATACAAACCATATTCAGAACCGATATCAACAACGACTAAATCACCATCCTTAAGCTGTCCACCCCGTTGGGTATAATGCAAAACAGTGGTATTGGCCCCAGCCGCAACAATGGATGGAAAGGCAGGAAGCGAACTTGCCGCCTGCATAAAAACACATTCAGCGGCTGCCAAGATTTCATGTTCACCAACCCCATCTGCAATCAATGACGCTACTGCTCTATGCGCCATATTGGTAATCTGCACAGCTTTAAAGATCAAATCTATCTCATATTCATCTTTAACACGACGCATATCGTGCAGAAGTGGTGAAATATCATGTGTGCATTGTTTAAGAGCCGGAATCCATGATGTAAGCGCATTATACCAATTAATATGCCACCAATACCCTTCACGTGATTGGTCAAGCATGGTAAAAACAGTACCTTGTTCTGCAACAAGTGAGCTTATATCTTTAACCAGATGTTCATATTTTTCCCGGGTAAAAACGGGTTTGAATGAATACCCTTCAACTGTTTGCCCCAGATAACGAATTTCATCAACAGAAACCTTGCCCGCATCATCTGAACTTCCGGCAAGAACGGTAGTCCATTGCTTACGTGCCGTACCAAACTGGGGAACATACAATACCTCGCGACCATCGAGAAATATGCATAAAATGACCGCTGGATCTGTTATTCCTGTTAAATAATAAAATGAACTTTCTTGACGAAAAACATGCCGGTCATGTTCAAAACCAGCACTAATAATGATAACGCCCTTTTTAGTTTGATATTTTTGTTGAACTCGATTCAATAAAGCATTTCGGCGTTGTTTGAACAAGACAAAATTTGCAGGAGGCTTAAAAATCATATACTACCCTTCTTCAAAAACTTCTTTTTTTTGAGTTGGCAGAAGCTGAGGAGCTTTCCTAAACTTTTTGGCAAATGAACCAAGTGAATCAAGACGGAACGCAAATACAATAGCACGCTCATCACGTCCGATTCCACATTCTTTATATTTCTTCTGTTCATAGCCTACATAAAAGCCCCAACAATGGCCATCATAATCAAATCGAATCCGATGAATCAAGGGTGTAATACCATCAAAGAAAAAAAATGATGATCGCTGCGTAGCATAAAATTGTCCATCATACGAAAGCTGCATATGCTTTCCCAAAGGAATAGCAACATTGACGGTAACAAAATGTGGAATATTAGAAAGCAACTCCCGACTTGTTTGCAATGATTGCTTTTGATAAAGATATCCCAAGGCAATATTAACCCGCTTAACCATTAAAGAGGTTGTAATCTCAGATTGAAGCAATGCCCCATCTCCCCATTCATATTCTTGCCCACAACCAATCATAAAATTTTCATGACTAAACTGCAGATCATAACGAAACGGCAAAATATGCTTCTGCGTAACCCCTCGACGTAGTGGAAAAATATCGGTGCGTGAATAAAAATCGTATCCTTGCTTAATATCAAAATCAATAGAAAAACTATCAACATCCCACGTATTGCGCACTAAACACGCCAATTCATTCTTAGGATATGCTCGATCCCATTTATCAACAAAATACCAATTATCCTGATAAAATTTGGGTAAAAACTCCCATGTTATTACCGGTTGAATCGAATATCGGAATTGATTGTCCGCAGTACGAACCGTACCTTCAGGGAGTGCCCACTCAGCACCATATTCAAAAAACAAACGATAGGCCCCATTGGCAAAGAGCGGTCGCTCGAGCACATTGCTCGACGCTCGAACACTACTATCTTTTAGTTGCGAAACAATTTGAAAGGTTGGAATAAAATTAAAACTCAGCGTATTCGATGCGACAGAGAATGCTTCAGTCATAACGCCACGATATAAAAAGCGTATTAAATCTGCCTTACTCAATGGCAAGGGGTCATCTTCACGCACCAATACAGAGTTAGCATACCAACGCTCAATCTCCTTTTGCCGATACAACACCTGATCAAAAAAAAGATCCTGCCTATAATAAAAGAATTTACCAAATTCCTTAAAGCTCATGTTCCATTCAGCATGAGGAAGATACGTTACATCAACGTGATCATCAACCTCCTTAACCACAGAAAGATTTTTACTATTTCCCTTCGCAACAGCAATATTCTCAGCAGATAAATCTGGATAGGGATTGTTTACATTAAAAAAATGTTTTCGACTGGTTTTAATAAATTCATTTAAAGTGTCCACCTGACTCGTTGGCCACCATAAACGTGCAATCATAGAATTATAATATGTATCATCAACATCAGACGTATTGTTAAAAAAGTGATACCCAATTTGTTTATCATTACCACAATCCAAGCGAAGAAGGGTAAACAAATCTGAAGAACCAATTAAACGAGGAAACGCCCTGAAATCCTTGCCATTAACCCAATATCGATGTTCAGTTGCTTTTACGATTTTTTGATTCTTTTCCAGAAAACGATCACGCAAAATAGCATATTGAACATTCACATGTGTATAATTTTCGGGAGCTCTGCCAATGCGAACTTCGTCAGAAAAAACAACACCTTTGCGATCCCGCCAATCAACTCCAAAAGTGGTATCAAAATGTGGGGTAAAATATTTGTAATACTCCTGTTTAATACCTAAGCCATAATCATAATCGAACGCAAAACGAGGAATTAAAAACCCAGACTTTGAATGTCCTTGAATAGGGAAAACAAAACTCGGCAATCCTAAAACAGGTACCGAACCAGCCTCAAATACAATACCTGAGGCTTTAACAAAATACGTTGCATGCACCATGGCACGACTGGCACAAATTCGCCAATGCGGCTTACTTGCATCGCAGGCCGTATATACCATATCATCAAGTCGCCAATTGGTATCACTAATTTTTTCTGCTTTGCGCGCTGAAAAATACCCCTCATCAACATGTAAACGTAAGTTATCGGCATACCCTGTTTTTTGAAGAATATTAAAAACACATCGATCAGCAAGAATAAAAAAGTTGTCATCTTCAACAATAACCGCACCACCTTGATTGCTTGTGGCCATTATGATTTGCTTCTTTTTATCAACAAAAATACGGTCAGCCCATATGTGCAAACGGCGATCAATCCATGCCTCAACATTGCCGCTAAACAATACCTGTTCATGGTCGGTTACTGTTTGTGAAATACTTTTTATGCGTAAGACTTTTAGCCCGGAAGCAAACTCACGAACCCCCGTATGAAGGTGGGGAAACAGTAATAAAACAAACAAAATGAGAAAAATTACTTTACGAAAACGCAGATCATTCAAAATGGTCGTCTACCTATCAATGCCTTGCCGATTGTCACCCGATCCATGTATTCAAGAGATGCCCCAATCGGCACGCCACTTGCTAAACGTGAGATGTTAATTGGCCGTTTACCAACCTTGGACCAAATATAACTTGCCGTTGCCTCACCTTCTGGTGTTGGATTGGTCGCAAGAATGATTTCAGTTATAGAGTCATTAAGTCGGTCAAGCAATGCATTAATCGAGAGCTGATCGGGACCAACGCCTTCAAGAGGACAAAGAGACCCTCCTAATACATGGTAAACTCCATGGTACTCTCCTACATTCTCGATGGCAAAAAGGTCATGCCATGTCTCAACAACACAAATCATTGAATGATCGCGTTTGTCTGAGGCACAGATATAACAAAGATCCTTTCCCTCGGCCCAATTATAGCAACTCTTACACGGCTTCAATGACGTTCGTGCTTGAGCAATAACCGTGGATAATTGATCAATAGCTGCTTGATCTGCCGTCAAAAAATATGTTGCAACCTTATACACATTTTTAGATGCCAAATAAGGCACCCGTTGCAATTGCCGAATCAATTGTTGAAAACGAGGCAAATGCGTGAGCATACCAATCACCTAGGAGAAAAAATACTTCCTTATATAATCTTCACCAACCGACAGAATATTATTAACAAACCAATAAATAACCAGGCCGGCAGGGAAATTTGCAAACACAACGGTCATGAAAATCGACATAAAGATCATAATAACGCGCTGTTTTTCATCGGTTACTGGCGTCATCTTTTGTTGCCATAACATCGAAAGCCCCATAAGGACAGGAATCACGTAATATGGGTCTTTGGCAGATAAATCATGAATCCATCCAATAAACGGCGCTTGATACAAATCTAAATAAGAATTGAGAACGCGATACAATGCAAACAAGATCGGCATTTGAATCAATAACGGCAAGCACCCAACAAAATGCGTCGTTGGAGAAATATTGTGATCTTTATAAAACTTCATTAATTCTTCATGCTGCATCTTCATGTCTTGACGATATTTTGTGCGAATTTTATTAATTGATGGAAGATAGCGCTGATATACTTCCATTTGCTTGCGTGAATAAATCGAAAGCGGTGTAAATGGAAGTTTCAAAAGAATGGTCATCACAATGATTGCCCATCCAAAGTTACCAATAAAGTCATTAAGCCATGAAAGCAACTTAAGGAGCAACTTGCATAACCAAGACAACCATCCAAAAGACATCACGTCATCCAAGCGATCATCAACATAGCTTAAGTGATCAAATACTTTTGGTCCCATATAAAATGACAAAGTCCATTCAGTCTTGGTAGCAGTAAGTTGAGGCCCTTCCAAGATAGGAAGAACCGTCTTGGCATCAAGTCGTTTAACATAAGCACGTTGTACAAATTTTGATGGATCATTAAAAAGCGTATGTACAAAATATCGATCTTCTGCGCCAAAAATTGGTTTTTTAGATGTCCAAAACCAGGCAAGTCCCTGCGCAGAAACAGCATCAGGTTTTTCAATGGTTTGCTTAACTTCATTGAGTATTAACATAGTTGAAGAATCATCAGCAACTTCACCAAGGAACGGAGCCGTAAAGAAAATACGCGGAGTAATTGCTATTGCATCTTTTGTTTTAGGTTCCAAACGAATACCTAGGTCAATTTGGTAGCTATCTTTATGAAAGCTGTATTTTTTGAAAATAATCCACTGATCAACTTCAGCTTTAAATACAGCATCAACAGTTTTTGCCGTATCAACTTTTTCAACCAAGGTATACACATAGGGAGTATTTTTATCGAACGCAAGAAGAAAACAACCCTTTTTGCGCTGTTCATCTTCAAAAGAACCCTTGCTTTGAACCGTTCGCAAGGGAGCTCCGTTTCGTCCTGTGTGTTCCTTAAAATCAAGGTTCGCCAGAATAGCTCCATACGTTGACAATACCGCTGAATAATACTTCGTTTGTATCGAAACAAGCTCTTCAGGAGTTGTTAGCTTTTTATCTGCAAAAGCGACCTCTGTATTCAATGGTTTATACATTTCCTGGGCCGTTGGAACACGAACCGGCTGGCCAGCTACGGGGGCCGCTTGTTGTTGCCCTACCACCGCCACACCTTGTTCCGGTTGAACCTTTTTCCCCATGTAATAATTCAACCCCCATACGGTAGCGATCGATAAGCCAATCGCAATAAGAAACTTCTTATCCATGGAACACACCCCTTTGATTATTTTACGTTTGAAAATTCAACTAAGAGATTCGTCTCAAAAAGACTCTTTTTTACACAAAAAATACGAGATTGCCATTGTAACAAAGAAGATAGCTTCTTGCTAGACTCTTGAGAGCAACGATACGCTATAATCGCAAAAAACCACGCTCCGGCGGCTGGTTTACAAAAAAAATCTACCTGGTAGCCTAATAAGTACGATATTGTGGGATGTTTTAATCTTTATTTTGGCGGTTACATTATGACAAAAAAAATAACGCTCGTTGGTTCATGTGTTAGTAGATGTGTATGTCTTGTTGTGGCATTAGCCCTCGCTGGTTGTGCTAAAGATAAAGGCAAAGGCGACATGTCATTGCAAGAGCTTTCAGATAAAAGCACTGAAGCGCTTAAAAAAAACAAACGCGAAGAGGCTATTAATTACCTAGAAGAGATCATAGGTCGCTTCCCTGACAACGCCAATATTTCCCGCTATAAAATGCAACTAGCTGAAACTTATTTTAAAGACGGACGTTATGCTGCCGCCCAAGAAGTATACGAACATCTCAATCAATTTTATCCATCAGATAAAAGCGCCGAATACGCAAAATATAAATCAATTCAATCAATGTTCAAACAATCACTTAATTCAGATTGCGACCAAACAGAAACAGAAGAGGTCGTCAAACTCTGCCAAGAATATCTCCAAAATACTTCCTACAATCAATACAAAAATGAAATCATTGCTATGCGAAAAGAATGCGAAAATAAATTGATTGATAAAGAAGTCTATGTTTTTAATTTTTATATCAAAGAAAGCACAAAAGACCCTAAACGAAAACATCAATTCTTAGATGCTGCACATAACCGCATTAAATTTATCAGGGAAAAGTATTTAGCAGACCATCCAACGCTTGAACCACAAATTTTGTACCTTGAAAGCAAGCTTGCACAACGTGAAAAAAACAAAACCCTGGTAAAAGAAACCATCAATACATTAACCCAAAAATACCCAGAGTCTCAATACACCCAGCTTGCACAAGGGTTAACGCATCGAACCCCATTCATTTTCTAACCAATGAATTCAACCAAACAACTCGGAATTGACGGTGAAAATGCCGTCTGTCAATGGCTTGAGCAGCATGGCTTCATACTGCTCGAACGTAATTATTTAACTCGCACGGGAGAGGTTGATATTATCGCCTCAAAAGATGATACTGTTGCTTTTGTTGAGGTTAAAACACGGAACGATCATTACTTCCCCCTTGCCCAAACTGTTACGTGGCGTAAGCAACAACGTATCATCAAGGCCGCTCAACATTTTATTCTCTCCAAAGGATTCGTTGATAAAGTATTCAGATTTGACGTAGCAACCGTTCTTGTTGAAAACAATTCATATCATATTGAATACATTCCAAATGCATTTCAACGAGCATAGGATTTAGAGCGTCATATGATAAATAACGATTGATCGCATCTTATCAAATATAAACCTTTTTTATTTTGTCATGCTGAAACAAGTTCAGCATGACAAAAAGTCTGCCAATTCGTTAAAAAAATAAATACCAGTTTTCCACTTGTCTGACAATCTACTTCACGATACTATAAGCAATAATAAGTCAGTCAAAAAAAAAGGAGCTTTTTTATGATCACAAAAACAACCTATTACATCCTCCTGGGCATCATCCTCATAACCTCTCACGCACGCACCTACAACCCAGAACATCTAAAACTTGCCCGCCAAGGTAGCAAAAATCTTGAAGGCTTTGATTTAAGCTTTAGCGATTTATCAAACATGGATTTCAGCAAGGCAAACCTCAAAAAGGCCATTTTGGATTGTGTTGATTTAACTGACGCTAATCTATCGTGGGCAGACTTGTCATTCGCTAAAATCCGTTACGCCAACCTCTCTCATGTGAAAGCACATGGATGCATCTTCAAAAAAACCAACCTTTCTCATTCAAATTTGGACAGTGCCGACCTTTTGGGCTCTTCGTTTTACGACGCCAACATCGACTATGCAAGTCTTACCAATGCGACAATTGTATCAGTACATTTTTATGGAACAAATACCTATTACGTAGACCTAAAAGGCGCCAAAATCTCTGCTTGTTATGGACTCACAGAAAGTGATATTCGAACATCGGCAGAACAAACCAAAGCTTTGTGGGCTGATGCGATCATCCAAAGTTTATTGGCACAGCTCTTTGCTCGTTTAGGAGAGCTCTCACCAACGAAAACAGAGAAACCTGTGAACGAAACGAAAGCATCGTAATTTATATAGCCACCCCTGAACGGACATTAGAACTACGCTAATCGGTGATGAACCATGCTATGAACCGCCGTCCGTTGTGCAACTGTTTTGAACAAAGGCAAAGCAACCTCTGACGCCCATAACCCTGTTTTTTCCGGTTCTTTGACAAAGGTTACAAAAACCCGACGGTAATCACCCTTTTCAATCATTCCAGCAAACGTATAATTATGAGCTTGGTTAGTATATCTACCATCACGCACGCAACGAGCCGTTCCTGTTTTGCCCAAGACCAAAAAGCCAGGGATTTGATGCTTTTCACACACCTTCTGCAAAACATCTTTTAATTGATTGATAGTCTGCTCTTTGTACAAACGCTTGCCTTTACTCACTACGTGATCATGTTTAATCAGTGTGGGCGTTACTTCATAACCGCCATTGGCGATAATACAAAAGGCTTTGGCCAATTGCATGAGTGTTGCCATTAATTCATAGCCGAAAGACATAACAATCAACGATGGTTTACTCCACCGTTCCGGAGGATTAACAAACCCATCTCGTTCGCCAGGGAATTCAACTTCCGTTCGAGATCCAAACCCCAATCGACGCAAGTGCATATACAAACGAGGCCCTAATCGTTTAGCAACTTTAGCTATGCCAACGTTACTTGAATAACGAATAACATCACGAAATGGTAACATATTATTGTTTTGAGCAAGCTTATTCAACAATGCAATCGTTGGATTTTCTATCTTAACTCCATCAATGTATCCATAGCGTCCTTCACAATCGATCGGTTCATCAAGTTGCACAACATCTTCCTCTAATGCTGCCAAGGCACAGAAGGCTTTCATCACCGAACCAAATTCATAACACTCATTAACCCCATTATTTTTCATCATTTCAAGCGAAGGAACCCCCTTTTGATTAGGATCAAATGATGGATAGTTGGTCATTACCTCTATCTCTCCATTGTCAGGATTAATGATAATCACTGATCCAAGCTTAGCATTCAGGTTATGAACGGTCGTTTTCAATTCATGGTATGCCAACGATTGCAAGGTACTATCGACCGTCAACGTCAACGGTTTACTTTTCTTACCATGCCGCTGAATGGCTTTTTCAAAATAAAAAAGCCCGGAACGCGCATCACGCTCGCATCGAACTTTTTTAGGCAACCCACCCAATTGTTTTGAAAAATTTAATTCAATACCTGCGGTGCCAATATTATCAATATCGGTAAACCCAAGAAGTTGCGAAGTAGCAACCAAAGGATAAAACCGCTTAAACTCTCCAATAACATGCACATCCTGTAACTTTTGATTGACTAACCATTGCGCCTTTTCAGATGTCAATTTACGATCAAGCCACACAAACTGTTTATCAGGATTATTCACAACTCGCTGATGCACCTCTGGATAATATTTTTTTAAAAATCGTAATGTTTTTTGAGGCTCGATCAATTGCTGCGGCACTAAAAACGCAGAAGGCACTTCGCGGTTAAACGCCAACGGAAAAGTCCCGGTACGATCATAAATAATGGCTCGACGAGGGTTAAGCGTAATGGTCAGCTCATGTTGTTGCTTGGCCAGAATATTAAAAAAATCTTTTTGATGCACTTGCAAGAGAAACAATCGAATAATAATAACCGCAAATAATATAACAAAACAGGCAAATACTATAAAAACACGAATTTTATAATCACGCGCCAACATGAGGCCCCCCTGTTCGTCCCATAATGACATCAAGCACTCCCATCGCTTGCAATGTGGCAGCTGACGATGAAGTTCCAATAAAATCAATATCGTTTTTATCTGGCTCAAGAATAATCACTCGATCAACAGAAACGGGGCTCATACCCCATGCTTCGCATGCAAGAGCATGCAACCGCTCCGGATCCTGACTTTGATACCAATCAGCTAACAACTCATTGCGTTGCTTTTCAAGTTGTCCAATCTCTTGGGCAAGTCGCTGCCGTTCATATCGTAAGCCAATAATTAAATTATGCTGATAAATCCGTACAAACACAAAGCCAATAAGCACCGTCCACAGTATACGGCGGAAACTATCTCTCGTTATTTTCATACACCACCTTATCAATATCTAAAACCCTCTTTCTTAAGGTAGCTTTACAGGATGGTATTTTCTAGATTATGATAATTTTCATGTTGTTTTTTGATACAATCCCCCAAAATCCAAAGGATCCAAATGAATAAAATAACATATCTAAGCATCGCTACTACAAGCCTCTTCCTGTTCTCTGGATGCCGTTGGTTCTCGTGCTGCTGTGATAAACAACAACCACAACAGCAAGCGCAGGCAGAAAGTGCGCCAACTGCACTGAAAATAACCACCCAAGCCGACTTTGAGAGTAATGTTATCAAAGCAACCAAACCGGTCGTTGTGTACCTTGGCGCTCCATGGTGCGGAGCCTGCCAAGCAACTAAACCTTATGTGTATGACGTTGCGAAGGAAATGAGTAATCAATATACGTTCGTTGAAATTGACGTTGACCAAGTCCAAGCAATTGCAGATCAGTATGGCATCCGTGGGATTCCTACGATCATGTTCTTCAAGGATGGCAAAGAGATTGACGAAAGCAAGCGTATTATTGGCTCAACAACGAAAGAAAAGCTCAAGGAAGCTGTTACTACTATTTTTGGAAAGTAAGAATGAACATTCAACTATTTAATACACTTACTAAGAAAAAAGAAATTCTAACGCCGCATGCACAAGAACCTTTAAAACTCTATGTATGCGGCATAACACCCTATGACTATGCCCACATTGGTCATGGTCGTGTGTATGTCACCTTCGATGTCCTTGTTCGCCTTCTCCGATTTCTCTCATATCCGGTCACCTATGTTCGCAATATCACTGATATTGACGACAAACTCATCACCAAAGCACAACAACAAGGAAAAACGTATCAAGACGTTGCAGATTTTTTTATTAAACATTTTCACCAAGACACACTTCACCTCAACTGCTTGCAACCAGACCATGAACCACGAGTCACTGCCTACATTGCCGATATTATTGCTTTTATTGTAAAACTCATTGAAAAAAAGCATGCCTACGTACTTGATCATGATGTTTACTTTGATATCGCTTCATTTCCGGCCTACGGAAAGCTTTCAAAACGCAACCTTGATGACATGCTTGCCGGAGCTCGTGTTGATGTTAATGATAAGAAAAAACATCCTGCAGACTTTGCCCTCTGGAAGGGAAACACAGACGGGCAGTTTTGGCAATCGCCATGGGGTTACGGCCGACCAGGTTGGCATATTGAATGCTCCGTCATGGCTAACAAATTATTGGGCTCAACACTCGATATTCACGGTGGTGGCATGGACCTTATCTTCCCCCACCACGAAAATGAAATCGCGCAATCGGAAAGCTTGCACGATAAACAACTAGCAACCATCTGGATGCACAACGCCTTTGTTAATATCAATAAAGAAAAGATGTCAAAATCATTAGGCAACATCATTGCTCTACACACCATCTTACAAACTAAAGATCCTATGGTATTGCGCTTTTTTTATCTTCAACATCACTATCGTACTCCGATCGATTATTCGGATGATGAACTTGAGGCAACGCAAACAGCCTACAAAAAGCTCATCAACCACCTTGAAGGAGAAACATCTAAACAAGCAACATTCAGCTCACTTGCTGACTATGCAACCACCAATCCAGTGGCACAGGCGATGCTCGCAGCACTCTGTGATGACCTGAATACACCCAAGTTTTTAGGACTTATTTTTGAACATCTTGCAGCCTTGAAAGACGACCAAAAGCTTCGATCATTCGTATACACCTTACTCCACACAGTGCTTGGACTCACCTTGCAACCGATCAAAGAAAAAACCATTGCTATTACACCAGAAATTGAAACATTGATTAAACAGCGAGAACAAGCTCGACATGACAAAAACTGGGCGTTGGCCGATCAGTTGCGCGACAAACTTAAAACACTTGGGTATGAAGTTCAGGATAAAAAGCTGAAGTAGTAAGACGGTTTTTATTATCGGCTCGTGAAAAAACGACTTTACATAGTACGTATTAGATAATCCCGTTCGTGATGAGGAAGCTATATAGCAGCTGTCTCGAACCATGAACACCATGAAATTTTTTATTAGTTCTAATACTATTTTTATTAGCAGCCAATTAATTTTGAATTCATGGTTCGAGACGCCCTTTGGGCTCCTCCCAGCCTTCGCACCGACCACCGTAGCCACCTGGGCGAAAGTGAGCCCGCTTCGGTGGGCGGCACCACGAACGGGACAAGATCATCATTCACCCTGAGAAACAAGTCATATGGCGAACTCGAAGTAAGAATACATTCAAATTCAACAAAAAGGAGATACCATGAAAACCCTCATTCGTCATGCATTGCTAACATTCGTCGTTGTTGCCTATACTCTCACAGCAAGCCACGCCTCTATTGCAACTCTTTTCTCACCCAATGACAAACCAACGAAAAAGCTGATTGAGTTCATCAATGAAGCCCAAAAAACAATTTATGCAGCACAATACTTGTTTACTGACAAAACAATAGCAGAAGCCCTCATCAAAGCAAAAGCTCGTAATATAGACATAAAAATCATTCTTGATCCTATTAGTACCGATAGCAAGTATGGCAAAGCAGAACTACTTACACAAAACAACATTGCAGTGTTTGTTTTTAACCCTCATCCCAATAAAAAAGGTTTTGAGGTATCAGCAAACGACAAATGGTTTTCCAACACACCTATCATGCACAATAAATTCGTCATTATTGATAATACATTAGTTTGGACAGGCTCATTTAATTGGACGGTTGCCGCTAACACACGCAACAGTGAAAACGTCCTCTACACAAATGACCGTCAAGCATGCAAAAGTTATAGTGATTATTTCGCAGATCTTTTGGCAACTAAATGCATACCCTACGCTGCACATATTGCTGCTCAAAATAAAACCCCATCTTCATCATTACGCCAGGACGTTCTTAATTGTCTTCATACTACTAATGATGATGCAAGTTTACTCAATTCATTAATTAATCTGCTTGAAAAACAACATATTTCTGCGAAAAACTAACACATTTTTGCATTTTTGTAATTTTTATTTATCATTAAATTATATATTGATTATTACAATGGGGGTTTTATGTATAAGAAATTATGGTTATTTTTTGTAAGTATTGTCTGCATCACTTCATATAATCTTGATGCAGCAGAAAAAAGACCTATTTCCGATGAAAAACATATCTATGGTGTTAACGTTAAATTCTCCCAGCAGCTCATTAACCAGCAACAAGAATCACCAGTTACAGCCCCACTCTCATATGGTCTTACTGAATGCACACAATCGACGTGTCCTCTTACAAGAAAAAGGAAACTAGGAGCTATAGGGGCTCCCTATTTTGCACATGTTCGAAAATGCTTTGAAAATGCTGTTGTTAAACACATCACAGATAATTTTTCTGATAAAGGCAAACAATTTGTCTATACAAGTTTTGGTAGTGGTTGGCTATTACAAGACTTTTTAATTATCAATAAGTTACTACAAGCAGGATTTACACACCTAACACTTAATTTTATTGATCCATTATATCAAAGCACTATGGCCCAGATCCCTCAATCGGTTAAAACTAAAGGCCAAGAAAAAATCACCCAGTTCACAGCAACCAACATTACATCAAGCCAAGGAATCCTTATGAACCTTCTTGCATTTGCAATGCTCAATAACAATGCAATTGCAATCAACATATTTTCTTCAGCTGAAGATTATCGTGAAGCCTGCCACAATGATTCATCTCTTAAAGCTTCAGCCCTGGTATGTACTGATACCCTCACCTCAAATCCTTTTCAAAAACCACCTTTTGATGACTTTTATACAATTTTTACAGATGCTATGCAGCCGCATAAAGCCTTTTTTTATGTTCTTGAGTATCCAGAGTACGTTGCTTCCATGTTTATTGCCCCACATCAATCAAAGAAACAGAATTTTATCAAACAATATCTTCTAATACCGGAACTTTCATTCCAATTAAAAACCCGGCTGGATTCAGCCGGGTTTAAAAAACTCATGTTTTCTAATCAAA
>CAYUQI010000025.1:0-16014 GCA_964446935.1 uncultured Pseudomonadota bacterium
GCAATCTGAATGCTGCAGCTGTAAAACAAGATAACATGCCAACTGATTTTGTTACGCAACTACAATTCCTGTCAAATAATAGAGGTGGTGTCGCCATAGGTAATGGTAATTCCTATGCAATGGCTGCCGGGGTTCCTTATCGTACTGATGTGACTACTGATTCAGTGTACCGTTTGGATGTTCCCGTTGCTGCAAATGCTAATGGTGTCAATGCCGATGCTGTTAAACCAGTGGTTAAACCTAATACCTCTGGTGATCTTCTGGACTACAGCGATGTCAAACAAGGTGCTGATGTCGATGGTACGTTTGCGTACAGCACACAACCAAAACATTTTGATAACGATGTGAATTTGGAAATCGATAAGATCAATTCATCAATGATTGGCAGCGCTGATGTGACAAGCTTGTTGGATGTTAACACTGATGACTACCAATGGGTTGCAGGTGTTATGCGTGAAGGTGCTTCAGGTGTTGTGATGGTTCCTGGTGAATGGGGTGTGCGTGTTAATGGTTAGGGAGCTTCGCCCTCTAGAACCCCATCCTTAAAGGTTTATATATGTGGCCAGGGGAAAATCTCTTGGCCACATATAAAGAGAAAGGGTGTAGCAAGGAAAGGTTTATGATGAAAACAAAAACAATAAAAAAGTTATTAGTAGGCGTTAGCTTACTGGTGTTGGCAGAGGCAAGCGCTTTTGCTCCAACCAACTTCTTCCCCCCATACGATCCTGCATTGCGATTACCACCAGCTTCTGACAAGGATCCATTCCGCATTGGCCTCAATATTGAGTGGGGCGAGACGCACAACTGCCGCAACTGGGATGGTGACAAACATAATGTTTTGCAGATTCACAATGATTCAGAATCTTCTATTGCAGCGTTGTACAATCCAACAACTGCAGTTGCAACTGCAGACTTTTTGAATCTGAACAGATTACTTCGTATTGCTGGCGGTGCATGGAGACCGGGTGGCGTTGGTGGAGGCGGTGCATTTGATGATGGTGTTCGTGGACACATCCGTTGGACAGGTCATTTTGAACAAGTCGATTTTACACCACACCTTCGTTATGAATTTCCATTTAATTTTGCAGGGCATCTTGCTATTAGTGCCATGTTGCCTATCAGACATGCTGAGATTGATGATACTCATTATGAAGATCTGACCGGTGGTGATCTGGCTGTTGTTCCAGCGCATGATTTAGTTGTTCAACAACAAATGACGAATGATATTCGAGCCTTTGCTAAAAAATATGGCAACCTTGACTTGACCGACTGGGATAAAACGGACATTGGTGATTTGACAGTTATGCTTGATTGGTTCAAGGATTTTGAACAGAACAAAGAGGCTCTCAAGAACGTTGAATTGCATGCAAAGCTTGGCGTTTCGTTTCCAACTGGCCTTGAAAAGGATGAAGATAAAGCCTTTAGCTTAGCATTTGGTAATGATGGTGCCTGGGGTTTGCCATTTGGTATCGGACTTGATCTGGACTTTAAATATCACATTGCATTAGGCGTCGAGGCAGACTTTGAAGTGATCTTTGATCATACGAAGACACGCCGCATGAAGACCGAAATCCATCAAACTGATTTCTTGTTGCTTAATAAGGGTCGTGCAAGCATGGATTATGGTTTCTTGTGGAAGTTTTATGTGTATCTGCAAGCGTTCCACTTCTGGAAAGGTCTATCGCTCAAATTTGCGTATGAGTATGCCAAGCATGATAGCGATAGCCTGACCCCAAAGGATAATCAATTTAATTCAATGATTGCTAATACGGCACGTTCGCTTGATGAGTGGTATTCACACAATTTGATCTTTAGTATGAACTACGATTTCTTCAAAGAGATCAAATGCTGCAAACCACAGATCCATTTCTTCTTCAAGCTTCCTGTGGGTGGCAAGCGTATTATCTACCCATGGACGTTGGGTGGACAGCTGGCATTTAATTTCTAGCTTTTTAAACCTAAATAAAAAGAAGTCCGCCCGGATTATTGTCCGAGCGGGCTTCTTTTTTTATGCCATTTTTGCACGATTCTTGCTTGAGATCGCTTCTTTTATGGTGTTAATAATTACGTTCTTTTGTTCTATGAGTGTGAACTCTGGTAATCCAATGAGTTCTTCAAATTGTTTGCCAGAGTATGCAAAATTTGCCGACGAGCAATATCCCAAACTTGTTTCCTTTTCAGGATCAAATGTTTGTGAATAACTTTCATTTTTGATCAATGGTACGTAAATGATGGTAGGAACGGAAGGATCATTTTCGTCTTTAAACACGCTTATGAGATTTTTGGCTACGTTTGTGTAATCAATTTTAGGGAATTTTAGGTTGTATTTTTTAGCGTATGCTTCTGCTTTTTTTAGTGTGTTGGATTTTTTTACACCCTCCGAAAAATCCATTGCTAAAATTATATCGATCTTTCGTTCTTTTCTTAAGACAGGAGGGAATGGTAAGTTTCCATCAACCCCAGCATCTACAAACGTAAGTCTTTTTACATTTTTATTAGGACAGTTATCAAGTCCATACGTTGGATTATAAATGAGAAGAGGTGAAAGTCTGATGGTTCCCCAATCCGGTTGTGATGTAATAAAATCTACCAAATCATAAAAATCTTTTGCGGTTGATTTTTTAAGGGCCTCACTAATTTCTTCAAAGCTTGCTGCGAAAGAAGCCCCACAAATTCCCATGCAGTAACCTAAACTATGTTCTGGAGCAAAATTTTCAGATTTTCCATTGACAAATTTTCTTCCAAATGCCCATGTTGGGACATATGCATTATATTTGATACTTCCAATCTCATATGGGGTCATTTCAAACCAGTTATAATCGGTTGTTGCGTCTACCGCTGTATAAATCATGAGAGGATTTTTGCCATGAGCGCAGTGTTCTGAGGTTTTCGATAAATAAATTTTGTATGGATTTTTTGCCAAGTCACTGAGTAGTCTGGTTGCCAATGAAGCTCCAAAGAAATCTATTAATGAAATTTTTTGTTTAAAAGCCATTTTGGTCAGTAAAAGTTTGGAAGTTTTTTTGATGTTGAGTGGTGTTATGATAAGTGACATTTTTACATTTTTTTTGAGTTGTTCTCTATAGTCTAAGAGAGAAGCCTCGCTGCATGTCCACGGGGCTATCCAACAAGAACCTGATAGGGTACAAATATGTGTTACACAATCAAGGAGTCCCATTTTTTCTAATGCAATGAGTGATCCAACTTCTGCTATCATTGCTCTATAGCTACCACCACTGAAGCAAACAGCGATATTTGGAACTTCCTCTGGTAATAGAGACGTCTCCATAATCTCTTCTAATGCCTTTTGAGTAATATCTCTCCGCTGTTCTAGGAAAATCTTTTCTGATTCGGAGATATCTTCTTGTACGCGAACGGTTGCTTCTGTGTTGGAATATTCATGAACGGAAACTTTTTTGAGTAATGCTTTAAGTATTTTATTTTTTATTGTGGTAACAAAATTTGCAATTGGTTTTATGATGTTCCATTCAAATTGGTTGGAACAATGGAGTACGTTATCTTTGGACGTTATATAAAACTTAGTTCCATTGATATATCGAAGTGATTTGTGGGCAGCTAAATGGTATTCATCTTTCTCAAATGTTGGTTTTAATGATGCTTCGTCTTTTGCGAAAAGCAATCTTCTTCCATAAAACATTTGACCTTCGGGCCTTTCAAAAGTAGTAAACGATTGCGCTGGAATTTTTTGTATTTCACTTATTATTGTGCAGTCAAAAGGGAGAGTTCTTTTTAAATAGGTTGCAGCGTAAATGTCTGTATCACTTTTATTTTTTACAATGAGTAAATTTGTATCATGAGTAAATTTTTTTTCTAGGGAGTTATTGGCGTGTGCGGTCAGTGGTAATACTAATGCGCTGAACAGATACATGCTGAAAATTATTTGTCGTGGGCTTGTACATCTTCGAAATGTTCCCCAAAATGTCTGGTGGGGTTGTAGATGCGTTTGTATTACATAGTTTTTACTGAACAATTGTGTAAACATGAAAAGCCTTTCCTTTTAGGATCAACCATATCAGAATGGGGATTTTTTCAAACTAAATTTTTTAGGCGTATAACCTCAGAGCCAGCTTTTCAAGTAGAAATGGGAGAGTTTTTTTGACTCTTTCTTTCTCCCTGCTATTCTGTTGATCCCAAGCGTGAATTAATGGCCTATGGTTCGAGATATTCGACCATGAGTACTGTTAAAACCAAAGGCGACACAAATGCTCAAACGAGTTCTTATTGCTGCGTTTTTTATTATCTTCAGTGCTATTGTTGGCGCTGGGGTGTTTCTTATGGAAAAAGACTGGGTTGATTTTTCTGCTCTTGATGCATACAAGACCGTGCGCCCATCCGTTATTCTCGATGATGAAGGAGCAGAACTCGCGCGTTTTGAATTGGATAAACGAGCGACTATTTCATATGACAAAATCCCCCTTGTTGTTATCAAAGCGTTTGTGGCGGCAGAAGATCATGGTTTTTTTGAACATTATGGTATTTCACTGCGCGGTATTCTTCGTTCTACGTTTGTTAATCTCTATCATTGGCGCAAGGTACAAGGTGCCAGTACCATTACGCAGCAGCTTGCGCGCGGGATGTTTTTATCCTACGAACGCACATGGTCTCGCAAGTTCCAGGAAGTATTGCTGGCGTTGCAACTTGAGCGACAGCTGTCAAAAGAACAAATTTTAGAATTGTATTTAAATAATATGTACTTTGGTCGTGGAATTTATGGTGTTGAGGCTGCGGCAAAACGTTTTTGGAATATATCACTGGAAACGGTAACACTTGACCAGGCTGCTACGTTGGCTGCGGTGGCAAAGTCGGCACGTTTGTATTCGCCACTCAATGCTCCCGGGAATGCAAAACGTCGCCGTGATGTGGTTCTGCAGAGTATGTATAACCTCGATTTGATTACCAAAGATGAGTATAAAAAAGCGATTGCACGGCGGTTGCAGATTCAAGATTTTGTTCCTGGTAATCCTATACGTTTATATTTGCAGGAGTGGATCAGGGTGTGGGCGGAGCAGCAATTTGGTAAGGAGGCGCTTTATACCAAGGGGCTGAGGATTAAAACTACTATCAATAAAGGCATGCAAGAAAAGGCTGAAGCGGCGTTTAGGAAAGTGATGACCGATTTACGTGTTATCAAAGGTCCTGCGTTGAATGGCGGTATGATCTCCATTGAACCAGAAAGTGGCCAGATTAAAGTGGTGGTTGGAGGCTATGATTTTAAGCAATCGCAGTTCAACCGCGTGTTTCAGGCTCGTCGGCAAATGGGGTCATCATTTAAACCGATTATTTATGCTTTGGCCATGAAAGCTGGGATTGAGATGGATAGTGTGTTTGTTGACGAACCATATGAACTTACCCTACCTCGTGGTGATGTGTGGCGGCCAACGAATTGGGATGATTCCTTTGATGGTCCGATGACGTTAGCTCGTGCTTTGACGTTGTCGAATAATATTATTACCATCAAGCTTTTTTTAAAGATTGGTGCGGAATATGTGATTCCATGGGCTCGTTTATTTGGGATCAATAATGTTTCGCCATATCCTTCTGCGGCGCTTGGGACTGCTGAAGTGACAGCAGAGGAAAATGTGGCAGCGTTCAATGTGTTTGCCAACAATGGTATGTATGTTAAACCACAATTGATTGAGTGGGTTAAGGATGAAGCAGGTAATAAATTGTGGGAATGTGAGCCAGCAACGAGTGTTCGCGTAATTGATACTCGGTTAACATCGAAGATGGTTAATTTGTTGTCGTTACGTATGCTCATGGTGCAACGACGCGATGGAGTAGCCGGATGGTTTGATGCGGATGCTATTGGCAAGTCCGGTTCGACGAATGGATCGGCAACAAGTTGGTTTGTTGGTGCAACGCCATCGCTGACAACAGCGGTGTATGTTGGCAGGGATGATAATAAACCGATTGGCTTATTGTCCGGACGTACGGCGTATCCGCTGTGGCTGTCGTTTTATAAATCATTAAAATTCAATAAAAAACATTTTTACAGCGATCCAAATCTACAAGAATATGCTGTCAATTGGATCACCGGACAGCCATCATCCGATCGCGATAATCCTGACGTGGTTGTGTTGTTGAAGTGAGGGGTTCATGGTTCGAGACACTAGGCCCAAGGCCTTGTTCCTCACCACGAACGGGATCTATCAATTTTTAATCCTAGAAGCTTTAGCGAAGTAGGGTTGACTTTCGCGTGATACACCGGCTTTTAAGCCGGTGTGCGCTTCATATTAATTCTGATTAGGCCCGTTCGTGGTGAGGAGCGATACGTAGTATCGCGTCTCGAACCATGCGGGCCGTTCATTTTTACTTGCCCTTTTTAAGCCATTCAGCAAACAATTGTTGTGCATTCGTTGGTTTTGCGGTTCCGCCACCTTGAATCAAGGAATCATTGCCACCGCCGCGCCAATCGAATGATGTTTTCAGAATAGCAGCAAGTGTTTTAAGATCGAGCGCAACCCCTTTGGCCTTGTACCCAAGATAAGCATAGCGATTTGTTGCTGGATCTTTGCTTACCAAGAGATAGACCCCTGGTTTTGATTTTTCAAGCGTTTGGGCAATGCCTTTAAGTTCATCGCTGCCAATTTCTTCAAGTTCAAGATAGAGTGTTGGGGTGTTGTTGATGATTTGCATTTGAGCAAGCCATGTAGGAATCTGCGCTTGCGCAATTTGTTTTTTGAGCTGCTTGATGGTGGTCAATGAGGCTTGATAATGTTCTTGCAATTTTTGCACCGCAGCATACACCTCTTCTGATTTTGCTTTAAATTCTTCACCAAGCTTTTTGATCGTTCCGAAGGAGAGTTGGAACAGCTTTACTGCTTCTGGCCCCGTGACGGCCGTAATACGACGTGTACCGCTGGAAAGAGCTGCCTCACTGGTTATCTTAAAACATCCGATGGTTCCGGTGCGTGTTACGTGTGTTCCCCCACACAGTTCAGCAGAAATGCCTGGAATTTGGATAACACGAACATTCTCTGGGTTATATTTTTCACCAAAAAAGGCGGTTACTCCCTCCGCTTGTGCTTTGGCAAGTGTTGTCGTGAAAATATTGGTAGCAACGTCAGCCATAATATGCTGGTTAACCAATGTTTCGATAGCATCGATTTGTTCTTTGGTGAGTGCTTCGTGATGATTGAAGTCAAAACGAAGATAGGTGTCGCATACTAATGACCCTGCTTGTTTAATTTGTGTACCAAGAACAGAAACGAGCGCTGCTTGAAGTAGGTGCGTAGCGGTATGATTTTTTTGTGTGTTGGTACGTATTTGTTCGGCGACGGTGCACGTGGCTATGTCACCGATTTTGACCGGTTCAGCTGATTGTGTCGTTGTCGTTGTCTTTGGTCGTGCTAGTTTGAGGGCGATGGCTGGGTGAGTAAGATCACCAACCTTTTTCAGTTCAATGACGGGATAGGTAATGTTGTTGATGATTACTGTGCCGGAGTCGCTCACCTGTCCGCCTGATTCAACATAGAATGGTGATTCTTCGGTGATAAGCCACAAGTGATCATCGGTATAAGAAACAAAAATAATCTTGCTTGTGCTACTTGTGGATTGATATCCAACAAACTTGGTTTCAACATTGTGTGTAATGAGCGGATCTTGATCAGAAACGGTTGTTTTTTTACCCGATTGTTCTTGTTGTTTTTTCATTTCACTTTCAAACCCTGGCATATCCAAATTCATAGAGTGCTCGTTTGCAAGTACGCGTGTGAGTTCAGGTGGAAAACCATAGGTATCATAGAGTTTGAAAATTTGTTCACCGGTAAATTCTTTGAGGCCCTGTTTTTTGTTGTCTTCCAAATAACGTTCAAAGAAAATTTTGCCTTGTTGTAGGTTAGTATTGAAGCGCTCTATTTCATTGGTAAGTAAATTAAGAATAAGCTTTTTGCTTGTTTCAAGTTCTGGATACACAGGGCTGAAGAACGTAATAAATGTTTCTGACAATTGAGGAAACAATTCGAGCTTAGGTGAAAGCTTTTGAGCAAATAGGGCTGCGCGTCGAATAATTTTACGCAATACGTAGCCGCGACCTTCATTCGATGGCGTGCATCCGTCTGCTATCAAGAGTGAGCTTGAGCGGACGTGGTCAGACAGGACGTGAAAGGCTGCTTTGGTGTTGGTATCAGCAGTTGCATAAGAAACACCTGTAATCTCTTGAATACGTGCAATGAGTGTTGTGAATATATCACTTTGATAAACATTATCTTTGCCAAGCATGGACATACAGAGGCGTTCGAGTCCCATTCCGGTGTCAACACCGGTTTGTGTTAGTGGCTTGAGTTCGCCATTTGTTTGGCGATCAAATTGCATAAAAACAAGGTTCCAGATTTCAACAAACCGAGAACAATCGCAGCCAGGTGCACACGTTGGTTGTTTGCAGCCTTTGTCTGCACCACGATCAATGTAAATTTCAGTGCAAGGGCCGCAAGGACCTGTATCACCCATTTGCCAAAAGTTGTCTTTTTCGCCGAGACGGATGATGCGTTCTTGTGGAAGCCCTATTGTCTTGTGCCAAATGTCGTACGCTTCTTGGTCATCCTTGTAAACAGAGGCATGTAATTTATCTGCAGGGAGGTGTATTTCTTTAGTTAAAAATTCCCATGCAAAAGGAATAGCTTCCTTTTTAAAATAATCGCCGAATGAGAAATTACCGAGCATTTCAAAAAAGGTGAGATGACGTTCGGTAAAGCCAACGGCATCGAGGTCATTGTGTTTGCCACCGGCTCGAACGCATTTTTGGCAGGTGGTGGCGCGTGTGTAGGATCGCTTTTCTTTACCAAGAAAAATGTCTTTGAACTGGTTCATTCCGGCGTTGGCAAACAGCAGTGTTGGATCTTGAGCTGGGATAAGCGATGAACTTGGAACAATAGTATGATTTTTTGATGCAAAAAAATCTAAAAATTTTTGGCGAATTTGAAAGGAATTCATGATAAACTGACCACCCTTTTTGAGTTTAAAATATCTCAATTTCAATGTAGTACTACATTAACATTAAAAACATTCAATAATAACATGTTTAAAAATGGTAGCAAAACTGAAAAAAGTCTCAAAAAAGCCTCTTAAAAGCTTGAAATTAACGAGTTTTTGACTGCTTGTAATATTTTGGCTAAAATATTACAAATTGTTTACTTCTCAATGGGGGTATTATGTATTTTTTAAACTATATTTTTTTATTAGGTTTCTGTTTTTTCTACTTGCCGTTTGGCTTGTCTATGGAGAGTTCTGGCTGCTCTCGCGCAGCTACTTCCTCTAGTGTAGTCAAATCATCAGTTCCTGCTAAGCCTCATTTTATTAAAATAGGGTCTAAGAAAAAGGAACCAAGTATCTATCGTGCCTATGGTTTGTCTTTAATGCATGAAGATTTGTGTAGGAAGGTGTTATTGGTTCAAATATCCACAGTGTCCCCTGTTTCCTATTCACAAAATTCAGAGGCAATAGCCCAACAAACAGCGGCATCTGAATCATCTCAGGACGTTAGCCAACAGGGTGATACTGTATCAAGTGATGACCTATCAGATGTTGATGTCGTACCAAATCCAAATAATAATGAAAAGACGGATAATGATTATGATGGGCTTTCTTTTATTCAAAAAATAAACAATTTATGTAATTCAGGGTTGGGTGCAACAGCTAACAAAAATATTGAAAAGCTTTATGAATTCATGGAATCATTTTTTGAATTCTTAGAGAAAAAATGGGTTCCTTATCGTGAGAAATGTACACGGCAAGAATTTGCTCATGATATAATTGCTCAATGTCCTGACTGCAGGCTATGGGCAACTTATTGGCAGTATTGGGATTCTAATAATGTTACACAAGAAAGATGGAACAGCCTCATACTTCAATATATTTTGGATAGCGCAGACTACTTTAAAAAAAATGAAATTATGGAAATATTAGCTGCTTTCATTGAATTTTGTGATGGAAATGATGATGCAGCATTTACACAGAACTTTCTGGTTGGTAATGAAGCCCCTCTTCTTTATGTTTTACGTCATTACGGATCAGCTCAGTGGATATCAGCAGTATTGGGCTTTTTATTGCAACATGTTAGTACATTGACCGATTCCGCTAAAGAAGACTTGAGCAAAACGATTTTTCATTGTGTGGCAATATGTTGCGATGATGTTATTGCAGACTTTTTATTAGACGAATTGACTACATTGCTGCACAAAAATAAAACCGAACTCCTTAATACAAGAGATAATAAAGGTTTCACTCCGTTGCATGTTGCTTGTTTACATGGAAATGTTGACGTAGTTAACTGGCTATTTAAACAAAATGCTGGTGTTGATGCTAATGCAAAAGCCAATGGCGATATAAGGCCACTTCATTGTGCTACCGGAGGATATTACAAAGATGGAACCGAACCAGTTAGTGTGTTAAAAAAAGATCAGAGTGATTATCAACAACAAATTGAGAGACACAAACAAATTATTGATTTGTTGCTTACGCATCATGCCGATGTGAATGCCTGTGATATCTACAAATTAACGGCTCATGATTATGCAAAATGGCAGGGACAGAAACCGTTGGCTACGTATTTACTTTTGAAGAGTCTTAAATAAGATCGGTGGGGTATTTATGATTATTAAAAAGCTCAGATTATTAAGTCTTTTTTGTTCTGTTTCTTGTTTGGCGATGGATAATTCTGTTGCTACTCAAAAATTAGCTCCAGGGCAGTTTATTAGAGTTGGCCCTAAAAACAAGGGTGTTTTGTATAAAGATAGCAAAATAATTCTGAATAAATTATTTAAAGCCGGCAAAGGCGCTTTATTAAGAGGGGATGTAAAACAATTAAAGGACATTATGGGGTCCTTTTTTCAGAAATTGGATTTCGTATGGCAAGGATCTGGAATAGGTATTGAGCAGCTTATGCTTTATGCCGAAAAAGTTAGACAACAATGTCCTGGGGTGAAGTTGTGGATAGACTATTGGGAGCGTTTGAAGGGTATTGGAATAAGCGATGAAATGATCAATAGTCTCTTGCTACAATATGTTTTTGATAATGCTGAACATTTTAAGAAGGATGAATTTATTGGCATGATAAAGAAGGTTATTGTTGAGAGTGACGATACACTTCTTGCTCGAAGAATGATTGCCAAACCATTCAGCCCGTTGTTGTATGTTTTATATTGGCACCATTCTGCCCCATGGCTTTTTGATGTAGTGAAGCTTTTTGTAGAATGTATCAGCGACAAAGATATTAAGAAGAACTTTGCTTATTCTGGGTCTGAGAAAACGGTATTTCATATTGCAGTTATCTATTATGATGAAACGATTGCTGATTTTTTATTAAAAAATCTGAGTAATGCATTGATTTCAATAGGCTTTGAAAGTATACAAGTAATTCTTAATCAACAAGATTGTTGTGGCTTAACGCCATTACATGATGCTTGCTTGAGAGGAAATATTGCTATGGCAAAATGGTTGCTTAAACATGGGGCATGCGTAAATGCGAAAGCTCGTAATGATATACAAGCAATTCATTGTGTTATGGGGAGTCTTTATTTACTTAATAATGCAGAGATCGCTACGGTATTTTTTTCAGCGCCTTGTAATGATCAGGCTTTTTATAAACAACAGATTGCTCAGCGTAAGCAAATTATTGATCTGCTGGCTCAACATGGTGCTGATTTTAAAGCCTGTGATGCCTTTAATTGCACAGCATATGATTATGCAATAGTGAATGGACATACCGAGTTGTCTGACTATTTGTCTCGTTTTAAATAATACATATGTACGGGGGTTTATGATTATTAAAAAGCTCATAATATTAAGTCTTTTTTGTTCTGTTTCTTGTTTGGCGATGGATTGGATCGACGTCGCCTCAAAGCCCAAATTTTCATGGTTTATTAAAGTTGGTCCCAAGAAAAAAAGTTTTCTCACCGCAGAGGGCAAGGAGATTCTTGATATTTTATTTAAAAAAGGTAGGAAGGCCTTTTTTAACGAGAATTTTGAAGAGTTAAAAGATACAATGTTGTCATTCTTCGAGAAATTGAACGTTGAATGGCAAAGGCAGTATTCAAAGAATGAGAAGATTAATCGAATGGTTTTTGCCGAACAAATTGAACAGCAATGTCCTCTTTGTAGATTATGGATAGAATATTGGAAACAACTGGATAACGTTGCTATGAGTAATGAAGTTTGCAATAGCCTCTTACTGCAATATGTTTTTGATAAAGCTGAACATTTTAGGAATGATGCATTTGTTGGCATGATAGAGAAGGTTATTGTTGAAAGTGACGATGCTCTTCTTGCGCGGAACATGATTACTGTGCCGGTAAGCCCATTATTGTATGTTTTATCTGCTAAACATTCTTATCCATGGATATTTGGGGTGGTGAGACTTTTAGTAGAGAGCGCTAGTGATCGTGATATCGAAAAAATCTTTTTTGCCAGTTATTGTGGGAAAACGGTGTTTCATATTGCTGCTATTTATTACGATCATAGGATGGCTGATCTATTGCTAGAAAATTTAACGAGAGCTTTGCTTGCAATAGGATTTGAGAACATACAAGCAATTCTTAATAAGCAAGATTATTCTGGTTTGACTCCATTGCATGATGCTTGTTTGAGGGGAAATATTGCTATGGTGGAATGGTTACTTAGTCATAAAGTTAATGTAGCTATGAAAGCACGCAAGATGGTGACCCCTCTTCATTGTGTTATGGGTACATGCTTTTTGAGAAATGAATTTGGGCCTGTTCAGATCTTCTTGCAGCCTCTTAATAATTTAGATAATCAAGCGTTTTATAAACAACAGATTGCTCAACGCAAGCAAATTATTAGTCTTTTGGCTCAACACGGCGCTGATCTTAAAGCCTGTGATTCCTATAATTACACAGCATATAATTATGCAAGATCGAATGGACATGCTGAGTTGGCTGACTATTTGTCTTGTTTTAAATAATAGATCTGTACGGGGGTTTATGATTATTAAGAAGCTCATATTATTAAGTCTTTTTTGTTCTATTTCTTGTTTTGCGATGAGACAGGCAAGCGGGTCTGTTCCGAATCCTTATTTGATTCATGTCAAGTTTGAACACAAGGGTGATACGTCATGTATTGATAGGGCTCGTACATATTTAGAAAGAGATTTATCTAAGAATGATGATATATATAAATCGGTTTTATTATGTTGTTGGGATCAGCAAAAAACATTACGTTTTTCAAAGATATCTCAAAAAATTGAAAGCTTTTTGAAGCAAGAACGTGAGCTCATTATTAACAGAAATTTTAAAGATCTCAAAAAAACAATTATCACATTGTTTTGTGTGATGGAGTATTGGTGGCGAAGTTATCATGAACCCCTTTCAAAAGAGGCCTTTGTTAAAGAGGCTTTTTCCAAGATAACATTTGGATACGGTTCTCATTATAGAGTGTTGGTAACACAATGGCAGCATTGGAATGGTGATTTAAATACGAGCGATGAGTATTGGAACAGCATCATTTTACAACGTATTTTTGATGTAGCTCAACGTACTTCAGTTGTTGCGATAACAGCTAAATTTATTAAGGCCTGTGGGGATAATGCAGCGATTATGAGAGAATTTACGCCGTATGGGCTGACGCCACTTCATTATGCATGTTTGTATGGGAAGGCGAATATTGTTGAATGGTTGCTTGAGCATGGTGCTAATGCAAACGCGAAAGCTGACAAAGATGTAACGCCTCTTCATTGTGCCATGGGGAAGTGTTATTTTCGAGGAAGCGATGTTCCTTTTATTGTACCACTTTCACCTCTCTATACTATTTCAATGCAGTGGCTTGCAGATCGTAAAAAAATTGTTGATCTCTTGACTGACAAAAAGGTTGAGGTGAATGCGCGTGATGCAAATAACCAGACAGCATATCACTATGTCAGTGATCAGGGTGTTAGTGCTTTGGCTTTGTATTTGAAAAGATTTATGTAAGAGGGGTTTGGGGGTTATGAAATTGTTTGGAGGTTTTCGATTATTAACGGGCGTACTCGTACTGAGTGCAGCTTTGTTTCTTGGTGTACGGTTTAATGGCCATAAAGATACGGTTCTGCGCCTTGCCCTTGTTATTGATGGTGAGACTGAGGTGCATAATGATGGTGCCATTACTGATGATTTAAAACATTTGATTGCGCAACAGGCGTCACCGATTTTGGTTATAGGCGGTCATGTTTTTGATAATATTGTCCAAGGATACCGACATTGTCGTTCCGGTGTGTGGAATGGTAAACGCGGGATTGATTTAAACCCTCTTATCAAAAAAACTCAAAAAATTCGTCGTTATTTATATCAACAGCCTGCTGGATGGCAGGAAACTGTTAAGCGTGAGCTTGCTCGCGCACAGGCAATGCATGAACAGCTTTTGAATCGAGCAGGAAACAAGCGACAAGTATTGTATGATGATCTCATTTCATTTTTTACGTTGTGTAAGGTGGGAGCCCCTGATCATGGCCAGTGTTTTGATCGTAATTGGATTGTCTATCGTTTGAACAAGGAGCATCTGCCTGTTGGATATCTGATGATACCGCGACGTGTTCTTGAATCAATGTGCTCTGTTTCGTTGGCTGGTGGCAAGCAAGAGACACTTGATGATGTTATCCAGGAACTTTGTAATCAGCGTATGATTCGTAACAATAATGGAACATGTTGTACGACTTTGACCGATGTTATTAATATCTGTGGACTCAATAAAATATGTCCTGGATGTGAGGTAACGCGTGTGTATGTGGATGATCATGGTGATCATAAGGGTTTAGTTTCTGGTCGCTATGAAGGAAGAGAAATTGATAAAAAAGAATTAGCACGTATTGTTCGAGCATGTGTGCGTGATATTGTACGCCCTGCAACACATCATCAGACATGGTGTGTCAAAGTATGTGGGCATGGTGGCACCGTTGCTGCTGGGTATGCGCATGATATGATGGCTGGCATGGAGGTTAATGATTTCGTTGGTTTGATTAAGCATGTGCTTACACCAAAAGGTACTGGATTAGTTACCATAAATTCGTGTTATGCCGGGGGGGCGAACCGAATGTACATGAAAGAACTTGTCAGTCAATTGCGTGAGCAAGGAACTCCGATGGCGGTAGTGCTTGAATCATCAACCGATGCAACAACGCTCAATATTAGTCCGAGTATGTTGACAACGGAAGAACTTGATTTAGTGAGCACCAAGACCAATGTAATGGATGATGCGACGAGCTTGAGCACCTGGAATGCCTTGCCGTATGTCTCTTTGCCTCGTTGTGATCAGTTGTTTGATTCGTTGGAAAATCGTTTACATCAAGGAACCGTTGGCGCGGCTGATGTTGCAGCTGCATACCAAAGTTTTATTCTTAGTGCCGAAAGCAATGATAATGAAGATGATTTAGAAGTGTTGCCGTCAAATTTGCCGCAGGTGATTGATGCGAAGGCTCATTGCCAACCGTTATGTGTCGATAATCACGTGCAAGTGATTGATCATCAAGAGCCAACATGTGTGAGCAATCGCACTGTTCTGTGGGTAAAGGAACGAACAATGTCATCACCAATCATCTTAGATGGATCTGTGCCCTATCTTTTGTCGGGCAAAGCACACGAGATGGAACACATCTTCGAATGTATCGATGCTCGAGCTTGTCCTGATGTTGAGGATGTACAGGATTTTGTTGAAAAATTTTTTATTCATGATGGAGTACGGCTTGCTACGAGTCGGTCGTTTGTTATTAAGAAATTACTTCTTTCTACCGGGTCATTCTGCAATATTTCCGGTAAACACATGCCTGGGGCCATCATTCTTCATTGGCAAAAAAACCCAAATAAGGATGTTTCCTGGACCTATAAATTTGATAAGGAAAAAGGGTGGTATCAGTGTTCAGAAAAAGCTCTTTCGGCTTCTAAACGGACGGCTGTCAGAGAGTTTGTCGCTTTGCATCAGAAATCGTGCTCTTTCTTGCAATAATTCACGATCAGCGCTACATTTTCATGTATTGAATGAATGTTAGTAAATGTTCGCCCCCTCCATTCAGCC
>CAYUQI010000026.1:0-7750 GCA_964446935.1 uncultured Pseudomonadota bacterium
CAGGGATAAAAGAAAGATTTCTTTGTTGTAAGTGCCGAGCAAGTGCCACTTTAAGGATATAATTGATTTTTGAGCGATCGATGGATGTAATTCGGTTACGTTCAAGCGTGGTTTTGAGCTCTTCGCACACATTTGCTACCGTTTGGGTAATGCCGTAGTCTTGATCTTTTTTATCCCATGATCTATTGATTGGATCCATGGTGATATTGAGTCGTTGTTTGAGAAGTTTGCTTGCATACTCATTAATTTTTTCACGAGGAATTTTGACTATTGTTTTGGCTTCTTTGGGAGAACGATCAGTGAAAAAATCATTGTCAGATACGGCATCGCTAAGATCAATTAAGATGATTTCTTTGAGCTCTTGGGGAACGGTTTCTTCTGTGGCTGTTCCAAGTGATGTTGGTTGCATTTCATTAGATTCTGCGTAAATGCAACCGATCAGCGTAATGCTGATTGTTGTGAGAATGAGATATTTTTTCATAAGGGACTCCTAACTCTAAAATCTCAAAGGGTTTAAAACCTATAATTCAACCCGGTCATGAAGGCAAACGCAAATGCATGTCCAAGACTGTCATAATGCAAGTAATTGTGTTCATCAACGCGACGGGTAATGTCATTAGGTTGTCCATCAAGATCTTTATACAATCCACCAGGAAAGAACAGTGTTACTGTGGTGCTCCAGTTACAGTGATCAAGTAAGCGATAGAGGATCTTGATATCAACTTCGGTACCCAGCATGCGGCGGGCATTCTCTGTTGTTTCCCAGCCTTGAAAGAGTGTTTGTGTACCGTTGGCGGTAGTATTGCGTAGTCGTACGAGTTGTTTCTCGATAGCAGAATCCCAATGTTTACCATTTTTGTCCCACTTCTTCAGTGTTGTTGCTTCCCACAGGAACATGAGGTCTGTGGTGACGCTCATGCGTGGACGATTATTTTTGTAGGGGTACCATGTGAGTCCAAGCCCAAAGTACTCTAGGTTAGAAAGATCTTTGACGTTGTTAAAGGCATAGAGCGTGCGATAGCAAATGTTGACTGGACGAGGGAGTTCTAGGCGGTCAAAGATTAAAAAGTTTTGTACGCCAAGGCCCTTGTAGCGTGAACGCATTGGGATGAAGCCTTTAAAGTGTCTGCTGACTTCTTCATTGTATGGATAGTTGTCTCCGGAGAGATATCCGAGCGAACCGGTGATCTTGAATGGATACTTATCGAATTCATATGTGAGATCGGCTAATGCCATAAAGCCCTGATAGTAGAGGGAATAGGGTTTGCGGAAGCGTTCGTTGCCGAAAGTGGCAGCATTGAGTACACGTGTGTTGGCATTAATGATGGTAACTTCCTGCCCATTATCATTTACTACATTTTTATCTTGTTGGGAAAGATCGCGGTTATTATCTGCCTGTACAATATATGAAAGTTGGTTCTGAGGTTCAAAACGATCTGCGTTTGTAGGCACATTTCCAGGTGGGGTTGCATTTTGGATTCGTTGGACGGGGGTTTGTGGGTGAACTGGATCCGTAGGGGTATCAGCGTTACTTCTTGTTAGAACGTGAGTAAACGTTTCTTGGATATTGCCATTGCTATCTCTATTCAATGTATCAATATTTCTATCAATTGCATGTACATGTTGATGCCCACCTTGCCCTGCGATCTCAACATTAAATCCCCAGTTTTTATACCGCCAATCAGCCATCATACCTAGTGTATAAATTTTAGCGCTTGCATCAGCACGGAATTCAATGCCTTGTTCAGGAGCATCGACATAGGTAAAATATGGTTCAAGTAGCACCTTGCCAAAACCAGGAAAGTCTTGTTCGTAATCTATTTTGTTGACCCAGGTGATGCGATCCTTGCCACTACCACGTTCAGGCCAAGGGCCGTTGATGCGTTCCCAGCGTTCTGGTTTGAGGGTGTCGCTGATACTGGCATTCGTCTCACGCCACAGGTTGATGTACGAATCGTAGGTAACACCTTCAAAAAGCTGTGTTCTGAACAGTATGCCTGGTGGCATGAATGGATAACGGGTAAAGCCGCCTTCTCCTGCCCATCCAAGATATTCAACTGCCAAATCTTCATGGAAGCCAAGGGTAACCCCTCGGCCAACTGAGTAAGGGAAATATCCAACCTTGATGTACGTTGGTATTTTTTCAAAGAGGTCAAACACATTTTCTAAGTTTACTTTAAACCAAGCTTGCTCAACGAAAACGAGTGGGATAAGGGTTCTGACTTTGACATCTCTGGCAATATTTAGATTATCAAGTTGTGGAACGGTAATATCATCAATGACCAATGGCGTATATGCTGATTCTTGTTGCCAATACACATAATTCATCAAGCGAATACTTGCTTCAGAGACAGGTTTGCCATATTTTTGCGTTCCCTGCGTGACAGAAAAATCAAGGTACATTTTATGACGAACAAAATTGATTCGATCATGGTAATCGGTTCGCAGGGTGTCAACGTGATCATAAAAAAAGACGTCATCTTTGATTCTGCCACCGAAGTAAAGCTGAACATCTCGTCCTGTTAGTTGAAGCTTTGACATGTTGTCGATATTTGGTTCTTTACCTTCTTCGTTTTCAGAAGATCCTGCGCTGCCACGGGCCCACATTTTGAGCCATCCTTTATCAAGTGCAACAGTTGGTTTTGCGGTTGCCTTTGGTGATGCATTAGGTCCTGTTTCTTTGCCGGCATAATCAGCCGTATCTTCATCAGCTTCATCAGTCCCTGTCTCTATATCTTCATCCATGGGGTCTTCTGTTTCCAATGTGGCGTCATCGTCATCAGTATCGTCCATGGTTGACTCGTTTTGTGTTTGTTCATTATTGTTTTTATCTGTCGACTCAACGGTGGCTTGATTGTGGTCAGGTAGTTCGTCAACCAAGAGCTGTTCAGTATCAACATCTTGTTGTACAAGGTCACTTACATTGGCCTGAGCGTAGAGGTTGGGACTCCCAATATATGACAAAAGAATCAATGCACCAAGACGGTGCACCATGATGAGGTCTCTCATAAATAGTCTCCTTTTTTTTGTTGTTTTTATGGTTGAGCCTTAGGTTGTTGCACTGGCATTGGTTCAAATGCTGAGTATTGCACAGGCTGCGTTGTTTGTATAGGCGGTTGGGTTGCTTGCTGTGGCGGTTGCGCTATTGATGTTGCTTGCGTTTGAGGTTGTGGGGATGGAGGTGTCGACGGTTGAGGCGTAGAGGGCGGGGCTGGTGGTTGTTGAGTGCTGATTTTGGCCGCAAGTTCTTGAACTTGTTTTGCAAGCTCTTGTGTAGTTCGGCTTATAGTTTCCATTGTACTTGTTAACGTTTTATCAAGCGGTGCTGGTGGTTGCATTGGTTGTGCTTGTGGCGGTGTTGAAGGCTGTGGTGGTAGCGGAGGTTGAACAGGAGTGGTTGGTTGTGGTGTTACGGCTACAAAAGCAGATGGTGTTGCTGGTTGTTGTACTGGTGTTAGTTGAGGTGCCGTCGTTGGCTGTGGTGCTTGGGCAGGTGGTGGTGTAACAGGTGATTGTGGGGGAACTGTAGGAGCGAGTTGTGGTTGTACGGGCTGAGGAGGCGTTATTGGTTGTTGTGTCGGTATTGGTTGTGGTGGTTGGGCTGATTGTGTAGCTGGTAGTTGTTTGCCTTCTTCTGCCCCTGACAGTAAGTTGTATGTAGTTGTTTTGAATTGATCATTGCTTTGTACGTTACGATTGTAGAGGGTCAGTTTCCATTCATCAAGCTTTGGCGCTGGGGTGATTATAACAAAAGCATCATGAACAAACTTAATGGCCTTTTGATACACTGTTGTTGGACATGAAAGAATGGTCCAGGCTGTTGAACCCATGTCAGGAGGAAGGAGGCGTAAGCCTTGATGTGGTTGATAGGTTTCCCTCTTTTTCTCACCCCTGAAAATGATTTTGACATCAGCAATAGAAGCACTTGCTCCGCTTGCACTTTCTTTGATTGGGGTACAGGCGTACTTATTATCTGCTTTGGATGTGAGAAATTGACTATAATTTGTCTCGTTAAGTAATGGGTTCTCTGCCCGTCCTGCATCAGAAATTCTGATGAATTCTTTATTGCCAGCGGCTATATAGATTGCCAGAGGTAATGTGTTGAAAAACTTATTAACTTCATCGGTAAGAGGAGTTGCTTGCGGTGAAAGATGCGAAGCTCTAATTTGGAGTTCTGTTTTAAGGGTGTGTTCCTGCCAATAATTATTTGATTCATGGTTGCCGCGCAAATATACAACATTTTCGTTATTTGCTTGGAGTAAGCGCATAACCAGACTCAAAGTTTCCATGCTGTAAGGAGAGCGACTTACGACATCACCGGTAAAAATAATAAAATAATCTGGATTTGTTACCTTAAAGTGAATATCAATAATTTCTAATTCTCTTAATTTGGTTAAACAACGTGATAATGAATGGAATGCTCCTTGAATGTTGCCGAATATAATAATTTTTGATTGAGCGGTAGGGGTGATTTTACAAATAAACGTGTCTTTGTGTCCCTTTACTTCGCGTGCAATGATTAATGATTCAAGTTGTGTTTTGAAAAAACTTGGCGACCATAATGGTGTGGTACCGAGTCCTACGAAACGCAAGAGCCAATTAATTTTTTCTTTAAGATTACTTTTCCATGTTGGAATCAAAGTTTTGTAATATGAAGAAAAGTCAGGTTTTATAGTATTGTCGGTATCGGATTTAATGTTTTCATTGGTTGCTCGTGCATAGGCTTCTACATCGCACAGGAGTTTGAAACCATCTTTGTAAAATGGTTTTGGGAGCATGGCAAGTACGAGAAGACATGCAATGCATATGCCACAGACGATGAGGATCGTACGTAGGGGGGAGCGCTGTTTTTTGTAGTAATAGTGTTTCATAATAATGCCTCATTTGGTGTAAGCAAAGTTACTTTCTATAGGTTTTCAAAATAAAAAGATAAGGTAGGTAATTGCTGCAATAAAAATGCATGTTAATACAAGAAATATCAAGCCACTAAATTTTTCAAATTTTTCGATTATTAAAATAGGATCAATCTTTTTTTCTGTTGTTGCAAGGGAATAATATCTGGTGAGAAGCAATTGGAAAGAAAAGATAAGGAAGATAAAGATTAACAAGAAAAGATAAATGGCGTCTGTGGTTGTTAAGTATCCAACAGGAGGAAGCATTTGTTCAATAACAAATCGGTATCCAAGTAATGCGGTAAGAGAGGTGATGGCAAGACTAAATTTACCAACCGGGTTGCCAATGTTAATAATAAATGAAAGCAATGAAAGGAAGGTTGCTGAAAATAAAGGAACAAAAATAACGAGCGCCTTGCGTGCGCTATCATGCATAAATTTCATGACGAAGAGCGCTTTGGGGTTTTCTGCTTTTTTATTGGCATCCTGTCGATCTAATTGGAGTTGTAAAATACCTGCGTCGATATTCATATCGTTTAATTTCCAACCGGATGGTGCAATATTGGGGCGTGTTTGAAATGATGATGCATCAACAGTGAAGATCATTTCTTCTGGGGTAACAAAATCGTTTGAGAGTAGGATGGGAAGTTGATGATCTTCGAATGGAAATTTATGGAAATTAAGATCGGTTTTAAGTTCAAAAAGAACATTGTATTTGGCAAAAATATGATCGTCCAAAATACGAATATCAGGCGGGCTGAGATAAGTAATTTTACCATTATCTATTGAAAATTTTCCAATAGTTTCAAGCATAATCTCGTCACCGTGAAATTCAAACCATACAACTGCGTCGATGAGAAACGTATTTTTGACAATATCAAAAACAGGAAAGTTTTTGATAAACATACCCGCTTTGACACGTACGGTAAAAGGCCCAATGGTTTTAAGTACTTCGGTGTTAATTGCTTTAATTTGTGGCAAGGTATCAGTTGTATTGAAGCTACTCATAGTAATTTTGAAGATAATAGGTAAATAAAGTATCGTAAGAAACAGAAGCAGCGTTTTACACAAAGGTGTTGTTAAATCAAAACATCGTTTTACCACTATTTTGATTTTAGATCTCATGATTTTCCTGTATTTATTTGGATTTTTTCTTGCTGTTTGGTTGTCGTTGGTGAAAGAAACCACTCTCGTTCGTCTCCGGTATTAAGCCATACGTTTTGAGAGAGGCTATGGTTAGCGAAATTGAGTGTAAGCCCTTTAAAGTTAACGTTTTTAAGGCCTTCAATAACGTTGATAAGTTTCCCCATGGTTAAGGGAAATGGTACGAGCTTGGTGCATTCTACCAGCAGTGCGGCATTGATATATCCTTCGAAAGAGAATGGTGAAAGTGTTTTGAATGGAGTGTATTTTTGCATATCAGCTCTGTATTCTTGTGCAATGGGAAGTTGGCTTTTCGTTGGATCTGGGACAACTGAGGCGATTATAATATTTGCTCCGCGTGATTTTTTGAGCGTTGATTGGATGGAAAAAAGCGAAGAAAGCCCGAGTATTGCTGTTGTATAAAGTCCCTGATTAATGATTTGTTGAATAAAATTGTAGGCAGGTCGTGCGTGCGCAATACATATGATGGCGGTAGGTGCTTTTCGAGCAATTTTTTTTGCGGCGTATGCAACACGTAAGGTTCGCTGTGGGTACGATATTGCTATGGCTAATGGTAGCTTGTATTCAGCCAGTATGCGTTTTACTGATTCAAGTCCGGCTAGCCCCCAAGCACTTTCTTCATAAAAAAGAGCGATCTTTTTCTTGTTAAGTGTTTTTGCTGTGTAATGAACAAGAGCTCGTATTTCGTCGTCATAATTAGCACGAAAATAGATTAAGTTTTTGTATTCTTGCTTGCGAAATTGCAACGCTCCTTCAAGCGGGAACAATGAAAGAATGGTTTTGTCGGTAATGTGGTACAGTGTGCTTTCAACTGTATCGGTATTGAGGATACTCAAAAAAAGCGGTGATTGGGTTTGCTGAAGTAACTGATTAATGTTTGTTCGAGAAAGTTTGACATCAGCCTGATCATCCAATGCTTTAAGGCTATAAAAGAAAGGGAGGGTGTTGCTTTCGCGCTGAACTTTATTGAAAAAAAGGCTCATACCATCAAGAACTTGATTACCAAGAATTGAAATTTCTCCCGATAGAGGGAGTGTTGTGCAAACGGGTATTTCTTGTCGTCCAGATATCAGTTTAGTTGGGATTGAACGGTCGAGAGGGTTGGTAACAGGTGGCGCAAGTGGCTGCGTGACGATTGGTTGTGGCGCTGCTGTGCAAATGCTGAACAACGCAACAAGGCTCCAAATGCATTGTATAGTGTGGTGAACAATAGAAATCATAGGGGGCATCCTAACACAATTTTTTTATTCTGATTGTCTTACAATGCCGCCCAATAGGTGTTTAAGTCAATAATTTAAAAAAGGGGGAAAAAATAGATTATTTTTACGTTGTTTGATGTGATGTTCCGTAAAATGCTTGGTCATTTGCAAACTCTGTTAATTCTTTAATCAAGGTACTTAACGATGCAATCACAAGTGATTCTACGCTTTTCGTATCTAAGATTGTAGCATGATATTCTTGTGCAATTGCCCCAATGATAATCTTCATTTGTTTGATAATGGATGGCAAAGAGCCTTCAGATGTTCCTGCGTCACATTGGTGAAGAGCGCTGCCAACATCACCATGATCCTTTCATTAAAGCAGTAATATTATAAACAGTTATTGCTACACAGCGGTTTGGGAGTTATTGTTTTTAATTTTTTTTAATAACTGTTTAAGAAGTTGACGGGTTTCTTTATTTTCTTCTATTTTGT
>CAYUQI010000026.1:7850-14510 GCA_964446935.1 uncultured Pseudomonadota bacterium
TTTTTTAATAACTGTTTAAGAAGTTGACGGGTTTCTTTATTTTCTTCTATTTTGTCTTCTTCTTCTAAAACAAAATTTACCATTCGCAAAACAAGTTTTTCAAGCTCTTCGTCTTCTTCGTCTGGTGCAAGATCGAGGGCGTTTTTGAGATAGCCTTGAATTTTCTGGAGGCCTTTGGGGGACTGTGTAGCCTTTTGCTCCATTGTGTACATTGATAGGAATGATGTGCTTACAATAGTTAAAAACAGCAAGAATAGTCGATGCATATTAGTCATTCAGTTCCTTTGAATCAATATGTTTTTCATAAGAAAGTGGGAACATTGTACGCAATAAATGCGTGTCATGCAAAGAAAATTAATGTTTTTAAGCGTTTTTTGCTAAAAATAACGTTGTCAAAGGAATCGGTGTGTCTTCCATTGATAAAGCCCTTTGAATGGTGACTTTTACTTGTAATCATGCTATAATTACTAACTTGACCATTAGAATATGAATGAGGGGGAAATATATCATGAAAAACAATGATGTTATTCGCATAACGGGAGCAAAGGAGCATAACCTTAAGTCTGTCAGTGTCGACATTCCGAAGGGCAAGCTTGTTGTTATCACCGGGCCGTCAGGCTCCGGAAAAAGCTCGTTAGCGCTTGATACTTTGTATGCCGAGGGGCAACGTCGTTATGTTGAGTCTCTCTCTTCCTATGCGCGCCAATTTTTGGGGGTAGCAAAACGACCAGATGTTGAAAAGATTGAAGGGTTATGTCCGGCCATAGCCATTGATCAGAAAACCGTTGGTTATAATCCTCGTTCTACTGTTGGCACAATCACCGAAATTTATGATTATATGCGTGTGCTCTTTGCACGTGTTGGGATTCCTCATTGCCCTGAATGTGATCAACCTATTCGAGCTGAATCGCCTGAACGGATTACCAAAATGTTGTTGTCTAAGTTCAATGGGCAGATGGTGACAATCGCAGCTCCTATTGCCGTTGAGAAAAAAGGTGAATTTAAACAAGAATTAACACGGTTTTTTCAACGTGGCTTCTATCGCTTTATGATTAATAAAACTGATTATCGTTTTACGAGTGAAAAAGAGATCGAAGATTTAAAGTTAAGTAAGAATTTTAAACACAATATTAGTATTCTTATCGATAAAATTGATGTTTCTACTGTGGAGGCAGTGCGTCTGCAGGAAGCAATCGAAAAGGCTTTTAGCCTTAATGGGGGTTTGTGTAGTATTATTGATCCTCATGGCAAAGAAAATTTTTATTCCTCACAGCGTATCTGCCTTGCCTGCGTTCGTTCATTTCCGGAACTGGAACCGCGTTTCTTCTCGTTCAATTCCCCCCTTGGCGCTTGTCCGAACTGTCATGGGCTTGGTTTTACGTATAATCCATGGAAGCAACAGGATGAAGAGAGTGGGCCATCGTTCTATTTTCGCTATGATCGACAAGAAGAGCCATGCGATTATTGTCAGGGCAAGCGATTACGCGATGAGGCGTTGGCTGTTAAAGTAGACGGTAAAAATATTCATGATCTTTGCTCCATGAGTATTGGTTCGTTGACCCAATTTTGTAAACAGCTTTCTATTGCCGATGAACTCAAAGAGGTTGCCGAGCCACTCGTGCGTGAAATCATATCCCGGCTGACTTTTTTGGATGATGTTGGATTAAACTACCTTACTTTAGGGCGTTCAGCTCGTACGCTCTCTGGTGGTGAAGGCCAACGTATTCGATTGGCAACGCAGATTGGTTCAGCTCTCAGTGGGGTATTGTATATTCTTGATGAGCCAAGTATTGGTCTCCATCAACGTGATAATGATCGGTTGATTGAGACCCTTAAACGGTTGCGTGACATAGGTAATACCGTTGTTGTTGTCGAGCACGATATGGATACTATTCGGTCGGCTGATTATCTGATTGATATGGGACCTGCTGCTGGTATTTTGGGTGGCAAGGTAACCGCATATGGCGTGCCTGCCCAAGTAGCCAAGCATCCTCAATCTTTAACCGGTGCATACTTGGCTGGTAAGCGGTTTATTCCACTGCCAACTCATCGGCGAAAGCCACAAGGATTTTTGACCTTAAAGGGTGCAAAAGCTAACAATTTAAAAAATCTTACCGTTCAATTCCCTGTGGGCGTTTTGTGTGCTATCTCCGGTGTATCTGGTTCGGGCAAGAGCAGCTTGGTTATGCAGACGCTTGCCGGTGGATTGCAGCAATTTTTTGGTACTGGGTATGCCATTGGACGCCACTTTGATGAACTTGAGGGTGTCCAACAACTTAAAAATGTGGTTATGGTTGACCAGAGTCCTATAGGTCGCACACCCCGATCAAATCCTGCAACGTATTTGGGTATTTTTAACGAAATTCGTGAGCTGTTTGCCTCCTTGCCTGAAAGCAATGCACGTGGTTACAAAGTAGGACGTTTTAGCTTTAATGTGGCCGATGGTCGTTGCTTTGAATGTAACGGTGAAGGTACTATTACAGTTTCCATGCATTTTTTAGAAGATGTTCATGTGGTGTGTAAGGCCTGCAAAGGCTTGCGTTATAATGAGCAAACGTTGGAAATTACTTTTAAAGGTAAAAACGTTGCTCAAATTCTTGATATGTCTGTGCTTGAAGCGCGAGACTTCTTTGCGACATTCCCACGAATTAAAAAACGTTTAGATTTATTGTGTGAAGTTGGTCTTGATTACATCAAATTAGGCCAATCATCAACGACATTTTCTGGCGGTGAAGCTCAGCGTATTAAGTTAGTTAACGAGCTTGCTAAACGTGATCGTAACACCATGTATATTCTTGATGAACCAACAACTGGTCTTCATTCGGCTGACGTTGAAAAGTTGCTTCAGGTACTCAACAGACTTGTTGACCGCGGTAACTCAGTGCTCATCATAGAACACAACCTTGATGTTCTTAAATCGGTTGACTATCTCATTGATGTGGGACCAGAGGGGGGCGAGCAGGGTGGTCTGATAGTTGCCAAGGGTACCCCTGAACAGGTTGCTGGATACAAACAAAGTATTACTGGTAAATATCTAAAAGAAGTTCTCTAAAAAAATAATAGAGGCGAACGGACTCGAACCGTTGACCCTCCGCATGTGACGCGGATGCTCTACCAACTGAGCTACGCCTCTATAATCTTTGATAATTTCAAAATTGACTACATCTAGTTGTAACCCGTAGGGTGAAGAAATTTATTTCTCATTAAGGTAGGTCCGTCTGCGTTCCTATCGGAACTACGTCGGACAGTCTTCGCTTAAGTATTGGCGTAAGCCAGACGAAGCTGTGAGGCAGCGAAGACTGGTGGAGATGAGCGGATTCGAACCGCTGACCTTCTGTGAGCGAGACAGACGCTCTACCAACTGAGCTACATCCCCTACTGTACTAAAATTTCTTTAAATAGAATATTAAATTGCCAAAAAATGTCACTATTTCTTCTATGAGGTCTTAAATTATGCTCAGTAAGCGTTATGTGAAACTTTAGTTTCTTGATTGGCTTAATCTTCTTTAGGTTGCTGTGATGTATCTTCGTGAACTTCAATTAAATCGGTTCCTTGTGATTCGTCTTCATGAATAATCGTTGAAGATGTTAAATCTTCTGACTCCGTTACTGTGAGTTTAAGAACTATTTCATTGAGCTTTATTTTCTCTTGTAAATTTTTTAGATCTGAAAGAATGGCATTGGCAAAGTTTATTATGTCAGCAAAGGCAACGAGTCGTTCTTCTGCCGAGATATTTCGAAACAAAGTTTTTGGGAGGTTTTCGCGTGGTTTTATCTTGCCCTCCCACAGAGGTTCTGTTTTTTGGGCGGACGGTTTTTTAGTTGGAGTAGGTGACTTGATTTGAGATAGTTGTTTTTTTATATCGCGTTCAACAGCCCGAAGGTCATTGCACTTTTCTTGAATTGTAGTAATAAGTGCCTGAAGATTTGATGCGAGTATTTCTTTCGTTTTTGGTTTTCTATTGGTACAAAAAAAATTAAATAATGCGGCATTGATATCCGTTGGCGCTAATTGATAGAGGTTTCCAGCGGGGAATATGTTTTTTTCAAAGTGTTTAAAATCTTCTTTGTTTTCTATAAATGTTCGAGTGTTGGAAAAGATGGGGTGTGCTAAAATTCGATTATACATAATAAGCTTAAGTTCGTGATCGCGCATTGCCTCGAAGTCGTTTTTCTTTTTAAGAGTAAGAAACCTTTCACATGCCTCTTCTCTTATTCCTAAGCTAATGAGAACAAAATCCCATTGCTGGCTTGCTACAGCGAATGGCGTATACATGCTTATGGCAACTATACCAACGAGGGGTTTTATGATTTTGAGCATAAGGACTCCTTTTTATGAATTCTCTTCAAAACATTACTTCTCTTTGTAATTTTACAATAACAAAAGTGATTACATTTTCATAGAGGGATGACCCTGTGAGATTATACGCAATGCCGCATAAAAGAGGCACTAAGCTTGCAATAATGCTCATGATTGCTATAATTCTGATCCAAAATTACCATTATATACGCTAATAATGCCTCATAATGCTTATGCTGAAAGAATATGCAATGAAAAAAATGTACGCATGTCTCTGGATGATTACATTCTTTCTTAGTCTTAGTTTTCCTGCTGGTTTAGCTAACGGTGATGACGATGGCGATGAAGGGTTAAATAAAATGCAAAAGTTAATGTCAGCATTTGGCAAAGGAGCACAAGGGGCTGGCAAACGAATGCAAGATGCCTACTCTTTGATGACTATGCTTAGAGCACTTAAAATTTTAGAAGCAAATATAGAACTCGAGAGAGATTCTACTAAAAAACAAGCTATGACTGATATTAAGAATAATATTTATGGCGGATTAAAAAGCATAAGTCAGGGTAATTTTCCAGCAAAAATTGGTCGTGTTATAGCCAATGCTATTGCGGGTAAAAACCTCGATGAAAGTGTTGATGGGGTGGGTGAAGGTATTGTTCTTGGTATTGTTTCACGTAGTTTTACTCCCATTAGAAAAGAGTTGGATCGAGCCATTGGCAACACCGTAGAATCAGTGTCATCGAAGATAGGTGATGTTTGTACAGCTGTGTATGAAGACTTTTTTCATGATGGGCAACAACCTTTCAATGCAAAATATATCAAAGGATGGAAAGAGCTCATTGATGGGACGTTTGGTGATTTAGATCGTGCGTTGCGCGATGGTATCAAAGATAGTATGCGTGGACGTGATATGACATTGCGTGAGCAAGATGAACCGGAGGTTGCATCTGCACAACAACAACAGCTAACAGCATGGATTGTGCTTGTCGGTGGATATGTTCGTCAATTCGAATATGTAGCAAATCAAATTGATAAACGACTTGCTTATTATCATGAAGAGGAGGATGAAACGATTTTTTATTTTGCGGGCGAGTTAAAACAACGCTTGTTGGAGGTTGCTCACATCCTTAAGCAGTCTAAATCGTTAAGAGACTTTGATAGTTTTCTTGAATCAAATAAAGCACTTATTCCCGCCTTCAAAAAGAATATTGCAAATTTGTTTGCGCGGCTTAATGAGCTTGTTGAGCCAAAGACATCGACATCATATAGTACCGGAGGTTCTTTGGGTAAAGATTCAATGTCTCACAAGGATAGCAAAGATGATGATGATGATGCTACCCATTCATTCAACGGTTGGAGCTAGAACTACATGAATCGTATAGGAGCATTCCTTCAGGGGTTTGTTTTAGTGCTTTATGCCGGGTTGTGTGTGGCTGAAGTGCCATCTCCGATTGTTGCAAAAGATCAATGCGCCTTGATGCATATTGATCAACAACGTATCGAAAAAAAAAGAGAAACGTGGCGTACCATTTTCAACCGTCAACAAACGAAACAAAATATAAGTTTTTTTGTTACCGGGGGCATAATCGGTGGTGGACTAGGTGCTCTAGGATGGTATATGTTGCATGATTTTGGTGATCATAAACCATTGCCAGCTGATATGATGGAGAAGTATAAAAAAAATTTTGACTTGAATTATGCTGTATACGTTGGTAATGAATTTTCCAAAGGCCCTGTTCGACGGGGGATTGATAAAGCATTTGAAATGGTTATGTATACGTGCCTTGGCGCTCTTTGTATGAGTATCATAACTGCATGTTGGAAGCCTGCTGGTAACTATTTGCGTTCATTGATTGGCTCCGATGCGCAACAGTTATTTATCGTTTTGTCGCTTAAAACATTGCGTGATTTCAAGCTGATGGGGCAGTCTTTGATGCATGTTATCAACGATAATACTATCTCTGACCATGATACTATGTGTTCTGCTTTACATATGCAAGCATTGCGTGACATGCATGATGACAACAGAGCCTTTATTCACTCGTATGAGGAATGGATGGCGTTTCTTATGGCAACTCTGGAAGAAACCGCTTCTCAATCAGAGGATAGAGATCTACGTGAATCACTTAATGGCTTGTTGCAAACAACAAATAGTATTCTTGATGAATGTACAATACCTGGAAAACAGGCATTATTGGCATCGCAAGCGTTAAAGGGACTTTCTCTTGTTTATGAACGATGTGTAATGGTAGCGGGGCGGTCTTTGTATGGTGAAAGTTTTTCATTATTACCAGCATCATCTCAAGATTCCTAAGATACTTGTTTTGGTATGTGCGTTGTCTTTTAATGCATATGCATTAGA
>CAYUQI010000027.1:0-3035 GCA_964446935.1 uncultured Pseudomonadota bacterium
TTGTTCCATTTGCATGAGCGTGTTTATCAACGCACCCACAAACCGCATCCTCCATTCCTTGGTTATCTTTAAAAGCAAGCATGTATGAACCGCTTGTTTCATCTACACAATCATGACTATTTTGTAATCCACAACTCAAAACACCATCGTTCGTAGGACCATAAAAAGCGCGCTCAGGTAAAACAGCTATATAATCTACACCGACAATAGGATGGTATTCAGCAGTTTCTTGGTTACTAAGAGAATTCGCACTCCACCTTGTTTGCTCAACAAATTCGGATATTAAAAATTTATGATAAAAAATAAAACGTAAAAGAATGCGACTCGATTCAATATCCCCTTTCTCACCGCATTCGTTTACCATAAACATCACATCGCAAACGCATGCACGCAAAAACATAGTAATCGCTTTGTCTGCATTTATTGTTCCATTAAATTTATTCCTACCAATCCCTTCCCATAAAATATCTCTAAACAATAAATTTTTTATTGCTTGGCACGAACGCTGATATGGACGTTTAATAACCCACAGCAGAAAATTGTTAACATTTTTATTATTTCGAGCAAGCCCATTGACCAAATAAAATTGCATTTGCAAGTTTTTTAACAATACATCAGCAAGTGCATACCAAGAACAATAAACAGCAAGCGCCAAGGTTGCCGCAGCAACGTTGGCTGCTTTGTTATAGTTCTTTTGTAATTGAGTTATTATCGCAGACAGCGCATGGGAATCGTTTTTATAACAAGCAATAGTAAATTTATTTACTAATCCCCATTCTGCCACACTAAGTGTATTCGAACACTCAGAACAAAGTACTTGTATAGCATCATCAGCGTAAAGCGCAACACTTGTTGTACACAGCATCGCAAGAATACTACACAATAAATGTGCACTGTTCATATCCTCCCTCCCCGCATGTTTTAACCATAACAAAAAAGAGGGGATTTTTGCAAAGCCCCTCTTTTTAAATCTAATCGCTTGAAATAATTAATCAAAGTCAACATTGGTTGGAAATTGATAAGGACCAAAACTATCTATCCAAAAACGCTCAGCATCAAAAGAATATTCCACCAAAAAATCATTCTTTTGGTCAAAGGCTTTGTTTGGATCACTCACCAATTCCTTGACCCCTTCAGCATAAGTATTAAAGCCTTTTTGCTTTAAAAAATTATATAATTCTTTTAAATATGCACTTGCCTGTTGAACATCTCCACTTCTGTACATCACTTCTACAACTAATAAATACGCCTCAATAAAACCCTCTACAACACCCCGTTGATAATCTTCAATAAATTCTTCTTTCGATTTGGCAAGGAGTACCCCAACAAACTCATTATCAACCCCCTCAACATTCCCTGAACAAATGCATTCTTTCAAACAATCTTTTTGCTCCTCTAAAGATTTTTGCTCCGCCAATTGTTTTAAACAATCATAATTCATCACCATAAACGGAACCATTTCTTCGTAATATTTTTTCATCAAAGAAACAGAACTTTTCCCATATTCGATTGCCTCTTGTGGTGCATATTCACTCATAAAACAAATAATTTCATCAAACACACACGCATTCGAAACGAAACCCAAAAAATCAGCGAGTTCTCTCTCATTCAGAGGCTTACTTTTGACCGTTTCGAATATTTGCGAGATGTTATCCTGCAAAGACTTCTCTTTATTTCGAACATATGTAATGGCTTCAGGCAAAGACCCGTGAACATAATTGAACCAAATCCATGGGTCCAATACATCAAGCAAGACAAAACTTCCCATTTGCGACTTAACAGCTGCATCAATTACAGATCTTCCATATGCTTTCGCACCATCAACGTCATGCAAAACATCTGCTGTATAATGTAGAACTGTCCCTATAGTTTTTTTAATTTTATAGGCATCTCCAATGTAAGGAAGAACTTCCAAAAGCAATGCTTTGTAATCATTAAACTCATCGGCATTATATGGCAACACCCCAGCAACAACATTACCAATTATTTGATGTAAAAAATTAGCAACACGATCAAAAACATTATTCTGTTCAAATTTAATATTTTTTACATCACACTTCTGTGCAAGATTTTTAGCATATTCAAAAAGAATTTTAATATCTTGATCTGGCTTAATACGAGTTACATCATAGGTGCACCAGTCATTATTGCATGAATATCTTGATGTATATTTCTCAGGAACATTCACTTTAGTATCATCTGTAGCAGTAAAAACCGCCATATGCACACTGAGACAGGCAATAAATGCACTGAATATTCTGGGCATAGACATAGCCAATCCTTTCTAAAAAGATAATAGTTTTGATCTAAACATTCCAAAGTTCAGCCGATTATAAAACAAAAAAATATAATGTAAAACGTCCTTATTTCTCTTCGTTCAATTCAATCAAAACATAAGCAATGGCATGAGACCGCTCGTGTGACAATGAAAGATGAACAGTAAGTATTGGTAATGGTTGATGAATAATCTTTTCAAGAGCCTTCCAGTCAACAATCAACACCGGCACACCCCACACGGGAGTCGTCACTGCAACGGCGCTGCACAATCTCAACAATGAAAACGTTTGTTGCGTTTTTTTGAGATTAATTAATGTAGCTGATAATGCTTTGAAAAAAGCTTCCTTGGCAGCAAAACGTGCGGCAAGTTTTTCTGCATCATATGCATTATTGTTACGTTGGCAGTCGTTCAACTCTTGCTCTGTGAACACACGGCTCAAGCGTTGTTGCGATGCTTTCGTCCATGATTGAAAACGCGCAACTTCAACAATATCAACACCAACACCAAGAATCATAGCCCTACACTTCGCTCTGCTGTTTATCTAATGAACGATACATCAATGCCTCTTGAACGTGTTTACGCTCAATCGGTTCAGAAGCCTCAAGATCGGCAATAGTACGAGCAATTTTTAATATTTTATGGTACCCACGCATACTCAAGCCAAGCTTGTCAAAAGCAAGACGCAATACCTGTTCCGCATCGGTCGTTAAATGGCAATAACGTTCAACCTGATCGGCAGCAAGATGTGCATTGCGCA
>CAYUQI010000027.1:3135-8867 GCA_964446935.1 uncultured Pseudomonadota bacterium
CACGGATTCATCGCAGCAACAAGTAAAAATGATGAGGGATATTGTATAGCACAACTCGCACGAGAAATAAGCACCTGCCCACTTTCAAGTGGTTCTCGCAACACCTCAAGTGTTGATCGAACAAACTCAGGCAACTCATCAAGAAACAAAACACCATTGTGCGCAAGACTAATCTCACCCGGTCGTGGATTGGTTCCACCCCCCACCAAACCAGCTTGTGAAACTGTGTGGTGCGGGCCTCTGAACGGACGATGAACAACAAGGGGAGACCCATTTAAAAGTCCTGCAACTGAATAAATTTTTGTTGTTTCAATAATTTCATCAAATGACATCGATGGTAAAATGGTAGCCAGCCGACGAGCCAACATTGTCTTCCCAGAACCAGGGGAGCCTAAAAATAAAATATTGTGTCTACCGGCAGCCGCTATTTGTAATGCACGTTTGGCAGCAGTTTGTCCCTTGACCTGATCAAAATCAAGCATGTGATGAGCAAGCTCTTGATGATAATGGTCAAATCGTGACGGCGTAGGAACAATTGTAATTTCACCGCGTAAATAGCCAATCAACTGCGTTAAACTTTCAACACCAATAATCTCAATATCTTTAATTAAACTCGCTTCTTGGGTGTTAGCATGAGGAATGACAAGACGCTTTTTACCCTGAGCAAGGGCACTATGAGCAACAGATAAAACACCTCTGACCGGACGAATGTTTCCATCCAGTGAAAGTTCACCCAAAAATAATGTTTCCTGAATAAATTGAGCAGAAAGCTCAATAAGATTAGATGCTTGCAAGATAGCAACAGCAATAGGAACATCAAACAACACATCCTCTTTTTTGAGGCTTGCTGGTGCTAAATTAACCGTAATAAATCGTTCTGGAATACGCAACCCACTATTTTTGAGTGCAGCGCGGATGCGATCTTTGCTTTCATTAATTGCTTTATCCGGAAGCCCAACAATGTGGAACTGAATCATACCAAATGAAAGATCAACTTCCACGTCAACAAGATGGGCCGATATTCCAACAGTAGTAGCCGAGAAAACCTTTGCATTCATAATTTCTGCTTGATATACCCTCTGTAAATACCTATGTAATGCGGTCGTATGGTATACCACTAATTTTTATTTTTGCAAAGACAAGCGCTATTCTTTAGAGAAAACATGCTTATAAACAGCGTTAAATTCGGCTAATGGCGACTCATCCTCATATTTCCACTGTTTGATATGCTTTTGTAGCCGATCAATGAGATCCTTGGAGATACCAAGGGCACCGTCCAGCTTCATTTTCTTGTAGGGAGCTATACAGGCGTATACCTTTGATGGAGTTGAACATAAGTCGATATCAGCATCGTTAATCGACGATGAAAGTTCAGATATACGTACCAAGAGTGGTGCAAAAACTACCAAGGGAAGTGGTAAATAAAACGATGGTTGCTCACTTTTCCATGATAAGCACCAAAATTCTTTATGTATTGGATCTTTACTTGTACGAGCAAAAATATTACGGCCAGCAATCGCTTCTTCAATAATGGTTCGCTCTTGTTCACCCACCGTAGACGCATCGCCTGGCATTGTATCATTATAAACAACGATAGCACCCTTTTGGACTGGTCGTTCTGCCATCAAGCGTGCTTGTACAATATGAGCTGCTTTTGATAACACCGTCTGTGGGCCTTTGCTCAAGCGTTGACCACTCAATGGTTTTTTCGAGGACACCCAATCAAAACGTTGTACTAAATCTTCATTTGAATAAAAATTGTACACACGCTTAAACGTTGGTGACCAACAAAAACTTTCGGTTTCGGGTTGTACCGGATTACCAAACATAATCAATTCATCAATAGTAAGCCCTTTAGTCGTTGGCACATAATCATAAACTTTTTGATCGGTTTTTGTCTTGGCAACTTCTTTGGTCGTTAAATCTTGCATAACCAATGCCATCTGCTGCACTGCTTCATTTTCATCAGCATTGGGAGATACAGGATGAGAAGAACTCCATGAAAAGGATCCTAAAACTTGATTAACTGCCGCAAGATTGAGGCTGAGATTACCTCCATGTGAGTGGCATATTAAACGTATTTTAGGGGTAATTCCGCGAGCTTTAAATTTCTCAATTTCTTCACTGAGAGCATTATATAAACGAATGGCTTCAAAGCGACGGCTGTTTTGACTAATCAGACCACTCCACCCGAAGGTATAAAAGTAGTTTTTTTCTTTGCCTGGTCTAACGGCTTCAGTCACCTCTTGATACGCCTTGATAAGTGGATAGGCAATATAACGTTTATCACCAACCTCGTTGACATCAAACGTTGGTTGTACCGGTATAAGGCCACGTTGCAAAATAATTTGATCTTTATAGAAATAGGCATCATTACGCATTTTTTTGGTAACTGATCGATACAAGGTTCCTGTGACTTTATCCTTAAGTACATCTGACACATTCAAAAAACCAAGCAATGACCCAAATGATCCATGAATAAACACCGTCATCCATGATTCTGGTTCTGAACTTGCTACAGCCTGATGATGACCATACCCAAACCATGAAGTATGGTTGCCAATGAAAAAGGTCATGACCAACAAACCGATCATGCCAAGTATTTTTAAGAATTTAGTACCTTTTTTTAGTATCATAACGGCCCCCTTTGTCTGTCTGCTTTCTACCCGGTTGTTTCATGACTCCTCATGTTTTTAGTATACACGAAATCACGAAAAAATTGATTATTATGAAATATTTGACCATTTTTTAGGCTTTTTAAGCATATTTGGCCTTCTGAGGGGTATTAAATCGACTCTCTTTTAGTTTCATTGAATTTCAGCACCTATCTTCTCTATAATGAAGGTAATATAAAAAGGTTCAATGAGGTTTTGGGGTAGGGTCTCACATGAACACAAATACATTTTTTCATTGGTCGTATTGTCTCCTTTTCTCGATTTATGCACAGGTGGTCGGTGCCGAACTGCAACAACCAAACAATTCTATAACACTGAGTACTTTTTTGCACGATATGGCACGTGTTGATGAACAAGAAACACAACGTATGTATCAAGAAAAGCAACAAGAAGCAAAAAGAATCGAACAAAAAATTATCGAATCAACCGAACAAATTAAACAAGAAGCCAAACAAAAAACCAAAGCACTTCATCGTCAAGCAACCAAAGAATCACGTTCCGTGTTCAATCGTTATGCGCACGACATTCAGGACATCAATGATGAAGCAAGTCAACAAGCCATAAAGCTCAAACAAGAGGCTGCACACAAAATACTAGACATGGTTGCAGATGCTGAAAAAGAAACACTTGCAGCAAAACACAAAGCCCGCAAAAAACTTCTACGTGAAAAGTTGCAACGTTTTGAAAACGATAAACTTCAAACATGGAAAGATCCCCTACAAAAAGAATTTAATTCGCACGTCACGTTTCTTAAAAACATCATTGTACAAGGAGAATCACCAGAAGAGGCAGACGACTTTCTACAACATTTTGATCGACAAAGCACGTGGTTTGATGCAACGCTTGCAGCGACAACCAAACCAACCGATCTATCATTCTTTCAGCTCGAACAAAAAAACATGCAACTTAAAAACATTGTTGATGTCTACCAGTCAACGGAGAGCCTCGTACAAGATCGAATAAAAGAGATCTCTCAACCATTGCCAGCATTCAACAAAATTCAACTTTTACTCTTGTATGAAATTAATGCATTCATACAACACAAGGGTGGTAACGGTTTGTTCACACCAACCCTCAGTCAAGAAGAAAAAAACAATCTGGTTGACAAGGTCATAAGCAATGCATTATTACAAAGCACATACAAACTGACTCAAAAGGAATCATTAACAGCTCAGACTTCCCAAAAAGATAAAGACATGCTAAGCATAGCAGGAGAACCTGCACAGGACTCCAAGGAATCATACAAAGAATATAGTGGCTTAAGCCGAAAGCGTCCTGATATGATAATGGTTAAAGATTTTAGTTCGCGCCAACGCGAAATGTTTATTCCTAAGCTCGAGCAAGCATACAAAAATACGCTTGAGCTAGAAACCATTATTCTTGATACAAATCAAAAACTCTCCCATTCTTTTGATAAAATTACTACCATTCAACAAGAAATAACTGACCTGAAAACAGCGATTACTGATTATAAAAAAAAGACATCTCACGCGATATCCAAAGCGCTATTGACAGATGATCTCGCTGACCGACGAATACAAGAATACAAACTCATGCTGGATGTAAAACATACAAGAGTCGACGAATCCTACCAACAACCACAACCTATTACCCGTGAACAAAAACAAGATGCCCAAGAAAAGGAATATAGAGCAGCACTTGATCAGGAGCTATCAAGCAGGGTAATGGTACAACAACAAAGGGCTGTTAAGATTTAACATCAACAATTATTGTAAGCTGTGGTATGATTGGTGAACTATTTTTAACAAAAAGGGAAAGGAGCATATGCGCTGCCCTAAGTGTTGCGGCCTCATGGTAATGCAATCCTTTTTCGACCATTTTATCAATTTTGAGGGATGGAAGTGTCTCAATTGCGGTAAGATTGTTGAAAAAAGAGAAAATACCATCAAGGACGATGCTTTTAGTATTTTTTATCAACGCCAAAAATTAAAACGACATAATGACTAATGAAACCTCAACCACTGTTTTTATGTATACAAGCAACCTATTCTTCAGCAACCATAGCCTTGTATCAAGGCAATCAATGTTTGTCTGCCAAGAGCAACAACGATACAAAAGCTAGCTCTCATCTTATTCCTCTCATCGAAGTTCTTCTTCATCATCACTCATATTCATTACAAGATCTTTCCTTTATTGCCATCGATAAAGGTCCTGGTGCCTTTACATCACTTCGTGTTGCCATAGCCACGGTCAATGGCATTGCCTTTGCTCATCACATACCACTTATTGGTGTTGATAGCCTCGATGCATTAACACACGATGTGCAAGAAACACATCAACAACATCCGATCATTGTTCCCCTGCTCAATGCTTACAATAATGATGTGTATTATCAGATTGTTGAACAAACCCAACAACAAAACAGTATTCATGAAAAGGGATGTAAAAAAATAGATCTTGTATTGGCCACGCTGCAGGAAACATTCTCAGATCGTTCAATTATTGTCACCGGCAATGGCGCAACACTACATCAGAATTTGATTAAGGAAACACTCCCGGCAACTGTTCATTTTTATGATCAACCAACGCCAACTATTAATGCTATCGCTATATTAGCATTAGCAGCCTTCAACCGTAACGAGCCGCCGATCTATAAACTGGAACCGTTATATCTTAAATCACAATATTTTGCTATCAGACCGAAGCAGAACGCAAAGAACTCCTAAGAGCACCTAAACAAACCATTGCCGCATCACACGATCGCAACATCGTTGGTGTTAACGCACAACGAACGAACTTGTTATCATTAAGTAGTTTCATTTCTGTATCTGCAAAACCACCCTCAGGCCCAATGACAACATGAATTGACTGTGCCGATACTTTGACAAGATCATTAAGCACGGTGAGCAATGATTTGCCATCCGGATCACAATACAATCGGTATGATGAAGCAGGTGATGAGGTACATATACTATCCATCGATTGTGGTTCATTGATAGTTGGCAAACAGAATTGCTTAGATTGTTCGCATGCAGCAATCATAACATTGCGCACACGCTCAAGCTCTTTGCTCCCTTGCCACGAGCGTTGCGACTT
>CAYUQI010000027.1:8967-14162 GCA_964446935.1 uncultured Pseudomonadota bacterium
GGAGTAAGACGAATGACATTAATAACACGGTGAAATAGATCCTTATCCACAAATGTGTAACTATCACCTTCATGTAATAACGGTAGTCGAGGATAGAAAACAGCAAAGATATGTTTTTCTGACATACTTCTCACGATAGATTTGGTGTCGCCTGATGACTCTTGTGGTACCAATAGATAATCAGCCCGGTTGTAATAAGTGATACAACAATAAGACCTGTTATATATTTCTTCTTATGTTCAGCAACATGCACCGTAACCGTATTACTTGCTGCAACAAGCCGATCGATAACATCATCCCATACAAGCATGGTATCTTCATATAAATCATGTGCCCACTGTTTGAGCACCTCCTTAGTAGCACCAAGCTTAATCATGACATACGTCCAAATAAGGCGAATCTTATCCTTGACTGTTGGTTGATTGGTTTCCTCAAGCTTTTCAAGCTCTGCAGGATCAAGAGCCATCACATCACCAAAATCAGTAAGCATAAGATCATCAACAAGCATTTGTTCATTGTCGACAACTACTGTTGTATGAACAGGCATAACCTGTTCATTGCCAACGACTGCCATTGTGTCAGTAGAAACAACATCTGTTGTACCAGTAGAAAGAACATCGAGTGATGCCTCTTGGGCACAAAGATGACTATACAAAAGGGCTATGATCCCTATAAAAAATACACCATATCTCATTTCACTCTTCCCTTACAATGTTTTCCTTTACCTTTCATCAATTTCTCCTATACCATAAGTCTAGTCGATTTGCCGATAAAAGAGAAATTTTACAAGGAGTGGGCTTATGTCTGATGTAACAATGCTCGTTATTTTAGACGGATTCGGATACCGTGCAGCACGCAACGGCAATGCTATTGCTCATGCAAAAATGCCATTCTGGAATTTTTTATGCACGAACTACCCAACGGCCCTACTTAATGCATCAGGTGACGCAGTCGGCCTTTTGGATGGTTATATGGGCAATTCAGAAGTAGGTCACCTCACCATTGGTGCTGGTCGCGTTATCCCATCACCCCTAAAAAAGTTTCACGACGCAATTGATAATGGATCCTTTTTTAACAATAAAACACTGATTGAAAAGTTGACCAAACTTAAGCACACGAACGCATCATTGCATCTTATGGGTTTGGTTTCAGATGGAGGTGTCCATAGCCACGAATATCATCTGCAAGCACTCATAAAGCTTGCTCATCAGATAGGTATCACCAAAGTATTCATCCATGCATTTCTTGATGGCCGTGATACACCGCCAACGTCAGCAGCTACCTATCTGGACCGATTGGAAAAACTCTGCACCTCACTCGACTGTGGCACTATTGCAAGCATTCATGGACGATTTTATGCCATGGATCGTGACAAAAACTGGGAACGCACCAAGACTTCCTATGATCTTTTATGTGGAATCAATACTCCCGCCATCCGATACACGTCATGGCGCGACGCATTGTCTGATGCATATAAAAACAATACTACCGATGAGTTTGTCACTCCGCAGCTCCTTACCCCTGATGGCATCATCAAACCAGGTGATGGCGTCATCTTCTTTAATTTCAGACCGGATCGCGCACGGCAACTGACAGAAACATTCATCAATCAATCCTTCCAGCACTTTGCCAACCCACGTAATACCGGCAACAAATCATTACTGTTTTTTATTACGGCCACGCGCTACCAAAAGGAATTCGATCGCTACAATAACGACATTATCTTTGAACAAGACACTATTGATCACACCCTTCTTGACGAAATAGCAGAACAAACCAAACATGATCCCAAACGAGTTTTTTTGATTGCCGAAACGGAAAAATATGCACATGTAACGTATTTTTTCCGTGGCATGAAAGACATCCAGCTTCCTCAGGAGAATCGCATCTTAATTCCATCAATCAAAGCGAGAAGCTATGCGGCAACCCCTGAAATGGCTGCACCCATTATCACCGAAACGCTCATTGAATCTTTACAAAAAAATCCGGCATTTTTTTATCTGATTAACTATGCCAATGCTGATATGGTAGGGCATTCTGGTGATTTTGCAGCCACCATCAAAGCCTGTGAAATCCTTGATCAACAGCTAGCTGCACTCTATCATAAAGTAGTAGAACAATTGGACGGCACACTTATCATCACGGCTGATCATGGTAACGCAGAAGAGAAAATAGACGAGCATGGCAACCCACGCACTGCACACACGTGCAATCCGGTACCATTCATTGTTGTACATGGCCGTAAAGAACATACGGTCGGACCACTTAAACCTTTTCAAGAACCAGCTCTGCTAGGGTTAGCACACATTGCTCCAACCCTACTAACGATCATGGGATTAAAGATTCCGCAAGAAATGGAAAAGAAAATGATTGTGTGATTAAAACGCAAGCTTGGCCGTTTTCATTGCTCCATACAAAATATAAAATACCATCGCAGAGAATGTAATCAGTTTTTTGTCATCAAACACTGCTTGAGCTTGTTTTAATTTGTCATTAGCTGTTTTATATCCGAAATAGGAACGGTTAAGCTGACTCGATTGTAATTCATCGATGCAAATTTTAATCTCTTTTGTAACATCCTTGTTCTTTTGTATTTTATTGAGCCACTGCAAAACTATCGTAATCTGCGGAACATAAGATTCAAGGGCCGTTTCAAGATCTTCACGATTAGCAATAAACTTCTGCACAAATACCGATTGAAAATAATCAACATCAAGCGATGGTATATATTGCACCTCGCCTAAGGAAGGAAACTCTTTATTAGGAAGTTTTTTAACAGCCTCTAATACCTTCTCATGGGTAGTAAGATTGAAATAAAGCATGCCCTCACCTGATATCAAACTTATAAAACGACAGATTTTGCAATACTGATCAACAGCAAGATTATCATCATTGGATGAGTGAGCCTCCAATGTCCAACACTCAAAATCATCAGAAGGTTTGATAGTAGGTTTGACGGCAGCCATGGAATCAACAAAGAAACACGCAGCCAAACAGACAACCATCGAAATAATCACTTTTTTCATAAGCCAACTCCTTGGACTAAAGATTCCGCAAGAAATAGAAATAAAAATTATTCTATAGACCGCTTAACAAATTTAAACATAATCCCTGCATCATTTATTGCATTATATAAAATGTAAAACATCATAGCAGCAAATGTTATAAGCCGTTCATCGTTGAAGGCTTGTTGTTTTTCTCGAAATTTTGCAAGTGCTGTTTTATATGATGTGTCACCATGAACGCGAAGCGTTATCAATGTATTAATACAAGATTCGCAATCTTTAATGTCTTTTATTATCACATCTTTTGTATCACTATCAGTTGTTATTGTTTCGAGCCAATGAAAAGCTTTCACAATTTGCTCAATATACAATGCAAGCCCCTTCTCCAATTTGCCACAATTTTCATGGAATTTAGGTTCAAATATTGCCTGGAAGACCTCAACATCAAGTGCACTTGCAAATCGTTTTGGTATAAAATTAGACCCATATTTTGATAACGTTTCTTTTTTGTCATCAGCGCTGCTCACTGAAATACTACTAACAGAGGCCCTCCGACTAAATGTCTGCAATCTACCCTTTCGAGGAAATTCTTTTGGTGAAAGTTTTTCAACCATATCCAATAAATTTTCATTTGAGGCAAGATTAAAATAAATCATGCCATTGCCCGACACTAAGCTTATAAACTTTCGAATAAGGCCATATGAAGTAGGATTATTAAGACATTCTTGAATAGTATGTTCCTTTATTTGTCCATACATATCATCCATGGAATATGCATCAAAGGGACTTACCGCCAAACATACTGCTAGCAAAATAATTACTTTTTTCATACACAAGCCCATCAAACAACGACCAACTACTGATTTCCGTACACTTGTAAGGGGATCGTAAAATATCACAATCTTAAAAGAAATAATATAGAAATTAACACGATTAAAGCCTCAACTCTTATCTTTTACGTTTCTTAGAGCTGTTTGTCTATGTAACAATCAAATAATAATCTTCCAGCGGGGCTTGAGGATTAAGAAATTGCTTAATATTTGATGCATAACATCTCATCCCTGGTTGATCATAGTATTTTTTATAAAACGCTTGTTCTTTATGATCACCATCCCCCTGCGCCCAATATAATAATGAGGTTACTTTGACATTAAAACGCGGAACTTGACCAGATCCTTCAATACCATCAAAAACGCTATATAGTTTATCTACAATTAACTGCGCTGTTGCTTTCCCTGGATTGGCATAAATTACAATGATAGGTAAATTACGTCCTTGATCATTTATCTTGTAATTAACCTTAATCACAGCAATAGCATTGTAGAGCTCTTTATCATCTTCCATCGCTTGCAAAAGTTTAATGGTAACTGCTTCAATATCTCTATCGTTTGGCATCAAATGAATTTTATATAGCTGAACAAGATCATCAAGCTTGCGTTCAAGAACAGGGTTACGAAGATCCTTACGATCATCATCCAAATTCATTTGACAAATTCCATTATCAATTGCCTGAATACTTAGATTATCATTCCTGTAATTATGCGATGTAAAAAACCATGCCCACGATTGTGACTGAAAACGATTATAATCATAATTATCAACCACATCATGACCAATGATACTCACCTGAGCGATAACCAATAATCGTAATTTTCGTATAAATTCTTTTGCTTTTTGATCCATCTCATCCTGAGGCGCGTCATACAAATCATCAAAAGATGCAATCCGTTTAATTGCTTTTCGACGCTGCTCATCAAACGATTCAATATTGTCATTACCTAACAACGATTTATGCATAAGCATTTCATTATGATATATAAAACGCCCCATCATTTCATGGTACATTTCATCAAGTTGATCAAAAAAAATAGGATACTCTTCTTTACAATCATGCAGTTGCTGCTCGGATATTCGGGAAAACTGTTCTTCGAATCCTTTCTTATGAGCATTTTCCTGCCATATTGTTTCATCATCAAAAATCATATATTCATACGTGCTGGCATTTGTATCAATATCCTCAGCAGCAAATATTTCTGGCCTGCGCAGCAATTTCTGTTTTTCATCTAAAACCTTTATAGATAGTGATTCCCCCGGTCTTTTAAACACAACTGCACAACCATCTGGTGGTAAAAACTTTAAATATTCAATTCGTTTTTTGGCAGCGTGTTTTTTTCTTCCCGGAATATTTTG
>CAYUQI010000028.1:0-7158 GCA_964446935.1 uncultured Pseudomonadota bacterium
CGAGTCAGTGTTTTTGACATGATGTTTAATGTAATTTCCATTATTTGTCATCCTGCCTGCCAGCCGAAGCGGCTTGCCTTCGCCAAGGCTACGGCGGGCCAGCGCGAAGGCTTGGAATTCATTTCAGGATCCATTTTAATTATGCATAAAATTTATGGATGCTGAAACAAGTTCAGCATGACAAAAGTGGAACGGTTGATTTGTTCTCGAACCATATGAATGGTTTTCTAAAAAAAGGGGCTACTATGTGTGGTTTTGCAGGTTTTTATAACATACAACGTAGTGGTTTTAGTGTCAGCGAAAAACTTCTTGATCGTATGCAGCAACGGATTGTTCATCGAGGACCGGATGCTGGGGGTATTTGGAAATCTGATGAATATCAGATAGGGCTTACCGCTCGACGGCTTTCGATTATCGATCTTTCTGAGTCCGGTAATCAGCCGATGGTATGTAAACAACATAACGTCGTTCTTTGTTTTAATGGTGAAATTTATAACTATAAAATGTTGCGCAAAGAACTTGAATGTCTTGGCTTTTCATTTACATCAACGTCTGATACTGAGGTGATTGTTGCAGCCTACAAGGCGTGGGGCTTTGGATGCTTGCATCGCTTGGAGGGGATGTTTGCGTTTGTTTTGTTTGATATGACCAAACACACCTGCTTTTTAGCGCGTGATCGTATCGGCGTCAAACCATTATACTTTTCCTTGCAGGGTGGTGTGTTGAGCTTTGCTTCTGAAATCAAAGCTTTATGGGTATTGCCATGGATTGAGAAAAACGTGAGTGATCTTGCCTGGTATCATTATCTTACCTTTATGGTGACGCCAGCACCCTATACCATTTTTGAGGGGGTGTATAAATTACCTGCCGGGTTTTATGCTGAAGTTGATATGCATAAACGTATTGCATTCCATGAATGGTATACACCGCTGAATGCTTTTACTGGTGACAATTATCGAGCATATGAATCAGAGAATGCCTGCATTGAACGAATCTATGACCTGCTTGTTGAATCAACGAAAAAGCGCATGGTATCAGATGTTCCGGTAGGGGCCTATCTTTCGGGTGGGCTTGATTCGAGTTTGAATGTGGCGTTAATGTCACAGTTCAGTTCTCGCGTCAAAACATTTACTATTGCATTTGATGATGATACACAAGAGCTTGGTTGGGCGCGTGAGGTTGCAAAACTTTTTGGGACCGATCATCATGAAATTGTTATTTCAGAAAAGGAGGCGTTCGATTATTACGAGCGCATGGTGTATCAACTTGATGAACCGCTTGCTGATTGCGTATGCATTCCTTTCTATTATTTATCTAAGCTTGCGCATGACCGTGGTATGAAGGTTGTGCAAGTTGGTGAAGGGGCTGATGAACTGTTTTTTGGGTATTCATTGTATGCACGTTATGCAGCACTTTATAAGCACGCATTGCAGCCGGCAATGTTTATGCCGGCATTGTTCCGTCGAGGGCTAGCATCGGCACTACGTCCGTTTGTTGCGGCAAAGCCATTCAAAACAGAATTGTTGCATAATTTTGCTCAGGGCAATGCATTATTTTGGGGTGGCGCTACTGCGTTTGGAGAGGATCAAAAGACAGAAATTCGATCCTTCTTTTCTAAACGGTTACTTAATCCTGATTATGTGATTGGTCAAATTTATCCAGGGTTACAACAAGCATTTGATAGTCATTCTATTGTGCATTTTCATTGTAAAAAACTTTTGGATGTTGCTCCTCATGCTGACATTGGAATGCAAATGCTCTACCTTGAATTGAAACAACGATTACCAGAGTTATTGTTAATGCGTGCAGATAAAATGTCGATGGCTGCAAGTATTGAAGCACGCGAACCATTTCTTGATCATCATCTCGTTGAATTTATGTTGACTGTTCCTTTGTCTATGCGTTTCAAAAACAATACGACGAAATATTTGCTCAAAAAAGTTGCGCAGCGAGTGCTTCCAGATCATGTGATTTACCGACCAAAGGTTGGCTTTGGTGCACCAACTGCTCGGTGGTTTGCACAAGGGCGCTATTTCCCTTCCTATTTTCAGGCTCATGCAGAGAGTGCTGGTCAATTTCCTGCTGGAGAAAAAAAGAGTGTGTTCGGGGCTGTTTCAACAGCGGCCAATACGAATGATATGCATCGTGCGGTACAAAACTGGGTATTGCAACAGATGTGGACTTTTACGCAGGTAAATAATGGAAGGTTTTGAGAAATTATTGAAACAAGCATGGTTTTTCTTATTGCTCGCAAGCGTCATGTTTTGTGCCTTGTCGTGGTTTTTTTATTATCAAGTTTCATCACGTGAGCCACATTGTGATATTGATTCCAAGGCATATCTTGAACGTGGTTATCTGTGGTATCAAACGAATCGTTTTGTAACACCACAGAGCCCTGATCAGCCATATTATGCCCTTGGATATCCTTTTCTTATTGGTATGATTTACAAACTTGTTGGTGGGCCAAGTATGCTCGCACTTATTCTTTTTCAGATACTGCTCTCGCTGCTTTCCATGTTTCTGATTATGCGTAGCGCGCAGCGTCTGTTTGGCCAACGAGCAGGGCCTATTGCTGCTATGTTGTGTGCATTCAACCTTGGGTATCTGGTGTTTACGCAATTTGTGTTAACCGAGATTGTATTGTCATTTTTATTGCTTCTGTTTTTTGAACGCATGACTGCATGGTTGGTTAATCGTCACTATTCTTTGCTTGTGTACGCAGCTCTTGCTCTTGGTTGCTCAATCATCATCAAACCGGCAGCACTGTATTTTGTTATTCCTATGATCGTATGGTTTGTATTGTTTGGTCCGGTATCACTATCAAAAAGATTTATACAAGCACTTGTCTTTGCCTTCTTCTTTTATCTCCCTGTTGTTGGCTATATGACGTACAATGCGTATGCATTTGATAATTTTGCACTTGGTACACTTGATCGAGTTAATCTGTATTACTGGTATTTTCCTAATGTGCTAGCAGCTGAGAATGCTACGACATCTGATAGTGAACGCAATAACCTCCTTGCACTTTCAGGGGGTCATCATGATATGGCTGTTGTGGGACCATTGTTCTGGAATAAATTACTACATCAACCGTTCTTGTTTGTTCGCGTGTGGCTTACCAATGTTGGTAAAACATTGGTTGGCTTGTATGCCACGAATCTTAAGGTTTTGGTCGAGCCGAGTGTGCACGGTGGGGCGATTTCATATTTTAAGATGCAGGGTGGAGTGTTTGCCAAAGCATGGCAGTATGTTACTGCAGGTGCTACGCATCAATGGGTTATTGTTGTTGGGATGTTTGAAGCCTTATGGTCTGTGTTGCGATATCTTCTGTGCTTAATTGCATGTATTGCTTTATTGCGCCGTAAAGATTATGCAATGCTTGCTCTTTGTTGTTTGTTCATTGCTTATTTTTCACTCATCACTGGTCATGATGGCTGTGCGCGCTTTCGTATGATGTTTGAGTTTTTACTTATTGCTTTGGCAGCAGGGGGAATAAAAAAAGTCCTGGAATAACCAGGACTTTTTTTTCATTGAAAACGTTTGAACGTTAATTATCTAACAAACTGATCAATTAATTTACCAAGCATCCCGTGTTGGCTACTATAACATTGTTGATAGCAGTTCAAGAGTCTTTGTTTTAAGTCAGCATTGGATACTGGCGGTATGTAATAATCATACATACATTGAATCTCACATGGTTCCTGTAAATATAAAATACGATACGTAAGATACATCACCGCCGCTGAAATTCCCAGGGCTGTAAGTCTTGGGTGATTACGAAGTGCAGAGAGAAGAGCTCTGCTTCCATTGGCTGCAATGTTTTTAGCTGCAATAAGTTTAGTAGTTGCTGCGTTTTTAAAGTGTTGCCATCTGCCTGGTTGAACGGCTACAGGCTGTTGAATGGCTACAGGCTGTTGAACGACTGCAGGCCGGGGTTGTCTCAGCCTAAGTGCGCCAGCTGCACGATTTATTTGAGCGACGGTAAAGTTTTTAAAGCGTTGCCATCTGCTAAGTGGGACTACTTGTTGGTGAGCTTGGTGTCTTAATCCGGCTATGCGATTGGTGATAACGTTTTTAACGGTGGTGAGTTTGGCAGCGGCTGCATTTTTAAAGCGTTGCCATTTGCTTGGTTGCACAGGCGCCTGATGAACCACCGCTTGTTGTACCGGTTGTTGTGCTATGGGCTGAGCCGGTTGAAGAAGTTGGTTTAAGTCATGTCGTGCGTTATGTAGCAAGGCAGCAACCCTATCCATTGCATGTACATCATGCTGTGTTGAACATATGGTTATTGCAGCAACAAGTGCTACTATTGTTATCTTTTTCATATGATAACCTCCGTATTTTTTATTGAGAAAAATAATACATATCACGATAGTAGCATGATAGTGATTAATTTTCAAATAGGAAATGTATTAAGGGTGCGAAAGGTTACTGGCTGATAAATGGCTAGACGTTTGTTATGCGTGTATGTTTTCAGGCTGAAACAATTGCCCCTTTTGAGTGCAAAAGGATTGAGTTTTGGTTATTCTTTTCTCAGAAGTTATTACGCTGCCGTCTCTGATTTTAGGATTTGAACGACTTTTTCTTTCTTATTTTTCTTTGCTACTTGGAACGGTGTTTTCCCTTTGTTATTTTTAGCATCGAGTTGAGCTCCATAATTGATGAGTGTTCTGGCAATATTCTCATTGCCTACCTCTGCCGCATGATGAAGGAATGTATTTCCTTTATCGTCGAATGGCAAATTAACAACTGTTTTGATAGTACATAGTTTTGCTAATCGAGCTAAGGTGTCACTGACCGCCGTATGATCATTGTTGAGGATGTCTTTTTTGAGATCAGAGACATAGGTGAGAAAACTGATCATGGGTCCTTTTCTGGAGGCAACCGCTACATCACGAGGGGTTTGCCCTGCGTTGTTTGTACTTTCTATATTTGCTTTGTTGCTGATGAGTAATAATGCCATAACGATGCTGCCTTGTTGAGCTGCTTTATGGAGTGGGGTGTTTCCCATTTTGTCTTTGTGGGATATGCGTGCACCTTGTTTAATAAGATAGCGAACAACGGGAAGTGTGTCCGGTTCTGTAAACGCGAAATGGAGTGGAGATGCCCCTGTCTCAAAATCGTGCGCGTTAATGTCAGCGCCGTGTTTTCCCAACTCTTTGACGATCGCTACTTTGTTGTTCGCTACGGCAATGTGGAACAATGTTTGTCCGTTTCTGTCTTTAGCATTAATTAAATAAGGAATATCGTTTTTATATTTTTTAGCGAGTGCAGATAGGGCTGCTTTTACCGTCTTGAGATCTTGTTTAAGAATGATTGAATTAGCGAACGTTTCTACCATTTTGAGATAATCAACAACGTCTTGTTTGTTTTGTTCTTTGGCCAGATCGTAAGGTGTTTGTTCTTTCTTGTTTCGAGCACCAATATCAGCGCCATTTTTTACGAGTATTCGTACGGTTGCAAGGTCTCCATTGTTTGCAGCGATGTGAAGAGGAGTGTTGTCAGATGCATCCTTTTGATTAGCCAATGTATACTGTGTTGTTGTCAGAATAGTTGCGATGCCTTGAGCATCACTGCTTTGAAGAGCGGCCATAAAACGTTCTTGTATCGCTTCTGCAAACAAGTTTGTGAAGAGCATCATTATTATGAACGACGATGTTTTTACGTAGTGATTCAAATGCATGCTACAATCTCCTTTGTAATTAGTATTATTTTTAATAAAAGTGCACATTAATTATTGTTATATTCTTTCATTATTTTTTTCAATTATATGGAAACTTTTATTATTATTGGTTTACTCAAAGCACATGAATTGCTACGTTAAAGGGCAGACAAAAGGAGGCATTTTATGGATGATTTAGTTGAAAAAAAACGCATTGATGAACCAATTAACATTGTTCCGTACGACCCTACGTGGCCAAAGCAATATGAACAGGAGGTAAGGCTTCTCTCAGGAGTTTTTACCTCTGATAGATTGAGAGCGCTTGAGCATTTTGGCAGTACGTCTGTGCCAGGTATGCGAGCCAAGCCGGTTCTTGATATCTTGGTTGGGCTTGATTCCTGTTCATTAACCTCGCAGGAAAAGGAAGCTTTGCAACGACTTGGATATGAATACATCGGTAAAGTTGTTCTGAAGGACAGGATCTATTTACGTAAGCGTGGCATGCGCAATGCTAACCTGGCCATCGTCAAGCATGGTGATCAATTGTGGTCCGATAATCTTGCGGTACGTGATTATTTACGTGCGCATTCAGATATTGTTCGAGCCTATTCATCAGTCAAGCAAGACGCTATGGAACAAGGAATCTCTACCTTGCTCGCCTATGCCGATTTCAAATATGATTTTGTGAGTGATTTGCTTGTAAAAGCACGTGCATGGAAAGCAGACAAATAATTATTTGTCTGATGATACGTTGTTTTTTGAATGAATAATTTGCTACAACAAAAGTAGTGTGTGGTGTAGAGGCAGGTTACTTTAAGGGGAGGGTTTCTTATGGTTTCCAAGAAGTTACTTAGTCTATGCATTGTTGTTTCAACAATGTGTGCTGCATCATGTATGGATAGCGTGCAAGGTGGCGTCAAAGAAAAAAACAAAGAGGAGAAGATTGAGATCGATTCAAGTCTGAGTGCTCAAGCGCTTTATGGAAAAGGTAAGTATTATTATTATGATTTATGTGAATATCGCCGTGCATTAGCATATTTTGAAAAAGCAGCGATCAAAGATCATCGTGAGGCACAATTCTTTGTAGCGTTAATGTATTTTTATGGTTATGGGTGTGATAAAGATCTTTTGAAGGCTTTTAAATCCTGCAGAATAGCAGCCAAACGTGGCAATTATAATGCACAGAGCTTGTTGTCGGAAATACGGGACGAACTTTTGATAGAGCTTGCAGAAGGGTGTGAGGGCAGCGAGACTGCTCTTCCTCTAGCGGCGCTCTTGACTGCTTGTGGCGCTCGTGGTGATAAAGCTGTTGACGTGTCGGATGATGGTTCGAAAAATCCTCATAAGAAAAAAGATGATGCATGGAAGAGTATGTATAGCTAAATCTACGTTACTGTTTTTCCAGTAGGTAGCTGTATGGTTGCTCTCCCGGGCAACCATATTTTTTTGTGCGACGTCTACAAATTTTAAAATTATCGGTATACTTTCATTCAATT
>CAYUQI010000028.1:7258-13953 GCA_964446935.1 uncultured Pseudomonadota bacterium
TTTTTTTGTGCGACGTCTACAAATTTTAAAATTATCGGTATACTTTCATTCAATTGCTTAAAAAAAGTAACGCAATCATGAAGGGTGTGGTAATGAAAGATGCCTATTTTTTAATCTTAGCTGGCGGTGCTGGTGAGCGCCTCTGGCCGCTTAGTTCATATCTTAAACCAAAACAGCTTATTCCATTCGTTAACGGAACATCGCTCTTGGAGCAGACATTGCAACGTATCCAATCGATGGCTAAAAACAAAAACCATATTATGGTTTCAACGAACGCTGAATTACAAGATTCGATTAAGCGTGTTGTTGGCAAACAAGGGGTGGTAACAACTGAGCCTGTTGGTCGCAACACAGCGCCGGCTATTTTGCTCAACTGTCTTGAAATTTATGAAAAAAATGATGATGCCGTTGTTGTTGTGCTGCCATCAGATCATTTTATTCCGGAAACAGAAAAATTTGTTGGCATGTTGTGGGCAGCGATTTCCTATGCTTCTTGCTTTGACAATATTGTATTGTTAGGTATTAAGCCGACGCAACCGGCTACTGGGTTTGGTTATATTCAATACAATGCCGAAGGTTTTGTTCCTGGTTGGACATGCTTTCCTGTACAAAAATTTCACGAAAAACCATCCAAAGACGTGGCACAAGAATATGTTCAACGCAACGATATGCTATGGAACAGCGGAATATTTGTTGCGCGGGCTAAAGTATTTTTGGATCATTGCCAGCAGCATGCTCCAGACGTATGGCAGGCGATGGAAGCCTATCGCAAGAATGAACTGTCCTATGAGCAGATTCCATCCATCTCAATTGATCATGCCGTGATGGAAAAGAGCACGCAGGTTGTTGTGTTTCCTGCAACGTTTGGATGGCACGACGTTGGAACATTGCCTGCATTTATGACGCTCAAGGCTGCATACGAAAAAGAATCGGCGGCGCAGGTGATCAACGTTGAAGCAACTAATAATATTGCTTGTACAACAAAAAAAGTTGTGGCTTTTGTTGGTGTTGATAATCTATGTGTGGTAGAAACAGAGGAATCGCTTCTTGTTGTCGCTCAAGACCGAGTGGAGGCTGTTCGAAGTGTGTCAACAGCTATAAAGGGTCAGGAGAAAGTACATGCTCATTCAACACTCGATAGCTCGTCAGAGGCTTCTGTGTAGCCTCATGATCTTTATCCTCGTGTTTTATGTGCTGTATTGTTCGGTTGATACTATTTGGTTCCGTGAAGATGATTTAGGAACTATTTTAGGTGGTATCATTCGTGATTGGCGCGATGCCATTCGAGTGTTTTTATCTGACTGTCGTTCATTCATTACCCCTTGCAATTATCAGCGTACGGTGCCCAATGTAATTTCTGGGTTTTTGCGCCCCATGCAAAATGTTGTATTTTCGGTGGTGTATTATTTTTATGGAGTTGATCCTTGGGCATATTACATCACTCACATTGGAATTCATGCGGCAAATGCCGCTCTTTTTTTTCTCGTTTGTAGTTTTTGGTTACCCATAAGTTTATCAATGGTTGCCGGGGCGGCGTTTGCCTTTTATCCAGAGGTGAGCTGGCTTACCTGGATTGGTACAGTACAAAACAGCTTAGCAACATTCTTTTTATTATTGATGGCGATATTTTGTTATTGTGCTATCTGGTCAGTAAAAAAATCATTTCGTAAGACGGTTTCATTGTTACAAGAATCAAGTACCCCCATTATCTATCCTTTTGCCTGTAGGGCATGGTACTGGTTAGCTGGTTGTATGTTCTTGCTTTCTATTCTTTCTCGTGAGAATGCAATCTTTTTGCCTTTTTGGTTTGCGCTTGGCGCCTACATTTTTTTTTCACCGGCAGGGTCGTCATGCTGGTATCGCGTACGAATAGCATTTTCATGGACATGGATATTTTTTGCTGCTGATTTTGTCTATACGGTGATGCGGTGGTGTGCCTTTGGCGGCGCGACCCTCTCCCGTACAATCAATAATATAGCATTGCGATTCCCATCACTGGCTCACTATGTTTGTTTGTCTAAGGGTGCAACTGTTGTTCAACAGGTTAATGGCGTGCACGTGGCTGGTGTGGTGCCTCAGGGGGTAGCTCTTTCGACCGGTGATTGGGCGTGGTCATTTGTGTTGCGTGCTTATCATATGATTGCTGATCGTTTTGATTCATGGTTTTTTGCGTTGTTTCATATCTCACTTGATACCGGTGTGCAACGAATTGTAGCGGCAGCTTTTTTCGTATGTTTGGTGTTATTTCTTTTCAATGCTTACTGGCAACATCGTACCTTTTTGTGGTGGTTATCATGCGGCGTACTACTTACCGTGTGGCCAGGGGTTTTAACCTATCCATGTCCACGGTATCTCAATATCATGTATCCAGTGATTATTTTTATGGTGATGTTTGGGATCTATGCTGCGCATAAGTTTGCTGATCATTTAGCAAAACGTGCTCTATCGATGATTCTGCTGTCGGTTATTCTGATCCTGACGATGAAAGGGATTTATACTAATTCTCATGCATTACATGATGCGGGCCGCGAGCGCATAGCGTACAAACAACGATTTGATGATTTTTTTGCACGGTATCATTGTGCCCCCTCGGCACGGTTTTTTGTGCTGAGTTCTCCGTTCGTTTCTGATATTCAAAGTATTTTCCAGGCCTATTGCTCCAACCTACAAACCATGGTGGTATTTGACCCTTTTATGACGTTAGCAGAAAAGGGGTTTATGGGATGCCGTAAAGAGTATCGTGTTACCGGTGTTGCAAGTGAAATCGTTGCAGTTCCTGGTGGTTTTAGACTTATATCACATGATCCATATCATTGTGGGTGGTGGTTACGGTTCTCTGATTTTCCTATTGCTTGGTCGGCTGAACATCGAGCATATGAATGGACCAACCAACCCTACCGTGTTGGGCAAACGTATCCATGTTCAATTGGGACGTTTACCATTCATGCAATGGCCGATGATGATTGTGTAACAGATCTTACGTTTATGATTGATAAGCGATGGATTGATGAACATACCATATTTGTTGCATGGGACACGTTAAAAGGGCGATATGAAGTGCTTTTTGAACACATAACATCGAAAGGAGTGTTATGACGAACGTTCGATGGCGATTAAGTGTTGCTGCCCTCGTAAGTATTATTATGATGGCATTGCAAATACCGGCATGTATACGTTTTTTGTTACATGTTCCTACCTATTGTGTGTCCATTCCCCTCACACTTCCTTTTAATCACTATCAATATATAGTGTCGATTGATAGCGGCGTTATTTACTGTGCCAATATTCTTATATATTCGTTAATGGCCGCGCTGTTATGTTTTTTATTTTCATGGTGGATGTCGATTCCTTTTGCCTGTCTTGGTAGTCTTGCCTGTGCAACGTTTCCTGATTTTCGTTGGTTGCGTTGGCCCAAAACAGCCCAATATTTGTGGGCATTATTCTTCATTATGCTTGCATGGTTTGTGTATAAGAAATTTTTGCTGTCTGATGGAAGCCTAACGTGGGCCAAATATGGCACCGGTTTTTTGTTCTTTTTATCACTGCTTTCACACAAATCGAATATTTTTGTAGCCCTTATTTTTTTTATGTGGGCATATTTATTTTACACCAATGTTGGTGATTCTTTTGTAAGTAGAATTCTTAAGGCCTTATCGTTCAGTTGGTTTCTTTTTGCTGTGCAACTTTTTTACATTGCTTTTCGAGTTATGGTATTTGGTTGGAGCGATCTGGTGTACCAGTATTCAGTATGGTGTGAATTGCAAGCAATGGTTGCCGATATTGTCTATCCGGCCCTTGTTGGTAATGTATCAAGTTATTTGACGTATGACGGGAGCCTGATTTTCAAAAATATTTTCAATGAAGGGGCGTGGCTTGTTGGGACGGTTATTGGGGTTCCCATTGCAACGCTCTTCCAGCGTGGCATTGCGTGGTTTTTATTTATTGGTTACTTTGTGTTCCTTGGGATTGCCTATCATAAAAATCGTATGTCGATGATTTTTTTAATTGGTTGCATGATCACGGTGGTGTTCCCTGTTCTGTGGATGTATCCATTCGCGGCGTTATATATGTTATATCCTCTTATCTTCTTTGGCTTTTCTGAAGGGTGCTATCTGCTATGGCACGACACTGAGTGTTATTGGTGGAAAAAGGTGCTTATCCCCATGATTATGTCTTTGTTATGCATTGTCGTTGTGCATCGAATGACAACTAATCTTCATCGACTGACAAGTCTTGAGTGGCCGGTTGGTATTAAGTAACGCGAATTTGACGACTCCAAAGTGCTTATTCTATCGATAGAATCTAATAATACCGTTCGTGGTGAGTGTTTTGCGAACACGAAGTGTGAGCAAAATGTATCGAACCATGAACTCAAAATTACTTTGTTTCTGATCAAAGATTTCATTGAATTTACGATTTTTATGGTGTTCATGGTTCGATACACCCTCGCCCTAGGCTCAGGCACTCACCACGAACGGATTTATTAATTTCTCGCAATATATCGTACAAACTTTTCAAAGTTAATTTCCGTACAGGCTCTTAATTGACTTTCTTTTGTAAGGTGAGGTGGGGCTTAACCTCATTGTCATCCTGAATTTATTTCAGGATCCATTTCCGGTATTATCATCCGTAAGGGTGGATGCTGAAATGATCCATAGCTTCATGCGAAGGATCATTTCAGGGGCCAGATGTTCACAAGCTGGTGCATAAAAGCTCTCTTATTTTCATAAAGCTTCCCTTTTGAACGATCCCTTTTGTATCCTTGATTTGTAAATGGAGCCGTGATGCTAGGGTTGGTGGGTACAGTTTCCGGGGGAGGGAATGTCATGAAAAAACTCGATGAATTGCTTGATAAAGTTGATCAGCAAGTCGAAAAGTCAATCACGCCACTATGGATGCATATTCAGAAGTATTTTGTCATATTTAGCGCGACGCTACTCACCGTACTGTTGATTATCTTTTTTTATCGTATTTTCCACGATCGTTCCACGGTGCTCTCATCCGTGGTCAAAGATGATTTACTTCGTATTGAACGCGTTTTAAATCAGATCGATAAGGATTGTAATATCTTAAGTATAAGGGCTGAGCGAGCCTTTGTTGACTTCTTTACCGTGGAAAAATTTACCGGCTCAACGGTGGGTTGCCTCAACCTTGCCTATCCTAAAAAATGGAAGGGGCCTTATCTACAACAGAACCCTTCGGTGCAAGGCAAGTTGTACGAAATTGTTAAAACTAAGGATGGATATTTTGTTATTCCAGGCCAAGGGGTTAGTTTGCCTAATCGACTGACAATGGGGAAAGATATTGTTATAACGTCGGCAACGACAATCCTTCCTATGTTGCAATCGGGAGGTAGGTTGGTATATCAAGGTCAACCATTGGCTATCCAGCTCAAGTTTAAGGTTGGAGACTGGGATACTCCACGACCATCACAGACAACGATTGATAAAATAAATCAAATGCTCAAGGAATTTAATGAAGCATTACCCTATGCTCAGGGGGAATGCACAACACCTATCAAAAAGTGCTGAACGTTGCTCATCTAAAGAAGAGAAGAGGGGCTGCGATTTGTTCGCAGCCCCTCTTCTCTTTTATTCTTTTCTTTATAACGTCATCGCTGTATTTATTGTTCTGTGCCGCTATCTTGATCTGATGTGGTTGCTTGGACAACTGGTGCTACAGTATAGCTTGATGGTGCTGTGGTAGCGATTGGGTTAGTGTGTGGTGGTTGATTGAAAAACAGATCAAATGGGTTTTCTTCTCTTGCGTATTCTAATTCTTCTTTTTGATTTTGTACATAACTAGCAATTTCTGATTTTATTCCTCTACCGAGCCCATCAATAAAATTACACACCAATCGTAAAGCAAATTCAGAATCTAGTGGTATGCCAAGTTGTTCTGTGCTAGAAATAATGTTGAAAATATTACTCGCTTTACTAAAAAAAGATTTAGATATGGGACCTGAGCAATGCGCCGCTATGTGTTCGCATGTTGTTTTTAAATCATTGAGTAAATCGAGAAATTCTTCTTCTTGTTGGTTGGTTCTAGAGATGATGTAAGTAATAAGCTTTTTGATTTTGCGTTCGATTTCTGGAGCTTGCTTAAGCTCATTAATCAGCTCTTGGTCAATCGTGCCAACTAAGAGTTCTTTGTTTAATGTATTAAGTATGTCGTTATTATTATAGACAGATAATAGCAATGCTATTATGTCATGAAGTAATTTGTTAGATATAAGACCTTTGAGATTAATCAAATTTAATAATTCATCAGCAATAAAAGGTCTTAATGTTTTTGGTGCTGATTTCAGTTTGCTGATGATCATCTCCTTGGGTAAATTCGGGTCTAAAAAGCCATCAACGAGTTGATGGGCAAGTCCCTTAACCCATTCAGCTGCTGCTTTTTTCTTTGCTAGGTATGTGCGAATATACTTTTGGAGAATGAGCGCTGCTTTTTCTTCTTTTTGTTCTTGGGTTTCTTCTTGGGCTCCTTTTGTTTCTTTTTTAACAGCTTTATGTTTTGCAGCGGTTGTTTTGGCTCGCTTCATGCCCGATACTGGTGTGCTTGCCAACAAACCAGCACTTATTATTAGAAATACTAGTTTTTTCACGATGATCCTTTCGTTTGTAAAAGAAACAAGGTATTTTACAGCAGCGTAAGTATAAAACAGGATTACATAGCGTCAAGAATGTGTAGTG
>CAYUQI010000029.1:0-9485 GCA_964446935.1 uncultured Pseudomonadota bacterium
GTAATGGTTTTGCCGTAATCAGGCGATAAGGGGTCTACAGTGTCATAAATAATGGGGGCTGAAAAAACTGGGGAGAATAATCCTAATATAACGAGTAGGCTTAGATAGAAGCTTCGCTTGTAAGCTATCGTCATACAACTCCTTTCCTTTTTATTAAAGAGAGTTTTTTTAAAAATAGATGATGCAAATAAAAAAGTCACCAGGCTTTAAAAACCTGGTGACTTTTTTATTATTTAAAGAATCTTAAGCTTATGCCTTTTGTTCAGCAACAGGAGCTTTTTCTTCTTCAGTTGGAACTTGTGTGTCTTCTGGGCGATTCTCGTCGTCATTTTGTGCAACAGCATTGGTTGCTGGTGCTTGTTGGTCTACTGCTTGGGCTGGTTGAGCAGGAACTTCAGCAAGAGCTTCTTTTTTAGGCTCATCAACAATATCTTTCTTCTCGGCTGTTCCACAAGCACACAATAAAGAAAGAGCCATTACACCAGCAGCATGAAGCAAAATATTCTTTTGCATTTTAATAATCTCCTGAAAAAAACAGGTTATCCTCTGTAATACACGTCACTAACATAGAAAAAGGATTAAAAAAAATCAAATCTTTTTTATAGATCGATACAATCAGACACTTTACAACGGAAGCTCAATACAAAACGATGCTCCCAACACAGCACGCTCCAAGATGACGGTCCCGCCAAGCTGAGCAATCGAATCGTGCACAATGGCAAGCCCTAATCCCATATTTTTCTTTTCGGTTGAAACATAGGGCATAAATAAAGTTTCTTTAACACTAGAAGCAATACCGGGACCATTGTCAGCAAATCGTATGATCGCCCTTTGCTTACTATCATCTAAGCTCACCACAATTGATACCATCTTTGCAGTGTTGGCGGTGTCACGTATAAGAGCCCGTACGCTGTTATCAAGTAAATTAATCAAAACAAGCCGTAGTCGATTGCGATCAGTTTTAAGAACAAGCGGCTTTGGGGTTGATTGATAAACAAATGAAATTTCTGAATAGCCAAGTTGATACAGACACAAAACATCACGCACCAACTCATCAACATTAACCATCTCAATAAAAGGTGCCGGCATTGAGGCAAAACATGAGAAATGTGTAACAAGATCTTGAATAATGCCTACTTGCTGTAAGATTGTTGTCGTACATTTCAGAAAAATAGGGTCTGTCCCTAATTCTGAACGAAATCGCCGTTGCAAATGTTGTGTAGCCAGTTGGATAGGTGTCAGAGGGTTTTTGATCTCATGCGCCATTTGTTTCGCAGCCTCCTGCCACGTCTTAATCTTATTCACTTTAACCATATCCGTCACATCATCAATAACAACAAGAAGGCTTTGTGATGATGCATCAAATGATGGTGAAAGCGATAACAATCGTCCATAGACCATAAAAGTACGCAACTCGGATGCAAATTCACATGAAATTTCTTTAATAATGTGCTCACGCTTTGATACAACCAACTCGCGAACAAGAGCAAATAATGTAGCTTTTAGCGGAACCCCAAAAATTGACGCCTTTTTCCCTTCACACTGTATTCCTTGACGATAGGCAGCAACCAACCGTTGTGCTGCATGATTACAAAAAATAATTCGTCCAAATTTATTCGTCACAAAGACAGCGCTTGAAAGATTTTCAAGCATGGTAAGCATTTCTTTGTTTTTTCGATCAAGCGAGGCATGCGCCAATCGAACCGCCGCTGTCATTTGATTAAAGCCACGCGCAAGACTATGTAAATCGCTTGAAGGGTTAACCGGAACCTGTACATCCCATCTCCCTTGCCGAATGTGTTCAGTTGCCTCAAGTAACTCTTGAATAGGGGTGCTAATACCTCGAGCCAGATAAAAAGCAGCCCACAATGATAAAAAAAGGATTAATAACGCTATAACAAGAAAGGTAAAAAAGTAACTGTGATAAATAGTATCACGCATCGAATAGAGATGATCATAGTCCATATAAGCATTATCCACATTGACCAAATGATCACGTAAAAAATCGGGATATCGATACGCAATTAAACATACACGGTTCCCCATACGCTTTGCCCAATACAATGAACCGTAAAAATCAAAGCATCCCCCAAGCGGCTCCACTAGCCTCAGTTTTGCTAGAAATTGAGCCATTAAGCTTGCTGTGGTACGGTCATTTACTTTCCTCAACGATCGCCATAAAACAACTTCATCATGAAGAGAATCTCCTATTCCATGGTATGAAGCATCAAGCAGATATGTTGAACAACGTTGCCCATTCAAAACAGTTTCATATGGATATTGGTCCAACTCCCAGTTGTGGAATGAGGCTGTCAACGCCCCCCCCCGTTGTTCCAATGCATCTCTCAAGGCCCGTGTATGATACTGATGAAGTTGTTGAGCACTAACAAAGGCACCATCAAGCCGCGCCTGAAACCAACGATCAATACTTCTTGTAATAAACTTACCAGCAGTGAAAAAAACAAAAAATGATGGAATAACCGAAAAAAGAATAAAGGCAAACACAAGGTTACTTTTGAAAACGCTTCCCGGACGTCCTTTGTGCCGTTCTAAAAAAATTTTTATAACATGGCGAATGATCAGGTACAGCAAGGCAACAACAATAACAACGTGGACATTAATCAACAAAAAAAGAAAGGATCGATTAAGCCCACCGCCAATTAAATAATGTTTTTTTTGAACAAACAGTTCCAACCATGTTGTAAAAACAATGGCCAGCGTTCCTATTATGATCCATACAATGCGTTTCTTGATTAGAGTCATGAGGGAGCCTTTTAATAGCAAAAAGCAACTAAAAAACAGTCAATCTAATATCCCATTCGCACCCCTCGATACGTCCTTCTTCGCTAAAGCTCCGAAGGACACTCGGTGCGATCGGTTCACCACGAACATTAGTAAGTCATTTTATTTAATCAATTTAATATCCCGTTCGTGGTGAGGAGCCTGCGAAGCAGGCGTCTCGAACCATGAACTCATTTTAACTCTTATCCTTTTTTGACCTGCTTGCAAGATTTTTGAGCCCATCCCAATCCTTGATAATTAACGCTTCCTTTTTCCGTCTCGCCCATTTTTTTATTTTTACTTCTGATGCAATTGCTTCTTCTCGAGACTCGAATGTTTCCATAAAAACTAGCGTTACAGGTAACCGCGTAGTTGTATAACAAGGCACAATACCAATTTGATGTTCTGAAATCTTTTTTCTAAATTATCTGTATGTCCTGTATAATATGATCCATCGCTACATCGTAAAATATATACATAAAAATATTTCATGATTTTTATAGGTATTCATGGTTCGAGACGCCCTTCGGGCTCCTCACCACGAACGGTATAAATTGATATTTTAGAATATACTTAACACACACAAAGAAGTTATCATCGTGAATTATCACCAACCAGTCTGCCTCTTAACCCATAATTGTCAAGGTAAATACAATCAGAAATTAACCACACGATAACGCTTTTGATTAAATATAACGAAAACCGCCTACATTTGCTGGTTGTACACGTCGATGCTATACTGTGCTCTAGTTTTAGACATCTTTTAATTCTTAATGTGGTGGGGGATACCATATGAATACTATTGGACTGGGTTGTAAAAGACACGGTATTGTTTTTGCATTGTGTTCTTTTCTGTTCATCTCTTCTTATGCAGAAATCACGTCTGCACAAACCGATCAATCAACAATTTCAGCATCTACTTTGATTGAATTTGGTAAAAAGCTTATTGAGAACATCAACGAGCTTCACTATCAAACAGCGCAAGAAATTATTATACCGATTCCAGGAATTGGCCAAGAATATGTCATCAATTTGGGATTTGCTGGGTCAGGGGATATTTTTTTACCATTACCAACCGTCGCCGTTAATCTTCGTATGATACCACAGGCTACTGCTGCAGGATCCTTTAGTGTCGCCGACCTTGCAAAAGCACTGACTCAAGACACGGTCATCCAACAAAGCAAACAATATCCATTATTAAGTTGGTTGGTTAATACCCACCTGACTCCTTTCAAAATCTTCTGTATCAAAATCTTTCTACTGGTCAAAGACTTAAAGCAACAAGAAGTATCTCTGCCTCAAACATGCAGCGAGCTACTTCGTTTGTTTATCAGATTAAGCATGTCTCAGAACAGCGAGCTCAAAGCATCAACGCAGCCACTCTCACACTACATGCCTACCTTTATTAAAGATTTCATTAACAAACATGCACCAGAATTTATTGAAGTTACTGACTTCCTGTGGTCTGTTATCAATAATCCAGACCCAGCAGGTACGGTTGCGTCGTTGACAACCAATCTTCCTCGAACAATCTATGCCTGCCCACTCTCCGGGGTTACTGCAGAGGCCGCCGTCAGTGTGTATTTGGAAACCTATGAGCGACTTGGCTTTGATAATTTTAAGAACAACAAGGGTGTTCAAATATTCCGCGCCAATACTACTACATCTATACCGCCATCATTGCAAGAGGCTGCCACCAAAGTCACTAAAGTTCCGCAACTGATCAAGGCAAAAACTGACAAGGGCACTTATTGGATAGGGTATGTTACCGATCGTCTTGGTACCATTGATACCTTTAAACGAATTGCAGCGTTATTTCTATGCACCTTTAAAGAATATATTAAACTTCACAAAGTACATTACGCTTCAAATCCTCAAGGAGAACAAACCTATCTCAAACAACGCGAAGAAAAACAAAAAAAAGTTCATCGTTTACAAGAATTCCTCAAAACCGAATATGGCAAAGCTTCTACGCAACGGCTCCAAGAAAACCTTGATCGTATCGAAAAACAAAATCAACCGGTTACCCAACCTCATAACACGATGACACATCAAAACAAACACCTTGTAGGTCAGAGCGTAGAGACACTAAATGCACAAGCACATACCATTAAACAACAAATCGTCATGTTCAAAAACGCACAACGTAACGCATCTGCCGAGGTTGCCAAAAACTTTCAAAAACGTATTGATGCCCTCACCAAACAATTGAATGATCTTCACCTCGAAGAACATCAAAAGCAAGATCCTATCACAGCTGTTACAGAGCAACCTGTCGCATCAATCAATCAAAGTGATAAAGATCATGTATCATTACAAGAGCTCAAAGATCTGGCTGCAAAACTCAAAAAGAGTGGCGAACCCGTTCCTGCTGATGTGCTTAATGCTCTTAAAGAACGTGAAAATAAACAAACGCCAGATGAAGCCATTACGCCACAAGCATCATTTGATCTAGCAAAATTTCTGGAAATACGCACAAAAAAAATTGCCACATACGACAAAGAAATTGAGCTCACAAACAGAGAATGTAGCAAACAAAGAACAATTCAAGAATCTCGCGGGTGGGTAGCAACTCAAGAGTTCGATCTCATAACAAAGCCACAATATGAAGCTTATCGTGACTCCTTAGTCAAGCAAGCAACCACCATGCGTAAAGAAAATGAAAAAATTGAAAAACTTTTAGCGTTACAAAAGACTATAAGCACAATACAACAAGAAATAACGCCTGACGTTATTGCTTCAATAAAAAGCCTTGACCGAGAGGTGCAGGCTATTGTTAGCAACCAATCAAACACCTTTATAAGTACCATCTTGACCAACAATCCAGAAATTGAAGAATTCATAGAAGATTTAAAAACAAATGAAGCATATACATCACTTAAAAAAACATTGCTCACAAACATTAGTTTGGTCATGCAGAAGTCTGATCACATTAAAGATTATGCAAACACCTACCGATATGTCCTTCATTTGATGATGCCGGAAATGTTGCCAACATTTGAAACATTGATGAGTCAAGTGTAATGAAGCTGAAAAAACGCAATAAAATGCTTTATCCAGCTGAACACCTAAACAAATTGATGATCCGTTTTTGTCATGCTGAATTTATTTCAGCATCCACCCAATCATGGATCCTGAAACAAGTTCAGGATGACAAAAGCAAAAACGACTTAACTAAAAACGAGAGGACCTCTTTAATGAGCATACTCCGATACCTTCTCTTCTTCATCGCCCTGAGCATCAACGTACACGCAGCAATTGCCCAAGAACCAAACAATTCATTTATCGAAACGGAAATACAAGGAGATGAAGCCAATAAAGACTTTATCACGCTAACAACAACATTTATTCATCAAGAATTATTGAATGAAGAACAAAAAATCAATCTATATCGCATTACCAAAGCATGGCAACAAACATATGAATCATTCAAAGATGAATGTTTGCACAACAATCCTCGCTGCCAACATCATGCGCTCATATTAACCATGTACACAGACATACTCAAACAAGCACTGCTTAAAATCCAAATTTTGAGTATCAAACAACAAATACCTCGAAATACAATGCTTGTTTACAAAGAAGCTAAAACGCTTGTATACCGCGCATTAACCGACCGTGAAACATCTCTCATACTCTTAAACATTCTGACAATGCTTCATACATGGTATAAGGAACAATGGCAACAAGATACCATCAGCTCACTTGTAACCAATCAAGACATTACCACAACTGTTTATAACGCAATACCAACGGATATGAGACGCTCTTACTGGCTACGCAATCTTATATTAGGTAACGGGGTATACGAACCATTAACTGTTAATCTTTTTGAAGATCTTCCAGCCTTTGCACGCGATTATATAGCCTGTATCATCATGTATCACTCATTAATACATGCCGCAAACGCTGAAACCTTTGCAGCTCTCGAGCAATCAAAAGAGGCCCTTTGGAATACATTATCACAACTTAAAGAAACTGCTTCTCTAAATTCAGCACAAAAACTTGTTTTGACACTTCTTGATAGAAAGCTTTTTCAAATCGACATACCGTTTGTAAAGCAACTTGCACTCTTGGCAAAAAAAAATACAACCTTGTTAGCATTGTTCAAACGACACACTTGTTTGATTCAAGCCGATGCATTTGAGGTATTCAAAAACAGCAGACCAGCAGCAGACAAGGCTGTTATTGAATCATATGTATCGCTTACTCACCAATTTTTTTATAGTGAACAACCGCTGTCAGAATCTTTTGCCTATGAATTGGAAAATGTTGCTTGCTACCTTCAACATCTTCCAGAAAATTATGATAAAGGTTTTATTAAACGTGGATGGAAGGGAACAACACTCGACGAACAAATAATTGGGGAGATGTGTAATATCATAACTGACATTCTAGCCAACTGCTCAACGGCTCAAGCAGTCCCCTCATCGTCAAACTCACTCATTTCATACATCACATCCGGACAATGGCTCAAGAATGGATCGCTCAAACAAGTATCTCAACAAAGCAATGGGAGCATTATTCTCGATTTTGCCAGTCAACTCATTGGACAAAAACAATTCTCTAATTTCAAAACAGCAGCGCTCTATGCCTTGATTTATGCTAGTCCATTCCTGTTGGTCAAACTCATTAAATTCGCATGGCCATGGCTCAGCAACGACCTCAAAACACAACTATCAGGATTTGTTGGCACTGATGCAGCAAAGAATCAGGACAGTCTTATGACCTTTGTTTCTCAAAACCCAGACGTCATTAAACAGGTATGTGATAAACATCCAGAAATTGTGGATTCAATTGCCCAAGTGCTTAAACAACAGGTGGGTGGGTAGGGCCCTAATACGAACATACCCCTACCCCACAGCAACTAGCACGAACATCACCCCAGTGCTATACTGCATATACAAAGTAATGTTCCACGCTTGTAGAGGAAATTAAATCGTATGCTGTACCACCTGTCCCAACAATTGCAACAAACACATTCCTTTTTTAATCTTTTTCACTATGTTAGCGTTCGCGCTATCGGCGCATTATTAACCTCATTGTTCTTTGCTTTCTTAATCGGAAATCGCTTTATCATATTCTGCCAAAACCACTTCAGATCACACGTTCGCGATTGGACGCCAGACTCACATCAAGCAAAAAATAATACACCAACAATGGGTGGCTTGTTTATTTTGATTGTTTTCTTTATCAACAGCATGTTGTGGAATAACCTTGCTGACAGCAAAGTCTGGATTTTCTTACTCTGTATGCTCGGCTTTGGTGCCATTGGCTTTTGGGATGATTGGCTCAAAATTCGCTTTCGTAAAGGAATTTCTGCGCGTACCAAATTTCTTTTACAAATAAGTGTTGCCGCAACAGTTACCTGCTTGTGGTATTTTTTAAACACCCCAGATACCCGGCTCTGTATTCCCTTTTTAAAAAATTTCATGCCAGCATTGGGTATTATACTTATCCCATGGGCGGTATACATCATGATTGCAACAAGCAATGCTGTTAATCTTACCGATGGGCTGGATGGACTAGCAACCGGACCATTGCTGTGCAACTTTGGTACCTTTGCGGTTATTTCATACCTTGCAGGACACATGAAATTCGCACAATACCTCTTTATACCATTCACCGGTGGTGCCGAAATGACCATCATCGCGGCTACGTTGATTGGCGCATTACTTGGTTTCCTGTGGTACAACGCATACCCTGCCCAAATTTTTATGGGCGATGTCGGCTCGCTTCCTTTAGGTGCTGGACTTGCACTCATTGCCCTCATGGCACGACAAGAATTGTTGCTTTTGATCAGTGGCGGTATCTTTGTTCTTGAAACAAGTTCGGTCATTCTCCAGGTACTTTCATTCAAACTCACCGGCAAACGTATTTTCAGAATGGCCCCCATCCACCACCACTTTGAATTGTTGGGGTGGAAGGAGACCAAAGTTACTATCCGTTTTTGGATTATTTCGCTTATTTTATCCCTAATCGCCATTCTTACCCTCAAAATTCGATAACTATAATTGTTACAGCCTGTAATCCTCCTTGCTTTTTTCTCTTCAAAAACACTGTTTTACCCATCAATTTGCTTATTCAAGCCAGATTTATAAAATTTAATAATAGACATTGTGTCTTGTTTTTATTCATAAATAGAGGTTATTTATATGAAAACAACTAAGTATCTACTATCCACACTGCTTTTGTGCTCGTTAGCAACATCAATGGCTCAGGCTATGGAAGCTAATTCCTTTAACAGCAATTCTGATTCGGATGTAGAAATGTCAGATCGTCAACACAAGGGAAAGCATCCGCAAAGTGATGACAACGATGACCAACAACCTCAGAAAAAACGGGAAATTACAATGGTCCCCGAACCGGCAAAATCTTTATTTGACATCGTCCGTACAAGCTCGGCTTTTGAAAAGATAGTGGTTGATACACTCAATCAACCAGATCTTTTACAAGCAATTGATGCCTTGTATGCTCCTACCAATGGTGCTGATACCAATGAAATTCAACGGCATAGTACCCTTGCCTACTTGCACACGCTATGGGATTCCGCATCTTGCCAAAAAGATATTACTCTGCATCTTGTAAGAAATATACCAGCTATGCAAACCCTCTTATCCCCATTGTGTCGTTATGTCCTTCAAGGTCACATCAATTACATCAACCACGTCGCCATAACCCCGGATGGAACCACCGCTATCACT
>CAYUQI010000029.1:9585-13171 GCA_964446935.1 uncultured Pseudomonadota bacterium
GAACAATTAGTCCTGTTAATCACGTTGCAAAAAAGTCATGATTCATCTTCACCACTTTCACTGAATAAAAAATGGACTGCTACGTTTGACTCTTTACCAGAATTTTTGAAAACAAAGTTTAAAGGGATCATTAGAAGCCGGTGACAAGAATTTATGCACCAAGTGTGGCCTATTTTGGATAGGATGCATTAGAACCTGACAGAAAAACATACTAGAATATTATTGTTTTTTGAATTACTACGCAACTTGCTTTATGATAAGCAGTATCATGTCAATAAATCATTGTTGAAATAACTCATTTGAAAACATTGCTTAATCGAATTAATAACAACATAAAGCACAGCAACGAAGATTGGTAATAAACCCTAAGGATTTATATGATTACATCATCACGATTAAAATATTTTTTAACACTACTTTCTTTCACATGTATAACGCTTTCAAGCTCTCTTAACGCAGCCTTAAAAAAGCCTGTGAAAAATCTCTTCAACTCACCAAGCAAGGTTGAAAAACCAATCATTAACTATTGCAAAAAAATCATAACCGCACTTAATAATGATGATCTAGATGAATTCAAACAACTATGGCTCGATTTTTTCAGCAAAATTCGATACCCCATCAAAATTCATGACAAAAGATTTTATCTAGCAGCGTCTTATTGTCTTGCCAATTGTCTTGCTGTCAATTCGAATGAAAACATGCAAATTCACCTCAACCTTACTAATGATCTAATTTATATAGCAATCCAAGCAGACAAACATAATTATATTATTCAATTTCATGTTACCGATAACACAGAAGCAGAACCGACAGCTCTTCGTACATATCAAAATGCCGAGGACAAGACAGAGAAATATGAAATTATTGGAATAGAAATCAACTCAGATACAACGTCATGCATTTCGCTACCAAACAATGGCCCTCTTGTAGCAAAAGCGCCAGCAATATCTTTACAATATCAAGAAGATAATTTTATCAAAAAGATGATGCTCAGCGGCCTCATAACACATGAAATGAAACCATTTATCCAAGCTCTCTCGACCATTTACAACAAGATTCCACACGAATGGCATATTAAAAGAGAAAAATTTTACCAATCTCTTCTTGCTTGGATTTTAATTTTTATGGGGAATGCGCTGACAATGCCAGAAGAAACAACAGGATATGGCCGCACCGACATTACGACAGTTAACCCTGAGCATATCAACATCATTGAATATAAACTTAACCGCTCTGCACACGCCGCGTTCGCACAGATTGAAAAAAGAGCGTACGCAAAAACTATTCATTCGTCTGATAAAACAACAACAATGATCGGGGTTAATGTCAATACCAAAAAAATTCCTTTTGTTGTTACTGCAGAATGCAAAACATATTCACCTTCTGATGCAAGCCCCTTCCTTTCAAAGAAAACCACTAAACATACACAATCTACAGCAACCCAAGAAGCCATTGACATCTCTATAGACCCCTTTGGCACGGATAATCAATAATAGGCTCATTACACCATTGCCCCTAGCAAAAAAGGCAAAACATGCTACGCTGTTACGTGTGACATGTTATTGATATACCTTTAGGGGATGTACATTCAGATGGCTTCGTTAAAAGAAACAATCGAGCAGCTGAGCAAAGAACTCGAATTAAGTATAAAGGCAGCAACCTCTTTAAAAGAACTTGAAGATGTTCGGCTTGCCTTTATGGGTAAAAAGGGCAGCATTACCTCATTGCTTGCTGATGTAAAAAACCTATCCATCGATGAGAAAAAATATTTTGGCCCGCTCATTCAACAACTCAGACAAGAAGCCGAAACCAAAATCACACAACAAAAAGAATTCATTATCTCTCGCCATAATCAAGCAGCAGCTCTACGAGCCCAAAGCTTTGATGTCACCGCATACAACCCTGCACTCAAAACAGGGCACCTGCACCCCTACACACTTATTATTGAAGAGATTCAAAACATATTCCTTTCAATGGGGTATGAAATCTGGGATGGCCCAGAATATGAAACTGAATTTTATAACTTTACCGCACTCAACATTCCACAAGATCACCCCGCACGAGATATGTATGACACCTTTTGGTGCAACACCCCAGGAACACTGTTGCGAACGCACACATCTCCAGTGCAAATACGTGCTATGCAAAATAAAAAATTACCGCTTGCTGGCATTGCTCCAGGCCGAACCTATCGTCATGAAGCAACAGATGCTTCACATGACTTCATGTTCATGCAATGTGAGGGACTGTTGATTGATAAAAATGTCACCGTTGCCCACCTGTTTGGTACCGCCCAAACATTCTTAAAAGCACTCTTTAAAAAAGATTCATTAGATATTCGTATTCGACCAGGATTTTTTCCATTCGTTGAACCAGGCTTTGAAATAGACATGCGCTGTGTGTTTTGTAAACATGGTTGCTCAGTATGCAAACAATCAACATGGATTGAAGTGTTTCCTGGCGGACTGGTGCACCCCAATGTTTTGAAAGCGGGCAACATCGATCCTGAACAGTATTCAGGATTTGCATTTGGTTTTGGATTAACACGGCTGGCAATGCTTCGTTATGGCATCGATGATATCAGGCTACTGCATGCTGGCAAACTAAAATTTTTAGAACAATTTTGATAATTACCATGCCGTTAAGAAGAAAAGGAGAGCATAATGATTACCAAGGCAATAATTCCGGCCGGGGGGCTCGGAACACGATTTCTCCCCGCGACCAAAACAACCCCAAAAGAAATGCTCCCTTTGCTTGAAAAGCCTGCCATTCAATACATTGTCGAAGAAGGTATCAGATCAAGCATTAAAACTTTTGTTGTTGTTACTGGCAAAAACAAAAGTGCCATCGAAGATCACTTTGATACGTTCCCAGAACTCGAAAATTATCTCACAGCACGAAAAAAAGAATATTTACTTGATGAAGTTAATAAGATCGTCAATAACACCAATTTTATTTATGTACGACAAAAAGAACCGCTTGGACTCGGGCACGCCGTGTGGAGTGCCAAACACGTCATTGGCAAGGAACCCCTCGCCATCTTCTTACCAGACGACATCATTGTCAGCGCAGTTCCCTGCATGGCTCAGTTAATCAATATTGCTTCACAAGAAAAATGCAATGTTCTTGCTGTACAAGAGGTACCGATCGAATCGGTTCAAAGCTATGGAGTCATTGGCATTCGTAAACAATTCTCTCCCAATTTATTTCAAGTTAAAGAGCTTGTCGAAAAGCCAAAGCCAGTCGATGCTCCATCTAATTTAGCCATCATTGGCCGTTATGTTCTTTCTCCAAACATCTTCCAGTCACTAGAAGAAATGCGCGTTGGTGTTGGTGGTGAAATACAATTGACTGATGCAATTCAATCATTGCTGTTATCGGGCGAAAAGGTATTTGCCTATAAGATTCAGGGAACCCGTTATGACATTGGCAATCCGATGGGGCTGCTGAAAGCAAATCTTGATCTAGCATTGCGCCATCCTCAATACTCCGAGCATATTCTGTCATATTTGACTGAGCTTGATCGTGAAATGTTGGTTTTGCAAGGCAAAGCCGCCATGATGAAAGCTAAGGGTGCAAGCGCAAC
>CAYUQI010000030.1:0-12502 GCA_964446935.1 uncultured Pseudomonadota bacterium
TAGTACGAGAGGACCGGAATGGACAAACCTCTCGTGTTCCAGTTGTTCTCCAAGAGCAAAGCTGGGTAGCGAGGTTTGGACGGGATAACCGCTGAAAGCATCTAAGTGGGAAGCCCTCCCTAAGATAAGATACCCCGCATTGTGGGTAACTGCAGTGCATAAGATCCCTTGAAGACTACAAGGTTGATAGGCTGGGTGTGTAAGTGCCGTAAGGCATTGAGCTAACCAGTACTAATAGATCGAATGTTTTATCTACGCTAATTTAATTCACATTACTGTTGGGATTCAGTTCTTAGAAAAATGATATTTACAAAAAATTTGCTGGCATAGTCTAGCGATTGTGCCAGCAAATTTTTAAAAAAAAGATCAATAAAATTTCTTGAAATTATTTTATAAGTTTTAGCGATGATTCTTCGAAGAATTTCGAAGAGGAGCTATAACAACTTTCTGGTGGCCATAGCAGTGGGGAAACACCCGTTCCCATTCCGAATACGGCAGTTAAGCTCACTGCGCCGAAGGTACTTGGCTGGAGACGGCCTGGAAGAATAGGTACTGCCAGGTTTATTAAGCCTCTGATGAAATACTCAGAGGCTTATTTTTTTGCCGATTTTTTAAATCTATGCGTTCTCTCTCTGTAATAGAATTGTTTGCGATAAGGAAGAGGAGTTTAGGGGTGCATAATTCAGTAATACAGGTAACAAGAAAATCATTATCCGAATTGAATATCGTTGGCATTTCAGCACAAACAACCAATGCTGCTGAAATGAATCCATTAATGGCGAAAATTCCCAGTTTGTGGGGACAGTTTTGGAATAATACTGTTTTGACAAAGATTCCAAACAAACAAGAAAATGTGATTGTTGGTGTTTATACCAACTATGAAAAGGATTATCAAGGAGCATATACGCTAATTATAGGAGCCCCAGTAACTCGCAAGGTTGATGTTATTGCAGGGATGACTGTTGTAATTATTCCAGCAGGAACATATCTGGTTTTTAGTAATCAAGGACCCGTAATGCCACAGATTGTGATGCAGACATGGCAATATATTTGGCAGTATTTTGAAACTAACAAACAGTATCAACGTGCATATGTAGCAGATATTGAGTGGTATGATACATCATCTCCAGAGAAGGTTGAAATATACATTAGTATTACATGATAAAAAATACATAGAAACTAATCTACGTGTCGTTGTCATTGTAAAAAATCGACGTTAAATACAGAATTTTGGTTGTAAGTCATATGGATCGATAACTATGTCCGGTCTCTATTTTTTTGAAAAGACATTATAATTGTGGATGTTCATTTATTTTATAATCAGGAGATTTAAATGAAAAAATTGTATGTAGGTATGTTTATTCTGGTAGGAAGTCTTTACAGCGGTGTTCATGCTGCTGTTTCGCACGTAGGGCTTACTGAAGATGAAGAAGCTACAATTTTGAAACAGTGCATAATTCCACAAGATCTTCAGAAAAAATTAGATATATTTTTTAAAGATAAGGATGTTGCTGATATATTTTTTAATATTCCACGCCAGATAGCATTGCAATCACATTGGCTATCCGGAATGAAAAAAAATACGCAGGTTGGATATCAGCAATATGTACAGAAAATGCAACTTGGTGTGCAGCTACGCAGTCAAAAAATGGCATTAATTAAACAACGGTATGGTTTAACATTTTTATCTGGGCACACAACCTACATTTTTAAATCGGATTTATGGAAAGGGTATGTAATCAAAATTCCTGCAAAAAATTATCCTTCGTATCCAAAAATTTGTGAATATGTTTCACAGGCAAATTCCTGGGAAACAATTGAAGGTTGTGTATCACCCTATCAGGGGGTAAGTCGTGTTTTCTATGCTCAAAAAATAAGAAAATTTATTACAGAAAATAAGTTTAAGCATATCATTGTACCTCAAAAATTTTTGTATCCATTACCATATGTCTCTTTCGATGGGGTTGCTGTTAACAATGCTGTGTATCCGCGTGTTTGTGATGCCAATTACATTGTTGTTGAGCAAGATTTAGGAAATCTTAATGCATTAAAGCCTCTTTCATATTCCATGTTTAAAAAAATGACAAGTTTCACCGGAAAGATGAAAAGTGAATGTGAAGAATTAATTGATGAACTTACGCAGGTTATTACACATGCTGGGCTCTGGTGTATGTATGAAAATGGGCAACAAGATCTCAATGTTGTGATAGGACTTAATCCACTTTTGTTTTTTGGACAAAAATCAGGCGTTTTATTGGCGTATCTTTTTGACCTTGAAAAACCAGGTTTAGGTGGTTCAGAAGACCCTTCTTTTTTCCATAAAAATCAGAATGAGATAGCGGCTAATGCTAGTAATGGGATTGAGCAATTATTTGAATTACTTGATATAAACTAATGAAAAAACTTGTACGTGATTTAATTCCCTCAATTATTAATGATTCTGGAAGACGAGCTGTTTATTATCATGCTAAAGGCGATGAATTGAAATGTCTGTTGCAACAAAAATTGATTGAAGAGGTTCATGAATTTCTCGAAAGCGAATCACCAGAAGAATTAGTTGATGTACTTGAAGTTATTGATGCTCTTTGTGATTTTTACCAGTTCGATAAAGAATCAATAAAAAAAATTAAAGAAACTAAATGTCTTGAAAAAGGTGCGTTTAAAGAAAAAATTGTTCTTGTCGAAATCCAGAAAATGTAATATAACCAGATGATTTTACAAAATTATAGTGGTGTTATGTGTGGAATACAAATATGTTAAAAAACATAGTATCTGTGGTTGTATTAAGTTCGGTTATGTTGGCGTATGGAGAACAAACGATGACTAATAATGATCGATGGAATGCGCAACAGTATAAAAATAATTCGGCGCCTCAATTCAACTGGGGTATGCAGCAAATTGAAAAATTAGATCTTCGTGGTGATGAGCAGGTGCTTGATATCGGGTGTGGCGATGGTCGTTTGACAGCTGAAATTGCCAAACGGGTTCCTAAGGGATCTGTGCTTGGTGTTGATGTTTCGGCAAATATGATTGATGAAGCTCAAAAAACTTTTAGTCACATAAAAAATCTTGCTTTTGTGTGCAGTGATGCTACAGCGTTTAGTGCTGACAAAAAATTTGACGTAGTGGTAAGTTTTGCTGCGTTCCATTGGATTAAAGATCAACGTAGCGTGCTTCAGAATATATTTCAGACACTCAAGCCGGGTGGCTTTCTTTTCATTTCTATGTCAATGGGTAGCCCTATAATGTCTGAGACTTTTGCAGATCCTCAATGGCGTTCCTATTTGCATGAAGAAACGTTTTTTCCTCATACCCCACAAAGTTTGGAAGTGTTATTGAAGGACGTTGGATTTAAAAATGTTACAACTGAGCTTGTTACTGCCTGCAATCGTACGTTTGCTACAAAAGAATCCCTGTTCCAATGGATAATGACCATATTGCCTGCTTCGACAAACGGCTACTTATCGCAAGAAAAAATGTCTGAATTTGCCAACGATGTTATTATTAAGGTGATTGCTCGTTCCAAACCAGATGAATTATCACTTGGGGGAGGACGATTACTCGCTTGGGCTAAAAAGTGATAAAACATACATTGTTGATGAAAGGCTTTGAATAATGGCAGATTTTACACCACAGCAAATATCAATTATTTGTGATCCGAAGACGAAACAATCATTACACTTGTCTAATAATGCTCTGGTTAATGCCGACAATACCATTACGTATCCAATAGTTGATGGCATCGTTCGAATGCTTAATCAAGATGACGTTGTTGGACGTAATAAGCGGTACCAGGGGTTGTATGACAAAATTGCATGGTGGTATAGTCCTGTGCAACGTGCTGTTAATGCAATTTATCGTGGCAAAAAGTGGCTTTTTCATAAGCAAGGTGAAGTCCAAAGACCTTTTTTGTCGGATCTTGCCATTAAACAAGGGGACTGTGTTCTTGAGGTTTCGGTAGGAACAGGGGATAATTTAGAAATCATACCACCGGGGGTCCCTTTTTATGGTTTGGACATTTCAATTAATATGCTTAAAAATTGCCGAAAAACGAGTTTGCGCAGAGGTATCCCTGTGGTATTAGTACACGGCATGGCTGAAGCGCTTCCATTTAAAGATAATTCATTTGATGTGGTACTGCATGTAGGTGGTATTAACTTTTTTACCAACAAAGCGCATGCCATTCAAGAAATGATCCGTGTTGCCAAACCGGGTGCCAAAATTTTGATTTCAGATGAAACAGAAGAGGCGGCAAAATGGGGTGAAAAGAAGCCCATTCTCAAATGGTTTTTTGCTAATCGTGATGAAGTAATAACCCCACCAATTGATTTGGTTCCTAAAGATATGCACGATATTAATCTTAAACTTGTTCATGAAAATTCTTTGTATGTGTTAACGTTTACCAAGCCATAGTGATGACATTAGTTAAGCGTATTAGCTTCTTTTTTGTCCTTTTATTTGTTTCTGAATCCAATGGGGCAATGTCTGCTCTTAGGAATACGAATGGAATTTGTTTTGCTAATGCAACGCTTCAATGTGGTTTGGCTGTTCCTGGATTGGTAAATACGATTCAGCAATTAGGTATGAGTGGGGACCTGCCTTTATGGCATCTTCTTTATTTTTTATATACCAAACATTCATTCATGTGTGATCCTGAAACATGTATTCCAAATGCCCAATATTTAGTTGAATTGTTATATAAGGCAGATGATATAAGAAAGCTTATTGTATCTCCGCATATTTTTTTTCGGGTATTAATGAAATGGTTATTGAAGGAAACAAATATTGAGCACGAAGGCTTTTTGTGTGAAGGATCAGCTGGTGAAGATAAAAAGTTATATAAAATTACTGGATTTGAAGAATGCTACAGTGTCTTTTGTTGTAGCCAAAAATGTAATTGTGTAAAAGATTCCAATCATTGTGATATTGACGGGATTATCGATGTTATTCCTACGTGTAAAATGATGGTTTTTACGCTATGTGATCGATTTTTTTTACCGCAAAAAAGTTTTCATAAATTTTTTGATGCAATAATTCCGATACTACAACAAGCATGGGCAATAGTGTCCGGCGGTAAAAAAAACCCAAAAATTGTTCTGAGAGCATTCACCGTTTCATTTATGATGAAACTTACTAATGGGCAACCGAGCGATTATGGGCATTCTGTTGCCTATGTTAATAATGATGCATGCTGGCGCTTGATGAGTGATGAAAAGAGCAGAATTATAGGTTCTAATTCCCAGGAACTTGAGAATCATCTGTATTGTAAAAACATTGGTTCATATATTGCTCAGCTTAATCCATTTGATATGCCTGATGAGGGAAGCTTGGTTCCGGGTGAGTATTCTTTGTTTTTTTATGAAGTAATTATCTGAACTATAGATGGTCGGTTGTCAATGTAGTGATTATGAAGTATGATCCGATAGGTTTATAAATTATTGTAAAGGAGTTTATTATGAAGAAAATACTTTCTATCGTTGCATGCGGGTTGCTTTTGGGAACTGGTTTTGCAGCAGAACAAACAACTGCACTTGATGATCAAGAATTCAACGAACAAACATTTTCTGCAGAATTTGGAAAAAGGGTTAACAAAATGTTTGATGGTTCAGCCATTGCAGAGTTATCATTACTCAAAGCAGGGCAATATTTTGAACCAAATGCAGAGATTTGCAAGCCACCATTAGTCAATGATGAAGAGATTCGAGCGCAACTAGATAAGGACTTGTCCAAAGAATCTCAAGCTTTGGTACAAACATTTTTTGCAGCACCCCTGTATCAATCAGTGAAGCAGTATATTCAACAATTTGTAACCTTAACACTCAATAGTTTTTGTTTAGATTCTAAAAACAGCGTATTTATTGATAAAAATGATTTCCAGGATTTGCAAGCATTGGATTGTTATTATCCGGATGCAAGTACATCAAGTTTTTCGTGGAAATATTTGTATGAAAAAGATAAACCAATAGGTATTGCAGGGAAACTAAGACAGGTAAGGGGACTTTATTCTACGCGTTCTTTTAAGGTAATGGTTGATGTGACATGCGACTACCTATTTATTTTTAAACGGACAGAAAAAAGAATGGTTGCATTAAAGAGCCACCGACCAGATGATCATCAGTCATTGGCAGATCAAGATAAAGATTCAAAAAAATCATTGGGGACTCCTACCAATGTTGTAATGGCAGAGGTTACTGTTGAGCCGCATTCTCTTTTTCGTGGCTGTATAAAATTTTTATGTAATGACGTACATTTTATGGATCAAATGAGCGTTGTCAGTTATACATTTGATGCCGTGGAATCAGACTATGAAAAAATTAAGGCTGATTCTTTAAATATTGTTTCTTCTTTCAAATACGCAGATCCTTCTGAACTTATTAGTTTAGGTGGATATGTAAAACATTGGTTTATTACTGTGCCAAATTATGATGATTTAAGAGGCATAGGTATAGAACCTTTCAAAGTTGTTGATTTTGTTATAAATAAACAAAGTAATACTGCACCTTCTGATATTCAACCTTTTTTGAATCAAGAGCAGTTTGTTGTTGGGGATGAACACATCAATGAAAAAAAATGATAAACACATAGCATTGCAAGATTTGCGCGAGGCGGTTGAGAATTTTTCCAAAGTTCGTGATTGGCATAAATTTCATACTCCCAAAGAAATGGCGATTGCTGTTTCGATTGAAGTTGGCGAATTGCTGGAGCTGTTTTTGTGGAAAAAGGATAAAGAAATTTCTAAATTACTTACTAAGAAAAAATTTAGAACACAGGTTGAAGATGAATTTGCCGATATTATTCACGCGTGTTTAGCTTTTGCTAACTATGCTGATATCGATATAACAACGGCATTTTTAAAAAAGCTTGAAAAAACAGCTGCCAACTATCCGATTTCCAAGTCAAAAGGGAAAAATAAGAAATATACGGAATTGTAAGGAATATTCTCCATGGTACAGCTTACCGACATCATCTCATTTCTCGACACCTACCTAGCCATCAACACCGTTAAAGATGATTCGTGGAATGGTTTGCAAGTTGAAGGTAAAACAACCGTCTCAAAGATTATGTTTGCTGTCGATGCTGGCATGCAAACGTTCGAAAAAGCCATTGAATTAAAAGCTGACATGGTTGTAGTGCATCATGGTTTGATGTGGAATGGAACGAACCCCTCGTATCGTGGTGCGCATAAGCGTCGTATTGAAACCTTGGTACAAAATGGTATATCTTTGTATGCCGCCCACCTTCCCTTGGATAAGCATCCAGTGGTTGGGAATAATGCACAACTTATAGCGCTTATGGGGTTTGAAAAGGATAAACCATTTGCCATGTACCATGGTGACACGATAAGTTTTACCGGAAAAACAAAGACCCCAAAAACGATTGCTGAAATTGAATCAATTCTTAAGAACAATCTTGGGGCTCAATGCAAAACGCTTGCTTTTGGGCCACAAAAGATTTCGACCATTGCCGTGTGTTCAGGCGGCGGGGGTTATGAACAATTGGCCGAAGCTGCAGCAGCGGGGGTTGATTTGTATGTTACCGGTGATGCGACGGAATATTATCATATCGCCCGTGATTACGAGCTGAATGTTATTTTCGCCGGTCACCATGCAACAGAGATTGTTGGTGTTCGAGCCCTTGCTCCCGTGGTTAATAAAGAATGTAGCGTCCAAACGATATTTGTTGATATACCGACGGGGTTGTAAATTTTAAATCTGAGAGCTTATTGAAAAAATTGACCCTGTAGTAATGAGGACATTCTGTGGATTATAAAGACAAAGACTATTTCAAAGGGGGAGCGCAGGAGCACTTTTGGTTTAAGGCAAAAGCAGATTTGATTTCGATACTCTTGTCAAAAGTTTCGAATAACAAATCGTGTACTATTTTAGATGTTGGTGCTGGCTCTGGTGATGATCTGAATGTCATTAAAAATTTTGGCGCGGTGTATGCCCTTGATTGTGAACAACGAGCACTTGATCTTATCTCTGATCATGCGGTTTACGAAAAGAAATTAGGTGATGTATGCGCAATGCCGTATGCGGATAAACAGTTTGATATCGTTGTTGCCTTTGATCTTTTGGAACACATTCCTGACCATGTTCAAGCGGTTAAAGAGATCAATCGTGTACTTAAGCCTGGTGGGTACTTTGTTATTACCGTACCCTCTTACAATAGTCTGTTCAGTCAACACGACCGCGAATTGGGTCATGTGCGACGATACAACAAAAAGTTGCTTGCGCAATTGATGCAGGGTTTTGAACAAAACAAACGAGGGTATTGGCTGTGTGCGTTTTTTATTCCAGCCATAATGCAACACTTTTTTATACGGAATCATGCTGGATTATTTAAAGTTCGATTGTTCAATTCATTGGCCTACGGTATTATGTCAGCTGAAAATTGGCTCATAAAACGTAATGTTCCCTTGCCCTGGGGGTTGTCATTGTTTGGGATATATCAAAAAAAATTGTAAAAATATATAATTTCTGTTAGTAACTCTTGCCGTCGTCGGGGGCTGGTTTGATCGGTTTCCAGGTATCTTTTGCTCTAAATATAGGTTCATCTATACTATAAATTACGACATATTTTTTAAGGGATTATATGATTTTGTTAAGGGTCTTCCATTTCGTCATGCTGAATTTATTTCAACATCCACTCAATTATGGATCCTGAAACAAGTTCCCAGCCTTCGCGCCGGCCACCGTAGCCACCTGGGCGAAGGTGAGTTCGCTTCGGCGGACGGGCAGGATGACAAAAGGAGAGATACCTTTTAGCGTAGTATATGTTTTTACATAGTGTTGAATTAATTCATGGATTGAAAAAATCTCAATTTCTTAACCAGGAGGATAATCCTATGTTTGCACCAGAGAGAACGATGCAACAATCACTTGAATCATTTATGTACCGAGTCAATGCCTGGATGGCTAGCGGCTTGGCGCTTACCGGTTTGACCGGTTATGCGGTGTTTCAATCAGAGACACTCTTCCGCACCTTGGTCATGTCACGATTTGCATTTTTAGGATTGATTATTGCACAACTTGCTGTTGTTATTTACTTGGCAGGTTGGATTACACGTATGAGCTTTGCAAGCGCAGCATTAGCCTTCCTTACGTATTCAGTATTATCAGGTATAACGTTATCGGCTATTTTTGCTGTCTACGAACTTGGCTCAATAGGTCTTGTGTTTGGTATCACCATGGCAATGTTTTCAATCATGGCAATGTATGGGTACAGCACAAAAGCAGATTTGACGAGCTTAGGTAGCCTTTTATTGATGGCCCTGATTGGTTTGATTATTGCTAGTGTGGTTAATATGTTTATGCACAGCGGAACGCTTAATTACATCATTTCATTTGTTGGGGTTCTTATTTTTGTTGGGTTGACCGCCTACGATGTGCAAAAAATTAAGACTATTGGCCAAGGGCTTATTTATCAAGGTGAAGATGTTAATAAGGTAGCATTGCTTGGTGCCCTAACATTGTATCTTGATTTTGTTAATCTTTTCCTTTATTTATTGCAATTATTTGGCAAAAGACGTCGTTAAACATTACTCTACAATCGATTGAAACGAGAGACCCCGATGTTGAAGTCGGGGTCTCTTTTTGCAGAGGGTCTATCGAGATAATCGAGGATATACAATGATCAACAGGCGATTAAAGTTTTTTACCCTATTTCTTTTGGTCTTCTGCTGGGTGGGGGCTGGATATGGTGGTGGATTATTTAGCAAACTTGAATTAGATCTTGGTGATGATACGACTGATAATGATGTTTCTAAGATTCCTATTATTTATCACCCTGGATACAACATAGATCTTGGAGAATCATTACAAAAGTTACATCAATTTGATGGTCGCAAATATGGCAAGGTGTTTGACTTTTTGGTGACTACTGTTGGGATTAGCAAAGATAGCTTTTATACACCTGTGTGTGTATCGAATGAGGATTTGCTGAAAGTGCATAGTGAGCAGTATCTTGCATCACTAAAAAATCCTAAAACAATAGCGACAATAGCAGAGGTTCCAGAGATTTGTGCTTGTTCTATTGAGACATTGCAGAATGCTCTTTTATTACCAATGAAGCTTGGCACACGGGGTACCGTTTTTGGCGCACAATTGGCATTGAACTATGGATGGGCGATTAATCTTGCTGGTGGATATCATCATGCCAAGCGTGATGGTGGTGCAGGATTCTGCTTTTTTGCTGACATTGCCCTTGCAATTAAAAAAGTGTGGGAAAAGAAACCAAAATGTAAGGTTATGATTATTGATTTAGATGTACATCTAGGTAATGGTGATGCGGATTTTTTTGCTTGGGAGGAACGGGTAACCATTTTTGATATGTATAACGAGGATATTTATCCCCATGATGAGGAAGCTAAAGAATTTATTAGGGACAATATTCCATTAAAATCTGGAATAACTGGTGAAGCTTATTTGGATAAACTTAAAAACAATCTTCCTGCTGCGCTATCACAAAGTAATCCGGATTTGATTATTTATAATGCAGGTACTGATATTTGGGGTGAATGGAAGGTAAATAATATTACAAAAGAGAAAGAATTTGTTGGCGATCCATTAGGGAAAATGTGTGTTTCACAAGCTTATATTATTGAACGTGATGCGTTTGTTTTTCAGCAAGCATTGAGTCGTAAAATTCCTATTCTTATGGTTCTTTCAGGTGGTTATACACCACAAAGCGCTGAAATTATTGGTGCATCAATTAAGAATATTTTAGAAAATGTCATCAAATTGAAAAAAGAATCAAGTTCTTCAAGTGATGATTAAAAGATAGTAAATATTGGCGTTGCGCCAGCAAAAAGTCTTACATAGGCTGTTGCCTTTCTTAAAAAAGAGGCCTAGGCTGAATTAAGAGGTTAAAGTTCTTTTACATTATTCATAACCAATTAAATAAGGACTAGGCAGGTTCTTTTTTATGAGCCCGAGTGAACATTTGTACATGAAGGTTACGCGCTTGACTCCCGAAAGCTTTTGGTGCTTTCAGGAACATGCCGAAATATTGGGTAAAATCTTTGTTGAAGCGTTTAGTGGTCCAGTATCTTTAGAACGCTGTGATACATTTCCTGAAAAATATCATGATCCTGGTAATCAACAAACAATGAGTGCTATTCAGCAACAGCTGCGCTCTGAATGGTTAACCATGGTACAGAAAGTATGTGCTGGTGTTACGACACTTGATTCGCAGGGGATTGGCAGTGTTCCTGTACGGGAAATTTATGTCATTACCATGCACAAAAGCGATGGGACAATTATTGGGTTTGCGATATTTTATGATGTTGCTAGCAGGGTGTTGATACAAGAGGAAGTTGATCATGGTTCTATTACAGTCTTCCAGCAAAATTCATTAGTACTGCCATATCACAATGGTAACGAAGTATATCTTGACCCTGTCGCTGTATTGCCCTCTTATCAAGGACACGGTATTGGTAAGCAACTTTTGTTTTCAATAAAAGAGCGCTGCCCATGGGTTGGTCATCTGTATTTAGCAACATCAGCATCAAAAACCAATACCAAGGTGCAAGGTTTTTACGAACGACATGGTTTTGTACCATGGATTAGATATACCGATACTGCTGGTTTACAATCGATCGTGTATTCTTTGTGTATGCAACAGCCATTGCATATGCATGATTCAGAACATTGGCGTGGTAATGATATCCCTACTAATGGGGGAATGAGACAGTAGAAAGGTTATGCAATGAAATTGACGTTTATTGGTACACGTGCATATATTCCACATAGCTCCAAAGAGCATCAGTATGATGCTTCCTGTATTATTTCGCATCGTGCAACACATGTTTTGATTGATTGTGGTACAAAGTTGTTGGGGCAGTTAAAAAAAATCAAACCAATCCCGCAGGCTGTTGTTTTGACCCATGCGCATCTTGATCATGTTGAGGGGCTTAAAAAAGGATGTATATGGCCGGTGTATGGGACCAAAGAGACATTATTATTTATTAAAAATTATCCATTAAGACAACGACACGTTATTAAATCACGACATTCGTTTAGTATTGGTGACATTACGTTTGAGGCATTTCGCGTTGAACACTCAATTGATGAACCTGCCGTTGGATATAGGATTACTGCGGGGAATAAATCAATTTTTTATGTGCCCGATCTTGTCTTCATTCGTCAACGCAAAGCGGCGCTTAAGGGTGTAACGGCTTACATTGGTGATGGGGCTCGGATTATGTATCCATTGATTCGAAAAAAGGGGACTCGTCAGATGGGACATGGCGCATTTGCCAAGCAGCTTGCTTGGTGTTGCAAGGAACGTGTGCAGTGGGCAATCGTTACCCATTGCGGTTCAGAAATTGTTACCAAGCCGCAACAGGCACGGCAAAAGTTTGATGCGCTAAGCAAGCGCTATGGAGTTAAGGTGACCATTGCTCATGATGGGATGGTAATTGAGGTATAGGGCTACTACCTTAGCGGTTTAAAAAAACGGTGTATGCACAACGGTTGTTCTTTTTGATCATCAAGTTTTT
>CAYUQI010000031.1:0-12156 GCA_964446935.1 uncultured Pseudomonadota bacterium
CTAAAAAATTAATAGATAAAAAAGAATTTGAGTCGGTTACCCCTACAGCAATGTTCCATTTTGGGGCCATCAAAGACATCGACAATATCCTATTGGATCTGATAAAGAAAGAGTTTCCATCAACACATGTTAACCACATATACACAGAAGGCATACAACCAAATCAGTGCCAAACCATACAGGGGTTATTTTTGGAAGTTTCGGAACAGGCGATATTTCTACATACACCCTGGGGAAAAAGACAGCTTATTAGTAAATTCGGAGGACACTTGGATTTGATTTTGAAAACATTTCTTGCTTCGCTTGATACCGAATTGTATATGAAACATGACGGCAAAAATTACTTTGGTATAAAGATATTCTCAGCATATTCTCTTTATAAAATAAAAGCTGTGAAAGGGAAAAAACTTCCAGCGGCTGTCCAACGACCTTGTGACTTTAGTTTTTCCGAGTATAAAACGTGGATCGAAGATGAAACAGTTCAGAAAGTTTGGAATAAGTTGGAAATTGCATATAAAGAAAATCCCAAGCTGTTTGAATTATCTGAATAACACATTGGCATTTACACCACGCTTTCCTTTGCCATGGAAGCAGCGAAAGCTTGCTTTTTAATTGCGTCCTGTTTGGCAATCTCCATCCACATCGTTTTGACGACATCAGGATAATCAACCATGATAGCATCAGTACCGATCTGATAAAGCATTTCGATTGTTTCTTTGCTTTCACTTGGTGTCCATACCCACAGTTGTAATCCCCTCGATTTAATATCTTGTGCTAGAGATTGAGAAAAACAGTTTTCAACATTAATTAAACACACACCATACGCGTTCATGTCCTGAGCAAACTGTGCAAAGTTATACGGAACGCAGATAACAGACGGGATAAGTTTGATAAATGGAACACGCTCATGAAGTTTTCGTAACTCTTCATGTTGAAAACCGGTTGCATAAAACTGCTCTTGTCTCCAACCTTTTGCGTTCACATACTCAAATATTGTCTCAGCCAAACCACAAGCAACGCCCTCTTCTTTGATATCAATCACAACCTTGGTTTTGGCATCAAGGGTATCAAGCACCTCAGCAAATGTTGGAATTTTGCCGCCACCTTTTACATGCAAAGCTTTCAACTCTTCAAGCGTCTTGGTTTTTATCAACCCTGTACCATCAGTTGTTCTATCAACATGAGCATCGTGCATAACAACCAAGTCCCCAGACTTACACGCATACACGTCAAATTCCACCGCCTCAACGTTCAACTCGACGGCCTTTTTAAACGAACTCGCGGTGTTTTCTGGTACATATCCAGACGCACCACGATGAGCGATGATCATAGTATGGTCCTCACAAAACATTGATGGTACTTTCATGCAAATTTTTGTCATGCTGAACTCGTTTCAGCATCCATTCGATATTAATACAAAGTAGATCCTGAAACAAGTTCAGGATGACAAAGGAAAGAACTCTTCAATTAGTAACTTCAATACACCAAGTGCAATACGCACATCTTCCAACAAATCAACCAACTTTTCCTCCTTCAAGAAACATAATTTCTAGCTTTTCTTAAATTTCTTGATTAATTTTATTGATATCGTCACAGTTATAGAAAATAAAAGGCCCTCATTTATTATGAAAGGAGATTAATAATCATGGCCTTCAGTATTAAATCCAAAAAAAGCGGAAAAATGTATTACCTGCATTCCAAAGAGGTAAAACTCAAGGGTGGCCGTAAACAAACCATCTTTTACTTTGCTGGCAAAGCTGGCAAAGATGCCATTGATGCATTGCCAAAGGGTTATGAAACAATGGAAAACAAGCGAACCGGCCTTCCTATGTTGCGAAAGAAAAAATAAAGCCGTTGGCTTTATTCTGCCGAAGCCCATCTTGAGGCGAAGGCGAATAATTCGCATACATTTTTAGAAATACTTTTCGCGGCGCATTTTTTTGAGTGCGCCGCGATGTTTTTTTGCCTCCAACCGAGACTGTTTGGCTGCTTTTGACACACGCGTTGCCATTCGTTTTTTAGGAACATACAAAGCCTTGCTCACTTCTATAGCAAGACGGTTCAATGCTTGTTCTTTATTCTGTTGCTGACTACGCGATGAACTATCGTGAATAATTAAATCACCCTCAGCGGTTAATCGCGACTGCAGGTTTTGCAAAACTCGAGCCTTTTGCACCTCATTGAGTGCTTGTGTCGTCAATACATTCCATCGCACCGTTATACGTGTATCAGTTCTATTAACATGCTGACCACCAGGCCCCCCTGCCCTACTTGTGGTAATCTCAAGTTCATGGCCAGGAATGACGATTCCATTTTTAACAGACACATCTTGTTTCATGACAACCCTTTCCTCCTAATCAAGAAATATCCCTTACGCGCCTCTATTTTAATGCTATAAAACATTTGCTACTATGAAGACTATCATTTTTCCTAAAAACAGAAGGCCTGTATTATGAAAATAACTTTTAAAAGAATCCTTTTAGGCTCATTAGGCATCATTATTTTAATCATAGGGTTTGCGTGGTGGAATAGTGGACGAGAAATAAATACAACTAAACCATGTGCCTTTTGCGATCCTAACGTCATAGAAACACACACTTTTTATGAAGATGCCTTAGTCAGAGGATTTTGTTCCTATAAACCTATACAACCTGGACATTGTTTAGTTACCGTTAAACGGCACATTGAAAGATTTGAAGATGTCACCGATGAAGAACTTGTCGCTATGGGGAAATTGATAAAAAAAATTAATGCGGCAATTCAAAAGATCAATGGCCCTTCGGCGTATCTTCTTATGCAAAAGAACGGGAAAGATGTGGGCCAAACGGTTCCTCATGTTCATATACATTACATTCCTAGAAATGAAACCGATTCTCAGAAAGCGCCAACCTGGGGACTGTTATGGCCGTTCGTAATAGACCCGTTCAAAAAACCACTTCCTCGTGAAAAACATATGGAATGGGTTGAGAAAATGAAAAAGGCATTGGCGAGTACCTAAGTAGTTGATTCTAGTAAAGAACAACAAAAAGCCTCGGCATTATCTGTCGAGGCTTTTTATCATCCTATAAACTATGACTCTAATGTACATCATCACCCGTCTCATCACGTTTTCTTTTCTTTAAATTTTGTTGATCGGGATCTTGCGTTATTTGAAGCCGTGATGATGATGGTAGTAATTCATCACAAAACTCGTCGAAAAAGCCATCATACATTTCTTTGTTTTTCACAACCATAACATTTTCACAATTATTGTTATTTGCATTGAGAGTCCAATTATATGATCCATTCCATACAATATCACCATCAATAAGAGCAAATTTGTGATGCATGATAGCTTTTTGCCTATCAGTATTCCAAACAAACACCTTAATTCCACACGTTATCAAAAACTGTATCGCTCGATCATCTTTCGTACAATGGTCACAAATAACCCACACATCAAGCCCTCTTACTTTAGCCCTCGCCAATGCCCTAGCAATGTCCATAGCTCTCAACTGATACATCGCTATGTATATACTGCTCTGTGCAGCATTTATATAATCTATTAAATAGGCACTAATGTTATCCCTTGATGAAATATAACACTGCATAATACCATTAATACCAAAGGCGCTTTTTTTATTGACAGGTACGGTAGCTGTAGAAGATGAACTGGATGAAGAAGCCACTACGGGTTGACCATGAACCGGCTCAATACCCAGGTCAGACAGCGGTTCATCACCAGAATAATCCGCCTCGATCCGATCTATCAAGGTGCAAAGATCAGCCTCTTGGTCGGCGACATCTTTCGATGTCGCATCGCCTACAAAGACGCTCTTTTTATTGGCAGGCATGGTAGTCGTAGAAGACGAACTGGTTGAAGAAGCCGCTATGGATTGATCATGAGCTGGTTCAACACCTATATCAGACGACGGTTCATCAACCGAAACTCCATCACCAAAATAATCTTCCTCGAACCGATCCATCCAGGCGCAAAGATAAGCATCTTGGGTGGCGACATCTTTCGATACTGTAGTTCCTACAGGTGAAGACTTTTGGTCCATGGCATAGCCACAGATATGAACAAGAAATAATCCTGAAAATAATACATACATTAACTTAATTTTAGTCATCCCGAAACCTCCAATTTTAACTAAATAAACATTATTCTTATGATATCTCACTTTGCCAAAAACCTCAAAAAATTGCCAAAAACCTCAAAAAAACAATTACTCATTGAAATTACTAATAAATTCGACCCAAAACAGCTCTTTTTAACCATTAACCCTCATATCGTTTGCTGCTTACAAATGGATAGAGTAAACAGAACACCCATTATTTAATCTTGTAAAATATAAAGCACCACCACTGTCGTAATTTTCGATAAAAAAAAATCCCATGCACGCGCATCATTTAGAGTCATTTTCTCACATGATCCCATCTGAGCAGCTACCCTGATATACTAAATTATACATAGTGGGGAATTTTTATGGGATTATATTCTTTGGGGGAGCCGCTAATGAAGTTCTTACGAAGCCTGTTGTCCGTCATGTGTATTTTTATAAGTTCAACAACTATACTAAAAGCAATGGATGAACTCACACCGTTACTAGGAAATCTTTCCATCAACAGCCAAGATCTTCCCGTAGTACATGGACTCTGCCCGCTTCTAATGAAAACAATCAACAATAATCCCATATTCTTATCCGGTAATTGGATAACATCCGTTGCTCTTTCAGCAAACGGAACATTTGCTGTTGTTTGTACAGCATTCCATGACACTCAAGTAATCAACCTAGTAGAAGGCACAACCACCGTCCTTAAGGCAAAAAAACTAATGAAATTCTATGCGCTAACATCAGCAATATCACCAGATGGAAAATATGTTGCCCTAGCAACATGTTCTGATTTATTCATATTTGACACAACAACACAGAAATGTATATGGACTCACACAAGCAAAGCTCGTGTAACATCAATAGCCATAGAAAACATAAAAGTGAACAATGCAATAATCCCCACAGTAATCATACTATCGGGAAATAAAATGAGCACGTTAAAGCGCTTAAGTCTTGTCACTGGTGAATGTCTGCAACACCAAAAAATCCAAAATACATATGCCGCTTTATCTGCAACCGGAAAATTTTGTGTAAATATAAATAGAAATCAACAGCAGGCATGCATGGTGAAATTTAATTTAGAAACTAGAAAACTAGAAGAGTTTCCATTCGCTTATCAGGATAATGCGACTTCTTTTGCCATATCAGCAACAGGAAAGATTCTTGCTGTTGGCAACAAAAACGACAATTTAGTCACAATATATGATCTCGAAGCACAAAAACGTTTCTGCTTAACGAAAAAATCCGAAGGCGCAACTATTTTTTCTGTAGCAATCTCTGCCGATGAAAAATTTTTAATTGCAGGTTCATCTGATGGAACCGTGAAAATTTGGGACCTCGCGTGGCATCAAAACCTTTCTTCTGCACAACTCACGCTCATTATCAAAAAAATTATTTCCCTACAAAAAAAGAAAGATTTCAGCAAGAGCGATACGGAGAAAGAGATCTGGAAAACCATACCTGAATACATCAAAAATAATATACATATGCTCGCGCAATATGGGGAAAAATCATCCTCGTCGTCATACCTTATGTTATAAAAACAATATATGTAGCTTATTACAATGATAGGCACTTCCTTAACACTTTTCGGTTTTGATGATATAAGACAGATATTGTTATAGATTCGATTTTTATCACCATCTAAGGAGGCTTATCGTGAAGCTATTATATCTCATACTGTTGATAATGACTTTCAGTACCTGCATTCCGGGGGCGCAGGCAATGACGAATAATTCGCATGAGGCTATCCGTTCGGAACGTCGGCAAGCGAATCTCATTGATGCCGCACTCTTTACCCTCGTAACACAAGCTGTTAATGACTACTTTCTCCAAAACCAAAAGTTATCTTTACTTGCCAGCGCTTGTTGGGGTGTAGGGGCGTGGTTAACAGGTGAGGTTGCTGAAATGATTTATAAAAAAATCTACCAAAAGATAGCAGGTCAACCGTTACGTAATGCACTTGGTAAAATAGAAATCTTTGGCATTGAATTTGATAATCAACGGCTTTTGCGTCGTATCATTTCGTTAATACCACTATGCGTTGGGCTGTATTTTTCCGGTGGTCAATAAAGATAGCTGATAATAACAATAGATTCTCGAGCCCTAACGGTACATGATTCTCATATTCTAACATTCATAAGATTACCTGACTCATAACGTCGCAAGCCACGTGAAAAAATAAGAAATGTACCTATTGATGAAAGTATACATACGCCGATAAGAGTTATAAGCGTTGTAATGGAAAAATCATTAACGAGCTGCATTGGTAACGTAACTACAAAAAACGACGGAATTATTGTCATAAAAATATAGTTAAATGGACAGGGGAATACGCTAAAGGGATATGTGATCGCTACTCTGAGAATATGCCGCGCCATAGAAGCTGCTTGATCAAAACCACCAACCCAAAAAGCAATCGATTGCGTAATAACAAAAAAATTAAATATTAGTATGACGCTCAAACACGAGGCACATAAAAAGAGTACTATTTTCGAGAAGGTAACCGTCGTAAAGCCTACAAAGAATCCAAGACTCAAAACAATAGTACCAAGCGAGGTCATATCTGATTTACTCACCGCAACATGCCACAACACCGGCTTTGGTAACCCTAAAAAATAATCCAATCCTCCCATTGTAATCATATCGGCTAGTTCCGTAATGCCACCCGCAAAAGCATCGATGACTGAATAACTAAATAAAAAAAGTGAATTAGCAAGGATGACATCGTTCGTCGTCCATCCCCCAATCAAAGGAAACTGTTTAAAGAACATAATCCACACAAGAAATTGACCCGCGTGAAAGATCATTGCACCAATAACATAAAACAGAAAACTTAAACGAAATGACATAGCTGATGCAAGATTTGCACGGAAAATGCGCCAACTCAATATACTATATTTACCCACCACCGACAGCCACATTGCGTACCCCAATCTTAAAAATGATTCGTGTTACGATGAGCATAATAATCAACCAGATAACTTGCAAACCACAATAAAACAACATATCTGGATGCTTACTGTCAACCATAATTCTGGCAGCGCCATAGACAATGTTTGAAAACGGCAACAGAAGAATAACCCTTTTTATTGCCTGAGGATAAAAGGCTACTGGAACAGCAGCCCCACCCATAACAATAAGCGCCTGCATATAAATCCACCGAAGGGGATCAATACGATCAATCCAAAAAGTGCACAATCCTATACAACATTGCATCAAGAAATTAATCATTATTCCCATACAAAACATGCTTATGCCAACACTCAATGATACAAATGAAATATCAGGAATACCCACAAGAGCATACAGAAACAGCCCAGTTATCACACCACTAAAAATTATAGATACTAATTTATCACCAACATAACGAGCTAAGTGAAACAAGAGATACGAAAACGGTCGATTCAGCTGATAGGCTATTTGTCCTGAAAGAATCTCTTCATTAATATCACGCATAATACCCCGTGCACGTTCAAGGCCAACGATATTGGTAAAAAAGATCATCCACATTACTTGGGCAATTGATAAGCCTTCCCGTTGCGCGGCAACAGCATGAGCCATCGTTAAACGATGAACAAAGAAGAGCGTTGAAAAGATAAATAGCAAGAAAACAACCTCCCCAACCAAATTTCCAGGATAGGCAAGTCGATTAGCAAAATTAATTTTTGCAATCGCATAATATTTATGCATACCAACATGCAATTTTCTTATAAGAACTTTCATCAGACTTCTCGTTGATATACATGAGCAATAACCTGCTCTAATGGTGGATCGTGGATGGTTATATCGGCTATGGTAAAATGTTCAAGAGCATACGCCAAAAGACGCTCGGTCGCAGCACTTGAAGCATCAAGCTGAATCTTTACCGTGTGTGGTGTTTTTTCAAGAATCTGTCCCTCTGGGAACACAAACAAATCCGATGATTCCTCTAACACAATATCGACAACTTTGGACAGCGTAAACGCTGTTTTTAACTGTTCAGTCGTATCATCAAAGACAATGTTGCCATAATTGATAATGATGGTTCGTCGAGCAAGTTTCTCAATATCACCAACATCATGGGAGGTTAAAAAAATCGTTACGCCCTCCTCTTTATTTAAATACTCAAGTAGGTCGCGCATCTGCTGTTTTGCAATAATATCAAGCCCAATGGTTGGTTCATCAAGAAAAAGCATCTGCGGACGATGCAGTAACGAACCAACAAGCTCGCACCGCATGCGTTCACCAAGCGATAACTTGCGAACAGGTGTTTTGATAAAAGGCTCAATTTCAAATTTGTTAACAAGAAAATCAAGCCGAGAGGTAAAATCTGATCGCTTAAGTTCATAGATGTAGGAGAGCAGTTGAAACGTATCAATAGGAGGAAGATGGTACCATAGCTGTGATTTTTGACCAAATACCGTACCAATCGTGAAGGCTAGTTTCATCCGATCCTTAAACGGATCGAGACCGAGAACCGAAATAGTACCTGATGTTGGACGCAAAATACCGGTTATCATTTTAATCGTTGTTGATTTACCAGCACCATTGGGACCAATAAAGGCGACACAGTCACCTTGATCAACCTGAAACGAAATGGTATCAACGGCAGTTTTTTGTTGATACTCTGGTGTAAAAAAAGAGTGTAGTTTTTTGAAAAATCCCTGCTGTTTTTGAACAATCAAAAACGTCTTTTTCAAACGTTCGACATTAATTGCAGGCATAAGTATATCTTTCGATTTTATGTCTTTACTGTACTACAATTATGTGTCCTTTTGCAATCAATGCACCTTTTCAGGCCATGATAAAGGGAGAAAAAAAGGATTTATCATGAGAACAAAGAAGCTTTCCTTAAAAAAAGCCCTAAATTCAAATACGAATTGCATTCCACCCTTATGAGATATATTAAATTGTAAAGTGTCTTTTCTGGACATTTCTTCCTGAAAGATGATTCTCAACACCATCAAAAGATTCTTTCCACATGTCCGGTGTCCTGTCCGTCGTAGCCCTCCTTTGGGCAAAGTCAGAAGGTTTATGCGGAGGCTGGACAAAGGTAAACCCGTAAAGATACATCTCTTGAACCAATACATTTCACATCAATTTCTGATGCGGGTCGACCCGCCCGTCGTCTAACGAAATGGTATGTGTTCACGGAACCGCTCTTATGCTAGAGTCATACCAAGAACAAAGATATATTTTTTATGAAAGGGTTACTATGGCCTCTATCCAAGAGCCTTCGGGCATCTCCAAAATTATTCGCCTTTTATGGGGAGATTTGACCAGAGACGAATATAAAAAATTCGGCATTTTAGCCGCCGCAATGATGTTAATCATTGGCAACTATTGGATGCTACGCATCACCAAAGATGCATTATTCAACATGTTTGTCGGCTACAAAACATACGAACCTGTTGCTAAAATGGTCTCACCATTCGTCATGCTTATCGCTGTCCTTGGCTATAGCAAATTGGTTGATCTTCTCAGAAGAACAACGCTGATCTATGCATTGTGTACTTTTTATGGATTTGCCTTCCTTGCGCTAAGCCTTTTTATTGCGCATCCAGACATGGTAACCATTAGTCAATCATCAGCATTATATCCGCTAGTATCCTGGATTCCAGGGAAAGGCATTGGGTGGTTCTTATACTTATTACTCGAAAGTTATGGCTCACTTTTAATAGGTCTTTTTTATGCATTTATTGCAAGCGTCATGACGGCAGATTTGGCAAAAAAGGGTTACGGTTTTCTGTTTGTTCTCATTCAAATAGCAGTCGTCACTGCAATCGTAATTGAAATGTTTGTTGTAAAATCCTTCGGATTTTATGCCATTTACTTGTTAAGTGGTATTTTCGTGTTACTTGCACCTTTTTTTATTAAACTCTATGTATCAATTTTCGCTCAAGAGATAGCAGCCCTACGTGATGCCCATCAACCCAAGAAACAAAACACCGGATTCCTTGAAGGGCTACGGCTTATCGTCACCCATCCTTATGTTATGGGCTTATTTGTTGTCGCTTCGTTTTATGAAATCATCCATTACATTATTGAATATCAAATGAGTATTGCGGCTTTGAGTATATGTACAACACAAGAATTTGCTGTTTTTAAGGGATATCAGGGCATAGGGATAAACACATTATCATTTGTTTTCACGTTTCTCGGAACAAGCATTTTCATGAGAAAGTTTGGGCTGAGATTCTGCTTGATTGCATTCCCTATCACCATAGGAGTTATCGTTTTAGCTAGCTATTTTTCTTATACTTCCGGCATGAGTAATCTCTATTTGATGTGGGTTCTTTTAGGTGCATCCGTGGCAATCAGAGGATTAAATTATGCACTCAATAAACCAACAAGCGAAGTCATGTATATTCCAACAAGCAAGGACGTCAAATTTAAATCAAAGGGGTGGGTCGATATGTTTGGTCTTCGTGTTACCAAATCAATTGGTGGTGGAATAACATGGATTTCTCCATTATTCCTGTATGGTGCCGTTGCCTCCTTAGGCATTGTTGCTGTGTGGGCATTTGTCGCAGCATTTGTTGGTACCACGTTTAATAAACTGACAGCAGAGAATAAGATTATTGAGTAAGAAATTTTTAGGGGGCAACGAGTGTTGCCCCCTTCTTGATATAAATGGATATTTTTTAAAATACTGATATTTTTTAGAAAATTAATGAGGTATTTTGTCTCACCTTGTCATGCTGAACTTGTTTCAGCATCCACCTGTGGATCCTGAAATAAATTCAGGATGACAAAAGCACAAAAACAACTTACATAAGGTATCACATGAGCAAACATGCACAATTTGAAGTATCCCAAGGCGCCGTCATACAAAATGAAAAAGGCCACGTATTGATACTCAAACTACACAACAAAGGGTGGGTCCTTCCGGGTGGCCATCTGCATGCAAATGAGAATTGGCTTGATGGGTTGCGCCGCGAGATTCAAGAAGAAACAGGCATCACAGATTTCGAGATTAATGGTGTGGTCGCCATTTCGACATTCGGAACAGCATACGGCGTATGTTTTCATGCCATGGTACCAAGTAGCACTCCCATTATTTTGAGTGAAGAACATGATGAATATTCATGGGTATCATCTAAGGAAGAACTTGATAAATACGCGTTTTATCATCCTATTTTGAAGGATTGCGCGCTAAAAGTACTTGAAATGATTGAGAAGAAGGAGTCTCCATGATCAATCACAATCAAAAAAACCAACCAGCAACTATCGCCAAAGCATCACAAACGATTATTGTTGCAGATTCACTTGATATCATATGGCGCGAATTAAACCACATCGATCCTGCTACCACGCTCGTTGTTTTTGATGTTGATTACACACTCATTAAGCCATCAAGTTTAATGTTTGCAAGCTGGGAAGAAGGTGGTCAGAAAATAAAAGCGTTAGCCCCCTCAAACAATAAAGATAAGCAAAATTTTCTCATCAGCAAATTCATGGCTCATGATCCTTATATACCTGTTGAAGAAAAAACCTTGTCACTCATCAGAAGTTTACAGGCAAAGAACATTAGAACCATTGCACTGACCGGAGCAACAGCTGGCCCTTATGGATGCATAGAAAGTATGATGCAATGGCGACTCGCACAATTTAATAGACTTGGTATTAGCTTTACTTATGCATTTCCACAAATCAAAGAGATTCTTCAATTCCACTGCCACAATCATGGCCCTCTTACTATCGTTCTGGATGCGCCACCTTATCCAGCTGTTTTTTACAACGGTGTTATTTTCTCTGGATACTACGACAAAGGAGAATCACTAGAACAATTTTTGGCATTAGCACAGTGGACGCCACAACGCATTATTTTTGCAGACGATCTTGATATATTCGTTCATAGCGTTGAGGCTATGTGTCGACGAAAAAACATCGATTTCTTGGGCATTCATTATCATGGAGCAGAACAAGGACATGCTCAAACTGATCCTCTCCTTTCAGCGTTTCAACTGCAGCATTTAGCAGAGCATGAGGAATGGCTCAATGACACCGCGGCGCTGGCTCTTATGCACAAACAACAAACACAAAGTTCGAGCAAATCTGTGCAACCGTAAAGCTA
>CAYUQI010000032.1:0-12023 GCA_964446935.1 uncultured Pseudomonadota bacterium
GGGGTTGTAAAAATGTAGTGTTTTTTTAAATATGATTGAAACTCTTCTTGGTTTTTTTTCTTGTCTTCATGCAAACGAGAAAGAGTTGTTTCTTTGGTTTTAATTCCATCTTCCAAGGTTGTTTTAGTTGCTTCTTTTGCTCGTATACGTGCAACAAATGGTTTTAAAAGCAACTTATGTACCACCCCGTACGTGATCCAAAAGTTAATGATTTGAATAACGAAGGTTATATTTATTTGCATGGTTTATTTATTCCCTAACCCCACACATAGTGTGCGTGTTATTTGCCTACAAAGAATAATAAAACGAGCGAGACCAAAAGCGCATAAATGGCAGTTGACTCGACGAATGCAAGTGCAAGGACCATGGTTCTAATAATCATGCCGGCACTTTCTGGCTTTTTGCCAATACTTTCACAGGCTTTGCTGCCAATTAAACCAAGGCCAAAAGCTGGACCAATAGTACCAATTCCCATACATGCACCAGCTGCTACGTATGCTGCAACTTTTGCCATTTCAACATCAGCCATGAGTAGACCTCCTGAGAGTAATAAATGCATTACAATTAATAAGCTTGCACAACATAATGTTATTCATTATAGGTATTTTGTTAAGGAAATGAATACATTTTACATTAATTTATAAAATAGCGGCTTTTTATACTGATGAAATCGATTGTTTTTGGATTTCTTCTCTTTTGTTGCCTGTTTGCAAATAATTAATAAATGATTGTATGGCGTCAAGATGTTTGTTTTGTTCTTGCTTATCGTGTTGAAAGTCATTATCGCATTCAAGTACCAAGGTTGGTGTGTCAGCTATGATGGGGGTCACATCCTTTTTGGCAATAAGCCAATCTTCATGTTTTTCATGAAGTGTTTTTAGATAGGAAAGTGGTATGGTTGATTCTTCTGACCGTTTTCTAAGATGAATACGGTGATGAGCCACCTCTGGATTTGTGCGCAAGTAAATGAATCCACTTGGTTGTGGTACATTGTGTCCAGCGAGCCACGAAAACCATTCTTTATAAATTTTCCATTCAAGATTTGTCATCTTCCCTGATTCATAACAGTTTTTGGCAAAACAGAATCGATCGCAATATACCGATCGTTCAAGAATAAAAAATTCATGCTCGGGATGGGCCAGATAATGATCTAAAATTGCTTGGACACGTGTGAGGAAGGCATATGATTGAAAGGTGTAGGCCCAGCGAGGTGTGTTTTCGTAAAAAAGGTGCAAAAGATTTTCATTGGCGGTGGCACCTTGCCATCGTTCGGTTGGTTCTGGAATGCTCGAAAAGCCAAATGCTTTTTGAATAATGGTAAGCATTGTTGATTTTCCAGCACCAATATTACCTTCAAGAATAAGAAGTTTCTTTGATACGTGCGAACCAGCTTGCATTTGCGTTCCTTGTGTGGTTTCAAAAAATTTAATTTTTTTAAGTCCTCTCATTTTATAACATTAAACGTTTACCGGTGGAATGATTCTGTGAAAATTTAATTATTGCAAAATAGAAAAAACGGGCGTAAAACATCTCCGAGATTGACAGGATAGCGGATTTTATTTTATGTTTCTCTATCTTAACCGATAGTATTCTATGTGATTGTCAAAAGATATGCCGTTTTTTATTCAAGGGGAGTGTGGTATGAACGGCATGTTGCGTATAACCTTCTTATATAAATTGAGTATATGAATATTGAAAAAAATATGATGAAACGATCTGTGTTGTCTTATCTTCGTCAGTGGTGTTGCGTTGGGGTGCTTGCATGTACGATGGATCTTACTTATGCCAATGGTGATGCTGAATTTGCGGGCGAGGATATTTTTGGTTCTGACGTTATTCCTATGGATGCTGTAAACACACAGGAAGAGAAAAAACCGTTTACTCTGAGAACTATATCACCCAATGTGCTTGCTATAGGATTGTCGCAAATTGAAGAGCCTATTTGGAATTTTACCAAAGCTCCTGCTGGTCGCGACATTTTGTATCTGTTACCGTATAAAATAACAGCAATAGAATATGGTGGTTTTGTACTCAATTTCTTTTTTAATATGACCAGTGATATGCGTGTTACTGCTAATAATTTATTGAGTCTTGATGGTACGGTTAATAATCCACGGTTTAATTTCAATACATTTATGGAGTATTTTTTGCCTGATCAAAAAATATCAGATCAAGAACTTCAACAGTTAATACCGCTGTTTCAAAAATTAATCATTCAAGAGCGTAAGGCTGGACTTCTTTTTCAGGGAGGGGTTACCAAAGGCCCTTTTAGCTTTCAACTTCATACGTCATTACAAATAGCTGCTCGAAACTTTTGGATGAGCCAACGAGATCAAGATTCTGTTAAAGCGGTATTAAAAAATACCTATGATTCATCAATGAATGAACGTGAATTTTATAAAATTCGTGGTGGGTTGGGGGATACGCGATTAAAGATCGGTCTTAATACTGTTAATATGACGAGCTTTCAAACCGATGTTGGAATTGAGACGATTTTACCAACAAGTAGATTTTCTGGACCACAAAAGTTGTATTTAGGTATGCCACAAGCGGTATTTGAATTAGATAAATTTAAAGATGAGGCCCTTAATGCATTACGTGCTACTCGTGATCATATGGTTGGCCCTCGTCTTGGCAATGGGGGCCACTTTGGCTTTGGTTGTTATATCGAAAGCAAATTTGGTTTGTTTCATGAACTCATACAATTATGGAGCCGAATTTCATACGATGTTTTGTTGTCGAACGAAGAAGATCGATTATTTATGTTCAGACAGGTATTAACGCCAAACTCTTTGGATGCTGTTGGGCCTGCAAATCCTCCGACTCCACAAGATCAGAAACTTCTTAATGATTATATCAGACAATACATTTTCCCTTCAGCATTTAAAACAACGGTTTCCCCTGGCGGTATTTTAAATTTTGTTCTTGCTGCCAATGTTGATTTTACTAAGAGAATTCGTTGGGCTTTAGGATATGATTTTTATGCGCAACAAGAGGAAACGATTAAAGAATTGCATAATACAGATATTAATATGCAAGATTTACGGGTTGAGGATGCACAGTTACCAAGTGTATATCAACACAAGATATTTACTGAGCTGTTGTATCACAATAAAAAACCATCCAAGGATCTTGGCATTGGCATAGGAGGTGATTTAACTATTGCAAGTCGTCATATTGGGGAGGATTGGACGCTTTACGTGAAATTTACATCATCATTCTAGATTGTGCTTATATGATTACAAAGGAGTGTTTTATGAAAAAAAAGATTTTAATGCTTTGTGTTGTTGGAATAAGTAGTTCTGCTTTGGTAGCTGTTGAAGCTCCCTCCAAAGGTGTAGCAAGTGAAGTTTCAACTAAAGCACCTGAAAAACCAGTTGCGCAACAATCATCAGTCAAAAAACTTACCTCTGTAAACATGCAATTGTTAGATGGCTTTTTATTGGGGTATCCTCTTGGTGTTATTCGTATGGACTTAGCGGGTAAAGCAGCCCTTAAGGTTTTGCAAGAGCTTTCCAAACCAGGTGTGGATGAGCAAACTGTTGTTAAAGAACAAATGCATTATATTTTAACGCCGATCAAACAATTTTTTGAAGTTATTCACTCATATGGGTCAATTATTAAACCCTTAGTTAAGGACAGCCTTGAAAATGACGTGCAAAGAAAGGCTGCTCAATTAATATCCGCACAACAATCAACAGCCACGTTAGTTAAAGATAATCCTGAAAATGATGCGCAAGGAAAGGTGGCTCAACCGGCGTCGTCGCAGCAACCAACATTAAATAATGCCCAGGCATTAGATCAAGCCTATCGTGATAGTCTTTTGCTTGGCTTTTTGGATGCTACATCTACGTTGGATACCTTCTTTGAAACAAACGTCAAAGACAAAGAAACACTTGCAAAAACATGTCGAGAGTTTATTGTATTTTTCCGTGATCTGAAAGCAAGTTTGTCGGATGCTACTATTGCTGCATACAAGAAGCTTGCTCAAGAGTTGGCAACTAAAAAACCTTAGGCTCTTTGGCTTTGGTAAGGAATATGAATGGAGGCGACAGCCGAAGTTACAGGGGTTATCGAGCGTGTTATCTTTAAGAATGAAGAAAACGGGTATCACGTTTTTGTGCTTAAAGTAAATGCTCGTGAATCGGTAACGGTTTGTGGATTAGCGGGCAATCTTCATCAAGGTTCTAATGTTGTCGTTCGTGGTTCCTGGACCTTTCATCCTAAATTTGGTCGACAACTTGAAGCTAAGGAATGTCTTACACAGTTACCAACTAACGCTGTTGGTATCGAAAAATATCTAGCGTCGGGGCTTATTAAAGGAATAGGCCCCAAGTTTGCCCAACGTCTTGTTCAAAAATTTGGCGAACAAACCCTTGAGATTATAGATAAAGACCCAAGAAAGCTTTTGGAAGTTGATGGGGTTGGGCATAAGCGTGTCATGGCCATCATTGATGCATGGCAGGATCAAAAAGAGATTTCTCGTGTTATGGTGTTTTTACGATCAAAAGACGTTTCCCCCTCCTTTGCTGTTAAGATTTATAAAACCTATGGAAATCAGGCGATTGAGAAAATTCAGGAAAATCCGTATCGTTTGGTTGAAGATATATGGGGAATAGGATTCAAATCTGCCGATAAGATAGCTTTGAATATGGGGCTCGAAAAACATTCCACGCAACGTATCAAAGCAGGCATTTTACACACCGTTTCGCAAGCAACAGAAAACGGGCATTTATATGCTGAAGTACAGCAACTTAAAGAAGATGCCACTAAGGTGCTTGAACTTGATATCAGCCAGCATGCAGAGTTACTTAAGCAAGCGCTTGGCGAACTCTATCAGCAGGAAAAAATTAAGCTCATTTCTCATGCGGAGAAACATTATCTTTCGTTGCCGCAATTTTATTATTCTGAAAAAGGGATAGCTCAAAAGTTGCTTCGTCTGCTCGAAAAAAAGGGTTCTGTTAAGGACGTTAATGTTGACGAAATTTATCAGCGCATACGAATGCCCGGTGATGATGGTATTGAACTTAATGAAGATCAGCAAAAGGGTATTTTGGCATGTTTACAAAACAAAGTTACCGTGATTACCGGCGGGCCGGGAACGGGTAAAACAACATTGATTAAAAAGCTTATTGCTACGCTTGAGCAGCACCATATTCGTTTTCGCCTTGCGGCTCCAACGGGTCGTGCAGCCAAACGTATGTTCGAAAGTACGCATCGGCCTACCGAGACATTACATCGTTTGTTGGAATTTAGTCCAGGTACTATGAATTTTCTTCGCAATGAACAGAATGCGCTTGAACTTGATATGCTCATTGTTGACGAAGCTTCAATGATTGATGTTTTTTTGATGCATGCCATTTTAAAAGCATTACCATGGAGTGCTTCTTTGGTCTTGATTGGTGATGTTGATCAGTTACCATCGGTGGGGGCTGGTAATGTACTCCATGATATTATCGATTCAACAAAAACAGCGGTTATTCGTTTAAAACATATCTTTAGACAAGCACAAAATAGTTTGATTATCGTTAATGCTCACCGTGTTAATCATGGTGATTTTCCACAATCGTATGAACCAGGTGCTAAAAAAGATTTTATTTTTATCAAAGAAGATGTGCCGGAAAATATATTTCCTCATCTTCGTTCATTGTATACTGGTCGATTGGCTCAGATGGGATTTGCTCCTCAGGACAGCATTGTTTTGGTTCCTATGAACCGTGGTATCGTTGGGACGCAACGGCTTAACCAAGAGTTACAAGCTATTCTTAATCCTCAGGCTGACGAAGCGCAGCAGGTTATGCAATTTGGACAAGTGTACAAAGTGGGGGACCGTGTGATGCAGATTCGTAATAATTATGACAAATTTGTTTTCAATGGTGATATTGGTACTATTGCGGCAATTAATAAGGTTGATCAAGAAATTACCGTTAATTTTGGTGAACGAGATTTGGTGTACAATATTGCGGAACTTAATGAGCTGGTGTTATCGTATGCAATTTCAATTCACAAAAGCCAAGGTTCTGAGTTTGGCGCGGTAATTATTCCTATTTTTATGCAGCATTTCATTTTACTCCAGCGTAATTTGATCTACACTGCCATTACAAGGGCCAAGCGATTGTGTATTTTAATTGGCCAACCAAAAGCGATTGCCATGGGTATTAAAAATGATAAAGGAGTTGATCGGTTGACGTTCTTGAAGGAATTTTTAACAACCGATTTACAAGCTCGGTGAATAGGCGTTTGTTCATATAGTAAAGATTAAGCCCCGCCTCATTAGAATGACCGTCTTTTGTTATGCTGAACTTGTTTCAGCATCCACTTATATTATTAATGATAATATTAAAATGGATCCTGAAATAAATTCAGGATGACAAAAAAATGTTTTTATCGAAATAAATGAATAGAAAGGTTTTTTCATGAGTACTCAGCATCAACAAAAGAGCAAGCTACAAATTAATCCTCAGCCCAAATATCGAAACATTATTTTTGATATGGGTGGGGTGTTAGTTTATTGGAAGCCAAAAGAGATTATTGCTGATCTTTTTAAAAATGAACCTGAAAAACCGTGGCATTTGATTGATGCTGTTCATTCACGAGAATGGCTTGATCTTGATCGTGGAACGATAACGACTGAACAAGCATTTGCATCGGTTGAATCTCGATTTCATCATAAAAACCTTAAGCAGGATCTTATTAAATTTTGGGCTGCTGTTCCTGCCTATTTTGCTCCAATTCCTGAGGGAATTGAGATATTGCGCGCTGTACAAGCTCGTGGATATAACACCTATGTGCTTTCAAACATGATGGAGCAGGGGTATAACAGAATAGCTACCTTTGATTTTGTAAAAACTTTTCAGGGTTGTATTTATTCGTATCAGGTGAAAGCGGTTAAACCAGATCCCGATATTTATCATATTTTATTCAATACGTACCAACTTAACCCGGCTGAATGTATTTTCATTGATGATATGGATGTTAACATTCAAGGTGCTCTTGCGGTTGGAATGGATGGAATTGTGTGTAATGATTATAAGATCGTATGGGATGGTTTGAGAGAGCGGGGTATTATTATTTGAGGCCTTGTATGAAGGTAACTGCTCTTATTGGCGTGGTACTTCTACCGTGTACGGTGGTGGTTGCAGCTATTGAGCAAGTGAAACCACAACCTCCAGCTCCATATCAACCTGCTCGTGCAGCATCGATTAAAAATATTGTCTTTGATCTCAATGATGTGCTCGTACGGATGGGGCGTCATGGGGTACGAGAACCAGTGGCCGGTATGGCCGATATTATCATGCGATTGCATCAACAAGGCTTTAAACTGTACATTTTATCTGATTCTTCAACAAAGTTTTGGGAACGCATGCGTGCTCGTTTTGATTTTTTGAAGTATTTTGACGGTGCTGTGCTCTCTTCAGCAGTTGGTTTTGCCAAGCCGAGTGTCCAGATGTATACTACGCTGCTTACTACGTATTCGCTCAAACCGGAAGAATGCTTTTTTATTGATGATGATCAGTCAAATGTTAATGGAGCATACAGGGTTGGAATAGATGGAATTCGATTTGTCTCTGCGCGGCAGCTTGAAACAGTGTTGCAACAGTTGCATATTTTGAAATAGAACTGGGACATAATTTACGAAAGGATATTGCTATGAATATTCGGATGATTGGTTTTTTCTTAACGATGATGTTTGTTGTGCCTTCTGGCATGTATGCTCAAGATTTTATTGGTGTTGAAAGCAATGAACAGATAATACTGAAAAAGCTTCAAAGTATTATTGAAGTCAAAGCGCGCGATGCTCGTGATACGAGCGTACAAATACAAATATCAACCAATAACAAAAAGAATGCTCTGTCATGGTCGATAGCAAGCGTTGCTGGATTAATTACGGTATTTATTCTTATGAAAAAATGGAATGTTGTTCAGCGGCCAGAAAGTTTTGTTGGTTTTTTAGGTCAGACATTTAAAATTATGGCTGGAGGCGCATTGGGCGGTGGCTTTATAGGTGTTGCGTATTACCCTATTATTAATTTTATCGTTACAATGATTGAAGCAAGTGTTGATGATGAAACACAGACCAGTGAACTGATTAAAAAGGACGCATTACTTGAGTTCGTTCGCAGATGGCCTGAGTTCAAGCAATATGCTCCGTCGTCATTAGCTCAAACCTTTGATGATCTTTATGCAAACTATATGAAGCAAGGAGCATTACTTGTGTTTACCGACCAAGACGTGGCTCATCTGATTGATACAATTTTAATTGAATGTATTAATGAACATACCAAAAAGATAGGAGATGTAGGTGCATGATACCTCAATCAACGTGCCTTGACGAGTGTGTTTTTGTTATCTTTGGGGTTACGGGTGATTTAGCAAAACGCAAGTTAATACCAGCTATTTATAAGTTGGTTGCTTCTCAAAAAATATGTCGCTTTGCCTTGGTTGGCGTGTCGTTTGATGATACGACTATGCCCAAGGTGCTTGATCAGGCAAAACCCTATATTCCTGATTGTGATCAAGCAATATGGGCAAAAATGCAGGAGTATTTGTATTACTATCGCATGGATTTCCATGATTCACAGGCATATAAACCTTTGCATGAATTACTTGAACGCGTTGAAGGTACCCATAAACTTGCTTGTAATCGCCTTTTTTACCTGGCCACTATGCCGCATCACTTTGAAGTGATTACCCAAAACATTTCCCAGTATGGTATTGTTGAAGAACATCGTGATGAGCGTGGAACGTGGCCTCGCGTTGTGTATGAAAAACCATTTGGATACGATCGTACATCGGCTAAACACATTAATCGAGCAATACAATGTGTTTTTGATGAAAAGCAGGTGTTTCGTATTGATCATTATCTTGGCAAGGAATTGGTTGCCAATATTGCGTTAGCACGTTTTACCAACCGTTTCTTTGAGCCTTTGTGGAATAAAGATCATATTGATTCGGTTCAAATTATATTGAGCCAAGATCAAGGCATTAATGGTCGTGGAGATTTTTACGATTCATATGGGGCCTTGAAGGATGTTGTTCAAAATCATATTTTACAAATGCTTTCGCTTGTTGCTATGGAACCACCTGAAAAATTTACCGCTGAGCATATTCGTGATGCGAAAGTACGTGTGCTTTCAAAGGTAAAAGTTGATTCGGTTATTTTGGGGCAATATGAAGGATATCTACAAGAAAAAGGGGTCATTCCTGAATCAAAGACCGAGACATTTGCTGCTTTGAAATTGGCGATTAAGAATCGCCGATGGAAAGGGGTTCCTTTCTATGTTAAAACGGGCAAGTATCTCAATACGAATGAAGCAAGTATTCACATTAAATTTAAGATGGTTAAATGCCTTCTTGATTTGTGCCCTATGGATTCTAACTATTTGACGATTAAGGTTCAGCCTGCTGAAGGTTTTTATCTTGAATTAAATGCCAAAGCGCCAGGTGTTTTTAATCAAGTTGTTCCGGTTACTATGAATTTTTCACATACGGCCTCATTTGGTCCAAATACCCCTGCTGCGTATGAAGTGTTACTTGCTGACGTTATACGGGGTGATCATTTTGCCTTTGTTAGAGCCGATGAAATTGATTGGTCTTGGAAGATCATTGAGCGGGTGAATAAGAAAAAGGGTGATCTTTACAAGTATGCTAAGGGTAGTTCAGGACCCAAAGAAATTAACAATCTTGATCCTAAAAAAGGAGTATTGTGGAGAGCATAGGTGTTATTGGTTTGGGGCGGATGGGACAGGCGATTGCGTATCGTTTGCAACAAGCAGGTTATAACGTTATTGGTTTTGATCAAAACAATGATATACGCCGCACAGCGCAACAAAGTGGTATATCGTGCGTTGATGATGCTCGTGATATTGCAAAACAAGCTCGCATCGTGTGGCTCATGGTACCGGCAGGTGATGCTGTTGATGACGTACTTGCGCGTATCGATGGTGTATTGAAACAAGCGGACATTGTTATTGATGGCGGCAATAGTTTTTTTAAAGACACCCTGCGTCGTTATCAAAAACTAACAACCCAAGGAATTGCCTATCTTGATTGCGGTACCTCTGGCGGCTTGTATGGCAAAGAACGCGGCTTTTCGCTTATGGTTGGTGGAGACAAGGTTGTATTTGAAAAAGCCATCCCAATATTCAAAGCAATTGCTGCCGAGAGTGGCTATGCTTATATTGGGCCCTCTGGATCAGGTCACTTTGTCAAAATGGTTCACAACGGTATTGAATATGGCATGATGCAAGCAATGGCGGAAGGTTTTCACCTTTTGCACGAAGGTCCTTTTAAGGATCTTGATTTAGAGACGATTGCTGCTGTATGGAACCATGGTGCCATTGTTAGATCGTGGCTGCTTGAATTGGTGCAAGAGATTATGTCTCGTGGCCAAGAGCTTGAAAATATCTCAGGGGCTGTTGGGGAGAATTTAACCGGACAATGGATGGTTAAAACCGCTAAAGAGCAGGGAATTCCGGTTAATGTGATTGAACAGGCGGTCAGTGTTCGTTCGTGGTCACGTCAGACAGGTGGTAACTATGGAACCAAGCTTGTTGCTATGTTGAGGCATCAGTTTGGCGGACATGAGATTAAAAAGAATAAGTGATGGTCATAAAAGAGCGATTTTTATGTTTGTTGTGGGTAGTAATGGTTACATGGTGCCACGTTGTTTTCGCTCAAGTAGAATCTAACACATGTCTTATTTGCAGATCTGATGATTCGGAAGAAAATGTTATTTATCCTTTTCAATGTCAATCGTGCAACGATTATCCAAGTGGTCATCCTATCCATGGATCATGTTTTTCTCGGTATCTTTCAGTTAATATACCGCTTATCGCACCGCATCTTCCTTCGGGCCCCTTGGTCAACCTTCCGTATGTTGCATCATACTCTCTCAAATGCCCTTATTGCAAAGCGTCGATTAAAGATATATCGGTTACTCATATTATCAAACAGCGAGAAATATTAGCTGATCATTGTATTGATGGTATCATACAGCGCCAACTTTTGTGTTTTGATCGAGGCGGTTCAATTTTCATTGCATCTGGAAAAACGTTAACCTTAAAAAATATGAGTATTGGTAATGTTCGAAATGGATGTTTTGTATTTGAAGATGATACGAGCTGTCTTTTTTTGACAAATGTGACAATAGAATTATATGAGGACTGTTATCTTAAGGGGCAGGTAAGAGTTGATGAAGGATATTTGATGGTTATGGGTAGTAAGACCAAGCCTTTGTGGCAGCGCTTTTTATTTACCAAGCGTTTTTTATTCATAAAGAATTTGTTGCTTGGAGAAACTGGTAAACTTTATGGTGATCGTAATAATGTTGATGTTGTTTTAAACTATATTCCCCAATCATGGAGAGAATGGTTTAATTATCGGCGGCTTTATGAATAGAAACATGCAAAAAGTTATTGATATTAGTTGGCCTCTTTCTAATGATATGACGGCCTATAAAGATCGTAATGTTGTTCAAATAACAGCAGTCAAAAAATTCCAACAAGAACATGCACGAGAATCGCGTATCACGATTGGCAGCCACAGCGGAACGCATGTTGATGCGCCATCTCATTTTCTTGACACAGGAGTAACGATTGATCAGATTTCTTTGGACAATCTCATTGGTCCTTGCGTTGTTATTGATATGACTCAGTGTGTTGATGCTATTACCAGATATGATCTTATTGATGCCAATATTCCTCGTGATCATGTTGTTTTATTTAAAACAAGGAATAGTGCACATACAGCAACTGACCCGTTTAATGGTCGCTTTGTGTACCTAGCACATGATGCAGCTCATTTTCTTGTTGAATGTGGGGTGAGGGTTGTTGGTATTGATTATCTTGGCATTGAACGTAATCAACCAGGACATGAAACCCATCAGGTATTATTAAAAAATGATATTGTTGTGGTTGAGGGGTTACGTTTGGGACATGTTGAGGCAGGAACGTATACCTTTGTGTGTTTGCCATTACTTCTTCCTGGGCTTGATGCAGCTCCAGCGCGAGCACTGTTGATCA
>CAYUQI010000033.1:0-10987 GCA_964446935.1 uncultured Pseudomonadota bacterium
ATTATGGTTCCGAGTGAAGATGAAGAATTATTATGGTTTTTTTCATTTTCAAGCATGTTTGCCGATAAAGATTCTGCTGCTCATAAACAACCATTACTTGAATGGCTAACAACTCCCGGGAAAACTGTTGTTTATACCTTCTATGCCTTAAGTTACGACTATGTTGTTAAACTTTTTAATGAAGCAATACTTCTTTCTGATCAGCGTACGGCAAAAAAATATTTTTCAGAATTAGAGTGGATTGCAAAAAAAATTCACGGGTCTCAGTATGAGGCTGATTATCAAGAACACATCAAAACAGCGCAAGAGTTGCTTGACTTGCTTAAAAATACGACAGAAAAATACACGAATATAGGTAATATGACATGAAGATAATCAACAATTGCAAGCGATGGTTTGTTGGGGTTGTTATTGTTACAATGAGTGTAGCATGTTTCTGCGCTGAGCAAGATACTACTGATTCATTATTTCTAAAAAGTTTTATTGATCATTATGAGGTGAATCCAGAAGGTCGGTATACGCATGAATACCATCCTTTTTTACTTGACCAAACCCAGCGTAGTTTTTATGAGCTTGAGCAACGATTGCACGATGAAAATTTTGCTATGCATGGCAGAATCATTATTATGGGCTATGAGGAACAGGCTGTTCCTCAGTATTACACTAATTTTCTAAACACCAGAATAAACGATGAAGCTATTCGCAAAAATCATGCTGGTTGGTCATTACGGTTGCATAACCGTTTTGGTTTTATGACTGGTTTTTTATTCAAAGAACTACCGTATATTCCCGATGTCTATTTTCCTGAACATGTGCGTGTTTTTGAGCATGTTGATGCCCAAACCATACCTCTTTTTGATGATCGAGCCTATTTGTTCCAGCAGCATGCCTTTGGACAGGCGTTGCCGGTAATGAGCAAGGAAATGGAAGTTGTCTTAAAAAAACTACATATTATGAAGCCTCGTGATATATTATGTGAACTTGAGCGATTTTGGCAGGTGTTATATCACAATGCCTTTAAGGTTGGTAATAATCAGATTGCTGGTACTCAAGATGTTCTTTTTTCCATTGAATATGCAAAATATCTTGCAGGATCACAGCTTCCTTTATACAAATTTTTCATTGGTCCTGATATCACCTATCCGATTGAAATAACCGCCAAACAAGAAAAGGCTGTTACGCTTCATGCACAACGGTTTGTAAAAACGTTATCACAACATCTTGTTGCACGCCACGACAGAAGTACCGCGTATATTTTTTGCAGTTTTGTTGATGGGGTTGGCAAAAGTACTATGTTGGGCAACCTCAAAAATTGGATGAATTTCGGACAAGATATTGAGCACTTCCAGCACGTCGACAATTCATCATCGCAATGGTGTGAGCTTTTTAAATTCAAAGAAAATGTTTTTATTGTCGATTTGCCAGCGCAAGTAAGCCATTTTACGTATAAACCAGATGGCTATGTGTTTGTTGACATTCGAACGGCTGATGCTTCTGATTTAATTAAGGAGCTTGAGGTCTATGTTACCAATAACCGTGTTAACCTTAAGCAAAATTATCAACGGTTGTGTGAGCAGGTTGCTACGCTTATAGCTACCAAAGGTTTTGCAGCTTCTGAACTTAATGATAGTCAAAATCCTGCCTATGCATTTATTAAAAACGTTATACTTCTTAAACGGCGTGAATCAAATACATGGATTCCGTTTGAATATCAGGGTAAATCGTATCTTTTTAAAGATGGCAAACCGCTGGAAATTCGTTTTTTTACAGCGCTTTCATCTGTTAAATCCGAAGGTCTTAAAAATATAGAATCTGAGCAAATGCTCTTTTTTGATGGAATTCGTTTTCCGGCACCCTATGGTATTTTTCTTGATAATCTTGTTCTTAAACTCAAAGAAAATAACATCAAAAACATTGTTTTTGTTGATTTTTTAAGTATGTATCCACGATCATCCCGTGAAAATGTGCGAATCAATTATCTTTTGCAGCAAATGGCGCTGCTTGATACTAATTTTAATCCTTATTTTAGTTTGTATCGTGATTTTGTTAGCGGTGGTGAATTGCTCTATGCCCTTTTGCATAAAACGAGTAGACAAATACTAGAACATTCATTTGAGCTTGAAACTCTTGTGCGCCTTGCTCTTTTCCGTATGCTTGTGCAACAAAAGCAAGCGGACTTGGGAGCCTGTAATATTGCTTCCTTAACTGATGCGTTACAGTTACACGTTCAATCACTGTACCAACAACATGGAGCTTCTGTAGCAACATTGGCTGAACAAAAAATTGATCGAGAGACAACCTCGTTGGAAGCATTATATGGTTTATCTAAGCATTTTGTTAATATTCAGCAATTTTCATTTGAAAAAGTTCATGCATTGAGTTCGTTATTACAACAGTTCTTTACCGATAACGTTACGCATGAAGGTGTCAATGAGATGTGGCAAAATCCTGGAATGTTTGCGATAGATTCGAAAGAACATGTTGATGGAAAACGTCAAAATGTAATCGAGATGACAAACTCACATGTTCCTTTCAGGCAGTGCTATGCATTTCATACTGGTTGTCGGGATGAATTGTTATTGACCCCGTTTGTGCGATCATTGCGTACCTGTTGGTATGCTTCATTGTTAAATTTGCTTGCATGTACTGCTCAAGGTTCGCATCAATTTGAACTTCAACGAGCACTTTTTAATGTGGTTCCTCTTATGCTTGTCAAGGGGAGTGACGGATTGTATTATACTATTCAGCGTTTTTATGAGCCGTGGAGCCAAAAGATTAAAAAAAATGTGAGAACTACGTATCGGATGCTTGGTCTGTCAATGAGCAAACCACGTTCCTTCGTTACAGTTAATGAAACACCTTATCGTTTTGATTGGAATAATAAGACAAGTAATAGTGGTTTGTTAGGGTTTGATTGCTCGCTGAAAAAAGATGATATCTCTCATAGTAAATCACAACTGAACAAGGCAACAGTTTCCGCTGTTGTTCAGGACTATCAAGTGGAGCATGGTGCCAGTTGTGTTATGCCAACCAGTCTGCTGTGGAATGAGTTGAACCAACATTCTGGATGGTTTAAAAAACTTTCTATGAATCGAAAGAAAGCGCAGAATAAGGGTGTTTATCAAGGTCCGCCATCACTTCAGGAAAAAGCAAAGAAAAAATCTTTTTGGTCGCTTTCAAAAAAATTATATCTTGGTAATCAATCTCATATTCCTATCGCACGTATGCTTATTCGCTTGCTTGCTACTCTTGAAATGGTGCTAAAAGATCCTGATGCTGATATTGTTATTCGTGATGGCAATCGTGAGGATTTTAAGGCAGCGCTTAAACTATTTGAGCATGTTGTTCTACCGGGACATTGCAATATTATTTTCTTGGAAGACGTGTTTTCTGATTATGATTCAGTAGAGCCATATCCTTCATGGGATTTTTGGGATAATTTAGAAGTTTGAGAATGTGTCGGGTTGGCTCTTTGCGTAATAAGGACTTGTTTGGTGAGTAAAAATCTGATGATCCCGTTCGTGGTGAGGAGCCTCGCTGTAGCTCGACAGAGCGAAGGCGGGCGTCTCGAACCATGAACTCAAAATTGATTTACTTCCAATCAAAGATTCCGCTAGTTTTTAGAGTTTTTATTGTGTTCATGGTTCGAGACACTCGCGCTTTCAGCGCTCGTTCCTCACCACGAACGGATGATTAAATAACTTTTTCTAATTTTCACATGGTTGTTACAAAAACGCCACATCCATTCCTTGTAATTCAATGCGCGTTGATCCACCCCATTCATTTTTTATGATGTGTGCGGCCAAATGAAATGGCTTGTCCCCAAGATTTTGTAATGGTTCATATATATCTGGACGATTGAAAAAAATAACCGGCTTGACGATGCCATCTGCAAAGATCATACACTTAACATGTTTTTCTTTTAGAACCTGTGGTTGTTTAAGGAGTGTGACATTTTTTATTAAAAAAAGTGGTTGAGGGTTCTGATTGCCAAATGGTTCCATTTGTTCAAGGTCTGAAACGCATTTGAGCGATGCTTCAGGCAAGATAAGTGGTGCATCAAGTGTTAATCCTGGCCGTAAATCTTGGAGAGTAAATTGGCTGGCAATGGCTGTTGATAATCGTTCTTTAAGAGCGGGTAAATTGCTATGCTTGAGTTTTAATCCTGCTGCGCATGCATGTCCACCAAATTGTATGAGGAGGTCACTACAGGTGGTCAGAGCATCAAAAATATTGAATTCTGGAATTGAGCGGCACGAACCTTTTGCAATGTCTTTATTTGAATCAATATGAAATAGGAACGTTGGTCTTCCATAATTATGGGCAAGCTTTCCAGCGACAAGTCCTATGACCCCCGAGGGCCATTCGCTACTGCATGCTGTGATAAGGTATTCTTGATCAAGATCAATTTGTCTGTGGCCAATGGCAAGTTCAATTTCTTTATAAATGCCTTGTTCGACACGCTTACGTTCTTCATTCATTGTTTTAAGAATAGCTCCGATGCGTTCTACTTCATCCATGTCTGAGCTAATCATGAATTTAACGGCATCACGAGGATCCGATAATCGGCCTAAGGCATTGACCTGCGGGGCCATAAAAAACCCAATATCTAAAGAATCAAAAGTTTCTTTGCTCAAGCTTGCATTGGTAGCTAGTACGCTAATCGCATTACTTTTATTTTGGTTGATGAGATTGAGCCCATGTCGTACCCAAAAACGATTTTCACCAATTAATGGGACAACGTCGGCGATGGTTCCCAACATCAAAAGTTCATATACTTTTTCAGGAAGTCGTTTGATTCCCAGTTGTTCATAGATCAAACTAATAAGCTTAAAAACAACGCCAACACCTGCCAATTCTTTAAATGGATATGAACATTCGGTGCGATGGGGGTCAATGATGGCAATCGCTGGTGGCAATGTTTCGTGCGGACGATGGTGATCAGTGATAATCAAGTCAATGCCACGCTTTTGTGCTGTTTGTGCTGCTTGAAAGGCTGTGATGCCATTATCAACCGTGATGATGAGTGAGTATCCATTTTTAAAGGCTTGTTCTACGGCAGAAGCTGAAAGCCCATAGCCATCTTTTTCTCGGTTGGGCAGAAAAAAGTTAATACGTGCATCAAGAGGGATGAGCGCAGTAAGTGTTAGGCTGACAGCGGTAATGCCGTCAACATCATAATCGCCAAAGATGAGTATTTTTTCACGATTTTTGATAGCACGGATAATGCGGGTGACTGCTGTAGTGCTATCATGCAACAACCCTGCGTGAGGAACATTATGCTCATATGAGCTTAATAAAAACGATCTGATGGAGGCATCATCGATCATTCCACGTGTTACCAGGGTGTGTGCAATGGGCAGTGAAAGACTATGCGTATAGGCGAGAGAGCGTACAAGGGCTGGTTCAACTGTTTTAATTTTCCAGCGATATTTGTGCCCTTGTATGAATTCATAAGCATTACAAGGCTCTCCTGCTGTAGCATGATCCTTTTCATGGGCTAACATAGATATGCTGCATTAGTCTTTAGTTGGTTTTAAAGCAGGAAATAGAATAACATCTTTAATTGAATGAGTATCGGTTAAAAGCATGGTTAAGCGGTCGATTCCCATACCAACACCAACAGTTGGTGGTAATCCATACTCTAATGCCTTAACATAATCAGCATCGTAGTGGTGAGCTTCAATATCCCCGCCTTCTCGGGCTTGGACTTGAGCTTTGAATCGCTCTGCTTGATCAAATGGATCATTTAATTCGGTAAATCCGTTAGCAAGTTCCATGCCACATACAAATAACTCAAAACGGGCCGTTATCTCAGGATTGTCTTCATCGCGTTTTGCCAATGGGGAGACTTCAACTGGATAACCAATAATGAATGTTGGTTGAACAATGTTTGGTTCGACAAAATGTTCAAACAAAGCAAACAGTTTTGTTCCATATGCAGCATTTTTTGTTACTTCAATATTGTGTTGTTTGATAAGTTTATCAATAGCATCTGGACTAATTTGTGCACGGTCTAGTTTGCCAATGGTAACAAGTGATTCTTCAACGGTAAGTCGTTTGAAGGGTGGGGTGAAATCGATAATGTTCTCTGCGAACCGTATCTTAGGGCTATCAAAGTTTTTTGTAATGACAGAATGAATGAGTTGTTCTGTGGTATCCATGCCAACTTTATAATCGCCATGGGTTTGATAAAATTCAAGCATGGTAAATTCAGGATTATGTTTAATTGATATGCCCTCATTCCTAAAATTTCGATTGATTTCAAAGACACGTTCAAAACCACCAACGACCAAACGTTTCAAATAAAGTTCTGGCGCAATACGCATATAAAGATCCATTTTATATGTGTTGTGATGGGTAATGAATGGGCGAGCTGTAGCACCACCCGGAATAGGGTGAAGCATGGGTGTTTCTACTTCAAGAAAATCACGATTTTGTAAAAACTCACGTATTGTTTGAATAATGCGTGAACGCTTTTTAAATTTAGCGGCACTTTCTGGGTTGCTTATCAAATCAAGGTATCGTTGACGATATCGTTGTTCAATGTCGGCAAGCCCATGGAACTTTTCTGGCAATGGGTAGAGACATTTGCTTAATAAGGCAAGTTCAAAGACCTTAAGCGTAACTTCGCCCATTTTGGTGGTAAAGATTGACCCTTTGCCCCACAAAATATCGCCAATGTCGACGTATTTTTTAAAAAATTCGAAAGCGGTTTCTCCAACATCATCTTTTTTAATATAAATTTGAATTCTACCGCTACGGTCTTGGATGACGCCGAAAAATGTTTTGCCATGATCACGCTTGATGAGTAGGCGTCCTGCAAGGCTGACGTTGAGCTCTGCCGTTGGATTTTTTTGATATTCGGCGATAGCTTCTGCCGTTGTATATGTAACAGGCTTATAGGCTGGCCATGGTTTTATTCCTTCTTCTTGCATTTTTTCAAGTTTTGCAAGACGAATGTCATGTTCATTTGATTCAGATACAGGGGTTATTGGTTCTGGATTGAGATCTTTGGTTGCCATGCCGAGCCTCATTGCATGCTTAAGGGTTAACATCTTAATTTTCGGGTTTCAGTATACCTAAATAACCAACAAAATGCACAAATTTATAGGATTTTGAGATTGCACAATATGATTACTTGTCTATACAGATGCTTTTCCATGAGACACATGTGCATATTTTCTATTATGAAAAAATAAATGCATTGAATGACGTTAATCTTGTGCTATGATGATTATGGTTGTCGGTAGTATGGATGATAAGGGGAGCTTTTGATATGAATTGTGTATCAAAGATCGTGGTTGTTATTATTGCTTCAGCGGTGATAGTGCCTGGTTCAATGGCTGCACAACGTGGAGTGCCTTCAAAGAAATCAACACTTGTCCGCGAACGTCAGCCATGGACTCAAAAATCAGCAATGAAAAAAACAGGCGAGGCGCAAAAATCGGAAGAAGAACTCAAAAAAACGATTGGGAAAGTGAGCGACGCAAATACACGAGCAGCATTGTCAGCGATAAATGCTTTCTATTCTGATGAAATTGCACAAATAAATATGACGCTTAAGGCAATAACTGATAAAGTACGTGTTGTCAAAGTGAAAAAAGTAACAACACGAAAAGGGGCGGTTGCTGCTAAGAAACCAACAAAGAAAGTTGCAAAAAAAGTAACAACAGTAAAAAAACAAGCGGCTCCTGCTGCTTCTGTGAAGCCTTCTTCTACCGTTACCCAAAAAACAATATTGCCAGAGGCGAAACCAGTGCCCGTTGAAGAAACAGTAACGTTGGAAGAAGCGACATCACCCGAAGAAAGTGAATTGGTAACAGAAGAAGGTGATGTGCTATTTGTTGAAGAAGTTCCTGAGGAATAATTAAAGATATTGAGGTATAAGCGTTATCTATGACAATAAAAATACACCATTCTTTGCGTTTCGTGATATTGACCGGGTGCATGTTTAGTAACATGCACTCGATGGTTTTTGAACAAGATATTAAGCCTGAAGCAATCAGGCAGGTTCTTGACCGTGGATCTATTGATGTATCACAAAAAGAAGCAGCGAATCGATCTGTTTCGGCAACTAAAGCATATACTATTGATGTTGCCAAAATAAATTCGAGTTCAGATCGTCCTGAACTCCATTTTGAAGAAATTACTGAACAATTAACTGGTATTGAGCAGCAATTAACGGCATTGAATGCTCAAGTTAAATTATGCAAAAAATATCTTAATGATGTACGAGCAACAACGATCGAACAAATACATGCCGATCAACAAGAAAAATGTCGTCTTAACGAGCAGCTTGGTCGGACTCAAAAGGCCCTTGAAGAGTTACAACAGGAACACAAGCAAACAGTGGCCAAACTTGAAGCAACTGATAATACTGTAACAACATCGGTTACTGCGTCAGAGGCAATGCGTGATATAGAGCCACTGTTGGGTGATAAAGTTGATGATGACGATGCTGCTAGTGATTAGGTACGATATACACCAGTTCATTGGTACGTCCCAAATCAAGATCATACCGAGCAATTCGTTCTAATTCAAAAGCGTTTTTTTTCTGATTCTTAAGCGAATAATTAAGATAGGTAATGTCATTTTTTAAGTGCCCAATTTTTTCTTGTTGCTTTTTAATTGTTTGCTTTTTGCTATAAAAATCGACAATACTTCGTGCGCTTGAAAAGAAATAGTAAGCAATAATAAAGCACAGACAGATGAAAAAGGCGTTATTGAATAGTATTTTATGATTCATGCGCGATTCCTTTGGTATGTTTACAGGTAAGGGGCATCATTTCATAATATGTCATTCATACTATAAACAAGATACTTTATTCCTGTGAAGTTTTTGTTACAACGCATTTTTGGGGTAATAGTATTAATCATTTTCAAAACAACCCTGTTTCATGATACCTTACTTAAAGCTAATTCAATTCTTTTTGGAAAAAGGAGATCTTATGATAAAAAGAACTGGCTTTTTTATAATTATTTTTGCGTTGATGATTGAGAATGTAGGCTTGGCAAAACTGTTGCAGCCGCATGCATCTAATCAGTTATTGACGCGTAAGCGCTCAAAAGATGTTCCTGATAAACGTACAAATTCATTATCACAGAAAACCATAGCGAAGACACCTGCTCAAAAGGTATCCGAAGAAGAAGGCGATATTTATCAATGGCTTAAAACTTATGCAGAAGTTGTTAGTATGATGCAACAAAAGGCTTTTAGACCGGTTGATTTTCGTGAATTTACGGAGCGATCGTTAAAAGCTGCCGTTGAGGTTGATGCGCATTCATCCTTTTTTACGCAAGATAGCTATAAAGCGGCAGTAGAATCAACGTCAGGTGAATTTTCTGGTATAGGTGTAAGCATTATTGCAAAAGCAACTGATGATGATGCCCTTGTTATTATAGACGTTGTTCCTGGTGGGCCTGCTGAAAAGGCTGGGCTCAAAGGTGGGGATAAGATTGTTGAGGCCGATGGTCATAAATTCAAAGGCCTATCAACCGATGAAGCAGTTACGTCACTTAAAGGGAAGCCTGGAACATTTATTTTTATTAAAATTATTCGCAGCAAGAAACCGCTTGAATTCAAAGTGATGCGTGACATTATCAAAGATCAATCTTCTATCTGTTATCATTTCAAAAATCATCATGTGTATTACTTATCGCTTAAGATATTCAGTGATAATGCTGCAACACAAATGGCTGAACTGATTAAAATTGCCAATAAGGGAAAGTGTCGTGGAATTATTTTGGATCTTCGCCGTAATCCTGGTGGTGTACTTCAGGCTGCTATTGATATGTGTGGATTGTTTTTGGATAAACACTCATTGGTTGCTGTAACCAAAGATCGCAACAAGAAGGTCGTTGATCAGTACTTTACCACAACCGATCCTTTGTTGAAAGCCGATGTTCCTATCTTTATTCTCATTGATAATTTTACAGCATCAGCAGCAGAAATTCTTGCTGGTTGCCTGCAACATCATGCTATCAAAAATTCTGAAAAAAAGGATAAAAGCAAACACGCTCTAATGGTATTTCTTGTTGGTATTCCTACCTTTGGTAAAGGTTCGGTGCAAGAGGTGATACCTATTAGTAATGGTTGTGCCCTTAAGCTTACAACTATGCTGTATTATTTACCCGATGACCGTTCTATTCAGGCTACCGGCATAGAACCAGATTTTATGGTAAAACCAAAGTATTTTCCTATGGACGAAATGAAATGGATTACTGAAATGTATGGTAAGGAATCATCCCTCAAACGTCATATTACGATTAATGAAGCGAATGGTAAGGCTCAAGATCAGGAAAAAAAGAACAAAAAATCTCATGATAATGAGAGTTTTGTTGGTGATTTAGTTGATTTGGACATGGATAAGGAGGCCTTAGGGAAGGCCAAAGGGGACCCTGAAGGAGATTCGGATGAAAAATCTCCTGAAAAATGGGAAGAACGACAGCTAAAAGCCCTTGGACACGATGTTCAGATACAGGCTGCCGTTAACATGATAAACATGCTTTCGATGGCTAAAAAATATAAGCCTGCAATTTTGTCTAATCGACAAAAAGCGTTGGAATTCCTCAAAAAGCACGTGCTGACCGATGATAAGGCTGAAATAGAAAAAGTTGCGTAAGTTTTTGATTTTTAAAATAAAAACTCATATACTACCTGTATGAAAGATTAATACATCCTGTACCCAATGGTGAGCGTAGCTCAGATGGTAGAGCGTCAGATTGTGGTTCTGAATGTCGCGGGTTCGAGTCCCGTCGCTCACCCCAGTAAGTATAGGCCTCTCTTGAAACTATCGTCTTAAGTTATGTCGGGGTGTGGCGCAGTTGGTAGCGCACTCGCTTTGGGAGCGAGGGGTCGCAGGTTCGAGTCCTGCCGCCCCGACCATCTTTTTATACAATATATTTTTCGTGCCCGTAGCTCAGTTGGACAGAGCAACGGATTTCTAATCCGTAGGTCGCAGGTTCGAATCCTGCCGGGCACACT
>CAYUQI010000034.1:0-9430 GCA_964446935.1 uncultured Pseudomonadota bacterium
CATAGGGCATGTAAATTATCAGGAATTAGCACAGACATAACACAAAAGAGGCTGGTACAAAAATACCAGCCTCTTTATCGATAGATTTTGATTACAAGCCGATGTATTATTTCTTCATTTTTACAGACAAAGTAGTTCGTGTTTCTAATACAATAGGGTGCCAGGCTTGTTGTTACTACCTGGATTACAGCGCATATTTTCTACACTATTAAAATTAGAGTTTGGTATACACTAACAAGATCGTTTATAATTCAAAAAACAGGAGATTCCTATAAAATCGAGCATCATTTATAAGAGAATGGGAGAATTCATGCACATATCAAAAAAAAATGTGTTTTTTTTCTTAATAGCAATCCTTTTTAATTGGGTTTCGCTTAATGCTATGAATGTACAACCACAGGCTAAAACACCTGCACCTAAAAAAGGATTCCCTAAAAAAACTCCTAAAAAAACAGTAACTAAAAAGGCTGCACTCAAAAGCTTTTCTCCTAAAAAACCGTTTCTTCGAAGCATCCCTCCCGGACAAACAATGTTTCCACCAATCACATCATTGGCAGAGAGAATAAACAGGCTTAAGCAATATACAAACGACACCATCCAGGCATTGCACCTCCAATACCCTGCTTTGTTACAAGATTCTGAAAAAATTCAGCTGCAAAATTTCAATTTTCTCTTAAACGATTTGCTTGAACGCATTATCAAAGAAAAACAACATCCCTCATTAAAAAAACAAGAAGATCCTGATTTAGCAGAGGCTATTGCCCGCAGTTTACAAGAACAAAAGCAACAACCCCCGCTAGGGCCAACTCTCCTTGTAAAAACACCATCTGAAAAACCTTCACAAGAACCTGAGGCAACAACAACATCATCAGATACCTCAACATCTACTGCAATATCTTCAATACAGATCCCCAGCCGAGGGTTTAAGAATTGGAGCGGAACTCATTGTTATATGAACGCACCCTTACAATGTCTATTTCATTGCCCTCTTTTTATTGAGTATTTACAAAAATCAAAAACCACCGGCGCATGGCATACAGATCTTAAGAAGCTTCTCACGGCAATGACCCAAGCAACTACCCCAGCAATATCGCCAGAAACATTTGAACGCAAGGCAACATCACTTTATTTTTCAGAACAAAATAACTTCCATCAACAAGATGCTTCAGAATTTATTATCAAACTTCTCAACAATCTTCATAACGAAGAAATCGCCATGGATTTATTTGATATTCCAATACTATCAACAATTGAATGTGCTGAATGCAAAACCATAACAAAAGATGCAACAAATGAAAGAATACTATCAGCAGAAATTCCATCAGCAATGAAAGATATTGCTATTAATGACTGCACAACAGCATATCTTTCACAAGAAACATTGACCGGAGCTGACGCATACAATTGTCCACAATGCAAAAAACTTGTCGATGCAAGCAAACAATTAAGTATAGGAATGGCGCCTCAAATCCTTATAGTCCACCTCAAACGATTCTCTAAAAAAGCAACAGCCAGTTCTGTGGAAATCACTAAAAATGATACGCCTGTTCGTATAGCGGTCACCATAGAAGTTCCACATACAGAGAACACGGCAACGTATCAGCTCAAAGGGGTTTGTCTTCACAACGGTAGCTTTAAGAGCGGACACTACACCTCACTTGTACAAGAAATCAAGAATGAATGGAAATTCTACAATGATAGCTCCATAAGCGATGGAAGCAAATTACTAATTGAACTCGAAAAAGCTGGATCAACAGGCTATGGTACTCCTTATCTTCTCTACTATGAACGCTCATTGTAGAAGATCCACAGCACAAGCCATTCTTGTCAAATAATAAATCAAAAAACAATCTGTTAAAAAGCTTTAGTTTGGCTTAAACTAGTAAAAAAGCACCGTCCATCATTGAGGAGATGTCTATGAAAATGAATATTTTTAGAGAATATGACATTCGCGGTATCGTCGGTTCTGAACTGCCTATTGACCAAACTTATGAGCTTGGCAAAGCGATTGCTACATTCCTAACAATCAAGCATCCCGGCAACACTCGCATCATCATTGGCCGTGATGGACGAACACATTCATCTGCGATTCAAAAAAATATCATGCAAGCTTTTTATGATCTTGGTTTTGATGTTATTGATGTTGGGCTCTGCCCAACACCAGCGGTGTATTTTGCCGTTCAACACCTACATCTCCCAACAGCTCTCATCATCACCGCATCGCACAATCCAAAGGAATACAACGGCGTTAAAATCTGGGGTGCATGGGGACAGCAGGTACAAACAATCAGAAAAATTTACGAAGACCAATCATTTATAGCACCCATCTCAAAACAAGGATCTATTCAATCATATGACATCATCGAAGAATATATTAATTACCTTGCCAAGCATTTTACCCATCTGAAAAACATCGATATACATGCCATTATTGACTGTGGCAATGGGGCTGGCGGTACGGTATTGCCAAGGCTTATACAAAAAATGAATTGGCCTAACGTAAAACTCCTATTTGCCGATGTCGATGGAAATTTTCCAAACCACGAAGCCGATCCAACCGTTCCTGAAAACATGACGTTTGTGGCTGATGCATTGCAAAGCAATCCGCAGCTCGAAGTCGGACTCGGCCTTGACGGGGATTGCGACCGCATGAATCCTATGACCAAACAGGGTGTTCTGGTTCCCGGTGACAAAATGTTAGCCCTTTTTGCTCAACACATCCTCAGCACCAATCCTGGGGCTGCTGTGGTCTGTGATATCAAAAGCTCTATTGGGTTACTTGATGCTGTCAAACAAGCAGGCGGAAAACCTTGTATATCCCCATCTGGTCATGCCCTCATTAAAAAAGCCATGGCTGAACACCATGCAGTAGTTGCAGGCGAATTAAGCTGCCACTTCTTTTTTCATGATCGTTATTTTGGATATGATGATGGCATCTATGCTGCATTCAGAACCATTGAACTCCTCCATCAATCAGGAAAAACACTCGACGAATTGTTGCACGTTATTCCATCCAAGGTAAGTTCCCCGGAATTCCGCATCGCATGCAAATCAGATGCTGAAAAAACAACGATCGTTGATCACGTTAAACAAGTTTTTACTGCACGTAAAGATATTGAGCTGATCACCATTGATGGCGTTCGAGCACATTTGAGCTATGGATGGGGACTTGTACGCGCATCCAACACCCAGCCTGCTATTAGCTTGCGCTTTGAATCAGATTCCTCTGAAGGCTTGATTCGCATTAAAAAAGAGTTTTATGAATTATTAGTTCCTTATTTTGATCAACAAACCCTCAAGGAAAAAATTGAACTGTAACCATCGCCTAGGCCTGCATATTCCACTCAAAGACACACTCACCCATGTTGCACAACAGGCACATAACCTTAACCTTCGTTTTTTTCAAACATTTCTGACAAAACAAAAAACGAAAAAATACCTTGTCCTCTCAGCAAAAGACAAGCAAGCGTTTCTTGCGCTTCGTCCGTCGTTTACTGAAATATTCATTCACAGCTCATATTGGATCAATCCTGGCTCAAGTGATAAAGCCGTAGTTTATTTAGCCAAAAAATTACTCAAAAAAGAACTGGCGCTTGCACATGAACTGGAAACTCGCTATTTGGTACTCCATGCAGGATCAGCTAAAGGACACCGACCAACCGCACAGGATCCGGACGGAAAAATGGCTGGTATTGCAACTGTTGCCAAGGTCCTCAACAGTGTTTTAAAACAAGAAAGCAATGTTACCATTTTGTTAGAAAACAGTGCCCATGGTAAAAAAACTATTGGTAGTAATCTTGATGATTTTATTACACTTAAGGAACTAATACAGTATCCAGAAAGAATAGGTTTTTGTTTGGATACTGCGCACGCTTTTTCCTATGGCTACCCCCTAGAACCATTAGCAGATTTCATCAAACATATTGATGCAACCATCGGGATGTCTAACATAAAACTTATCCATTTTAACGATACGAACGATACCCTTGGCAGCAAGCTCGATCGTCATGCCTTCCCTGGATCTGGAAAAATAGGCAAATCAAGTTTGCAAAAGATTCTTCACCACCCCCTTTTTAACCCTATTCCTAAAATTATTGAGGGGCCTGCAGGCAGCAAAACCATTTCTTCTGAATTTTTGAACGATATTTGCTCCTGGTAATTTCTAATTGTACTAAACACCCTTTTGCGCTTTGTATGCTGAGGTTGTATAGTAAGAACCATGAATTCATTTTGGGGTAATGGCAACAATGTAGTTGCTCTACGGTTATCAGTGGTTATCAGTTTTTTATCATCCTGAACTTGTTTCAGGATCCACAAACCAAACATATGGACCCTGAACTAAATTCATGGTGACAAAAAAAGCGTACCTTTTTTTGCACCACCATTCACCTTATCAACTATAAAACATGTAAAGTATGTATGGAGGTTATATCATGTCACGTATATCATTTTCTTTAGTATCTTTAGTTTTTATAACAACACTTGAAGGAGCACCTCAGAGCAGCCAAATGGAAGCCCTACCGGTAACCACGGCAACAGCTCAAGCAGCCAACAACAATGAAATGAGCAGACTAACGGCAGAAGTATCAACACTGCAAAAAGAACTTACGCAGTTGTGGGCCGAAGAAATGAATCCAAACGTCTTCAAAACACTCCTCAATAAAATCAGAATGGGTGCAATTTCTGTTTGTACGCCAGGAGAAGCCAGAAAGCTTCTCACCATACAAACACCCTTGGTAAAACTTTTAATTGCCTTCTGTGAAGCTTTAGAAACATATTCTCTTGATCTCATCAAACAACAAACAACAATTGCCAAACTTATCGAGCAAAACCAAAACAAGCTCGTCGAATCACTTAAGCAGTGTAAGCTCTATCTCCAACAAAACATTACCCTATCAAGCCAATCAAATAATACTGACGCTACACAAGCTCAAACGCTATTCAATACAATTGTTCCTGATATACAATCAATAGTACTCAAAAATTATCCAATGCAATTTACACTTCCAACAAATCTTCCATCATTCACCCAGCACTTTAATCAAGCCTGCAAAAAATATTTAACCACTAATGACATCAATGAACTCAATACCTTTGTTACAAGCACCGCCTATACCAAATTTAAGGGCCTCCTCGACCGGTCTCTTCTAACAACAGTATCAACAGTTTTACAACAAAAAATTGGTTCATTTATTAAAAAATGCGGGGATTGTATCCAACGATTCGGTGCTGCATTGCAATCATAAGGGCCAGAATTGACCATAAATTAATGATTTTTACTACTCTTTCTAGACATAACACTCATGTTTGATAGAATGTATACTTCATAATACAGGTAGAAATAAGTATTCAACGATAGGATTGTAAGATTATGAAAGTGGCGCCAAAAAATACGATCGATCAATACGCAATATTCCAAACTGGTGGTAAACAATACCAAGCTATTCCAGGCAAAACCGTCGCTGTTGAAAAACTTGATGGTGAAGCTGGTGGCAAAGTTACCTTCAAAGAAGTTCTCTTCCGCAAGTCGGGTGATAACAAATTCGAATTCGGCCAACCATTTGTCAAAGGCGCTTCGATCAAAGCGAACATTGTCAAACAAACAAAAGGCCCTAAAGTTATCATCTTCAAGTTTCAACGCCGTAAAAAGCGTCGTACCAAAACCGGTCATCGTCAACCAGTCACGGTTGTACGTATTGAAAGCATTTAATACGTTTTAAATAATAAAACTTAAAAGGCTCGTGATTTTTAATGATCACGAGCCTTTTAAGTTTTATTCCATTACTACTTTACAGCACCAATGCACATCTATTATCATAAGCAGCACGTGAAAGGATCTTCTATGGAATCAAAATACGTAGTACCTTATATTAGCTTCCACATTACACTCTTCAGCACTTTCGTATTCATGTCACCCCAACTCACAGCTATGTCTCCAAAAGAATTTATCATACAACAATGTCTCAAACTGGAACGAAATTATAATGATCTAAATCTTTATTTTGAGCATTTTCTTGAGGAACATCTAGACGATCTTTTTCATGCATACCCAACACTTTTTCATAACAACTGTCATTGTAACTACTTCATAGACAAACTGTTAAATAAAAAAAATATACCATTTGTTCTTGATGCTATTGAAAAATCTCAGACAACGCCCGGATGCTTTGAGCAAACACTCTCAACATGTACTCATTACAAACAGCGATATTGGGCACTTAAAACAACCATTCGATATGTATCACAAATCATCACAGATCGCATAAAGAATGATGATTCAATTGCCACATTTAAAACATTCTTCTCGTCTCAGCCAGAAGGAATTTTAAAGACTATCCTTAGAATTATCTATTATCAAAAAAAATTCCTTCGTCTTGACGATACCTTTATCCAGTTTCTCCATCCGCCTGAAAACAATTGCTTTCAACTCGATTCTACATTTAAAAAAACTTTGTATGACGGGGTAAATCTAAAGATTCCTAACCTCGAACATCTTTTGGAAATTATTCCTCTACTCTATGATGACCCAATATATGAACTCGATCTATCTAACAATGATCTTAAAGAGTTACCTGAAAGCATTGCATGTATGCGGGACCTTAAAAAGATTAAACTTGATAAGAATGCACTTACAAGCCTTCCTGACATTCTTTTTAGAATACCCAATCTTAAAACACTTGTTCTTGATCAAGATCTCGCTCTCGAATTATTTCACACAGGATTTGCATTACAATGCGGCACAAGAGGGATACTGTTTGAAATCGTCACTTCAGAGTAAAGACTTAACAGCACTCAGATATTATGATACAGTTATCCACGAAGAAAATTATATGCGGGAATAGCTCAGTGGTAGAGCATTGCCTTCCCAAGGCAAGGGTCGCGGGTTCAAGCCCCGTTTCCCGCTCCATTCTACGTCCTTTTTCGTAATATCATGTTTTACATGTCGAAACATCTATAAAAAAAGCCATACGCAGGCGACAAAAATAAATACAAAAGCAATCACCAGCTGATTAAAATAACGATCAATAATATCTTTTATTTGAGGCCCCCAGAGACGTATTGCACCTGCAACTAAAAAAAATCGAGCTCCACGACCAATAAAAGAACACACCACAAAGGGTATGAAGGACAAGTGACAAAAGCCTGCTGAAATCGTTATCGCCTTGTAGGGAACCGGCGCAAAGCCAGCAAACAACACTGCCCAATTTTGATAAATTTTGTATTTAGCAACCACACGAAAAAAGGTTGGCTCAGAAATGATCCATTTCACCAATACCATACCAAGGCTCTGCCATAAAAGCGCTCCAATGGCATAACCAAAGATACCACCAAGAACAGATGATATCGTTGTTACGGTGGCATAGTACATTGACCGCTGAGTATTGGTTATGCAATACAAAATCAACAATGGATCAACAGGAATAATAAGAAATGATGATTCGACAAAGAAAAGAATGATCAGCCACCAATCGGCATATGGTGAATCGACCTTGGAACCCATCCAATCATATACCCTACGAATCCACTTCATGACACCCTCAGATATTCATTTGATTAATTTTAAGGTGTTCATGGTTCGAGACACTCGGCCTATGGCCTCGTTCCTCACCACGAACGGAACATTAATTTTTCTATACTACAAAATTGATACTCTCTTTTACAAAAAGTCGCTCAATAAAATCTTAGAATAATAAATCCCGTTCGTGGTGAGGAGCCTCGCCGTAGCTCAGCAGAGCGAAGGCGGGCGTCTCGAACCATGAACACATCAACGTTTCATTATATCGCGTAGATAATCATCCAAAGCAGCAATTGCAATCCGTTCTTGCTTAGTCGTGTCACGATCACGTGCAGTTACTTTACCATCTTCAAGACTGTCAAAATCAAAAGTAAAGCAGATAGGCGTTCCAATTTCATCCTGACGTCGATAACGCTTACCAATTGAACCAGATTCATCAAACTGCACACGCCATCCCGCCGATTTTAATTGTTTAAAAACAGCCATGGTCTGATCTGTCAATTTATTACTTAATGGCATCACTGCAGCCGTATATGGTGCAACACGTGGATGCAAACGCAACACTGTACGCGGTTCACCTTCAATAACATCTTCATAATAGGCATCAAATAATAACGTCAAAAAGAGACGATCAACGCCAACCGAACATTCAACGACATAGGGCACATATGATGATTTGGTTTGTTCGTCAAAGACCGCCAAATCCTTACCAGAACAGGTACTATGTTGTTTAAGATCAAAATCAGTTCGATTAGCAATCCCCTCAAGTTCTTTCCAGCCAAATGGAAAATTGTATTCAACGTCCGTACATGCTTTGGCATAATGTGCAAGTTCTTCTTTTTCATGAGGACGCAAGCGTAAACAATCTGCTTTCAGCCCAAGAGATAGGAAGAACAGCCTTCTACGTTCAACCCATGTTTTAAAAAATTCATCAGCTTCAGCAGCTTTACAAAAAAACTCCATTTCCATCTGTTCAAATTCACGCATGCGAAACAAAAATTGTTTAGGAGTAATTTCATTACGGAATGCTTTGCCAATCTGAGCAATCCCAAATGGAATCTTGACTCTACTACTGCTGAGCACATTTTTGAAATTAATAAAAATTGATTGCGCCGTTTCAGGACGAAGATAAGCAATACTGCCAGCCTCAGACACCGCACCAAGCTGTGTTTGAAACATTAAATTAAACTGACGAACATCGGTCCATTGTTTATTACCACACGAAGGGCAATTTTTTTGCAGGTCAACATCATCAGCACGATACCGCTTTTTGCACACACAGCAATCAACCATAGGATCTTTGAAATTGTCAACATGGCCGGAAGCTTTCCATACTTCTGCGGCGCCTAAAATAGCTCCATCAAGCAATACAACATCCTCTGGAAAGCTCGTCATGTAATCAAGCCATGCTTGTTTGATGAGATTTTTAAGAATAGTACCTAATGGCCCGGTATCATACACCCCATTAAGACCCCCATAAATATCAGCTGACTGAAAAACAAACCCACGGCGCTTACAAAGCGCTACAATTTTATCAAGAGTGACAGTTGATGATGCCATATTTGTATCCTTATCAATTTCAATAAAAAATTCGTGCAAAATAAAAGCTATTTCTACTTAACAGTAGCTCACCTTTGTCATCCTGCCTGCCAGCCGAAGCGGCTTGCCTTCGCCAAGGCTACGGCGGGCCAGCGCGAAGGCTTGGAATTTATTTCAGGATCCACTCCAAATATAGATTCCTACAAATATGGATGCTGAAACAAGTTCAGCATGACAAAAACAGAGCAACCAAAATTCTAAAACGCTACTCGCCCCGGCTGTCCATCGAAACTCTAACGTAGACGAAAGCCTGGCACGATGGCTGAATGGAGGGGGCGAACATTTACTAACATTCATTCAATACATGAAAATGTA
>CAYUQI010000035.1:0-4482 GCA_964446935.1 uncultured Pseudomonadota bacterium
CCCTCAAAAACACATTCATAGGCTGCTTGGCAAAGAGGAAGCGAAAGCCCGCGCTGCTTAACAAGTCCATAAATCGATTGCGCTGTCCCGACACCTTCGGGAAGGGGAACAAATTTTTTTGATACCTCATCAAGCGACATGCCTCCGCCAATATGTTTACCAAAGCGCAGGTTCCTACTGAGTGTTCCTGCACACGTCAACATAACATCACCAAGACCTGCAAGACCAAAGGCTGTTTGCGGTAATCCTTTATACACACTCGTTAGCTGAGCAATTTCTTCAAGCCCTTTGGTCACAAGAAAGGCTACGGTGTTTTCGTGTTTATATCCAGACCCTTGGGCTATGCCAACAATGAGGGCTATAACATTTTTAACAGCACCGCATACTTGAACCCCAAGTGGATCATTTGAAACATATGCTTTAAAGTAATCATTGGTAAGAATAAGAGCAAGTTCTTGTGCCAATGTTTGATCATGAGAGGCAACAATAGTTGCCGTTACCACGCGTTGCACAAGCTCTTGCGCAAAATTAGGACCAGCAACAACGGCATATGTTATTGGGGTTTTAAATACATCTTCAATAATAGTTGAAGGTATTTCAGTTGTATCCTGCTCAATTCCTTTGCTCAAAATCACCCAACGGCTACTTTTGGCTTGAGGACATTGCTGCGCAATGGTTGAAAACACCGAACGCAAAAATCGAACAGGAATCGCTTCAAAAATAAAATCAACATCTGATACGGCATCCATCAAGCTTGTTGTTACTTGAATGCGATTAGACAAGATAACGTCAGGAAGATATTTCTTATTGATGTGAACAGATTTGATGTCATGTGCACAATCTTCTTCGAAACACCACAAGGTAACCGCAACACCATTGTCAGCAAGCACTGTTGCAACAGCAGTACCCCATGCTCCCGCACCAAGTACAGCAACTCGTTTCCCACGTTCCATAGATCACCGTCCAAAATTGCGTTTGGTTTGTTTAAAACGTTCAATACATTGTTCAATATGGCTTTCTGTAATTTCAGGCCAATAGCAATCGAGAAATGAATATTCACTGTATGCAGACTGAAAGAGTAAAAAATTACTCAGTCGTGAAATTTTACCGGTACGAATAATGAGATCTGGATCAGGAATCCCGGCAGTCCACAAAGCTTCACGTATGGTATCCTGCGTAATATCATTAACATGCAGTACGCCATCCTTAACTTTTTGTGCAATAACCCTTACTGCTTCGGTTAATTCAGCGGTCCCGCCATAACAAAAAAGAAGATTAAGATTGAGCGTGGTCAAATGTTTGGTTTGTTCCTCAACCTTTGTGATTGAATCCCTAACGTTTTCAGGGAAAAGAGAACGATCACCAATAAAACGCACACGAATACCATTACTCACCAGTTCAGGAATTTCATTGGGAATATTGGTTGCCAAAAGTGAAAATAAATAATTTTTTTCAAAATCACCACGTCGAAAATTCTCAATCGAAAACGTGTAAAATGATAGGTACTTGATACCGTTTTTTATAGCTACCTTGATGGCCGTTCGTACAGTTTCCATTCCCTTTTTGTGGCCTAAAAAACTCTCCAATTTATGTTGAAGAGCCCACCGCCGGTTACCATCAGGAATTATAGCCAAATGTTGCATAAGAAAATCTCTCCTTACACCATTGTTACTATATTATCAATGTATAAGCGCTATCATAGTAACGAAATTTGCACAAGTTGCAAGATGAAGAGGGCTTTTCAGCATCCGCAGTTTTTAGATATCCCACACAGCGAGTATTGACAAATTGAAAATATTGCATAGGCTATAGAACATAGGAAAAAGCAGGTTAAATCCTGCATTTTCAAGCAAAAACAACATGTTTTTTAATTTTTGGGGGTTATTATGAAATTTTTACGTTTCTTCTTTATAACATACATTTCAATACTTGTTAGTTTAGAACCATCGTTTGGTGCAGTGTCTCACCGTGTTGATTCTACTGAGTATCCTTTTGGTTTGTTAAACAAAACAGAATTCAATGGGGGCATATGCTTTGCCGATCAGACAATTCAATGTCTTTTCCAAAACAAAACAATTTGCGAAACAATTAAAAATTTAAATGGCATTTCATCTATTTGTTCACAACTATACAAATTAAAAACCAAGGACCAATGCATTTGCTCTGCCCATCGAGGAATTCCTTGTGCTTGGAATTTCATTCAAGATCTTTGGGGAAAATACTCTTTTGGACAAAGTGATTTTGCATTCTTTCTTTCTCTTATGTCTGAACTTTTTAAAGAGGTTCAAGGATTAGGACCTCGTTTTTACTCCTATTATGAACACAACCAAAAGCTTCAAGGCTTTGACAAAACATGTTATGAAGCTTCGTTTAATATTCAAGACGAAGGCTATGTCGCATGGAGCATCCCTAACCTCTATAAACCACTCCATCAATACAACACCAATGAACAACAATCAAACATAGGACTCGACGCAAATATCATCGTTGTCCCTGGCCTTAACCTTATTGCATTAGAAATTAATAATCAAATCTCTGAGCAAGCATTGGTTACCCTTGAAACGCGCATTGGGGATCTATTTGAACGGTTATGGCATCATGCAACCGGTCGACAATGCAAAATTAACATTCGTCTTAAGGGCGTAACTGCAAGCATGAAAACCACAAGTAATGAGAAACACCTTGTTGCTTATGTTAAACATCAAGATCAATGGATTTTATGTAGTGATGATATATTGATTAAACCAGTCGGCACAACACTGCAAAATGTTGCTCATGACATTTATAATACCCTTTGCGGTAGGCTCAATCAAAGCTTTGAAATAATACCAGGATCAAATATCTATACAACAACACGAACAACATTTACCTCTGCAAAACCATCGACCCTGTATTATGAAATTGAAGAACTTACAACGCCAAGCGACAAAGTAGTAACCATATCGTATGCACAACAACATTCATCATCTTCTTCATCAACGTACCACCCATCCCCACAACAGCGAACTGACACCATCACCATCAACAACATTACTGATCTTGGGCAATTACAACATGTTCATCCGAACATTACCGACACCATGATAGAAGAACTTACAAGCATTTTAATCGCTAAGAACTATATTGACCCGTACAGTGGTGGCATTTCACCACAGGGCGGCGTTGAAATTGGAACGTGGCTTGTTCATATTATGCACAATAGATCATCGTCCTCATCTTCAACAACAACACCATCAACTCCAGTAGCACCTGTAGAGAAACAAAAACAGCCAGCGGAATCAAATCTCTCTAACAATCAAGATCTTATCATGGGGCTCGTTGACGGGATTAGAAAGATAGGCGATTGTAACGATTTAGAATTTTATGAATTCAAGAATAATCAAAACGTTGTAACACTTAAGAAAGAACTTTACAGCAAATTCATGGTTAACCCTGATGGAAGCCTCAAACAAGAAGCTCAGCAATTCATCATTAACTGGCTCACACAAAATCTTATTATTCGTTAATAATGGCAAAAAGTTGGGTTTGGCTGTCAAAAAACTATCCAAACCCAACAATAAATTTGCAATTTGACATAACATATCAATGGGTTAGACTAGATAATTATAGATTTTGGGGCCTTTCTAGGTATATGATCTATAAGAAACCGATAAAAAGGCGGGGGTCATTTTTAAATTCATCAAATTATTAGGAGATTTTTTTACATCTATGGATGAAATCAAACCAAAAATAAAAGCTATCATTTTCGATATGGATGGCACGATCATCAACACTGAACGCGCATGGCAAAAGACAACGATCGAAGTCATTAAAACATATTGTACGATAGCTGAATTCACTGAAGAACAAAAAAAGTTTCTTCGCACACTTTCAGGCGTTGGACTCGCTCACAGCGTTGCAGCTATTAAAGAGTTCTTCAACCTACCACAGCCAATTGACGAAATTATGGCATACAAAACTAAGGTTGCTGCAAAGAATTTGTCCACCGATATTTCATTTATCGAAGGATTTGAGCAATTTCATAAACGCCTTCAAGCAGCTGCCATTCCAACCAGTGTGGCAACTAACGCTTCACCAGAAACATTGCAACAAATGTCACAAAAAATGAATTTACGAGATTTTTTTGGACACAACCTCTATTGCAGTGCTGATGTTGGACATAAATTTAAACCGGATCCTGCAGTGTTTTTGCACGCAGCCCAAAAGCTTTTGGTAAAGCCAGAAGATTGTATCGTATTTGAAGATTCCCTTGCAGGCATTCAAGCCGCCAAAGCCGCAGGCATGAAGTGCATTGCTATCAAAAATGAATTCAATCAAAACTTTCTTGATCAAGCACATAATGCTATTGAAAGCTATCATCAAGCGGACGAAGTCCTTAAGAAAATCTAAAATCTTCGCTCATTCTTTACTTTGATGCACGATTTTGTACCATAGTTTTCTACAAACATATTATTTAAACAAGGAAAACCATGATGGCTACTG
>CAYUQI010000035.1:4582-9035 GCA_964446935.1 uncultured Pseudomonadota bacterium
TGCACAACATGGTCGATCTCTATGCCTGTCCAGCCAACAGCCCTTTTTATTTACAACAAGTAGCAGATGTTATTATCCCACGACATGGTGGCAATGGAGCATTTCGTCTTTTGATGGATCTTGTGCTTTACATCAACGGCAAACACTTCGCACAAGCGTTAATTGATAAAACGCTTCTTTAGAAACTTAAGCTCGCCGTGTAACTTTTTCAATATCATTTTTGATATATCTAAAAAAATTAGCAACTTTTTCTTTGGCGCATGCAAGATAATAACGAAAGCCCGTCTTAGGCAACGTTACTGGCACCACTGCTGGCATCGGCCCGTAATGCGTACATCGTGTTTTAATAACATCAAAATGTTGCTCATATTTTTTATAAATAATCTGATCATCGGTAATCACAACATTCTCTTGATTTTTGTTATTGGCCGATTTAGTCCAATTAAATGAGCCGGTCCATACGTGATTATCAATCAAAGCAAACTTGTTATGCATAATTGAAGCATAAAAGAAACGTTTGCCCGATCGTCGCGAACCATTATCATAGACATACAAATTCATGTTATGTTGTTTGAGCATATTTCCCTTACCGCTCAACCCATCAACGCTTGAAGAATCAAGAATCATTTGCACATCAACCCCTCGATTTTTTGCTGCAATCAATGCATCGGTTATAGTTTTATCGGTCAACATATATACAGCAGCATGAATACGAGTTTGGGCTTGATTAATAAGTTGCAAAAGCCGATTAGTTGGATGGTCATCAGGTGAAAAAAGAACCTCACTTGTTCCACCCAACCACGTCATTACTATCAATCCCACTATAAAGAATATCCTGACACCGTTCATACTACACCTTCCGAGACCTTCTCAATCATTTATTTGAATTTTTTGTTCGAACTGCGTATGGTATACAGAAAAGACACTCAAGTTGTGTTTGAGGAAAGGACAGTAATGAAGACCATGCGTGTAATACTATATTATGCATTTCTTTTTTTGCCAATAGAGGCATGGGGACTTGATAATACCGACTCTCTGCAAGAATATTATAAAAAAGTTGCCGATGGGCTCATTGGCATTCGAACGGAATATCCTCCGAGTCAGCCCAAAGTCTATGCAATGCTTGATCAACTGAATAAACTTTATAATTCAGCAAAAGCATCAAGCCAAATCAATGCAGAACTTTCACGACGTTTGAAAGAAAAAACAGTAGAAAATACGACACTAAAAAATGAACTGTCATCACTACGCAATGAAGTTTCCTCTACAAAAAAGACATTAGCAAGTGCAAAGACAGAGCTCGATCAAAAACTATTAGAGGAAAAAACTAAGAACGAAGTATTGGCTCAAGAACAAAAAGCACTATTAACTAAAATCTCAACACTTGAAGAACAAAAAAGAAAAGTTCGTATGGCAAAAAAATCACCACCACTCAGTCAAAACAGACAAGACCTTGTTGCCATGGCACAAGCTGAACACAAACTTGCAACCGAACATCAACCTAATTTAAGTCGCATTTCAACTTCAGACCCCAATTCTCCACATTGATCTTTGATGACTTTTAGGTTGATATCATCAGATAGCGAATATTCAAGTTGTGCTGAAAACTCAGATTGAAGATCAAAATTTTTCTGAATTTGAGCTCTTAATTGATCATTTAAATTCACTGATACCGATCCTTTTAATTTGCTTTGATTTGGATCATCGGAAAAATTAGGTGAAATTTGAATATACTTAAAAGTCTTACTCAACTTATCAACTAAGAGTGCTGTCTTTGAATGTTTCTTTTTATCAAATAATAAAGTATCTAAGTTGCTCAACAGCATTGATGGTAATCCTTCCTGCAACGTCACATGCTCAGAACCTGCCAACAGAAGACCCAATATTTGTTCTTCTCCCAAGTCAGGCATCGATTCCAACTGTATGGTTGGCTTTTGTTGTGAACCAGATATTTGCAGAGTAACCAAATATTTACCAATTCTGTTTTTAGCAACGATATCAATCAATGGATCATTTATGGAACCAGCAACAAGCTGAATCTTGCCATATTCTAGGCGAAGTTTATTACGAAACAATCTGATAAAACCATTGTCCAACGTAACATTGCCAACTATTTTGGGCGCTGAATAAAGACCATTCCCAGCTTTATTACGAATAGCAACATCAAGAGAAACCAGCGCCTCTAATGTTGGTAATTTTGTTTTAATAGGCTTTTCTGTCATGACCTTAAGATCCAAATCAACAGGAATTGCTGCAAATAAACGCAGTGGGCCAGAAGGATCAAGTGCGGTACCATGAGCTTGATTGAGAAAGAATGCATTTTTGAGTAACGATTTTCTAAGAACAATATTACCGGACAGTAATGGATATTCATTCGTTGGTATTTTGTTAATAAGCAACGTCCCATAGATTGACGCATAGAACTCTCGCTTCCAGTTAACAAAGAGATTGGAAACAGCCAGCGGAGCATGAATCATTGTAATACCATAATCAGCGCCAAGCAAAACGGTTGCTCGTGGGCAAGTAATTGTTCCCTGGCTCAACGTCACACCAAGATCATCAACTGTTATTTGTCTTTGAGGGAAATTTATGGCGTAGGTGCATTGCAAATCATGAATAAGGTTATGAAAATCTGGAATAAAGAATTGCCCATGAGTAAGTTTAAGAGCCCCGTGAAGATTCATATAATTATGCTGATTGATAGAAACATTAAATACACAATTTTTATTAAAAACCAAACGTCGCATATTTTTGTTAAGCCATAAACGGACAAAGGACCATCGCACCGACCCTTCAAGAACCAATGGATCTTGCGCTGATGATTTCATGGATACCACATCATGATCACCAACTGTATAGATACATTCAGTTACGTGCGGGTGAGGTGTTAAACCGGCCTTTATATTATACAAACCCTTTCCAGCCTTACCTAAAAAACCAAGATTGTTATTGTCCCACACAAAAGCACCCTTATAGGTATGCAGCTTATCATTTGATTGATCAATAACATTGCAATGATAGGTTCCTTTGGATAATCCATGTGTATCGAAAAATGCACGCGCTGATAAACCATGTGGTTGAATGGACATATGAGCGTAGGCAGAAAGTGAAATAAATTGAGACATGGACAAATGGTCCATGTTGCCAAGTGAAATAGTCCCCATTTCTTTGAGCCAATCCCATACAATCGTTCCACCAAAATGATATTCCGGGGAAAGAATAACATCCACATTTGCTCTAATATTTTGTTGGTTGAAATCTTTAATAGAAAACACAACTTGATCAGCAGCATAGTTGCCAAATGCAAGCTTTTGAATAGCAATCAAACCTTGAGGCGTATACGTATTATCGCGTTTATGCAATGTCAAATCGAGCAAGCAAGAACCTTGCGGAATAAAAGAAGGTTCAAGAGGTTTGTCGTTGATGTACGAATAACAATGACAAGCTGACTGTAAAGGAATTTTCCCTTGCACTGCAATATGATCGAGCGACGATAACGTTGTTGTTAAATGAACGTCACCAGTCTGATTAGCCAGAACAAATGATTGCGTATCACTATTCCATGAACCATTGATAGTATACACTTTCGAGGTATCAAGCAGTTGACTTTTAATCGTAAGAGCAACCGTTCCCTGCATCATTTTGTCAACACTATTACGAGCAAATGAAACATCCCCAGCCACTTGATGTACGAATGGCTTTTGATCGTACAATAGCGAGGCACCAGATATTGTTGCTTTACCAGCCCACCCAAGCTCTTTTGGCTTTTGACGATACACCGCCAATGAACCTGGAAAATGAAGATCAAGGGTATGAGCAGTAGATCCATCAGCCCCCGGCACATTCACGATAAGATCAATATTATTAAAAGTAACTGATGTAAGTTTAATTTTAAAATCCAGATCTTTGGGAGTAAAAATACCTTGTATATGGGTAAGCAGGTCTGGCTTCTTGTCAGTATAGATGGCAGATGCCTTAATATTATTAAAGATAAGATTGAGTGAAAGTTTGCGCTTAAAAATAAAATCCAGCATTGAAAGTTGTACCCGGCATTGCTCAAACTGCCATGCATACTTTTTTTCATCTGCAGGGGTAATTTTTCCATTTTTAAACCACAAAGAAAAAGTAAAAAAGTTAACCTTGACTGACTCTGTGTCAATATGAGCCGCCCAATCTTTTTCGAGAAACTGAATAATTTTCGTGCTGACAAATTCTTTGACCGATGGGGTATTTTGCAAAACCCACAGCGAAAGAACAAGTCCACACACTAACGCGAAGAAAATTCGCGTAAACAATTTAAACATTCTCATGAGCCCTATACATGTTCAAGATTACAAAGATGCCATCTGCCAGAGTTATATAAATACGCCCTTATATAGGATACCTGAGAGATCGAGCAAGTTAAAGCGCCCATAACCCTCCTTAAATGATCGGTAAGGTATACCGCACCAGG
>CAYUQI010000036.1:0-6843 GCA_964446935.1 uncultured Pseudomonadota bacterium
AACGTGAGAGTATGTGCTATCTTTTGCATTTGGTAAGGCAAAGTGTGTTATCACGTTGTATCCAAGGACTAAGCTTTGCTGTTGAATGTAATCACAACATTCTTGTGCATGCGTACATGTTTTTTGATCAAGAATATAACGACCAAGCTGCTCATTAATTTCCATGTATGCATCTTGGACGTGCTGAACATTGTTGCCACTAAAAAGTTTTTTAAACAAAGTCCACATTCCCTTTTTCTCATGTGCAAACCAATATTTAAAAACATTTAAGATATCGTTATGTGATGTATTGGTTTGGTTAATGCATGTTTTGATTGATTGTTCATTGTTCGGGTGCCATTGGCCTTTGATGCTCCGTGCATTTGCAGCAAAAGATGGTGAGGTTTTGGCGAACAAATACCCAAGCACAAAGAGCTCATACAAAACGGTTGGAATAAAAACGATGTCGTACGATGAGCCGATATCTTTTTGAATCAGTTCTCGAATAACCGCTTCTTCAGCCGCTGGTTGGTGAGCAAAGAGACGTTGTTGGATATCGTGTGACAGTTCACCGGAGAAGGCAAAAGCCGTATTGTTGGGCCACTGGTGTTTCATCATAATGTTATACAATGTTGTTTGTTGCTTGTTTGAAAGTGATGATGTTTGCAATGGAGCAATGGTACCGTTCGGCATAATTTTGACGATAAACAGTTCAGCCGCGAGTGGCCGAAGTAACGAACATAGTATGATTAATGTTATGAGGATTCGAGGCCCTCTGTCCCTAAACATAGTAATCTCCATCTACAGTCCCCCCAACAGAGGACGTTATTCTATAGCATAGTGAAACAAGGTATTAGTATAGGGCTTCTTGATTTGTCATGCTATATGGAACTTTGTTATGCTGATCCTGCAATGAATTTAAAGCCTGCCCTGAACCTTTTTCAGGGGTGACAACGCAGAAATTCTGCTACAACGATATTTTGTCATCCTGAACTTGTTTCAGGATCCATTAGATAGAGTGGATGCTGAAATAAATTCCAAGCCTTCGCGCTGGCCCGCCGTAGCCTTGGCGAAGGCAAGCCGCTTCGGCTGGCAGGCAGCATGACAAAAACGGAAGCGACCTATTTATAGGTGTTGCCGATGGCTTGCCTCAAGTTGTTAGTGCATTTCAGAATCAATGATTCATTGATAACTCCTCTCAGTCTCCCCCAAACCCCTCGTTTTCGCAACCGGGTATCGTCAAAAAGGCCTTTACTAGTGGCTTTTTGTCATTTTTTACCCACAACCCCTTGGCGCCTCCTTTAATAAGTTTCTTTTTGTAAATGACTGCTAAAAATACCCCCATCCCCTTTTGTTAACGGCCATCAGATCGGGCATACTGGTGGCAGTAGTGGGCATACTCTTTGTAGATGGTACAAGCCAGGTTTTTAAAGTAGATGGAGGCTGTTTTTAATGAAAAGAATTATCATTAATTTTTTTACTAGGGATACAAAGGTAGCAAGGTTTTTTTTGGCGTCTTTGATTATATATCTTCTGTTAAATTTTCTACCACATATAGCTTCTGATTCTGTTAGGGCATCATTGAGTTGGAAGTCTTTAATCAAAATCTGCTATGGCATAGTCAAGGAGCTTTGTGCAGCGTTAACGACAAGTACCTTCTTTTACATGGTTTTTGAAACATGGCAAGAGTCTTCAAAAATTAAAAATGAATTAAATTATATCATTTATGTATATAAACAAATGAAGTACGACGTTTTAGAGGAAATGATATCATTTGAACGTAATTATCGCAGCCCAAAAGATATGGATGCTTTGATTGAAAAAATTTATCTTAATCCAAAAGAGGCACGAGAATACTTAAATCTAGATAAATTCAATAGCATAGTATCTGGTTTAGATGAGCAATCATTACGTACGGTTGGTCGGGATCTTCAGTTCTTTTTGGATTCAATGCATAATTTGAATTATGAGTTTATTCGGAAAGGGACCCCTTTATTACAACAAATTTTTGTTCGGATTAAAAATTTGCAAGCACAAATAGAAGAACGAGTGGAGACTGGTGCAATAAATCTGATGTGGACTGAAAATTATGTACCCCAAAGTAATCATCCTCTTTATGAGCTGTTTTGTTGGGGTACTGATGATAAAGACCCAATTCATGAAGGATTGTTAAAAGTTTTGGGAAAATATAATCAGAATAGCTAAAGGAAGGCCATCCCATGCCGAACCCCAAAATTATCTCCTCGGGTAGCTTCGATGTTTCAATTTAATGAAACGTTGAACCCTTCATTGATCTTGTTTTATCAATCAGTCAATGAAACCCAATATAAATAAAAATAGCAATAACAAACACAGTAAAATACTGCTCTTTAATGTATTTCGCGAAAGAAGCGGTTACTCTTTGTAATTAGCTTAAGAATCGCTATAACCCCTTTGTAAAAGGCCATCAAATCGGGCAAGCTAGAGGAAGTAGATGAATGGTTCTTAAAATATCGGGAGGTTATCAATAAAAAAGAACAATCTTAAAGTAGGTTAAAAGTATTTTTAATAATTGGAGGTTTTAATCATGAATATACGTTTTATTATTCCAAGTATTCTTTTTCTCAATCTTATCTCTTCGGTAGCATCACCAATCAATGCGCAACAAGAAGCGATTCTCAATGCAATCAAAAATAATTCAGGGGATAGCATTAAACAAGCACTTATGGATGTTGTCAAACAAGGCAAAGATGTCAAATCACCTGAATTGATTTTGTTAAAAGCAATAATGACAGGTACATCAGATGAAATTAAGAAAGCTGTTCAGCCATTGATTAATGAAGGCAAAAACAATATATCGCCAGTTACATGGGCCGTATTGCTTAACAAACCTGAGGCTGTAAAGGTTTTATTGGATTGCGGCACTGCTGTAGACGTTTTTCTCGCACAATATGTTGCAAAATCTGGAGATCTCAAAACAGCTCTGTTATTTGCAAAAAACAGTATTGATATCTCATCGCATATGGATGCGTACATGAATTTGGCCATAGGTTATCAAGATTTACAACCTTCAGATGTTAACGTTGCTTTTGAATTAATTCAGGAGCTCATAAAACGTGGATATGACGTTAATAAGATATGGAGTGTTGGACTCATGCCTCATGAGAATCTAATAAATCTTATGATCAAAAATGGCGCAAATCCAAATTTTGTTATAAATGAAACAACCACCCCATTAATACGAGCCATCGAATCCAACGATGAACGTGCAATTAAAGCATTATTGGCTGTTGGCGCAAATGTAAATCCCAAAGTAGATAAATCGCGCTTGCCGCTTGCTTTAGCTATACAAAGAGGACAATCATCAATAGTAGCGCTTCTTCTTGAACATGATGCAACGCTATAAGCATTAAATAACAATCTTTGGCAATCGGCTTGTCTGAAAACGAGTAGCTGATTGCCAAAGATTTTCTAATGAATCAAATTTTTAAATCATCAAGGAGCTTTAATCATGAGTATACGTTTTATTTGTACGAGTATTCTTTGTATCAATCTTATCTCTTCTTTCGCATTGCCGGTAAATACACAACAAAACCTCCTTCTTAATGCAATCAACAATAATTCAGGAGATGGCGTTCAACAAGTACTCATGGACGTTGTTAAGCAAGGCAAAGATAGCAAATCGCCTGAAAGCATCTTGTTAAAAGCAATAATGACCGGAACTGCAGAGGAAATTAAACAAGCTGTACAGCCGATTCTTAACCAGGGAAAAAACAACATGTCGCCAATTATGTGGGCTGTATTACTTAAAAAACCCAATGCAATAGAAGTTCTTTTGGAGTGTGGAGTTAAGGTTGATGCGTCTGTTGTTCAATATGCAGCCAAAAGGGAGGATCTAAAAACGCTACTATTGATTGTAAAAAGTGGTGCAGATATTGCTGCTTACATGAACGAATACATGTATTTAGCATTTAATAATTTAGGTTCAGTTGAAAATAAAAAAATTGCAGCCGAGATGTTTAATGAGCTTATAGCACGTGGTTTCGATATCAACAAACTATGGTGTTTTCGTGCTTGGAATAAATATGAAGTAGGGATATGGCATTCAGTTCATAAGGATATTCTCCGCGACCTTTTGCCGCGTGGAATTAACGTAAATCATGTATTTGAAAACAAATCATGGCCTGGCTCTTCCTGGACCCCTTTGGTTGTAGCAATCATAAATGGTGACATAGAAGCAGTTAAATTTTTATTAGACGCTGGCGCGGAGATCAATAAAAAAGCTAACCCTTATGTAAATCATCCACAGTATATCCAAGGTTTCAATACTCCACTTTGCTTTGCCATAAATGCTGACAACATGAATGGTGGTGAAAAGAAAAAAGATGAAATTATCGCTCTTTTGTTGGAACATGGGGCAGGTCTACAATAAAATTCATTTCTGAGTAGTTAGCGTTGTTGAATAGTGAATGGCGCTAACTACTGATGCCCTGAATTAGATGAAAAAATCTTAACTAAAATTTTTGGAGGTTATTTATGAACAATCGCGGTTTTAAAATTAGCATTCTTTTCGTTAATCTTATTTTATTCCTTTCAAGTTTTACTGTTAATGCACAAGCGCCTGGTCCTGTTTTATATTTTAACGATGCGGCTCTCTGCCTCTATTCAACGAAAGGGGAATTATTTTCTTGGTCTATTGAATGCGAATACTTACTAAAGCAAATAAACGAAACCCTCAAAGAAGATTTTGACTCTGCTGAAAGACAAAATAGATTAAAAACTTTAAATCTTGAATTTAGAAAAGCCTGTCAAAAGACGAGAGATATTGCTGCAACCATCGCCAAAAGTCGAGGAGCTAGTGCTGTTGTTTCTTATGAGCCTAACCACGGTCATATCTATTATGTAGATTCAGCGTATGACATTACTCGTGAAGTTATTGACATGCTTAACAAAGAATACACCAACAAAAGACAAATATCTGTAGGCGATTTGCCGCAAGATATGCTGATAATATGACAGCTCCATTAAAAAAATTTGTTTGGGACGCGTCAGCCTTGGTTGCATTAACAGGATCAAACGAGCAAAACCATTACGATTGTTATGGGTTTTGGAAAGATAATGAAAAACATATTCATATATTTTCAGCCACAGCATGGATGGAGTATCAAGCTGTTTTATCTAAAAAAAACCGTCAGCTGAGAGAATTGTATGTTCTTGATGGCAAAAACATTGTTTATGATATTACGCATGATTTTGTAAGCAGAGTTAACTCTCAAGGATTACATTTAAAATTTAGTGCACTACGAGGTATGGATTTAATTTATGCATGTATTGCGTTTTTAGAGAACGCATCACTTGTGACCTTAGATAAAGATTTTAAAAAAATCCAAGGCATTGAGTTAATATATCCCAACGAAAAATATTGATGAGTAACCCGAATGGTTCACAATATTAAGAATCACTTTTTGTTCTGTTCATTGTCGTTGTGTAGCAAGGTTTAAAGTAAGGCGCGATGTTTTGCGCTATCCTTGGGCTTGTAATATAAATAGGAATAATGGTTATATGGAGCAACAAAATAATTTTGCTGAAAGTTTTACAAAGAAAACATTTTCTGACAATCTGCACCACATCGCACAACTCATTAAGCTATTACAAAATAATGATCTTAAGCAAAGTCATTTAGTATTAAAAGATTGTTTGTTGATTTCAAATGCTAGAATGCTTGAAGGAATTTCAAACACGCTTATTACTGCTATGCCAATTAGCGATCGTTTAAAAAAAGATTTAGTAGAGAAATTTCAAGTGCTTGGTAAGTTTGATCTTGCGATGTTTATCGGTGCTCAGAAATCATTGGATTATAGCAATGACTTGATAGGGAATATCATTAATATCATGTCTGCAAGAAACAACCATGTTCATCCAAAAGTATCTGATAGCAAATTTAATTCTCTAGATGTAGATTCTGAGTCAGGGCAGGTATTTTTTGAGTTAACTCCAAAAAAAGCTATTGATATTATGTTGTCAACTTCAAAGATGTTTCAATTTTTAGATGCATTTTTTATTGATTGGTGCAAGTGTGAAGGTCTGTATATTTCAGGTTTATTATGTGAATCTGTAAAATTCGTAGATGGTAATGTCAGTATACTACAAAATTTAAATTTAATTGAAGATAAAAAAATTATTGAAGATGTGCTAAAAATTGAGATTAAGTTCTTAGCTTTAATCGTTCAAGAGCGAATGAACATACAGCACAATGACATTTCTGATAATCTGCCCCAAAAACAATAAGATCTTTTATATTGGTAAAAAAATGAAGGGAAACCCATGCCGACCCCAAAAATCCTCCTCCTCGGCGACCCTCGCTTATACGAAATTTCCAAAGAAATCGCCAAGGAAGAATGTTCACAGATGCACACAATCGTCAAAGACTTGCACGATGCTTTGATGGCATTCCGTGCCAAGTACAATCGTGGTCGTGCGATTGCGGCACCACAGATTGGGGTCATGAAGCGGTTGATATATATGAATATAGAGGGAAAATGCACGGTGTTGGTTAACCCAACAATCACCTTCAAAAGCCCTGAGATGATAGATGTTTGGGATGATTGTTTTTCGTTCCCTGACTTGCTGGTCAAGGTCAAGCGGCATAAAACCTGCCGTTTAAAGTTTCGTGATCTGGAATGGAATGAACATGAATGTGAGTTGGAAGGGGATTTGTCGGAGCTGCTGCAGCATGAATATGATCATTTGGATGGTATCATGGCCACCATGCGTGCTGTTGATAGTAAGTCGTTTGCTGTTGCTAGCCAAAAGCATCTGGTAGGGTTTGGGCGGTAGGGTTTTGTTACAAATTTTTTTGGGCTTCGTACATTTCTTTGCGAAGCT
>CAYUQI010000037.1:0-6780 GCA_964446935.1 uncultured Pseudomonadota bacterium
GGTTTTTTTTATGTATCGCAATTCGCTCGTCCAACCACTGCTTTGCATCATCTTGTAAGAGAAACCTATGATCGGTGTACTGGCAAATACTCGCCGTATGGGCCTTTAAATTTTCAAGATATGCCAACTGACACCAATTTTCCTTTGTGTTTGAAGGAATCGAAAATGAACGATCCTCTGTATCAATAAATACAAATATGCCCTTCGAATCACGCATTATGTTTTGCAGAGATAGATCTCTATATCCAGTTTCTTCGACAATCATCGCTAATTCTTTTGCTTCCTGAAACGAAAGCGTTGCAGCATTTATTTTTGAGGTACGTGCGGCTGGTTCAATTTCTTCAGCAAAAACATATAATTCTCCATCAAGAGGATATATATATTTTTGAGGAACACGAAAACAATGAAGTCCTTTATCTGCAATACACTGACGTAGCCGCGCAGCATTGATAACTCTGGTTATATCCTTTCCTTTACAACGAAACCCTTTAACTCCATCTTTTTTTACATGGTTCTTTGCTCCCTCAATTAATTTACAAGTCAAGAGCGGTGGCGCATACTTTTCAACAAATTTGGCTAACTCGAATAGACGCCCTTTTTTTGCTTTTTGAATATACTCAACAACGCTCGGACTAACAGGCAAAAGATGCACAGACTTACATGACCAAGTACTCTCAGCAGCACAAGCATGTCCTGCAAAAGCTATAACAATAGCAATCAATAATTTTTTGAAAAAATCCATAGTATAACCTCCTTATAATGTTCTTATAGCGCCCCAACCCAATGCTGAAAAACTATATAGAAAAGCATAAAAAACGATTGCCAATCTGTCAAAGCAAACATCAATTCATGAAAAGATGGTTAATAACAAACATGCAGCGTTTCTACATGAAAAGAAATAATGGAATAGAAAGCGTCGATTCATTTCATTGAGAAATGATCCCTCATTGAAAAACATAACTGATAAGATTTAGTCACCAATGATTCTAAAGACGCCGCGGAAATCTTTTTCTTTAACAAAGGGTTCTGCGATCAAACCCTTGATACCGCCTTCGGCGTTGCCTCTATACAAATCATCAATAAACATATCAAGCTTGTCGGAATAACCGCATGCATAAATGAGAATACTACTATCCTCAGCACCCTGCACAATTCCTTCGACGCCATGTTTTTGTGCAGTTTTTTGAATGTATGAGCGATATGAATTACCTTGTACATTGCCCATCACCTTGATTTTCAAACACTTTCTCATACGTATGTCTCCTCCTCTTCAGTTGGTGTTTGCCATACCGCATCATGCTTATTCTGCGGATTTTATTAGTCAGTAGTATAATCAAGTGTTGCATTGGGGTGAAGATTTCTTCTATGTTGCTCAAAAATGACGGTTCTTAAAGGGAAAAGTGTTATAAAGAATTGCATGCTGTTGAATCATAGTTGATGTATAAAAGTCCTGTAGGTGATCATTATATGACCTTAATTGACCATAGAGCACCGGATTGATAATAATTCTTTCTATCGCTGACGCCAACCCTTGCCAATCACCAGGACGCACAAGATACCCATTCTTATGATCACTAATCACTTCATAAATGCCACCAACGTCATATGCAACGACGGGCAAAGAAGATAACCGAGCTTCAACGGCAGCACATGGCAAGCCTTCCCACAACGAACTAAGAGCAAACAGATGCCACGAACGCAGCCATTGTTCTACATTCCCTTGCCATCCCAACACGTCAACATAATCAGAAAGATTTTCCTGTACAATCCAACGTTCAATGTCAGATCGTAACTCACCATCACCAATCAGCTGTAATCGCGGCTGCGCAAACCCTTGTGCTGTTATTGATTGGAATACTTGTTTAAAAGCCTTAAGTAAATCAATAATATTTTTTTGCTGCTTAAAACATGAGATGGTCCCTATTACACACGGCTGTTTTCGAAAATCAATAGTACCAGAAGGAACACATTCAATAGCACGTGCAGTAAGAAACTTTTGTTCATCAACAGCAGCTCTAATAACTGAACTTTTACGAGCAAAACGAGGGAATTTACGTATACCAATAAGACGATCTCGTTCTGAAACACAAACAAAATGTGTCGTAATAAGACTGGTTACAAATTCAAGTACATAAATTGCAATCCATGGAATTGCCGATTGGAAATCATGAAATCCATACCCATGAATAGTATGAACTCGATATGGAATTCGCGCAAAAAAAGCAGCCCAACGGCCAACTATCCCTGCCTTTGTGCTATGGGTATGAACAATGATGGAACCGTGTTGCTTTTTGAGACGGCGCAAAATTCGTATCATCTGTATAAAATTACGTACCTCAGATAATACTGTTTTTATACCAACTTCACGCTTGAAATCTTTGAGAAAATATACCGAAGAAAATTTTTGCGCTTCAGAAACTAACTGTCCCTGAGCGCCAGAAATAAGCGATGCTGTCGTAAATCTTTTCTGAACACCATCCATAAGAGCAAGACAGACTTTTTGCGCACCACCTAATTCAAGTTTAGTTATGATATAAACAACATGAGGGGCTTTCTCCTGACTCATCTCTCCTCCCTACTCACCTTACATCGTATTTATCACATAATCAGGAACAGACCAACAATCAATGCATAGATCATCGTTGATTCAATAAAGGCAACTGCCAGTAACGTTGATCGTGCCAACGATCCATACGTAGTTGGATCCATTGATATTTGATAACAACTTCGTGATGCAACAAAACCCATACCAACAGCACTGGCAAGAGAAGCTACCCCAATGGTAGCCGTCGCAGTAATCGCTTTAAGCGCAGATACAAAGGTGGCCGCTTGACCGGTCGGTGAATAAATCATCAACATGGCAAACAAAACACAAAAAATCATTGGTGTTTCAATAATAGCTTCATTCATTAAGGCAAACGGGAATAATTTATTATAGGCATGTTTGTTAACCCCTATTGAAAAACAAGCTGAGTACGCAAATAATGCCTGGCCTGTTGAAGGTCCAATACAGCCCACCGCAATAACAATGCCAGAGGCAAAGAGTTTAAGGCTTTCATAAAATTCAAGCGTTGGTGTTATTTGATTTTTGATAAGTAAGGCTATGACAAAAGCAAAGATAGCAGGTGCTTCGATAATTGATTGTGCAATGAGCATAAACGTAAGAATCTTTGCTGCAAAGAACGGTTGACGAGCCGTTGCCTGTGTCGCAGCTTTAACAACACAACTTGACGCAATACTAATGGCAGCAGCAGCAACCCCGACAGCAAGCCCAATCCCCAACTCAGCCAAAGCTATGTTCCAGCTTGGTTCAGCAAAACCACCGAATAAAGTTACCATCGTTGTAACTAAAGCAATGATGGCACCACTCTCAATAAGTGCCAACCCGATAATCATGGCACGAAAATTGGCCATATTGCCGGATGGTTGTCGCGTCATTGCTTCTTGAACAGCAGAGGCCGCAATTCCCTGACCAATACCAGCTCCCATACCACCCAAAAAAATACCTAACCCTGCAGAAAAATAGTGTAGAACTTCTGGTGTTAGCATGCTGCTCCCCCGTGTTCCTCTTTTGCCGGATCATGCTGTGTGCCTATTGCTAAATAGGTTGTCGTTAACATCGTAACCACAAATGACTGAATCATGCCTTCAAAAATACCTAAAAAGATCTGAAGCCAGGCAACAAGCAATAAAATGTTCAAAGAAAAATGAGCAAAAGAATTAAGCCGTGCAAGCGATTGAATAGAAGAAAAACGCGACGTTATCCACAAGAGGGCAACCGTCACAACGGCTGCAATAATGAAAGCAATCTCATATTTCCCTATAAAATCAAGAACCATCGCAACAATAACCCCACCACCCAAAATATTGCCAAACAATCGGAATGACATAGAAGCTATTTTTGAAAGCTCTCCTACAATATGAATAGGAATTAATGGAAAAAACGGTTCAGCAAACTCTTTTAAATAACCACCAATCCCATGAACCCTAATTTTGTGATATTGCACATATAAAAATGATGTTACCCCAATCGCAAGTGTTGTATTGATATCTTTCGTTGCTTCTTCAACAAATGGCAAGATCCCCACCAAACTGCTGGTAAACGTAAAAAGAAAAATACAGACAATAAATGCAAAATAATAATAATTAAAATGATCGAAAGAATCACGACAAAGAGAAAGAAAGAAGGATAACCCCTGCTCAAAACTTACAAAAACAGGACTCATTTCGCGGTTAAGATAGCGTCTTCCAAGCAAAACAATACAAAACAATATCGCCATTGCTATCCATGTTGCAAGGACGATCTCACTGTGCACGGTCCAAAAATTACCAGTAAGTCCTATATAAGAAAACGGTTTTACTGTTTTATAATCAAAAATTCCAATACTCATGACAATGTTTTTGCATACCTCCAGACAACAACCCAAAAAGCAACTAAGAAAGCCACGGCACTGAGTATCATATTAACGTGAAATATTTTCATAAAACAATAAATAAAAATGCCGGCAGCTGCATAACTAATGGCAAATGAAACAAACACAAAAACAGATCTTCGAACCCTCGTAGCCTGAACCAACGCTTCGTTTCCATAATTTTTAATTCGCCGCAGGAACAACCATCCATAAGCGGCACCCATGCATAAGCCAAGAAACAGCGAGGTAAAAACATTATAATTCATACATATTCCCTATAAATCCTTATCATATTAGTACTCTACACGAAATGCTGCAAGCAGGGAAAGCAAAAAACATACCTTTAAACACTTTACTACCAAGCCATCTTCTTTTGTTTTTTCAAATTGTTGATTTTTAATTAAAACATTACTTAGACTAAAAATGAAGATATTTGGCAAAAATGACATTGAGTCAAGCCAAATTCAAGAAAAAAAGGGGCAGGGGAAGTATAAATTCTCAAAAAAAGAGGGGGGAACCATGACAAATAAAAACATTTTATTGTTTATGTTTCTTATCATTCTAGGCATGTTTGGCCTACGAATTATGGAAGCACGACGAGCATCAACGTTATTACCTGTACCAAAACCAGGAACATATACGGTTGCTGAATTGTTTTCATTAATTAATCAAAACAATCCAGCAAAAACCTCTGAATTCATTGTACCGCTTACCGGTAAAAGCCCTAACTACACGGTCATTAAAGCAGGAGATGATATCACTAAAATTACAGGTTCAGCCGGAACCAGTAAACGCGGACTTACTGGTATTATTTCTCAAGCTACGATGAACAAAACAACAGTAACCCTGCGACCAGATATTACATTAATAAATTTTCTGTTCAGCGCAAAACAGAAACGCCTTGATTCTGCATCAAAGGCTGGTTACCAAAAAATACTTCTTTATTTTGAACTCGGAGGGTTCCGCTTTTACTTAGTTGACCCTTTTCCTGGCAAAATTGTAACCTTAAAGGGTACAAAACGCAGCCCTGCTATGAACAACATTAAAAAATGGGATCTTACAGAAACCTATGTGAGGATCCCGGGCGCTTAAACTGTTTAACTCTTGTTTTTACAGAAAGGCCGGTATTAACCGGCCTTTCTTGTCTTACCCCTAAGCACCAAACCAATACCCCACACAAAGCATCTGCCTTGTAATCATAAAACATTGCATTTTTATTTAAATAAACTATTGCAAATAGAAACTAAATACTGATACTATAAGTATAAATAGTTGGTAGTGTGTAGCCATAGCAAATTCAGGAAGGAGATATTTATGAAAAACCGGGTATTAGCACTCTTACTGTGCAGTGCCATTGTTGGCAGTGGCATGACTCTGTTTAGTGAAGAACCAAGAACAAAAAAAGGAAAAAGCGACGATTCATGGAAACAGGAATTGGCAAGAGCAGGTATGGATCTTGGATCTGATTTAATTAAAACAGGCTCGGAAATTGGTAAAGCATTTGCGCTTGCCGAAGCTCAACGAAGAGCTCGTGAAGGTGCGCCAACAACAGGTGCTGTAACAGCCGAAGATATTGCAAAGATTTCAGATAAATTAGTAGCTATTCAAGAGCTCCTTTCAAAATTGGTCACTCCAGCTCTTGTATCGCTTGATAACAAAATCGATTTAGTTAGGAAAGAAATCGGGCAGGTTGATGATAAGATCGATTCAGTTAAGCTCGTCAGAATTGCCTCAGGCCCACAAAAAAAGGCTCTGGCAACATCAACAACCCCACGTGCTCTAACAACAGGCTCTAAAATAGAAGAAATCGATTAATATAACGATCATATATAAAGAGAAGAGGCGCAAATTTCTTTGCGCCTCTTCTCTTTGTGCTTCAGACATTTTGATCATTAAAAATGATGTCAAAATAATTTTGTACCATTAGGAACAGCCGCCCCAGGTTCAGCCAAAACAACGTCACCCTCTTCATTCGCAACCCCAAGCACCAAGACCTGTGAAAGAAATGGACCAATTTGTTTTTCAGGAAAATTTACAACCGCCAGAATCTGTTTACCAAACAATGCTTCTTTGGTGTAATGCTTGGTGATTTGAGCTGATGAGCGTTTGATGCCAATTTCTTGACCAAAATCGATACGCAATTGATACGCAGGCTTATGTGCTTGAGGAAAGTCAGTAATCTCAAGAATAGTCCCTACGCGAATATCAACTTTTTCAAAATCAGCATATGAGATATAATTCATAAGTACCTGTTGTATTGAAAAAATTATAAAAAATGTTTTTGACAAAGCAGCTCATCACAAGCTCAATCAAATAAAAGCCAACAAACTTATTTCTGCGATTTTCTTTTGTCAAAAACTTCTTGAGC
>CAYUQI010000038.1:0-6256 GCA_964446935.1 uncultured Pseudomonadota bacterium
CAACCACAATATTCTCTGGCTTAATTCCTTTTTTTAAGAGCCACGGCAACACCTTACCAGAGTTATTCATGAATGTTTGTGGTTTGATAAGAAATATCTCTTTTGAATCTTCTGGTCGCACTGAAGCATATTCCATAAGATCAGTATGATGCCACGATGCTCCTAACCGAACAGCCACCTCATCAACAATTCTAAACCCGATCGAATGACGATTATTGTAATAACGAGCCCCCGGATTACCAAGCCCAATAATTGCTTGTATGTTTTTGATATCAAATATCGTTTCCATAGCTTTATAAATCCTTTACCCATTGCGCAACACGACTGGCTAAAAAGCCATTTAACGATATAACTTGAACTTTGGATGGATACTCAAGCTCGGTGCCCACAATAGAATCAGTAACAAAGATTGACTCAAAATTACTTTCTGCCAACCGATGAACACTCCCCCGTGAAAAAACACCATGCGTAAAACAACCATGCACAGCGCGAGCTCCGCTCTTCAATAGCAAATCGCAAGCACTTGTTGCGGTACGACCGGTATCAATAATATCATCAAGCAAAATTACCTGTTTCCCTTTAACATCCCCAACCAAATCTAAACTTTTTGCAATATCGGTATCAAGGCGCACTTTCCGCATATACCCATGCGATGTTTGTAGTAACGCTGCGAGTTTATGCGCTCGCTCCTCTCCTCCCTTGTCAGGAGATACAATACAAAAATTGCGAATATCCCCATCCTTAATGATATGTTCTAACACAACCGGCTTCCAAAAATCTTCCGTTGAAAAATGATGAATTTTAACAGGATAGGTATCGATAATGTCTGGAGCATGAAGATCACACGTTGCAAGCACCTGGACACCAAGCGCTTTTAAACAACGTCCAAGCATAAACACGGCACCCTGATAACGTTTACACACCGATTCATCTTGTCGTGCATATGGCAAATAGGGAAGAAGAACAACAATTGAATGCGCTTTCATCAATCGTACTAAATCAATAGTCGCCAGAACACCGACGAGTTGATCATTAAAGCTTCCTAATGATTCAACCATGTTTGAATTGTACGCAAAACGCGTCATTTGATAAGCAAGTAAAACAGATGCATTTTCTATTTTTTCAGAATCTTGCAAAGAAACACAGGTTTCGGTATCTGCAAACTGCGCAACTGTTATAGGAACCAAGGCTGCTTTACAAGTATGGGCAATCTCACGAACCAATTGCGACCACCCCTGCCCAACAACTACCATCACCCTATCCTTTCATTAGTCTCATGAAAAAAAGCGGCGCCACCACGATGTAGTTGCACCAGTAAAGCCAGTTTGCTTTCCCTTGAAGTAACGAATCATTTCAGGAACTTTGGACAAGGACACCGTAAGCCGTTTCCATTGTCCAAACGGTATTGCAGGAATACCACACACAACTTCGCCATCCTTGAGATCGCTCAACACAGCACTTTTTGAAACTATTTTAACACCATTGCCAATGGTTAGGTGATCTCTGATGGCAACCTGGCCACCAATTTGGCATCCTCTGCCAATGACGGTACTTCCTGCTATGCCTGTCTGCGCAATGATAGCAGTCCCTGCACCTATCTTTACATTGTGTGCTATGTGCACACCATTATCAAGTTTAACACCGTCTTCAAGTACGGTTTCATCAAAGGCTGCTCGGTCAATCATACAATTAGCACCGATTTCAACATATGAGCCAATTCTTACAATACCCACATGAGGAATCTTTCTTAACCCTTGCCGAGTAACCTGATACCCAAAGCCATCGGAGCCTATCACCGCGCCGGCTTGAATAATAACGTTATTCCCAATAATACATCGATCGAGAATCTTGGCCCCCGGATGCAACAAAACATTGTTGCCAATAATACATGATTTACCAATATAGACCTGATCACTGATTGAACAACCAGCCCCAACCGTTGCACCAACGCCAACAACTGCCGTAGCCGCAACCTGTGATGATGGATCAATAACAGCCGGAGCATATTTACTGACCACCTGCAAATCAAACAAGCGAACAAGTTGCTCAAAAGCAGCCAAAGCATCTTTAACAACAATGTATCGCTTACTATCATCGGCCGGCTGTTGTTGCATTAGTATCACACTGGCGCTACTTTTTTTAATTGCATCAGATGAAACAGCATCAAAAACAGATGCATCACCACGATCAATAACGATGGCAAGGTCACCTTGCGTAGCATTCGTCAAAGAAGAAAGTCGACGAACCACGAATGATTCGTCGACATTGCAAAATACTATGTTATTTAATGATTGTAGTAATGTTTTAACGGGAAGATGTAATTCCATTCTCGAAAGCCTTAGGCTGCTTTAACCGATTTTTTTGGTGTTGTTGCTTTAGCTTCTGTTGCTACACTTTTTTTGCTTGCTAAATACTTGGTATCAACAGCTTTTAACAATTTTGGTGTTTGATCAGTTGTTTTGGATACAAATAACAAGCCTGGGGTATTTTTATCGATCAATGCAGGCCATCCTTCTTTTGCAGAAACTTCGCTAATCACAGCCAATTGTCTTTCACGCAATGCCATTTGTTTGTCACGAATGTTTGAACGAAGGACTTCTTCTTTATCAGCAAATTCGCGTTCCATCTTTTTACGTTTTTGCTCAAGATCTTTGGCCTTATCCTGCATTGCTTCTTTGCTCAATACTTTTGACTGTTTGCTCAATGATTCGCCAAGATCGCTCAATTCTTTCTGAGCATCTTGAACCTCTTTTTGGAATTTTTCGATTTTGGTCTTAAATTCTTTGGCTATTTCGGTACCTTCTACCGATTCTTGCATTATTTTTATGCTATCAACAGATACAAAATCAAAAGCATGTGCAGAACCACCTAGTAATGCAAGCGATGCTAAACCAACTAACATTTTGTTCATAATATCTCCTCAACAAATAAGACCTGACTTCACAATTAACAAGAAACCATGGTAGCTTTTTTACCCTTTATCGTCAACACATCATGCGCGTGAAATTGAGGCACGTCCAAACACGTATTTTTATCAAAAAACACAGAAAACAACAGTCAATTTGGCAATTAAAAAATCATCTGGTAAAATTACTTATAATAGTAGAATTTGTTATTAATGGGGGTTTTATGAATATTCTTCGTTTATTTTTTACATCTTTTGTTGTTTTTATTGCTTCAATCAATACCCATCGCCTGTACGCCATGGATCAACAAGATGATTCTATACCCATGGATCTTGTCGATCCTTCAGAACTTCAAGATTCATTCCCTTCATCAAACGACACCTCACCAGTCGATGATGTCACCGATTATTTCAGTTCTTTGAGTTTATCTAACAATGCATCCTCAAACACTGCGTCAACAGATACAGAGCCACAGCAAAACGAATCACCCGTTGATACTGTCACCGAAATTTTAGGTTCTTTGAATATAACAACAAACCTTCAACAAAACGATGTATCGGACACTACTGATAACAATAAATAACATTATTATTTTAAATTCATTTTTGGTAAGGGCTTTTATGAATATTTTTCGTTTATTTTTTGCATCTTTTTTAGTTTGTATTGCTTCAACCAATACACATCACCTGTACGCCATGGATCAACAAGATGATTCTATAGATATGGAGCTTGTCGATCCTTCAGAACTTCAAGATTCATTCCCTTCACAAACATTTGAAGATGCGACGCAACAAGATGATGCTACCCCAACAACAGTAGATACTGTTATAACAACAGCACCTGATGAGACATCTATTGCTGCTGATCATTTGCAATCTTTGCACCTTGATTCATCACAAGCAACGAGCACAACTGACGCTTCCGATGAAAATAAAAAAATTAATTGCAAAAAGAATCTGATCGCAAACTGCCTATCTCGTGTAAGAATGGCACAGGCTCAACAACCTAAAGCATATTCGTCTAATATCACAACGTTTGATATGGAAACAAAAAAAGCAATTTATTTAGTTGCGCTTTACAATGAATTTTACCAAAAAGAACCACTTGAATATCTTCGTGAAATACTCAAAACAAGATTCCAACAAACATTTGATACGAAAGAACTTATAATCTATGCACGAGAAGCAGTAAGGTTCTACCTCGACTGGTATGGATATCACGTGTATACCATCTCAGATGATGGCTCATTCATTGATAACCATCAATTTCATATATTAACAGATATGCCAGCAAGTGTTCTTGCAAAACGACAATGGATTGTTGATAACGAACAAAATCAAGTGAATGGTGCTCAAACAACAAGCAGTAGCAGTTCTAATATGCTTATATAATAACGTGTATGAAATAACAAAAGCGCAAAAATCTTTTGACAAGATATATTGAAACGGCTTATTCTTCGCAACAACATCATCCAACCCACTTAAATTAAAGGAGAATAGCTATGATGATAATTAAAATTACAGTAACGATTACGTTGACCGAAATAATCTCAATCATAAAAAATTTGTATAAAGACCATTTACGTTTAAGGCATCTACTTGATTCTTTGAAAAAGATCATTTTAGACCCAGGAAGAAACAGCAATAAAAACGAATGCCAAATATTAGCAGAGATCAACAGTTTTGGGTTAAAGCTATTCCTGCTTAGTCCAAAAAGTCACCGCCTTCTACAAGATCGATTAGGCAAAGATCCTAATAATCATGCAAACAAGCCATGTTTTATTGCTGTAGAGCTATTACAAATACAGGGATTGATTCATTAATTTTTGTTTTAAATAAGGGCCTGTACGATTATTGTAAAATCTAATTGAACCCGTTCGTGGTGAGTGTTTTGCGAACACGAAGTGTGAGCAAAATGTATCAAACCATGAACTCAAAATTACTTTGTTTCCGATCAAAGATTTCATTGAATTTACGATTTTTATGGTGTTCATGGTTCGATACACCCTCGCCATAGGCTCGGGCACTCACCACGAACGGATTCATTAATTTCTCGCAATATATCGTACAAACTTTTCAAAGTTAATTTCCATACAGGCTCTAAGGATGATTTTTAAAAAATTTCATCAATCAAAGCTTGCTTATTATTGCCTGTCATACCAGGCATCATAGCTTTATAAAATTCTTCGTCATATTCGCGTGTTTTGACAACCACCGGCATTGGCACTGCATGTCCCATAACAAGCGCCTGTTTTTTCGAATCAAGGGTTGCAAGAATTGACCGCAAGCCTGCCGGATTACTCACACCGGTCAAAATAGCTTGAATATCTTTTTCATCATTTAACTGTGCAACAATTTTGGTACCAATCTGCGAAAGCACCTCTTCATCAATACCGGATGGCCGCTGATCTACGACCAACAACGACACATAATATTTACGCATTTCACGAGCAATGATACCAAAGATGGTTTGTTTCGCTGCTGCCGGATTCAAAAATTTATGCGCCTCTTCAATGACAACAACCAACTGTTGTGGTTGGTCAGCCTTGTTTTGACTTGCCAAAAATTTCTCAGTTTTCGCAACATACGCCTCGTGAATACGACGCGAGATAATGTTAGCAACAAGTAAATAACATAACATTGATGTTTGGTTCCCAAACTCCAACACCACATGAATGCCACGATCAAGGTGTTCAATCATTCGATCAATAATGGGAGTTGTCTGCTGCTCTTTGCGTAGAAAAGGAAATTTTTCAAGACGCTTAAGTTTACGATATAATGCACCAACCGATTCAGGATGTGCCCCAATTTCGTTGGCAAATTCTTTAAGTTCCGCCTCTTTTTCGAGCAAAACAGCAAGCCAGTTTTTCCCATATTTACTCGCTATCAAATAGGCAGCTTCAAGCGCGGTTGGATGAAGATTCAACTCATCTTGTAGTGGCATAACATCCTCAACACGAATATCATGCAAGCTCAAATCAACAGTAAAGTCTGGATTACCACCACGACGCCGAGTGGATTCCGGGTCAAGTGAAAAAATAGCAACTTTGCTTTGAAACAATGTTTTAAGACCTTTAACAAACGACTGTCCGTCTCCTTCTTTGCGAGCCTGGTAACCATATTCACTATGCATATCAAAAATAAGACTTGCCGCCCTGCCGCTATTAACCAAACCAGCAAGAATGAGTCTGGTAATGAATGTTTTTCCAGTGCCAGACTTACCAAAAATACCATTACTGCGCTCAATAAATCGATTCAGGTCAAGGCATACCGGGGTGTCCATGTCCAATGGACTCCCAACATTAAAATAGCGATTGTCTTTTTCTTCATCACCAAAAATCTCGGCAACAT
>CAYUQI010000039.1:0-1425 GCA_964446935.1 uncultured Pseudomonadota bacterium
TGTCGCTTGAATCGTTAGACGATTCAGATGATGAATGGGCTGTACACAAAAAGGCAAAGATCGTACAGAACATCCCTCTTGGTATTTTGTTTGAAGATAGTATGACTGAAAATCCATATAGTGATTATACGGCTGGGCATCTTACATTATCTGACCTGCTCAATGCAAGTGCGGTTCCCATACTCACTTCTAAATCACTTTTATACAGATATCTTATCACCTGTCTTTCCAATGCAACAAAGCAACTAGTTTATCCAACAACCATTGACGTTTGTTTTAAAACATTCACAAATTATAAAATTTATCAAGCCGCCACCAAAAACAAATCTCAATTATGTCTCGTCATTCCTGACACTTGCAAATCATTAATGAAGTTTTTTAACACAGAGCAGTTGCAAGAAATCAAATCGGCATCTGGAAACTTTCTGGACGTCATCGAAGAATTTAATCCAATCACCAACAATCCACCCGTTACTGCATCGGATCTTAAACTGTTTATACAAACATCACCGGAAAAAAATGATGAAATAATGTGGAACATCTACATCTTTGGGCACGGATCTCAAGCACGCATTGCAAATATTCCTCTTGAGGCAATGAAAACAATGCTATCATTTTTTGAAACAAAAATTTCGATGGGGATTCTAATGCTCGACAGCTGTTTCATTGGCACACATATACAATTTCTTAAATCATATTCATTTCCAATCGTGGCCATTGGCATTCCAGATGTTTCAACATTTTATGCAAAGCTTAATTTTCAAAAGATTTTTTCCTTGTGTACTCAAATAAATGCCAATACAAATCAAACGTTATACAAAGAATTATTGGAAGAACTCAATCCAGATCATATTCAAACTAATATTCCCTGTTTAATTTTACCAACCTTTATATCTCTGCAAGGGGTCAAAAACCAGTTGTATACTAATACTTTTGTCATAGAAGGCACAGACAAAGATGATATGGATGTTGATATCCAAATTGCGGAACATGATTATGTTTTTCTTGATCAAGAAACAATCACCAATACGATGATAATCAAAAGCCACCAAAGCCCAAATCTTGCAACCATTAACAAAAAAGAACAAAACATCTCACAGTCATATCCAACATTATTTGAACTTTTAGAACAAAAACCAGAACTTACACAAGAAATGCTTGGCTCTACAAACCGTTGTTGTTACACGTATCCAGCAATTATTTCTCGAGTTCCTGGTGATTCTTATCATGGTTTTAAGAAAATAGTTCTTGAAACACCTGATCATTGTACAGCACATCCTGCGCTGTATGGAGTCTTCCATTTCATTCGCGATGCATTTTTTAGAATTAAGGGGAGGAAAAGTAAAAAGTCGTTTTTTATTGAAGAATTAGAAGGCCCAAATGACATAAGCTCAATCTTGAAGGCAATGCGTACAATTAAAGGCG
>CAYUQI010000039.1:1525-3539 GCA_964446935.1 uncultured Pseudomonadota bacterium
AACCATCATACAAAGAAGCGCTCATACCACAGGTATGCCAATTTTTACATATTTTATTTGCCTATGAATCTATCACTCGACATGTAAATAACTCATCAAATTTCGCCGAAAAAATAGTAAGCAAAATGCTTGCGCTACATCAGCCAGAAGAAAAAAAGTTTGAGTGGGCGTTACCACTTATTATGAAAACAGTTACAACAAGTACCGTTCCGGATCACATGCATATTATAAATCCATTTATTGATCATGAATCACAAGCTGCAAAAACCAAACTCGCTCAAGAATTAACGAACTGTATTTTGAAATTCAACCCCACCATAGAAAGCGAAGCTAGAAAAATAGTAGAATTGGTACCCATTTTATTTAATAAAGGCCTTATTGATCAGAACATACAAGAAAAGCTTTCTCTTTTGTGGGCCCAAGCTGTAACTAATCCTCAAAATAATATTGGTATACCCTTTAGAATACTTTATGAGGATGAGCCGCAAGCCTATGCACCATTATTATTCAGTACACTTGCATACGTATTACAGATACCGCCAACACAACCAATTTCAAACCTATCCCTGCTCGTTGGTTCAGCAATTAACGCCTTGAAAGATCAAATTATCTCAGAACAATTGATAATGCATCTTAAAAACATTATGTGCACATTACTCACCCACGAACCAATAGTTATAACGCGTGCGAGTATAAAAACACTCATAGAATTAGTAAAAAAAATAGATGGTTCAACAATAAAAAACAATCTGCTGCTTATGATTAGTGAGTTCTTACAACACTGCTTACCCGTTCTTGATGTAACCATGGAGGATCAATTATTATTATGCATTGAGGTGTGGAAAATGCTTATTGATATCCATCTTTCATTACCATCCATCACCGAAAAAGAAATTAAATTTTTTCTCGTCCTTCTTGAACAAGCAATTTGCAAAGAAAACTGGTCTATCAAAACAGAATTTATGCCACTTTTTGAAAAATTGATTGACTCCTTGGTGAAAACCAATGCACATCATTTGTTACTTCCAATAGCAATAATTCTGCTCAAAATCATTTCTGATAATGAAAAATTTTTAGCTCAATATGAAGCTCAGATATTGTTAGAAAAAATAATTGATGCAGTGCCTTTTTCCAATGCAAACTGTTCAATATGGACTTCATTGTTTGAAATTATAGGATCTACATCATTTGCCAAAACAGCTGACCTGTTCACACCATCAATGATTATTACCCGTTGTCTCTCGAACGTTGATTTTTCTGAAATATCCGCACAAGACAAACAACTTATTCTGACTAAAACAAAACAAAACATAATTCATCATATTACAGCATTACAAAACGGACCACTGAGCAATGGGAATTGGATGCAGTCAATAGCTATCACCTATGCGGCCAAATTCATCAGATGTATAAAACCATTAGAAAAACCTCTGAAAGAAACATTTTTGCGTTACTATCTTGCAAACATCCCACAACTTGAAGCGAAAAAACAGATATATGAATATGCTCAAAGTGTTTTTGGCGAGCATTTATCTTCCCCGTTCCCAAACGATGGTGAACCGCATCCAACGCGAACATTCTGTGCAAATGAAAGTGGGACGGCAACAGAGAAAGAAGGCCCTGAAGGTCAAAATTTTAATCCACTAGCCATTGCACTATATTCAAACACGCATTAAACCAACCGCTTTTCCAGCAAAATATGTAATACCTGTAATTAATTAATGTTTTTTGCTTAAATTAAGGATGACGGGGAGTCATTAGCCATACCAAACTGAGGGGGAGCAATGAAAAAGGGTCTATTCTTAGGAATGTTTGGTATTTGCACATTGTTACTAACAACAGGGCTATGCTTGCAAACACAACCGGAGCAAACCCTTAATTGGCGGTCGGTTCAAGAAATGGCCAAAGACACAGTTGTCCAAGTATTTGTACAAACAAGTGAATTTAATTGGCTTGAACCATTCAAATCACCCGAGATTAAAAAAAGTTTTGGTTCCGGGTTCTTTATTGATCC
>CAYUQI010000039.1:3639-6116 GCA_964446935.1 uncultured Pseudomonadota bacterium
CTTTTACCTATCAGAACATTTTATCCACCTCACGAAACAATCGATTACGAAATTATTGGCGGTATGGTCATCATGCAACTCACCCTCAATCACATTGAAACATTTGAAGAACTCAACGCTGCTATATCCAGGGATTTGGCTATCTATGAAAAAAGAGAGCATCAATACAAACCACGCCTTATCGTAACACATGTCTTTCCAACCTCTCAAACACAAGAAGCTCGCTGTATAGGAGTTGGTGACATTATTAGAGAAGTAGATGGTAAAGAGGTCAATACCCTTGAACAAATGCGCAGCATTATACAAACCAAGTCCCAAGACCCAACGTCAGAGGGAATCATTTCATTTAAAGCTAAAGATAAAAAGTTTATGGTACTTTCATTTAAACGCATTATTAGTGATGAAAAACGTTTGTCGACCCGATATGGATATCAAAAGACTAAATTGGTTAAAGAACTAAAAAAACGGTATACGACCAAAAAGAATGTCGGTGATAGCAATGAAAAAAAACATGCATAAGCAGCAAATACAATCAAAAAAACTATTGCGACAAGAGCTTGTTAATGGCTTGATTGCCATTATCGATGCGCTTGATCCTTACACCCGAAAGCATTCCATCAATGTTGCTTCATATGCACAACAATTCGCTCGAGCACTCAAACTTTCGCCACGTCACATTCTCCGCATTTATTATGGTGCGTTGTTTCATGACATTGGCAAAATTGGTATATCACCGGAAATTTTACGCAAGCACGGTACCTTAAAACCATATGAATACAAACTCATCATGCAACACCCAGTTAAAGGCGCCAAAATTATGTCACAATTTTCTACATTTAAAACGCTTGTTCCTATTATCAAACATCATCACGAACAGTTTAATGGCAACGGATATCCAGATGGATTAAAGGGTAAAAAGATACCTTTTGATGCTCGATTAGTTGCCATTGTTGATACGTACGATGCCATTACATCCAAACGAACATATCGCAAAGCACTCGGCAAACGAATGGCATTGGCTGAAATTTGTAACCACACGCCACAACAATTTGACCCAGAATTGGTAGAAGTTTTTATCCGTATCGCAAAAAAGTGGTAGATTAAAAATGTAAATTTTACACACAATGTTAATGGTTTGGAACTAACATGTCATACCACGGTTCTTTTTCTTGTTCAAACATAATACGACCATTGTGAGCATAGGTAAATTGTTTAAAATTGCCTATACCCTGCTTGCTCAGATAATCAGGGATATATAACAACCACCGACCCACAAGAGTACCATGAAGCGCACTATGGCCTGGCTTAGTTATTGACAGTCCATCTTTTTTAAATTCTATTTCAATATTGGTAAGTCGTTCATGTAAATGATATCGCCGTTCATACAGCCCAAGTACCTGCTGTATATAATCGCCGACTGAATATAAATTAATCAGATGACCAATGACGTTCATATTAGGAGCAAAATGTTTGTTATCAACCGGTGTGCCTAATAAATAGACACGGGTAATCCGATATTTCTTTTGATTGTTTGTTGTTAGTGTTCCTTGCTTGGTTGTCGCCACAACATCGCAAAACGCTGATGTTGGTGAAGTATAGTGCGTAAGAGCATTTGCATCAGACAAATGCTGCGCAGTAATCTGCTGTGTTGCTGCTGCAACTACTGCATCGATAGGTTTGTGTGACATTTGATTACACAATGAAGTAACCTTATCTTCAAGAAGCTGACTGGAATAATTAATCACATTGCCACCATGGCTATGACCAATGACAATAATTGGTTCGGTTGCTGGATAACTTTGAATAAGTTTGGCAAGAATTTTGCCGGCATTGATAATATCTTTTTCAACCGGCGTTCCTGACCATTGAAATGGCACAACACCATGGCCAAGAACCTTAGCTTGTGCTTCCAGTTCTTTATAAAAACCGCCATCAGGCTGCCACCATGCATGGGAACTGGCAAATGAGCCATGAATTAAAATAACAACGGAAAAAAGATTAGAATAAGAACAGACTAGACACGATACTATGCATAATCGAATACATAACGAGTACTTGGCCATAATACATTCTCCTATGAAATAGACTCAAAGAAAAATGTACAAGACACATTAAAAAAGACAACAAACATTAATTAATGGTGCATTAATTCACTAAGCATACAAGAAGGCATAATCAACGCTTGATTAACATCATCGAATAGGTCATCTAAATCTCCATCCCCTGCATCAATATCTACTGGATCTACCAATCTTCTATATATTTCCTGGCAGCCAAGCACCTTTAGAATTTTTGCAAGTTGATCCGTATGCTGTTTACCAGTTACAACAAAAATCTTTTTTAAAGGACCCGCTTGTCCCTGTTTGCGTGCCAACGTAATATCTGCACAAAGGCTAACCCCACTATAAAGTTCTACAAGACAATCCATGGCGCATTTATAACTGTATTTTATCATTTTTATCAACACATCACGATTG
>CAYUQI010000040.1:0-5839 GCA_964446935.1 uncultured Pseudomonadota bacterium
ACACCAACAGAAAACACAAGCTCATCTAAAAGTAAGTCGAGATGTTCACTTTGTTCTGTGCTAAAACTACCATTATTACCATTTAAAATAGTATGGTGGCATGCAAAAGCCGCATGGAACAATAAATGGCTTATCCTTCTTGATACAGTCATTGTAGCTGCCATTGGTTTTGTTATTTCACATTATTACAACAACATAACACCATGCCAATATCAATGTTTTTTCAAGCAAGTATACAATATTGTAACTTACACGTTACAAAATCTGCATATTCCAACCGGTACTGATATGGGTAAAATCTACGACTGCTGTTATTCAACATGTTGCAAATTACGCGGTGAAAGCTTCTGTGGAACGACTTGCCAACAATAGACCCTTATCGCATAAATGCTAAAAAGGCCTCAAAGGCAATCAAGATAATAATAACAAGTGTCAAGATCTCCTCGTGAAGTGTATCGAGGCGATCTTGATACACAGAATACAAGTCATGAATAATGTTGAGTTTGCGATTGATTGATTCACGCCACTCACGCAATGACATCTTTTCTTCAAGCATCGAATACAATTTTGAATAATACTCATCGCCAGCCATTTTGATACTATTCTCTAACCGTTCGGTAACCACCGAAATATCGACACGCATCTGTGCCAAACGCGAAATTGGCAACTCCATACGCTGTCCAATAAGCGGAATATAGGCCTTAAGCGGAACCTTATACGATTCTTGGGCATAAAAGAAATTAAGTTTCTGATCAAGCAATCGGTCAAAATACTGTAATTCCAGTTTTTGCACATTTGCTGATTCAAAGAATTCAAGCGGTTCGAAATATTCATCGTCATAAATAAATGAAGCCGCACTATCGACAATAATCAAATCCTGACCGTAATAACCAATACTTGAAGCTAAAATTTCGTCCATTTGATAATCAGAGAGTGCATACACTTCAAGCCGCAATAACGATGCTATCTTACTTCCGTATAATTCTTTAAATTCTTGTGCATTCATTTTTTCTTTGAGCGGATAAACATGAAGTGCAAAGTATGAATTTTTTAAACTATAAAAACGAGGCTTTTCTATAGCAGGATATATTTTTTTAAACGTCTCTTTAGCATCAATTTCACTACGCTCATCAAAGCTTTTTTTTATATCAATAATTTTGACTTTTAAATTTTCAAACGAATCTTCAAACGGTACACGATAATAGTACGAAAGCACACCAAAGTGATGAATCTTGCTCGAAATACACGTCGCATCCATCACGCCACCACTCTCACCCTCCTTGGTCTGCTCATCTGACATCCTGAAGGCAAGAGGTATATGATAATTTTTAAAATATGCAGATAACGGCATAACACAAATGTTAACAGATCCCTTTTGCTTGATGTATTCAAGATTAATGGCATCACCAATGTCAAAGGCATAGAACAATAAAATATTTCCTTTAAACGTACTTTTGGGAGTTGTTGTCACTAATTCTTGTTCCATAACGCGCCTTTCATGGCTAAAAATTATCAAGCTTCGCTAGAACAGTAGTGTAGCATATCGGCTAGGGGGTAATGCAAAAAGTTGGGTAATATCCCACACGGTGCATCCTGCGGCACGGCCAGCTCCCCAATCTGTCTCTCGGTCCCCAAACATAAGGGATTGTTTCAAATCAATGTTGTAGGTTTGTGCTGCATGCATCAACATACCAGGATAAGGCTTACGACAAAGGCAATCTTTTTTGTAGTGTTCAAGCACAGCATCGACTGGATGATGCGGGCAATAATAAACACCTTGTAAAACAACACCGTGAGCCGCTAGAAGAGAACAAACAACATCATTAGCTTGCTGCACAAATGCCTCACCAAACAATCCACGAGCAACTCCCGATTGATTGGTTACCATAAACAAACGATACCCTCGTTGTTGACACAAACGAGCAATGTGAACAGCAGAAGGAATAAGTTTTATGTCATTGAGATTGGAAAGAAATGGGACATCATAAATGAGTGTCCCATCACGATCAAAGAATGCTGCTTTTATCTGACTCACGTAATTGTTTCTCCTGCATTAAGTTTTGATAGCCCCTAAAAAATCGATATGCCCCTTCAATAGCAAAATGTGACGACCCCTCATGCTCTAATAAAACAAGCATCACCAACGGTCTTTGCCCTCGATACGAAAAGTACCCGACAAGCCAACCATGTTCAAGCAAGCTTTTATTGGTTATTTCTTTATCGAGACTGCAGATTTGTGCGGTTCCGGTTTTAGCATAAATATCAAACGCGGACAAGTTTTTGAGCATCCGACCAGTTCCGTCACTAACAACCTCTTTCATAGCACCACGTAAAAAGGTAAGGGTTGCCCCCGATACCCTCAATGGTTCCTTTTCGACAAGTTCGGTCTCTAACAAACGCGGCTTGACGAGATATCCGGTACAAATAGCGCCAACCATACGAGCAAGTTGGAGGGGGGTTACCAACAAGTAACTTTGCCCTATGCTCACTGATAGCGTTTCTCCCTTCCACCACCGTTCCCCCTTGGTTTCCTTTTTCCAATGTGTGGTAGGCACCAGCCCATCTTTTTCTGGTAATAAAAAATTAGTTTTTCTCCCAAGACCAAAGCGACGAGCATAGGAGGCAATGCAGTCTACTTTGAGCTTTTTAGCCATACGAAAGCAAGGAATATTGCATGACACAACTAAAGCTTCTTTCGGTGACAAAGCACCATGGCCTAGATGGTGTTGGCAATAATACCTACGACCGCAAAAAGTAACGTATCCGTTACAAAAAACTTCATCATGTTGATCAATAACATTTTCCTCTAATCCTGCAGCCCAGGTCACCAATTTGAACGTTGATGCAGGTGGATACAAAGCGCAAGTTGCCCGGTTAATCAGAGGGTTATTCGTCGTCAATTTGTCCCAATCATCCTGTGAAATGGGGTTTAAAAACATATTCGGATCAAACCGTGGATAGGAAGCAAGAGCCTTAATAGCACCATCGAATGGATCCATAAGAATAAAAGCTCCAGCTTGTCCATCGTGAAACAGTTTTTCTGCCAATTGTTGAAACTCAAAATCAAGGGTAAGAACAATGTCTTGACCAGCTTTTGCTTCTTGATAAATACGTTGTGCCAAGGTTTTACCGGTTGAATTAATAACCTGCAAAAGGCGCCCTTGCTGTCCCTGTAACATCGTATCAAACTCAAGCTCAAGGCCAGCCTGTCCACTGTGTTCACCACGGTTGAGGTACCCCAAAACATGACTTGCCAGCTCATGATATGGATAAATACGTTGAAAACGATTAGTTATAACGAGATGCTCGGCATCGGCACACTGTTCACTAATCTGGCATAATTGGTCAAAATTCAGATTTTGGCTCAACACCAAACGTCGGGCATACTTCTCAGCGTGAGCAATAGCTATATGGCGCTCAGGTTCTGAAAAATCAATGCCTACAATAGCTCCGGCCTTAGCAAGAATCATCTCATCATGCTCAGTCAGTTTAGGCTTGCCAATTCCATACCATTGAAGGTCAAAAAGTGGTTTATTTGCTGCCAAAAGAACATGGTTGCAATCATAAACATCACCACGGAGGGGCGGAATAAGCTCTATACGTAAGAAATTCTTAGTGCCCAAATTCACAAAAACGCTATTTTTATCGATTTGCAAATAAAAAAGGCGGGTCATAAGTACCATCATAAGTACCCAAAAAACATACAAAATGTATTTTATTTTAAGCGATCGCTGATATAAAATCGCCCATTTACCCGACATTTGTCATCTTTCTTTTCAATTAAACAATAACTCCGTATTTTCTGCGTAGCCACTGTATCACGCTTTTGGAGCAAGCACTAGCCCCCCTTTTGCGATTTGATTTTTTTATCGGTAAAGTAGACACATACGTCAAGCACCCGAGGGGGGTCTCAAACGTAACCAATTTTTCGTTCTTCGTTCAAAAAAAATAGTAGAGTCGTTTGTTTCTTCAAAACCATATTTAAACTAGGGAGGTTATATCTTATGAAGAAATACTTACTTATGGCAGTTGTTGCCATCGTTACAGTCGGTTCAGCAGCAGGCGTATCAACTAAGGACAATCACAGATTACATCAACTTATTGCAAAGCCAGCGAAAACAGCTGCAGACATCAAGGGTATTGCTGCCGTTATCAAAAAAGAACCAACACTTGTAGCAGCTATAAAAGCTAAGCATGTACACAACAACCCAGCAGCAGAACAAACAGCCTGGACAAACCTTCTCAACGGTATCTGTCAGCCATTAACAGGCGATATCAAAACCGGTACTATCAAAGAAATCGCAAACGCAGTCAGCTTATTGCCTGCACTTTACACCGAAGTTACTAAAGAAGAACCAAAAAAGCCTAGCCACATTGAACAATTTGGCACCTGGGCACATGAACACAAAGAACAATTGAAGACAGCTGTCAAGGCTCACCCATACAGAACTACAGCACTGATTTGCGGTACACTTGGTGCAGCCGCTGGCGCTGCTCTCTTGGGTCATTTTGTTGGCTACGGCACAATAGCTCGTATGCTTCCAAACTTTATGCAAGCAGGAATTAGCAAGGTTGTTCCATCATTTGTTTCAACCGCTACATTAAAGGGTGCTATTGAAACAGCTTGGAATAATAAATGCTTCTTATCACGTTGGTTTGGCAGCAAAGCAGCTGTTGCACAAAAAGTAACGACATCGTTATTGGGCAACAAAGTATTTAACCCTTGCTGGCTTTCAAGTGTATTGAGCCTAAGCGCCAAAGCACAGCCAAAGCCTTGTTTTTTAACAAAACTCGTAAAATAATACAATCGATTCTTTAGATTACAAAGCACGGATGGTGTAACAACCGTCCGTGCTTTTTCTTTACTTTTTTTAATACTTTTCTCACACTCTTATTGTAGCACCTTTAATCATCACATCGACCTATAAGAAGTATAATTATGCGCATAGTACTAATTGTTTTTTTGCTCTTTTCCTTGCTCACAAAACACATTTTCGCACAATCAGAAGACGATTGTGTTAGCACTATTAATAAGCATCAAACAAACCTGCTAACACTTATCAACGGCAAAAAGCCATATAATCGCAGTACTCTTGAACACGAAGCTCACGCCATTCTGCATAATGCAACGCTTTTTGAAAAAAAATATCAGAGCCTTTGCAATGCAGTCTATGACGAATACGCACTCGCACTCAATACACTTTCATTCAGTAATCAACAAATCTTTGATGAACTTATTATGCACTGTGGTATTGCTCGCATCAGTGATGTTATCCGATCTCTTTTTGTTGCAGAATTTGTACAACATACAAACGCACTGATTGCCACAACCACACAACCAACCTATGATCAACTGATTCAGGCAACCAAAGACATCTATCAGGCATTCCAGCAACTGACACAAATCGTTCTTCAAAATTTCCCCGAATGTCAGCCAAAGCCAACCAAATCAGCACTTCGAAAACGATGGCTTTGCATAACAATGATAATTGTACTTATAATAGGGATCATTGTTTTCGTCTACCAAAAGCACCGCGACTCCACAGAAGAAACTCCAGCTCAATCAACTAAGCCCAAAGAACCCCCTGCTCCTACAGTAAACAAACAGCATCGCCACCATCGTCCCAAACCAACTCGTACTGCAGCCGATAGCAATACATGCACAGACAAGAATAATAAACAACAAGAAGGCACCGCCCTTGTTACCAAGATGGATGACCTAAAAGGAACAGTGGGAAAACAAGTACCAGGATTTGGGTTAATAGAGGTCGTCAATGCAACTGTCCGAACGCTGAAAAAACCACCAAAACCAGATACATCAGAACAATAAAGTGTGCCC
>CAYUQI010000041.1:0-3281 GCA_964446935.1 uncultured Pseudomonadota bacterium
TTTCAAGGTAGTTTGGCTTTGTGCTTTCATCAAAAATGACAACAATATTTTGTGGTAATGTTGTGATTGATGCATTTTTTTGTATGAACAGAATACAACTGTTTATATGGTTATGATAGAGTACCAGTGATTGATAACACCCAATGGTAATAAGCTTGATAAGATCTTGTTGCGCAGAAGGGGTGAGAAACGTGAGATTTTTGACTTTTGTTGCAAGGCCTGTCTCGTTGATGTTTACAGAAGTGCATAATTGCAAATTTTTTGCATGGATGGGGTTCTTTGGTAATGAATCTTTTAATACAACAAACTCCTTGCTGATTTTACAAAGAGCTGCTTGGTAAATGAGCTGATTGATTTCTACTAATTGCTGAAAAGAAAGACTGGCCATTGCGCAGTCTAACCCAAATATTTCTTGTGATTGGGGAGGGGTTATTTTTTTCGTTGCAGGACACGCCGAGAGAGATTTGTAACAGCCGAAAAGATGCATTTTGTACATTTCTCCGTTAAAATACAGATCTGCAAATGCGTGGATTATGCCTACATCATTGAGCCCTTTGTTCCATAAATATTGTTTATATTCATCTCCCGACAAACAACGAGCATTGAGCAATGGTTGGAGATTTTCGTACATTAAATAGTTTTTTATGATAAATTCTGATTCATCTTTGAAATGTTTGGCAAGATCTTTTTGAAATAAAACGTTTATGTCAGCCAACGTTTTTTTAATTGTGCAATCTGCTTCTGAGTAAGCTATTTCAGCGTCCATGTAGGCTTTTTTAACTCCCTCTTTGTGTTGTGTTATCATTTCGTTCAAGGGCTGACAGAAGTGACGAATTGGTTGGTGAGATAGCTTTGTTGGGTTGTTCCACAGGGTGACGTCACTGAATGTTTTGCGAAGACAAGATTCCATGAATAGTAAATCAATAACCCTTTTTCGCAGCTGCAAAATAGAAAGAATTTGTTGTTTTTGTTCGTTCGTTGTTTGATCAGCAATAGTTTGATAAAACGCGGCCAATTCTATGGCAATGTTTTCATCGTAGGATTGTTCGGCGTCCATAGAAAACAGATTGATGCTGGCGAATATGTGCAGAGAGAGCAACAAAAAAATTTTTTTTAACATAACAACTCCATTTATTTATACCGGTTCAATGCAATGTAGATGATGCGTGAAAGAGTGGCGGTTTTGATGAACTTGTTGTAGGGGCATCATCATTATCATCTGTTATTTGGATTATGGACGCCTGAGGGTTGATGGTTATTTCATTGGCATCATCATTATCATCATTGATATTTACCGTTGGGTTATTATTGATTGTTATTTCGTCGTCAACGTTATTGGTATCATTAGTCCCAACGTTGTTTTGGTTGTAGAGAGGATTGATTGTTATTTCATCATCAATTTGGCTATCTCCATTATCAGCCTGTGATTTTGTTTGGGGTATGATTTTATTGGGGAGGAAGTCTATTTCTACGGGCATTATCGTACAATTTTCTAATGAATCGTTGATATTTATGATTGCATAGGATGCTTTTTGTGGGCCCCTGATAATTTCAGTTGCTGTACTGAGGGTGAAAATTGGTATTGAAATGGATAATGGTATTACTGTTTGAGATGGATAGATCCGTTTCCAATCTACAAGTGATGGATGATTAAATGATTGTTGCGATGAGGGGATCGGAGAAGGAGGATTCATTGATAAAAGCATCATATTATAATCGAAATGATTGTGGCCACGGGACCAGGCAATAATATCATATTGTTTCATGATGCTTAAAACATCTTCAACAACATGAAGCCCGGTATTGCGTTTGTCTAACATATAGATTTTATTATTTTGTGCGATAACGTCGTACCATGTATATTTATTTGATATGTTTTCGCCTGAGATGATGAGAGTAAATGGTGGTTTATTTGTATTCAATAACTGATCTCGAACCTTTGGAAGTGTAACTGGGTCAAAACCTCCATGCGTTGATAAAATCCATCCGTAAGGAGTTTGGGTCCAGCAAGCACTTGGGAATAAGGCAAAAAGCTGATTGAGCATTTGTATAAAACCGTTTTCAGTATCGGAACCGTATTTATAAGAAATTTCACCAGGTATAATTGTTGGCATCGGCTTGGGAAGTGTTGTCGTTGTAGTAGTAGAGGAAGTATTCGCTGATGGCATAATGTATGTATTTATCAACCCATAGGTTCGGTAAATACATTCTTCTTCGTGGTTGCCACGGCCGAGAACAACAAACTTCCAATTTTTTAATTTTAAAATAAGAAAAAGTGCTAATACATCAATGCCATATGCACCACGGTCTACGCCGTCTCCTAGACATTGGAAAGAGTAATTTGGCTTCAATGTAAAGTCATCTTTTAATATATTTCTCTGATACATGTCGTAAAAAACTCGTAAAAGAGAGTGTCCTGACCCATGGTTATCACCCATTACTGCAATGTGGGAATCTTGTGGCGCGGTTGTTTTTTGATGAAGTGTTGCTGCATTCCCCTTTATTATTTGATGTAATTGAATGGTTGGATATTGAATGTAAGGAGGACATTTTTTGATTTCAGCTTCTGCTCGAGTTATATATGCGTGAACCAAGGCACTAAATTGAGCTTGGGTAAAATAGGCTTGAGGCTTTTTGAGTTGTTGGACTCCTAAGGCTGAGCGTCCTGGATATTCTGGATAGGTATCTTTATCTTCAAAGTCACGGCATATTTTTTCTAAACTTATTGGTTTGTGTAGTCCTAGAATTTCTTCTACAGATTTGATGTGGTTTGGGATGTTTGCCAATGGGAGTGAAGAACTTGATGAACTTGTTACTGTTGGTGAGCTAGATCCGCTTGTTGTCTCTAAGGCTATTGGCGAGCTTGAATGTAAGATAGCTGACGAGTTTGAAGAACTTGGGAGGACTGGAGTACTTGAATTATCTAAAGAACCTTGATCGTCTGCATCATCTAAAACTTTTCTTTTCTTGAGTTGTGCTGATGGAAGCGAGAAACTTGCGTCATGTGAAGAGATTGATTCGATTGAGGAACTTGATGAACTTGAATCTTCAGATCTCTCTGAATGTAAACGTTTCATTGCTTGCGCAAAAGGCGTGAAATTGAGAAGGCCTGTGCTTAATGAAAGTATTAAAACAATGTGATGTTTTTTTATTGAGAACATGATAATAACCCCCGCAAAATTGATATCTTTTTATTATTTCTAATAGAATACATGTTTATAGTTTTTAACGCAAATAATGCATTAAAAACGGGTTATTTGAAAGCTATTGAGGGTTAAAAA